>NZ_CP099734.1:715438-1430876 GCF_025398175.1 Photobacterium sp. TY1-4
CAGTTGGGGAAATCTCCTGCAAAATGTAGAAAATCCAGCAGATTACCGAGTGCCGAAACCGCGGCTTTACTTCACTGATTTACATACTTCTGTCTTGTGTTTGCGGTCACTGAAAAGTACCATGAAAGCTTACAGATATAGGGGAGATGGACATGTTTTCAGGAAGCATGGTAGCGCTAGTGACGCCGCTGGATGAAGCCGGTGAAGTGGATTACGCCAGCCTGGCATCATTAGTGGAATACCACATTGCAGCAGGGACCGATGCAATTGTGGCAGTTGGCACGACAGGTGAATCAGCCACCTTAACGGTTGATGAGCACGTGAAGGTCGTCAGGAAAACCGTTGAGTATGCCAACGGCCGAATTCCGGTGATTGCCGGGACGGGTGCCAATGCGACGCATGAAGCCATCACCTTCAGTAAATTGTTCTCAGGAACCGGTGTCGCCGGTTGCCTGAGTGTCACACCGTATTACAACAAGCCGACTCAGGAAGGCTTGTACCAGCATTACAAAGCCATTTCAGAGTCGACGGATCTGCCGCAGATTCTCTATAACGTGCCGGGCCGTACCGCCGTGGACATGCTGCCGGAAACCGTTGCCCGTCTGGCGAAGCTGAAAAATATCGTCGGGATCAAAGATGCGACCGGTGATTTGACACGCGTTCAGAAAACCCGGGAACTTTGTGGCGAAGACTTTATCCAACTGAGCGGTGATGATGCGACCGGGTTGGATTTCGTTTTTGCCGGCGGCCACGGGGTGATTTCCGTGACCGCGAACATTGCGGCGGCGGATATGGCTACCATGTTCAAGTTGGCTCTCAACGGTCAATTGGAAGCTGCGCAGGAGATCAATGCGCGATTGATGCCGCTGCACAAGCATCTGTTTATCGAATCCAATCCAATCCCGGTGAAGTGGGCAGCACACCAATTGGGACTGATTGAGCACGGCACCTTGCGTTTGCCGCTGACAGAGCTGAGTGAGTCGGCGCAATCTGTCGTGGCTGAAGCGCTGAAAGATGCCAATGTGCAGCTGTAATTTGCGAGCGTAGGTAGGAGCGCAGAAACTGAATGAAGAATCAATACAGGCTGGCAATCACGGCCGTGATGGTTGCGACGCTGGCTGGATGCTCGGGTGGTGCGGAGCAGCGCCGTCAGGCGAACCAGGATTTTAACTATCTGAACACCAAGCCATTGCAATCCTGGAATGTTCCGGCGGGGGCACAGCTGTCTCAGGTCGACGATTACCGGATCCCGGTACAGACCTTCCCCGGCGCGCTGGGGCGTGAGGTCGATATTCGTCCGCCGCAGCAAGTGCTGACGTTGATCCCCGGCACGCGTGTTGTCAATGACAGTCAGGGCGTGACGCTGGTGCTGGCCAAACAGGCCGATCAGGCCAAGCTGTGGCGGATGACGCAAAACGTGCTGACCGAGCGTAATGTGCCGCTGTTGAGCCAGTCGGAAAATCGGATAGAAACGGACTGGGTGAGCTGGGAGCAGAGCGACGAAGATGTCGTCGTGAGCAGCCGCTACCGGATTGAGACGTCGGAGGTGAACAACCAGCCGACCTACCGGATTATTCTGACCGATTGGCGTGAGGGCACGACGGATATCCCGGTTTCTGCGAGCAACAAAGAGCGTTACAGTATTCTGATGACCAACCTGATGATGGCGCGTTATGATCTTCAGGAGCGTGAGCTGGCCCGTCAACGGGCACAGGAGCTGGTGAAGCAGATCCCGATCTCGATGGGTAAAGATCGCAGCGGCTTACCGGTGATTATTGCCCGGGCGCCATACAATGTGTTCTGGGAGCGTTTGCCGAGTCTGTTGACGCAACTGGGCTTTACGGTCGAAGGCCGAAACCGTTCGCAGGGGATTGTTGATGTGGAGTTCCGTGCGCCGGACGATGAGTTCTGGACCGAGTTGGGCACTCTGCCAATCCAGCTCAATAACCGCTCGTACCGCCTGCAACTGGGCGATCTGGGCAACCGGACGTCGATTAACGTGACCAACACTGATGGCAAGCCGGTGACTGAAGCGGCGCTGGAAAGCCTGGCCCCGGTGTTTGCTGCAGCTGTTGAGCGCGAGAATCAGAACAAGGGCTAACCAGCCATTTGGTTGCCGGATCAAAAAAACCGCCGCGGTAAGCCGGGCGGTTTTTTTATCCTTGTGCTGCTGAGCAAGGTGGTTGAAACGAGCCTGTAGGAATCAGGGCTCGCCGCAACGCAGGAAGCGGGTCTTATTTGACCTCTTCCCCTTTGGCCTGCAGATCGGCATGGTATGAAGAGCGTACGAACGGACCACAGGCGGCGTGGGTAAAGCCCAGCTCCAGTGCAATCTCTTTCAGCTCTTCAAACTCAGAAGGTGGGACATAACGCTCGACCGGCAGGTGGTGGCGGCTTGGGGCCAGGTACTGACCCAAGGTCAGCATGGTCACGCCGTGGGCTCGCAGATCCTTGAGCACTTCAACGATCTCTTCTTTGGTCTCGCCCAGGCCCATCATCAGACCGGACTTGGTCGGCACTTCCGGGTGCATTTCTTTGAATTTCTTCAGCAGATCCAGCGACCACTGGTAGTTGGCACCCGGGCGGGCCTTACGGTACAGGCGCGGTGCGGTTTCCAGGTTGTGGTTGAAGACATCTGGCGGACTGTCACGCAGGATTTCCAAGGCGCGATCCATCCGGCCGCGGAAATCCGGGACCAGGGTCTCGATCTTGATATCCGGGTTCTTGGCACGGATTTCGCGGGTACAATCCGCAAAGTGCTGGGCACCGCCGTCACGCAGATCGTCACGGTCGACCGAGGTGACGACGACGTAGCGCAGTTTCATGTCGGCAATGGTCTGGGCCAGTTGAGTCGGCTCTTCGGCATTCGGTGGCAGCGGACGGCCATGGGCAACATCGCAGAACGGGCAGCGGCGGGTACAGATGGCACCCAGGATCATAAAGGTGGCAGTACCGTGGCTGAAACACTCGGCCAGGTTCGGACAGGAGGCTTCTTCACACACCGAGTGAAGATTGTTCTTGCGCATAGCGGACTTGATGTCACGGATACGCTGACTGTCTGCCGGCAGCTTGATTTTCATCCATTCCGGCTTACGCAGAACCGCTTTCGGCGCTTCTTCCGCAACATTGCGGACAGGGATCAGCGCCATTTTATCGGCATCGCGGTATTTGACACCTTGTTCGATTTTGATTGGTTTGCTCATGAATTGCTTTCCGTTATCCACTCAACGCTCTGGTATTGGAGCAGTTTGACAAGCTCTTCTATTAGTACAGGCTGAACGTCTGCCAGTTCAGATGGGCCATTTAAGGATGCTGTCTGGGTCATTTCCATCCCCTGATACCCGCATGGGTTGATCCGTAAAAAAGGCGCCAGGTCCATGTTGATATTGAGTGCCAGACCATGAAAAGAGCAACCACGCCGGATGCGCAGCCCGAGAGAGCATATCTTCTTGCCGTCGACATACACACCGGGGGCATCCGGGCGGGCGTTTGACTCGATCCCGAAATGGGACAGAGTATTAATGACCGTGTTTTCAATATGTGTGACCAGCTCGCGCACACCGATTTTCTTGCGGCGCAGGTCAATCAGAAAGTAAGCGATTTGCTGACCGGGACCGTGATAGGTCACCTGGCCGCCGCGATCACTTTGCACCACAGGAATGTCGCCGGTGTTGAGCAGGTGCTCAGCCTTTCCCGCCTGACCCTGGGTAAAGACCGGGTGGTGTTCAACCAGCCAGACTTCGTCTGTGGTGTCGGTCCCACGCTGATCGGTGAAATCGTGCATGGCTTGCCAAGTCTGTTCGTACGCTCGGCGGCCAAGGTTCCGAATGATGATGTTCTGTTGCAATGTTACACCCATATTGTCGCCAGGCTCTGCCTGGTTCAATGCACCCAACCGGGGTGCATTCTGAGACTTGGCAGGCGATGAATCAGCTGCCACAAAGTCGGGGCTTTCGGGATGAATTAAAGCACGACACGAACGATATCGATTTCACCCAGCTCTTTATACAGCGTTTCGACCTGCTCAATCGAGGTGGCCGTGATGGACACGGAGACAGCGCTGTAAGTGCCTTTGCCGCTTGGTTTCACGTTCGGGGTGTAGTCCCCCGGTGCATGACGCTGGATCACTTCCACAACACGATCCGGCAGCTCAGGCTTATTGTAACCCATGACCTTGTACGTGAATTTGCACGGAAACTCCAGCAGGTCTTTTAGTTTTGGCTGTTCTTGCGGTTGCATTCTGAACTCCAGGAATTGTATTCGGTACGACTGTGGTTTAGCCGAGCATATTAATGGCTCAACCGGGAGAACACAAGCATCGACCGGGCCGCCGAATGGCAAAAGAGGCAACCGCGGTTGCCTCTTTGTTTGTGTTTTCAAGCGACTGGATTAGCTCAGCCAGCCTTTGAACAGCAGCATAATATAGTCGATCAAACGACTGAACAGGCCACCTTCGTTGACATCGTTCAGGGCCAGCAGCGGGTACTCGGCAATATCTTCCTCACCAACACGGTAGTACAGCTTGCCGACGACATCGCCCTTGGCGATTGGCGCTCTGAGCTCTTTTTCCAGCACGAAACTGGCCTTGAGATCTTTGGTCTGACCGCGTGGCAGGGTGACAAAGGTATCTTCGCTCACACCCAGTGAGACTTCATCGCTGTTGCCCATCCAGACTTTCTCGGTGACGAATGTAGCGTTGGCCTTGTGCGGAGAGACGGTTTCAAAGAAACGGAAACCGTAGTTCAGCAGCTTCTTACTTTCGGCCTTGCGGGCATTCGGGCTGTTGGTGCCCATCACCACGGCAATCAGGCGCATCTGGCCTTCGGTCGCGGTGCTGACCAGGCTGTAGCCGGCATTGTTGGTGTGACCGGTTTTCAGGCCGTCGACATTCAGGCTTTTATCCCACAGCAGGCTGTTGCGGTTGTACTGGGTGATGCCGTTGTAGGTGAACGATTTTTCCTTGTAGATGGCAAACTCGTCCGGAACGTCGCGGATCAGGCCCTGTGCCAGCAGCGCCATGTCATTCGGCGTGGTGTACAGGTCCGGGTTATCCAGGCCGTGCACGTTAGCAAAATGGGTCGAATCCATCCCCAGGGTCCGTGCCCAGGCATTCATCAGATCGACAAACGAGTCTTCCGAGCCCGCGACGTGTTCAGCCATGGCGACGCAGGCGTCGTTCCCGGACTGGATCACGATGCCGCGGTTGAGGTCCGACACCTTCACCTCACTGCCCACCTCGATGAACATTTTTGAAGAGCCCGGGAAGTTCTTGGCCCAGGCATTCTTGCTGATCACCACAGTGTCATCCATGGAGATGTTGCCGCGGTTGATCTCCTGGCCGATGACATAGCTGGTCATCATTTTGGTCAGGCTGGCCGGGGGGATTTTGTCGTGTTCTTTGTTGCCGGCCAGAATTTTGCCGGAATGATAGTCCATCAGGACATAGCCTTTCGCAGCAATTTGAGGCGCTTCAGGCACAACTGCCGGCGCCGCAGCAACACAAGCTGAAGCGAGCAGCGTCGCAGAGACAGCCACAGAACGAATGAGTGCAGCAGATTTTTTCATGATAGTTGTAACTTAGTTTGTCGAGTGCAAAAAACTGTACACACTATATCAGATTGAACCTTGAGCACCAGTTTTGCGGCCGGATGGTCTTGCGGACGCATAAGCGGAGCGGCTGATAAGCGTGTGTCAGACCGTACAGGGCTGCCTGCGCTCAGAGCGTTTGCTCTGACTGGCGCTGGGCAGAAATGATAAATGCCTGCGGGTAGCTGCCGGACTGGGCTTTATCCCGCTGGGCAATGGCTTCATCGCGGTCCACATAAGGACCGAGTCGCAGCCGGTAGACCTCAGCCGCCTCGGCTTTAACCATATCGACCGGGGTTGCAAAATCCTGTGCCAACTGTTTGGCCATGGCTTGTGCCCGGGCCGGGTCGGTGACGGCGGCCAGCTGAACGAAATACACGTTCAGGTTGGCGCTTTGCCATTCATCGCTGTTGGCCGGCTTCGGCACCTGGATCAGCTCGATTCTGACCGGCGCAGTGCCGTGCTTCACCACATCCAGCTTAGTCGCGGCGGCCATGCTTAAGTCGATGATCCGGCCGTCATGGAACGGGCCGCGATCATTGACCCGGACCACGGCGGTTTTGCCGTTGCGGGTATTGGTCACTTTGACATAACTTGGCAGCGGCAGGGTCTTATGGGCGGCTGTCATGGAATACATGTCATAAATTTCGCCGTTCGAGGTCTTGTGGCCGTGAAACTTCTTGCCGTACCAGGAGGCAAATCCTTCCTCGCTGAACGGCTGGCGGGCATCGACGATCTGGTAGTCTTCGCCCCGCAGGGTGTAATTCTTGTTCCCGGCCAGGCTCAGCGGCTCGTAACGGGGTTGGGCATCTTCAATATGATCCAGGGTCGGCGATGACTCCGGGGCGGTATCGTCGGCCAGATCATAGCGCTTGTGATCGGAAACCGAGCTACAGCCCGCCAGGAGGAGAACAATGAAAACAGGAATTACGCGCATTAGGTCGCCTTAGACAACATTTTTCTGTGAGTGTGGATAGACATCAGGATCCCGAATCCAGCCATCAGGGTGACCATGGAGGTCCCGCCGTAGCTGACCAGCGGCAGGGGCACCCCAACCACTGGTAACAGGCCGCTGACCATGCCGATGTTTACGAAAATATAAACAAAGAAACTCAATACGACACTACCGGCCATCATCCGGCCGAAGGCGGTCTGGGCCCGGCTGGCCAGCAGCAGGCCGCGGCCGATAATGAACAGGTACAGGGCCAGCAGGCAGACGACGCCGATCAGGCCCCATTCTTCGGCGATCACGGCGAAGATAAAGTCGGTGTGGCGCTCGGGCAGAAATTCTAACTGGGACTGGGTGCCTTGCATCCAGCCTTTGCCGGCCAAGCCGCCAGAGCCGATGGCAATCTTGGACTGAATAATATGGTAGCCGGCCCCGAGTGGGTCGGATTCCGGGTTAAACAGGGTCAGTACCCGGGTGCGCTGATAGTCGTGCATCAAAAACAGCCACAGCACCGGGATAAAGGCGCCGAGCAGCACCGCGGCGGCCCCGATGATTTTCCAGCTGATCCCGGACAGGAACAACACGAAAATCCCGGAGGCGGCGATCAGGATCGAAGTGCCGAGATCCGGCTGCTTGGCAATCAGGATTGTCGGCACAAAAATCATGGTCAGCGCGATGATGATATTGCGAAAGCTCGGCGGCAGCGGCTGGTTGCCGATAAAGCGGGCAACCATCAACGGCACTGCCAGCTTGATCAGCTCCGAGGGCTGGAAACGGACAAAGCCCAGGTTGAGCCAGCGCTGGGCACCTTTGGAGACCTCCCCGAAGGCCAGGACCCCGATCAGCAGCAACAGTCCGACCCCGAACAGGTAGGGCGCCCAGGTTTCATAGTGGCGCGGCGCTATCTGGGCCAGGATGAACATCACGCCCAGCGACAGACACATTCGCACTGCCTGGCGTTCCATCATGGCCAGGTTTTGGCCACTGGCGCTGTACATGACGACCAGGGCAAAGCCCATCAGGGCCAGGATCCCCAGCAGCAGCGGCATATCCAGGTGTAAGCGATCACTCAGGGTACGTTGATTGCCGGTGGCAGCCATCACATTCATCGGTTTACCTCGACTAACTTGGGATCGGTGACGGACAAGGGCGGCGTCGCGGGTTTGAGCAGCATATGGTCGAAAATTTTTCGCGCCACCGGGCCGCCGTTGGACGAGCCGCCCCCGGCGTTTTCCAGCACCATGGACACGACAACGCGCGGATCCTCATAAGGCGCGAAGGCGGTGAACAGGGCGTGGTCACGCAGGTGCTCTTCCAGTTCATCGGCGTTGTATTCTTCGTCTTCAGCCAGGCCGAACACCTGGGCCGAGCCGGATTTCCCCCCCGCTTTGTACTCGGCGCCGTAGAACGCACGCCGTGCGGTGCCGCGCTGGCCGAACAGGACCCGCAACATGCCGTCTTTGGCGATTTGCCAGTGCTTGGGGCTCACATTGTCAATGGGCGGATACTCATCGAAAATCGCCGGCATTTCCGTTTCATTGTCGATGATATCTTTCAGCAGATGCGGGGCACGGACCACGCCGTTGTTGACCAGCACCGTGGTGGCCTTGGCGATTTGCATCGGTGTTGCGGTCCAGTAGCCCTGGCCGATCCCGACCGGGATGGTATCGCCCTGATACCACGGCTGGCGGAAACGGGCCTGCTTCCATTCGCGGGTCGGCATGTTGGCCTTGCTCTCTTCATGAATATCGATCCCGGTGTATTCACCGAAACCAAAGCGGCTCATCCACGACGACAGGCGATCAATCCCCATGTCGTAGGCAATCTGGTAGAAGAAGGTATCGACCGATTCCTCGATGGCCTTGTGAATACTCACCTTGCCGTGGCCCCAGCGGAGCCAGTCCCGGAACGGCCGGCTCTTGGAGTTCGGGATTTTCCAGTAACCGGGATCGTTGCGGGTGGTGCGTGGGGTGATCACCCCTTCGGTCAGGGCCGCGACCGCGATCATCGGTTTGACCGTCGATGCCGGCGGATAGATCCCGAGGGTGACCCGGTTGACCAGTGGACGGTTTTTATCGTGCAGCAGCGCCCGGTACGCTTTCCCGGAGATCCCGTGGACAAACAGGTTCGGGTCGTAGCTCGGACTGGAAACCATCGCCAGCACGGACGAGTCACGCGGATCCAGCACCACCACCGAGCCACGCTTGTGGCGGACGATCTCCTCGCCGGTATCCGGATCCTGTTTACGTTCGGTCAGCAGCTCCTGTACGTAGAGCTGAAGCTCGATATCCAGATTGAGGCGGATATCTTTGCCCGGGATCGGCGGCACGTACTTCAGGGTCCGGATCACCCGGCCGCGGCTGTTGACTTCGACTTCCTGGTAACCGGATGTGCCGTGGAGCAGATCTTCGTAGTATTTTTCGACCCCCAGTTTGCCGATATCCCGGGTTGCCTTGTAATTGTTGAGTTTGTCGTCGTCTTCCAGACGGCGCAGATCCCGGTCGTTGATCTTGGCCACGTAACCCAGAACATGGGTCAGGGCTTCGCCGTACGGGTAGTAGCGTTTAAGGTACGCCTTGACCTCCACCCCGGGGAATTTGTGCTGGTTGACCGAAAACAGGGCCACCTGATGCTCGGTGAGCTGGCTCAGGACGGGGACGGACTTAAAGCGGCGGGTACGACGGCGCTCTTTCTGAAACCGCTCGATGTGCTCCTCGGTCAGTCCCATCAGCGGCGTGAGCCGAGCAAACATGGCGTCGAGGTCCGGGACTTTCTCGGTGGTGATTTCCAGGGAATAGACCGGCCGGTTTTCGGCCAGCAGAATGCCGTTCCGATCGTAAATCAGGCCACGGTTGGGCGCGACCGGGACAATTTTGATCCGGTTGTCGTTGGAGCGGGTCTGGTAGTCGTCGTGCTGGCTGACCTGAATGCGGTACAGGTTGGTGAGCAGCACGCCGACCAGCACGATGATGCCGGCAAATGAGACAAGAGCCCGGCGAAAAAACAATGCCGATTCAGCGCGATGGTCGCGGATCTGGGTTCGCTTTTGTCTCATTGGCACCTATTCTCTGTGGTAAGGGTGATTGGCGGTGATACTCCACGCACGGTAGAGGCTTTCAGCCATTACAATCCGTACCAGTGGATGCGGCAGGGTGAGCGGTGAAAGCGACCAGCTTTGTTCGGCAGCAGCTTTACAGGCCGGCGCCAGCCCTTCCGGACCGCCGATCAGAATAGACACGTCGCGTCCGTCCAGTTTCCAGCTTTCCAACTGGCCGGCCAGTTGGTCGGTATCCCAGCGTTTGCCCGGAATGTCCAGCGTGACAATGCGGTTGCCCTTGGCCACCGCAGCCAGCATGGCTTCGCCTTCTTTTTGCAAGATGCGTGCAATGTCGGCATTTTTACCGCGTTTTCCCGCCGGGATCTCAATCAGTTCCAGGGGCATGTCTTTCGGGAAGCGGCGGCTGTATTCCTTATAGCCTTCCTCGACCCATTTCGGCATTTTGGTGCCAACCGCAATCAGTTGAAGCTTCATGGTGACGTTAGGCCCAAAGTTTCTCCAACTGGTACAGGTTGCGCGCATCTTCCTGCATGATGTGCAGGATCACGCTGCCCATGTCGACAATCACCCACTCGCCGTCTTCTTCGCCGCTGATGCCATACGGTGGGAAGTCGATCAGCTTGGATTCTTTGTTGACATGATCCGCAATCGAGTTGACGTGACGGTTGGATGTCCCGGTGCAGACCACCATGAAATCGGTGATGCTGGATTTACCGCGTACGTCCAGGGTGACGATGTCCTGAGCCTTGATATCGTCAACTTTGTCAACAATGAAATCGTGTAGTTCTTGTACCTGCAAAGGAATCCCCTCATGTGAGTAACTGGTGTAATTTCTGTGGCTTCAGGCAGATCTGAGTCACAATTTAGCGGCGCAGTATAGCATGCACAACCCTGTTCGCGACAAGTTGGCAATAACTTTACATTTTTGGCGACGGCGTGTGCATGTGAGTGGCAATGCCGCACATTTCGGCACAGAGCGCCGCCAGCGCCGGCCAGGGCTGCGTCTCAAAATCAGTCTTGACCTGTACTTCAAGCATAGCCAGTTGCCGCAGGAGTCGGAGCAGGGTCTTGAGCGGCAAGCGGTGCAGGGCGCCGGTATACAGATCACGTCGGCTCTGCCACACCCGGAACTGCTCGAAAATGAGGTTGAGCGGTGTGCCTTTGCTTCCCATTTCCTGCATTTTATACAGTTGGGTCAGCTCACGCTGCAGGGTGCGTAGCAGAATCACGGCTTCCACGCCTTCGCCTTCAAGTTGACGCAGCACCCGCTGGCTGCGCTTGCTTTGGCCGGCCAGGAGGGCATCGACCAACTGGAACGGGGTGTAATGGTTGTGGCGGCTCAGAGCGTCTTCCAGGCGAACCACAGTCAGCGCGCCGTCCGGATAGAGCAGGACCAGCTTTTGCAGGCTTTGTGCCAGAGCCAGCAGGTTGCCTTCATGCCACTGGGCCAGCATTTGCACCGACTCATGATCGGGCTTGAGGCCGAGCTGTTGGCAGCGGGCCTGGATAAACCGCGGCAGGTGGCGGGCATCCGGGGTATTACACGGCACGTACAGGCCGAGTGCCAGCAGCGACTTGAACCACTTGGTGCCTTCCTGCTTCTTGTTCAGCCGCGGACCGTGCATCAGCAGCAGGATATCCTCGTGCAAGGTGGCGATCACTTCCTGCAACGCCTTGGTCTGGTTAGCGTTGAGGCCGGTCTCCGGCACCTCCAGCTCAATGATCTGCCGGGCCGAAAACAGGCTCATAGCCTGGGTACAGTCCAGCACCTGGTTCCAGTCCAACTGGGCATCGATGGTGAATGCATGGCGCTCGTCAAATCCATGCGGCTGGGCGGCCTGGCGGATCTGCAACTGACACTCCTGTTTCAGCAACGGCTCGTTGCCAAACAGCAGGTAGGTTTGACGCAGCCCTTTGGCCAGCTGCTGCGTCAGTTGTTCCGGGTAGACTCTCATGGTGTGGCGGTACCTGGCTCGGTGATCTGTGTGGTGCTGCCGGCGCCGTCATTGAGCATGGCTTCGAGCTCAGCTTCTTCGAGTTTGTTGAATACTGCGGTCAGTCGGGCCAGCTGGCGCATGATCTGGCGCGCCGCCTGCTGGCGCATTTCATCTTCGATCATGTCGCGCTCGACGGATTTCGCCAGCGCCGTCAGCGGGTTGTCGAGGAACGTCCGGTTGACGCGGGTGGTGTAGGTTTGCGAGCCTTTCTCCGGCACCACGATGCTGTAGTTGACGGTATAGGTCAGCTCATACTCGGCCGCACGGCTGTTCTGGTACAGCGACAGGGTACGCTCGCCGACCGATTCGCTGATCAGGTGCAGGTTCGGGACGGTTTCTGACGGTGGGACGGCTTCAATCCCGTGCATTTCGAACTGGGATTCGACCTGGCGCTTGAGCTGGCCGTATTCGTCGAAACTGGTCAGGGAGAGTTTGGCGATGTCGTCCGGCAACATGTAGTTCCCGCGCAGGTGGAAGCCGCAGGAGGCCGTGGCCAGGGCCAGCAGGCTGACCAGAAGAAACCGGATGGTGTGTGTAAGGGAAAAGACAGCTTTCACCGTGTCTGCTCCATGAAAATTAAGTGGCAACGGACCGGTCTGGGATGTCAAACCGGTAAAATGAGGATGGACCGGTCGGGGCCATCCAGGGCCCCCGCCAGGCGGGGACCACTGGTTAGGCAAGAGGATATTGTTTTAGTTCGCAACAATATTCAGCAGTTTACCCGGAACATAGATGACCTTGCGGATCGTCTTGTCTTCGGTGAACTTGGTCACGTTCTCATCGCTCAGCGCCAGTGCTTCGACCTGATCTTTGTCGGCATCAGCCGTGACCGTCAGTTTCGCACGCAGCTTGCCGTTGACCTGAACAATGATCAGCTTCTCGTCTTCAACGAGCGCTTTCTCATCAGCAACCGGCCATTCGGCGCTGTCGACATTGTGCTCACCCAGGGCTTCCCACATGGTGAAACTGATGTGCGGGGTCATCGGGTACAGCATGCGAACAATCGCTTTCAGGGCTTCGTCCAGCAGGGCACGGTCTTGCGCGCTGTCCTGAGATGCTTTGGCCAGCTTGTTCATCAGCTCCATGATCGCCGCGATCGCGGTGTTGAAGGTCTGACGACGGCCGATATCATCGCTGACTTTGGCAATGGTCTTGTGAACGTCACGGCGCAGCGCTTTCTGATCAGAGCTCAGCGCGGCGACATCCAGGGCTTCCACAGCACCTTTTGACGTGTGCTCGTGTACCAGTTTCCAGACGCGTTTCAGGAAGCGGTTGGCCCCTTCTACGCCGGATTCCTGCCATTCCAGCGTCATGTCGGCCGGAGAAGCAAACATCATGAACAGGCGCACGGTGTCGGCACCGTACTTGTCGACCATTTCCTGCGGGTCGATGCCGTTGTTTTTCGACTTCGACATTTTGGTCATGCCGGAGTGGACCACTTCGTTGCCGTCGTTATCGACGGCTTTGGTGATGCGGCCTTTCTCGTCACGCTCGACGGTGACATCCGTCGGTGAGACCCAAATCTTGGCGCCTTTGTCGTTGTTGTAGTAGTAAGCATCGGCCAGCACCATGCCCTGGCACAGCAGCTGCTTGAACGGCTCGTCGCTGGTGACCATACCGCTGTCGCGCAGCAGTTTGTGGAAGAAGCGCGAGTACAGCAGGTGCATACAGGCATGTTCAATCCCGCCGATGTACTGGTCAACCGGCAGCCAGTAGTTGGCCGCATCAGAATCCAGCATCTCGTCTGCTTGTGGTGAGCAGTAACGCGCGTAGTACCAGGAAGACTCCATGAAGGTGTCGAAGGTATCGGTTTCACGCAGGGCAGGCTCGCCGTTGAACGTGGTTTCCGCCCAGGATTTGTCTGCCTTGATTGGGCTGGTGACGCCGTCCATGACCACATCTTCCGGCAGGATCACCGGCAGTTGGTCGGCTGGAACCGGATGCACTTCGCCGTCGGCGGTAGTCACCATCGGGATCGGTGCGCCCCAGTAACGCTGGCGGGAAACACCCCAGTCGCGCAGGCGGAAGTTGACGGTTTTCTTACCTTTGCCTTCGGCTTCCAGTTTGGCGGCAATCGCGTCGAATGCGTCCTGGAAGTTCAGGCCGTCGAATGCACCAGAATCGAACAGCACACCTTTCTCGGTGTAAGCGGCTTGCGAGATATCGAGGTCGCTGCCGTCTTCCGGCTTGATCACCGGGACAATGTCCAGGCCGTATTTGGTGGCGAATTCAAAGTCACGCTGGTCGTGGGCCGGAACGGCCATCACGGCGCCGGTGCCGTAGTCCATCAGGACGAAGTTCGCGACGTAAACCGGGACTTCACGGCCGTTTAGCGGGTGAATAGCGGTCAGGCCGGTCGCCATGCCTTTTTTCTCCATCGTCGCCAGCTCAGCTTCGGCAACTTTGGTGTTGCGGCACTCGTCGATAAACGCAGCCAGCTCCGGATTGTTCTCGGCCGCTTTTTCTGCCAGTGGGTGACCGGCAGCAATCCCCACATACGTCACGCCCATCAGGGTGTCCGGACGGGTGGTGTAGACTTCCAGATTGGAATGGCCTTTGACTTCAAAGCTCAGCTCAACCCCTTCAGAGCGGCCGATCCAGTTGCGCTGCATGGTTTTCACCATTTCAGGCCAGCCTTCCAGTGTGTCCAGATCGTCCAGCAGCTCCTGAGCGTATTCGGTGATCTTGATAAACCACTGCGGGATTTCTTTCTGCTCAACCGGGGTGTCACAGCGCCAGCAGCAGCCGTCTTCGACCTGCTCGTTGGCCAGCACGGTCTGATCGTTCGGACACCAGTTCACGGAAGAGGTTTTCTTGTAAACCAGGCCCTTGTTGTACAGCTTGGTGAAAAACTCCTGCTCCCAGCGGTAGTATTCCGGGGTACAAGTGGCGAACTCACGGTTCCAGTCGTAGCCGAAGCCCAGCAGTTTCAGCTGGTTCTTCATGTATTCGATGTTTTCGTAGGTCCATGGCGCCGGCGCGGTCTTGTTCTTCACCGCGGCATTCTCCGCCGGCAGACCGAAGGCATCCCAGCCGATTGGCTGCATCACGTTTTTGCCCTGCAGGCGCTGGTAACGGGAGATCACATCACCGATGGTGTAGTTGCGAACGTGACCCATGTGCAGTCGACCACTCGGGTACGGGAACATGGAGAGACAGTAGAATTTTTCTTTATTTGGGTCTTCACTTACAACAAAGGTCTTGTTGTTGTCCCAGTGTTCTTGAACTTTCTGTTCAATGTCCTGTGGGCGATATTGTTCTTGCATCGATGACATCCAGGATTTTGTGAGTTGAGTACAAACACATTCAATATAATCGACATAGAATAACCAAAGGGAGAGACGTCAACAATAGCTGAGGCCATTTCGGCCGGGAAATGTGGCGATTGTGCTGGTGTTGGCCGGTAAGGCCGGGTCAGTGTGGTCGTTGGTGCGGGTGTGCTGATGACGGTGAGTAGGAGGTGTTCGATGGCGACACAGAAAAAGGACTATGAAGCCCTGCTGGAGCAAGTAACAGAAGCCCTGAAGCACAGCCCGGATGAGCTGAAGCACTGGGGCGAGGTCACGGCAAAATACCGGGAAGCGGCGAGTGATATGACCAAAGATGAGCTGGCACTGATTTCGGCTTATCTGAAGCGGGACTTGCAGGAATTCGGTCAGAACGTCGAGGAGAGCCCGGCGCCGTTCAGTGAAAGTCCGTTTTACCAGGTGGTGAAGGAAACCATCTGGGAAGGACTGGCGGAGATCACTGATAAAACTCAGATCGAATGGCATGAGATTATGGACGACCTGCAGCATCAGGGCGTGTACCAGGCCGGAGAAATCGTGGCGCTGGGAAATTTGGTGTGTGAAAAGTGCGGTCACCGGGAGTTGATCACCCATGTGAAAAAAATTGAGCCTTGCCTCAAGTGCGGTCATACCCAGTTTACCCGCCAGCCCCTGTCTCCCTGACGCAACGGTGACGGCGGCATCACGCTTGCGTTGGATTGCTGGCACAGGCTTCCGCTTAATTCTGGCCTGGGGGTTCGGGTTCGGCGTTTCGTTTGGGGCGCAACATTCGCTGAGCGATATCACTTGCTCGAGCTACAAAAAAGGCGAAGTAGGTACTTCGCCTTTGTCGTTTTCAGGGGGGGCCGGTTAGTCGTGGTAGTTGATCTCGGGCTGGTGATCGCGAAAGCGCCCGGCCTGGCGGCGGATCAGGATCCACGACAGGGTGGCGGACCACAGGATGTAGAGATACAGCGGCCAGCTGCCCAGCGTGGTATACGGGGTCAGACCGTTAGTCGGCACGACGGTGGCCTTGAGGACCGCAGTTTCAAATTGCGGGATTTGCGCCGTGATCTGGCCGGTATGGTCAACCACGCCGGTGATCCCGTTGTTGGTCGAGCGCAGCAGGGGTTTGCCGAGCTCAAGGGCGCGCATCTGGGCAATTTCCATATGCTGGAACGGGCCGATAGAGTGGCCGAACCAGGCATCATTGGACAGGGTGAGCAGCAGATCGGTTCCGAGTCCGACGTTCTGGCGCACCTGCTCGCTGAAGGCGATTTCATAACAGAGCGCCGGCGCGATGGCATATCCGTTGGCCTGCAGGTTGGACTGGATGAAGGTGCCGCGGCTGAACGAAGACATCGGCAGGTTGAAAATCGGTGCCAGCGGACGCAGCAGCTCGCCAAACGGGACAAACTCGCCAAACGGCAGCAGGTGATGCTTGCTGTAGCGGGTCGCGGCCTCATACTGGTAAGGGCCGTCGGCATTGACGCCCAGCGCCAGAATATTATTGAAATATTCACCGCTGTCCGTTTGATCCAGGACCCCGGTGATCACCGTGCTGTTGTTATAGCGGGCAGCGCTGTCGAGGTTTTGCAAAAAGCTCTGCACTTGGGTTTCCAGCGCCGGGATCGCCGCTTCCGGCCAGATGATTAAATCTGCATTCCAGTTCTCACGAGTCAGGTCGGTGTATTTCATCAGGGTTGGCCAGCGCTGGCTCGGCAGCCATTTGAGTTCCTGCGGCACGTTGCCCTGGATCAGGGCGACATCCAGGCTTTTCTCCGGTGCCGGGGTGACCCACTGCAGCTGACTCAGACCATAGGTGAAGCCGGTCAGCAAGAGTGGCACCAGCAGTGGCTTCCAGGTCCGGTAAAACAGGGCGGCGGTCAGGGCAGCACTGCCCAGTACCAGCACCAGAGTGATCCCTTCAACGCCGAAGACCGGTGCTAGTGCGGTTAATGGGCTGTTGATTTGGCTGTAGCCCAACCACAGCCAGGGAAAGCCGGTCAGGAACCAGCCGCGGAACCAATCCAGCAGCAGCCAGATCACCGGACCGCTCAGCATCAGCTGGTGGAACGGGCGGCCGCGGTTGATGCGGTTGAACAGGGCACCGAAGGCGGCCGGAAACAGGGCCAGATAGCCAATCAGCAGGGCCATCAGAAACAGGCTGGCGATTTTCGGCATCCCGCCGAAGGTGTCAATGCTGACGTGGACCCAGCTGATCCCGGTGCCGAACAATCCTAAGCCCCATCCCAGACCGATCAGGGCAGCGCGTTTCGGGGTTTGATGGAGGAGCAGGGAGAAAAAGAGGATCAGGGAGACTGGTGCGAGGTACCAGTGCTGATAGGGGGCAAATGCCAGGGTAGCAAGTGCACCCGCCGGGGCGGCGATTGCCAGCCGCCCCAACGTTGATAATGAAATACGCTTCATTCGTTATGATGTCGCCGTCTGTTGATGGACTTCGCTCGGCACGGTTACCTGTAACTGAATGACCCGACGGTTGTCGGCAGAGGTCACCTTGAAGGAATAGCCATCCAACTCGACGATTTCGCCCCGGGTCGGCAGGTGGCCGAAGCTGGTCATGACCAAACCGCCGACGGTGTCGACTTCTTCATCGCTGAAGCGGGTCTGGAACATGGTGTTGAAGTCTTCAATGGTGGTCAATGCTTTGACCGAGAAGGTATGTTTACTTAATTGGCGAATATCCTGCTCTTCCTGATCGTCGAATTCATCTTCGATTTCACCGACAATCTGCTCCAGGATGTCCTCAATGGTGATAACACCGGATACCCCGCCGAACTCATCGACGACAATCGCCATATGGTAGCGCTCTTCGCGGAACTCCTTGAGCAGGCGATCCACGCGCTTGCTTTCCGGCACCACGACGGCCGGGCGTAGGATTTCATCCAGATCGAACGGCTCGCTGTCCGGGCGCAGGTAGCGCAGCAAATCTTTGGCCAGCAGAATGCCTTCGACATGGTCTTTGTCGTCACTGATCACCGGGTAGCGGGAGTGTTGGGCGTCCACAATTAAATCAATCAGGTCTTCCAGCTTCTGAGAACGTTCGATGGTGACCATTTGCGAGCGGGGGATCATGATGTCCCGGACCCGCATTTCTGATATTTCCATGACCCCTTCGAGCATGTCGCGGGTATCGTGGTCAATCAGGTCATTTTCTTCCGAATCACGGAAAACTTCGACCAGATCCTCGCGGTTTTGTGGTTCACCCTGGAACAACTGGCCTAAACGTTCAAAGAAGGACTTTCTACTCGGACCTTCAGAATTTTGTGAGTTATCTTCGTTCATTGATTTAAGAAAAACATCTTTCAGTTATGTGGCCACGGCCACGGGATGGGTTTACGTGCCCCAGCACAATACTGGGGTACGTATTGGACAACGGTTTTGCGGAAATATTACCGTTTTTCGTCGGCATAAGGATCGGTGAAGCCCATTTTTTCCATGATTTCGGTTTCCAGCGCTTCCATTTCTTCGGCTTCGTCATCCTCAATGTGATCATAACCTAGCAAATGAAGGCTGCCATGTACAACCATATGGGCCCAATGGGCATGGAGCGGCTTTTGCTGCGCCTGGGCTTCCTGCTCGACGACCTGACGGCAGATGATGAGATCGCCCAGCAGATCCAGCTCGATCCCCGGTGGGGCATCAAACGGGAACGACAGGACATTGGTCGGTTTGTCCTTGCCCCGGTACTCATGGTTCAGGGCATGGCTTTCGGCATTGTCGACCAGGCGAACGGTCACTTCGGCATCGGGCTGGAACGGGGTAATTGCCGCATCCAGCCATTGTTGAAATTCAGCTTCGCTCGGCATGCCGTCCGGGTCGTCTGTCGCGACCTGGAGATCAAGGTAAATGGCCATCAGTCTGTGTTTTCCGTTGCTGTTTCTGTCATGACAGGGGCCGGTGCGACTGCGGCCTGTCGGGCAGCCTGCTCATCCCGGCGACGCTGCTCGGCGAGCTTGCGCTGTTTTTGATCTTCGGTTTCCCACACTTCGTAGGCCTGGACGATCCGGGCCACGACCGGGTGACGGACGACGTCATCGGCCTGGAAGAAGTTGAAGCTGATTTCATCGACGTCAGACAACACTTCAATGGCGTGGCGCAGGCCGGAGCGGGCACCGCGCGGCAGGTCGATCTGGGTGACGTCACCGGTGATCACTGCCCGGGAGTTGAAGCCGATCCGGGTCAGGAACATTTTCATCTGTTCGACGGTGGTATTCTGGCTCTCGTCAAGGATGATAAACGCATCATTGAGCGTCCGGCCGCGCATGTAAGCCAGCGGCGCAACTTCAATCACGTTACGCTCGATCAGCTTCTCGACGCGCTCAAAGCCCAGCATTTCAAACAGGGCATCATAGAGCGGGCGCAGGTACGGGTCGACTTTCTGGCTCAGATCACCCGGCAGAAAGCCCAGCTTTTCACCGGCTTCGACGGCCGGGCGGGTCAGCAGGATCCGGCGGATTTCCTGGCGTTCCAGGGCGTCAACTGCCGCAGCGACGGCCAGGTAGGTTTTCCCGGTCCCGGCCGGACCGATGCCGAAGGTAATGTCATGGCGTACCATGTTGGCAATGTACTGGGCCTGGTTCGGCGTCCGCGGCTTGATCACCCCTTTCTTGGTTTTGATCGTGACTTCTTTACCATAGGGGATGTTACTTTCGGTATGTTGCTCCAGCACGCCGGATTCTTTAATCGCAAGGTGGATCTGCTCGGGCTCAATATCCGGGATGGTATTGTGGACCGGGGCGGTATCGACGTACAGGGTTTTGATAATGTGCGCTGTGGCCTGGGCCGTATGCGGTTGGCCAACCACGCTGAAACTGTTGCTGCGATGGTTAATTTCGACACCCAGACGGCGTTCAAGTTGCTTGATGTTATCGTCGAAAGGGCCACAAAGGCTGGAAAGGCGCTGGTTGTTGGCGGGTTCCAGATTGAATTCTACAGTAATAACTTTGCTCAAGATTTGCCTCTCAGTGCGGCTGCCCGGTGTGCGGGCAGCCAATAGTTCAGGGCGCGTCAGACGTGGTGTTCAGACGGGCGTCTTACTATGGAGTATATACGCCAACACCCAATTCATCTTCCTTGCGTGTTTTCTCCATCACTTCGCTTGGCGACATGGCAACACGCAGATTCATTTCGGCTTCGGTCCGGAGCAGCTCGCCACGCAGGGAGTTGCTGAAGACGTCGGTAATTTTCACATCGACGAACTGGCCGATCAGGTCAGCAGAGCCTTCGAAGTTCACTACGCGGTTGTTCTCGGTGCGGCCGCGCAGCTCCATGATGTTTTTCTTCGACGGGCCTTCGACCAGAATGCGTTGCTCGGTATCCAGCATCTGGCGGGAATAGCGCATCGCCTGAGTATTGATCTGCTGTTGCAGTTCATACAAGCGTTGCTTCTTCACTTCTTCAGACAGATCACACGGATAGTCGGCTGCCGGGGTGCCTGGACGCGCGGAGAAGATGAAGCTGAAGCTCATGTCGAAGTCGACATCGCGGATCAGTTTCATGGTGTCCTGGAAGTCCTGATCGCTTTCCCCCGGGAAGGCCACGATAAAGTCGGAGCTGATGGTAATGTCCGGACGGGCTTTACGCAGCTTACGGATTTTCGACTTATATTCAATCGCGGTGTGCGGACGCTTCATCATCGCCAGGATGCGATCGGAGCCGCTTTGGACCGGCAGGTGCAGGAAGCTGACCAGTTCCGGGGTATCGGTGTACACGTCGATGATATCGTCGGTAAATTCAATGGGGTGGCTGGTGGTGTAGCGAATACGGTCAATGCCGTCGATCGCTGCAACCAGGCGCAGCAGCTCAGCAAAGGTGGCAATGCCGCCGTCGTGGGTTTCGCCACGGAATGCGTTCACGTTCTGGCCCAGCAGGTTGACTTCCCGGACGCCTTGCTCTGCCAGCTGTGCAATTTCGAACAGTACGTCATCCAGCGGACGGCTGACTTCTTCACCACGGGTGTAGGGCACCACGCAGTAAGTACAGTACTTCGAGCAGCCTTCCATGATCGAGACGAATGCAGTCGGGCCTTCGGCACGTGGCTCCGGCAGGCGATCGAACTTCTCGATTTCCGGGAATGAAATATCCATCACCGGCGCATCAGTCGATTGGGACTGCTTGATCATTTCCGGCAGGCGGTGCAGGGTTTGCGGGCCGAAGATCACGTCGACATACGGAGCGCGATCGCGGATAGAATCGCCTTCCTGCGTTGCTACACAACCCCCGACGCCGATCACCAAATCAGGCTTTTTGTCTTTGAGTGTTTTCCAGCGACCCAGCTGATGGAACACTTTTTCTTGCGCCTTTTCACGGATCGAGCAGGTGTTAAGCAGCAGAACATCTGCTTCTTCTGGTTCTTCCGTTAACTCGAAGCCATTGGCTGCATTGAGAAGATCGGCCATTTTCGATGAATCATACTCGTTCATCTGGCAACCCCAGGTTTTAATAAGCAGTTTCTTAGCCATGTTTAACTCTTCACTCGTAGTGTATTTTCATTGCATTCAACAGTGCTGCACTCGGCTAACAGGGCGCGCAACGGGCCGTTAGCGGTAGCAAGCCGCGTATTGTACTGCTTTCGGTCCTGCCTGACCAGATCATCACCACCCCGAATCAAGTGTGGTTTTTCCGCTACAGCCGATCAAGGGTTGGTAAGCCCAGTTGGCGCATTTGCTGGCGGATCCAGCGGCTGCGCCGGGCGACGTAGTCGCTCATCGGAGTCGGGCGGATCTTGTACGGGTTGGGCAGCACCGCCGCCAATTGGGCGGCTTGCTGGGCAGACAACCTTGCCGCCGGGACGCCAAAGTAAGTTTGGCTGGCCGCTTCGATGCCGTACAGTCCGGGACCGAATTCAGCAATATTGAGATAGACTTCGAGAATGCGTGACTTATCCCACAGGGCCTCCATCCACAGGCTGAAATACAGCTCAATCCCTTTGCGCCAGAACGTGCGCGAAGGAAACAGGAACAGGTTCTTGGCGGTCTGCTGGGTGATGGTGCTGGCGCCCCGGCGCGGGCCGTCCGTACCGCTTTGTTTCATCAGGGTCAGGACAGCATTGATATCCAGGCCGAAATGATCCGGGAAATGCTGGTCTTCCGAGGCGATCACCGCCAGCTGAGCATGACGGGAAATGGCCGACAGCGGCTGCCAGTCATGGATGGCCCGGGCCGGATAACCGGTGGGCGGAAACAGGCTGCGGTGGATCTGCCAGCCCCAGTTCGGCGGATTGAGCACCTTGCCGGCAGCCACCAGAACGGGCGGGAGAAGCAACAGGATCAGGAGCAGCGTGAGCAGTGCACGTTTCAGGCGGGTGAACAGATTCAAGCGGATAAACATCGAGGATGGGTCTCCATCGTGGCCGACTGCTGCCATGTTGCGATTAAGCACTGATTGCGTTGTCAAAATTAGGTAAAATGAACGCAAAACAGGTCACAGGACCTGGCAACCCTAGAGTAGTGAGCATAACAAATGGAAACCGGAATGGAACAGTTTGATGTGGTCGTCGCCGGTGGCGGCATGGTCGGGGCTGCGACGGCTATCGGCCTGGTGCAGCAGGGATTACAGGTTGTCGTGCTTGAGGGCACGGCGCCACCGGCGTTTGCAGCGGATCAGCCGATGGATCTTCGGGTTTCTGCCATTTCACCGAACTCTGTGGCGTTGCTGGAGCGCCTGGGGGCTTGGGACCATGTGCGGGCGATGCGTCTGTGTCCTTACAAGCGACTGGAAACCTGGGAGCATCCGGAGTGCCGGACCCGCTTCAGCGCAGAGCAGATGCACCTGGCGCAACTGGGCTTTATTGTCGAAAACCGGGTGATCCAACTGGCGCTGTGGCAGCAGTTTGAGCACTACCCGAATCTGACGCTTCGTTGCCCGGCCCGGATGGCGACCGCGACGGCCACCGATGCCGGATATACAATTCAACTGGCCGATGGCGAAAGGCTTCAGACCCGCTTGTTGATCGGGGCGGACGGAGCCAATTCTCAGGTGCGCCAGCAAGTCGGGATTGGGATCACCGCCTGGGACTACCGCCAGCACTGTATGCTGATTAATATTGCCTCGGCCCTGCCGCAACAAGACATTACCTGGCAGCAATTTACCCCGCAGGGACCGCGATCGTTTTTGCCGTTGCCGGGCCACCAGGGCTCTTTGGTCTGGTATGACAGCCCGTCTCGCATCAAGCAGCTTTCGGCAATGGGCCCCGAGCAACTCAAAGCGGAGATTCAGGCCCATTTTCCGCCGGAGCTGGGGGATTTTACCGTGCTGGGGCAGGGGAGCTTTCCATTGACCCGACGCCATGCCCAGCGCTATTGCAAGCCGGGCGTGGTGTTGCTGGGCGATGCCGCCCATACCATTAATCCACTGGCCGGGCAGGGCGTAAACCTGGGCTTTAAAGATGTTGATACCCTGCTGCATGAGATTGAAAAAGCGGGCAGCGACTGGGCTGACAACCGGGTACTGCGTGCTTACGAGCGCCGTCGCCGGCCGGATAATCTGTTGATGCAAAGCGGAATGGATTTTTTCTATACCACCTTCAGCAATGATCTGCTGCCGTTGAAACTGTTGAGAAATGCCGGACTGAAACTGGCGGAGCATGCCGGGCCGATGAAACAGCAGGTGCTGAAATACGCGATGGGGATGTAGCGCGCTCGTTGAGCAGGAATGGATCACTGGAATGGATCAAGTGTGGGCTGCGGCCCACTTTTTGTATCTGAGGTTGAATTTCTGCGTCGCCAGGGGATTTCCGGCTCTTTGCCGATAGGGGCCGTCGGAGATTAAAAAAGAAAAAGCCGAATGCGATATCGACATTCGGCCGTACAACCAGAGAGATACGATCATTGGGTAGGTTGTGAAATCGGTATGGTCCAAACACAAGAAAACCCACCAAAGGTGGGTTTTCTGAATAATGGTGCGGAGGGAGGGACTTGAACCCTCACGTCCTTGCGGACACTAGCACCTGAAGCTAGCGCGTCTACCAATTCCGCCACCACCGCACGTGGTATTTGTTGCCCAGCTCTGATATTCAGAACTGTTTTAAAATGGCAGGGCTACCTGGATTCGAACCAGGGAATGGCGGCATCAAAAGCCGCTGCCTTACCGCTTGGCGATAGCCCTACAGGGTGTTGCTTTCACAACGGCTTCAATTGAAGCTCAGAATCATGGTGCGGAAGGAGAGACTTGAACTCTCACACCTTGCGGCGCCAGAACCTAAATCTGGTGCGTCTACCAATTCCGCCACTTCCGCATAATTCTATGTCATCGAACTGAAGATTGGCAATTCAGATCGAATTTGTATTGGTGCGGAGGGAGAGACTTGAACTCTCACGTCCTTGCGGACACTAGCACCTGAAGCTAGCGCGTCTACCAATTCCGCCACCACCGCACGTGGTATTTACTAACCGGTCCTGAAACATTCAAAACCGTGTTAAAATGGCAGGTCTACCTGGATTCGAACCAGGGAATGGCGGCATCAAAAGCCGCTGCCTTACCGCTTGGCGATAGACCTGCAGATGCTCTTTTCAGAGACTTGAATCATGGTGCGGAAGGAGAGACTTGAACTCTCACACCTTGCGGCGCCAGAACCTAAATCTGGTGCGTCTACCAATTCCGCCACTTCCGCATGATTTTTCTATCAACCTGAACATTGGTAATTCAGATTGAATTGTATTTGGTGCGGAGGGAGAGACTTGAACTCTCACGTCCTTGCGGACACTAGCACCTGAAGCTAGCGCGTCTACCAATTCCGCCACCACCGCACGTGGTTTATTTTTACATTCTCGCGGGGAGAATGGTGGCTACGACGGGATTCGAACCTGTGACCCCATCATTATGAGTGATGTGCTCTAACCAACTGAGCTACGTAGCCATTTCAGAGATGATGATTCAAAATCAACATCTGCAAATGATGGCAGGTCTACCTGGATTCGAACCAGGGAATGGCGGCATCAAAAGCCGCTGCCTTACCGCTTGGCGATAGACCTGCAGTTGCTCTTTTCAGAGACTTAAAACATGGTGCGGAAGGAGAGACTTGAACTCTCACACCTTGCGGCGCCAGAACCTAAATCTGGTGCGTCTACCAATTCCGCCACTTCCGCATCAGAAATGTTGCAACAACATCTCTTGAAATAATGGCAGGGCTACCTGGATTCGAACCAGGGAATGGCGGCATCAAAAGCCGCTGCCTTACCGCTTGGCGATAGCCCTACAGGGTGTTGCTTTAACAACGGCTTCAATTGAAGCTCAGAATCATGGTGCGGAAGGAGAGACTTGAACTCTCACACCTTGCGGCGCCAGAACCTAAATCTGGTGCGTCTACCAATTCCGCCACTTCCGCATGATCTTTTATATCAACCTGAACATTGGCAATTCAGACTGAATTGTATTTGGTGCGGAGGGAGAGACTTGAACTCTCACGTCCTTGCGGACACTAGCACCTGAAGCTAGCGCGTCTACCAATTCCGCCACCACCGCACGTGGTTTATTTTTACATTCTCGCGAGGAGAATGGTGGCTACGACGGGATTCGAACCTGTGACCCCATCATTATGAGTGATGTGCTCTAACCAACTGAGCTACGTAGCCATTTCAGAGATGATGATTCAACATCACCACCTTCAAAAGGTGGCAGGGCTACCTGGATTCGAACCAGGGAATGGCGGCATCAAAAGCCGCTGCCTTACCGCTTGGCGATAGCCCTACAGCGTTGCTTTCGCAACTGGCTTGTTCGAGTCTGCTCATATTGAGCGGATTCTACATCAGCCGAAAATCATGGTGCGGAAGGAGAGACTTGAACTCTCACACCTTGCGGCGCCAGAACCTAAATCTGGTGCGTCTACCAATTCCGCCACTTCCGCATGATCTTTTATATCAACCTGAACATTGGTAATTCAGATTGAATTGTATTTGGTGCGGAGGGAGGGACTTGAACCCTCACGTCCTTGCGGACACTAGCACCTGAAGCTAGCGCGTCTACCAATTCCGCCACCACCGCACGTGGTTTATTTTTACATTCTCGCGGGGAGAATGGTGGCTACGACGGGATTCGAACCTGTGACCCCATCATTATGAGTGATGTGCTCTAACCAACTGAGCTACGTAGCCGCTTTAGGGTTGCCGACTATACCGATAATCCACAACCTTGTAAAGATGGCAGGTCTACCTGGATTCGAACCAGGGAATGGCGGCATCAAAAGCCGCTGCCTTACCGCTTGGCGATAGACCTGCAGGGGTTACTCTTCGTAAAGAGTGAAACCAAAATTTGGTGCGGAGGGAGGGACTTGAACCCTCACGTCCTTGCGGACACTAGCACCTGAAGCTAGCGCGTCTACCAATTCCGCCACCACCGCACGTGGTTTATTTTTACATTCTCGCGGGGAGAATGGTGGCTACGACGGGATTCGAACCTGTGACCCCATCATTATGAGTGATGTGCTCTAACCAACTGAGCTACGTAGCCGCTTTAGGGTTGCCGACTATACCGATAATCCACAACCTTGTAAAGATGGCAGGTCTACCTGGATTCGAACCAGGGAATGGCGGCATCAAAAGCCGCTGCCTTACCGCTTGGCGATAGACCTGCAGATGCTCTTTTCAGAGACTTCAATCATGGTGCGGAAGGAGAGACTTGAACTCTCACACCTTGCGGCGCCAGAACCTAAATCTGGTGCGTCTACCAATTCCGCCACTTCCGCATGATTTTTCTATCAACCTGAACATTGGCAATTCAGATTGAATTAATTTTGGTGCGGAGGGAGAGACTTGAACTCTCACGTCCTTGCGGACACTAGCACCTGAAGCTAGCGCGTCTACCAATTCCGCCACCACCGCACGTGGTTTATTTTTACATTCTCGCGGGGAGAATGGTGGCTACGACGGGATTCGAACCTGTGACCCCATCATTATGAGTGATGTGCTCTAACCAACTGAGCTACGTAGCCATTTTTCTATTCCCGGCGGGCGCTTAGCGCAAGCCGCTGTGTCGGGAACGGGGCGCATTATGCTTACCGTAGTCAAAAGCGTCAATAGTTTTTTTTAATATCTGCATAAAATCCGCTTGTTCGATGGATATTTGGACGAAATGCATGAATGGCGGACGGAAACGGGCGAGGAAGGGCACAAAATCGAGTCTTGGCTGTCACAGCCGGGCAAAAAATAAGCCAGCTGGCAGGCTGGCTTATCGAAAATTCACTGTGAATTATGGGTGAAAATTACACATTGAAACGGAAGTGAACCACATCGCCGTCCTGAACGATGTAATCTTTACCTTCCAGACGCCACTTACCGGCTTCTTTGGCGCCGCTTTCACCGTTGAATTCGATGAAATTGTCGTAGCCGACGACTTCGGCCCGGATGAAGCCTTTTTCGAAGTCGGTGTGGATTTTACCAGCGGCTTGCGGTGCGGTTGCCCCGACAGGGATGGTCCAGGCACGCACTTCTTTGACGCCAGCGGTAAAGTAAGTTTGCAGGTTCAGCAGCTCGTAACCGGAACGGATCACGCGGTTCAGGCCCGGCTCTTCAATGCCCATATCTGCCAGGAACTCTTCGCGGTCGGCATCATCCAGCTCGGCGATTTCAGACTCGATGGCTGCGCACACTGCCACGACAACCGCATTTTCTTTGGCGGCGTGTTCACGAACCAGGTCCAGGAACGGGTTGTCTTCGAAACCGTCTTCGTTGACGTTGGCAATGTACATGGTTGGTTTCAGCGTCAGGAAGTTCAGGTAGCTGATCGCTGCCGCTTCTTCTTTGCTCAGCTCTACCGAGCGCGCCATCCCGCCTTCCGTCAGGGTCGGCAGCATTTTTTCCAGCACGGTGATTTCGAATTTCGCGTCTTTGTCACCGCCTTTGGCACGCTTGGCCTGACGTTGGATCGCACGCTCACAGGTATCCAGATCGGCCAGCGCCAGTTCCAGGTTAATGACTTCGATATCGTCCAGTGGGTTGATCTTGCCGGCAACGTGGACAATGTTGTCGTTTTCGAAACAACGCACAACGTGACCGATCGCATCGGTTTCACGGATATTTGCCAGGAATTTGTTCCCCAGACCTTCACCTTTGGATGCCCCGGCAACCAAGCCGGCGATATCGACGAATTCCATGGTGGTCGGCAGGACGCGTTCCGGGTTGACGATCTTCGCCAGTGCATCCAGACGCAGATCCGGCACCGGAACGACACCGGTGTTTGGCTCGATTGTACAGAACGGGAAGTTTGCTGCTTCGATGCCTGCTTTCGTCAAGGCGTTGAATAGGGTGGACTTACCGACGTTTGGCAGGCCCACGATTCCGCATTTAAAACCCATGGTTGGAAACCCTTTTGGTGATGATTCGGTGAAACAACTCAGCGCCTGGGCAGGTATGCCGACCAGGCCGAGTCAGAACAAATGAGTAAGACTACGCTTATTCGGCTTTGAATGAATGTAGTCGATTCTGCGCCTTATTCAGGCCGTCTTTGAGCAGAATATCCATACAGCGCACCGCTTCGTCGACGGCTGCATCAATATTGTCCTGCTCTTTGGCCGGCGCTTTGCCCAGGACAAAGCCGGACACTTTGTTTTTGTCCCCCGGATGGCCGATGCCGATCCGCAGGCGATAGAAATCTTTGTTGTTGCCCATCTTGCTGATGATGTCCCGCAAGCCGTTGTGGCCGCCGTGGCCGCCACCTTTCTTGAACTTGGCCACACCCGGGGGCAGATCCAGTTCATCATGGGCGACCAGGATCTCTTCCGGTTTGATCTGGAAGAAATTGGCCAGGGACGAGACTGATTTACCGGACAGGTTCATGTAGGTCGACGGGATCAGTAAGCGAAGATCGTGACCATTGGCCTGGATCCGGCCGGTCTGGCCGAAATATTTCGGCTCTTCCCGCAAGGTGATCTGATGGGCACGGGCCAGTTCTTCAACCACCCATGCGCCCGCGTTGTGGCGGGTTTTCGCATACTCGGCACCAGGATTCGCCAGGCCGACCAATAGACGGATATTGTTACTCACGCTAGTCTCTCAAGTCTCAGGGGCTCAAACGCGCGCTATGTTATACCAAACGGCGCGGGATTGATACTGATAGCAAAACGCCCCGCGGGTGCGGGGCGTTTTATGGGCGGTGCGGTCGCAGCTGGACGCTTATTGCGCGAACATCGCCGAGATTGATTCTTCGTTGCTGATGCGACGAATGGCTTCAGCCAGCATGCCTGACAGGGTCAGCACAGAAACTTTACCGGTATCCAGCATTTCCTGAGACAGCGGGATAGAGTCGGTCACGATCACTTCATCGATCACGGACTCGCGGATGTTCTGTGGGGCGTTGCCTGAGAATACTGGGTGGGTTGCGTAAGCAAATACGCGGTTGGCGCCACGCTCTTTCAGGGCTTCAGCGGCTTTACACAGGGTACCGCCGGTATCGATCATGTCGTCAACGATGATACAGTCGCGGCCTTCAACATCACCGATCAGGTGCATGACCTGGGAAACGTTGGCGCGTGGACGACGCTTGTCGATGATCGCGATATCGGTGTCATCCAGCAGTTTTGCCGTTGCACGGGCACGAACCACGCCACCGATGTCCGGAGAAACCACGACTGGATCGTCTAGGTTTTTCGCCAGCATGTCTTCCAGCAGAACCGGGCTGCCGAAGATGTTGTCTACAGGTACATCGAAGAAGCCCTGGATTTGCTCAGCGTGCAGATCAACGGTCAGGACGCGGTCAACACCCACGTTTGACAGGAAGTCAGCAACGACTTTCGCTGTAATTGGCACACGGGCAGAGCGGACGCGACGGTCTTGGCGAGCATAGCCGAAGTAAGGGATAACAGCAGTAATACGGCCTGCAGAAGCACGGCGAAGTGCATCGATCATCACAACCAGTTCCATCAGGTTGTCATTGGTTGGTGCACAGGTTGATTGAATGATGAATACGTCGCTACCACGAACGTTCTCATTAATCTGAACACATACTTCACCATCGGAAAAGCGGTTGACTGTGGCATCTCCCAGGGAGATGTAAAGACGGTCAGCAATGCGTTGGGCTAGTTCTGGTGTAGCGTTACCAGCAAACAGCTTCATATCAGGCACGGTGGAAACCTCAGGTTGCGTCCAAGTTGTAGTTACTGACTATCCGTAGAGTATGCGTTCAAGGTGTTCAAGAGCGGAGATGTGTTAACACCTTTTGCGACGAATCCTTGGAGCCAGTCAGGTAGTTTTTTCAGCGTAGCATCGGCGGCCTGTTGGGTGCTAAATTCCGCAAACATGCAAGCGCCGGTGCCGGTCAATCTTGACGGCGCGTATTCTAACAGCCACAAAAGAGCCTTATCAACCTCAGGGTACACTCTTCGGACGATTTTTTCGCAATCGTTTTCGTAAACACCCGCCAAACGTGCTTCCAAGCTCATTTTTGCGCTGTTTCGCGGCAAATCCGGGTGGGTGAAAATATCGACAGTCGCGATACTGACCTCCGGTTTGACCACCAGATACCACTTCTCATGCGGTGTGGCCGGTTGCAAGACTTCGCCCACGCCTTCGGCAAAGGCGCTGAAGCCGCGGACGAACACCGGCACATCGGCGCCCAGTCGGAGGCCAATCTCGGCCAGTTCGTCATCACTCAGCCCGGTTTGCCACAGGTAATTGAGCGCCACCAGGGTGGTGGCGGCGTTTGACGAGCCGCCGCCGAGTCCGCCGCCCATCGGCAGCACCTTGTCGATTTCGATATCAGCCCCGGCGCGGATCCCGGCCGTGCGGCGCAGGGCATCAGCGGCGCGGTAGATCAGATTATCTTCAGTCGCAACACCGTCGATGTCCGGCAGCAGACGAATTTGATCTGAAGTATTGGCCGTAATGGTCAACGTATCCCCGAAGTCCAGGAACTGAAACAGGGTTTGCAGTTCATGGTAACCGTTCGGGCGACGGCCGGTGATATAGAGGAACAGGTTGAGCTTGGCCGGTGCCGGCCAGCGGGTGGTACGGGTAATCATCGTCGGATTCGTGCTCATGTCGGTTACTTGGAGTTCAGTTGCCATTCATTGATGACCAGCGTAATACGGAGGGTGTCCTGGGTCAGCTGCATGCGGCGCGGCAGCGCAGGCGTCACGGCGTCGTCGTATTCCAGATAATCCAGTTGCCAGAGCTGATCGCCAATCTGCTTGGCCAGGTACCCCACCCGGTTGTCGCTGTTGAGCTGATAGGTGTCAGCGCCGGTCGGCAGGCCGATCAGCCAGTGACGCATGTGTTCTATCGGCAAGTTGATATCGGTTAACTGATAGATCAGTTGCGAGGCATCGCGGCCCCGGTAGGTCTTGCCGTCATGGCCGAGCAGGGTGACCTGGCTTGGCGTGGCATCCAGCTTGAGCAGCGTCTTGCCGAGGAAATTGGTCAGCAGCAGGTGATCGGCGCCCGGGGTGGTTTGCCACATCAGGTTGGCGCCAAAACGCTTGGTGCCGCGATAGCCCAGCTTGCCTTTGGCCTGATAATGACTCAGCTGGGTCAGGCTGGTCTGGTGCGACGGCCAGTCGACGGCCGGGCGTTCCGGCTGGGTAGCGCAGCCGGCCAGCAGAGTCAGCAGCAGCGAAGAACCGGCCATGCGCCGGAGCCATTTACTGGCCGGTACTCGGGACAAGCGTGGCGAAAAACTTGAGAACATAACTTGTGATATACGAAATGAGTTTAGGCAAACAATAGCGATTCTTGAGCCATAATACCAACTGCGACAATGAATTGTTGAACTGATTAATTCCCCAAAAGGGTATTTGAATCACAACATTTGGCCAGGAATGCCATATTGATTACATGAGTATTCTTTTATTACGTTGGGGCATCAAGTAAAATCCCGGCCTGGATCTTTTTCACCGGCGAAGTGGTACACCGTCTCCATGACCTTGCTTGCATTAGGAATCAATCATAAAACAGCTTCTGTGGACTTGCGCGAACGGGTTGCATTCTCTCCGGAAAAGCTGACTCAGGCACTGCAGCAACTCGAAGCGCATCCGGATGTAACCAGCGGTGTGATCCTTTCGACCTGTAACCGTACTGAAATCTATTGTGACGTGGCCCACAGCGGTCCTGGCATCCTGATCGACTGGCTGACCAAGTTTCATCAGCTTAATGCCGAAGATCTGATGCCGAGCCTGTATTTCCATGAAGAGCAAGCCGCGGTCCGCCATTTGATGCGGGTCTCGTGCGGGCTCGACTCCCTGGTGCTGGGCGAGCCGCAAATTCTCGGCCAGGTCAAGCAGTCCTATTCGAATGCCCGGGAAAGTGAGGCCGTGAACGGCATGCTGGAAAAGCTGTTCCATAAATCGTTCACCGTGGCCAAGCGGGTGCGCACCGAAACCGACATTGGCGGCAATGCGGTTTCCGTGGCATTTGCAGCCTGTACCCTGGCGAAACAGATTTTTGAGTCCCTGTCGGAGGCGACCGTGTTGCTGGTCGGCGCCGGGGAGACCATCGAGCTGGTGGCCCGCCACTTGGCCGAGCAGGGGTGTAACCGCCTGATCGTGGCCAACCGGACCAGAGAGCGTGCCGATAACCTGGCGCAGGAGTTCGGCGCTGAGGTGATTGGCCTGCCGGAGATCCCTGAACACCTGCACCGGGCTGATATTGTGATCAGCTCAACCGCCAGCCCGCTGCCGATCATCGGCAAGGGGATGGTCGAAAAGGCGATCAAAGTTCGCCGTCATCAGCCGATGCTGCTGGTGGATATCGCGGTGCCGCGGGATATCGAAACCGAGGTCGGCGATCTCAATGACGCCTATCTGTATACCGTCGATGATTTGCAAAGCATCGTCGAGAAGAACCGCGAGCAGCGCAAGCTGGCGGCGATCCAGGCGGAAGCCATCGTCAGTGAAGAAAGTGCCGCCTTTATGAGCTGGCTGCGCTCGCTGGAAGCCGTCGACAGCATTCGTCAATATCGCTGTCATGCCGAAGAGATCAAAAGCGAACTGCTGACACGAAGCCTGCAGGCGATTGCCAATGGCAGCGAGCCGGAAAAAGTGCTGGCGGAGCTCAGCAACAAACTGACCAACAAACTCATTCACGCCCCGACCCGGGCGATGCAGCAGGCGGCCCATAATGGCGAGCCGGAGAAGCTGGCGGTGATCCGGGAAACGCTGGGGCTCGATCCCTTCAAGAATTAATATGAGGCAGGGCGAGTGCGTCCTGCCGTGATTCGGACATAAATTAAGTCAACTATGAAACCTTCAATTTTAGTGAAATTAGAAACGCTGGTTGAGCGTTACGAAGAAGTCCAGCACCTGCTGGGCGATCCTGATGTGATCGGTGATCAGGAGCGATTTCGTGCGTTGTCCCGCGAATATTCTCAGCTGGAGGAAGTGACCCAGTGCTTCCAGGCCTACCAACAGGCGAAAGAAAACCTGGAAACCGCTGAGGAAATGGCGAAGGAAGACGATCCGGATATGCGTGAGATGGCTTTGGAAGAAGTCAAAGAAGCCAAGGCGGACATTGAGCGCCTGGAAGATGAGCTGCAGGTGCTGCTGATCCCGAAAGATCCGAATGACGAGCGGAACTGTTTCATTGAAATTCGTGCCGGTGCCGGTGGGGATGAAGCGGGGATTTTTGCCGGCGACCTGTTCCGGATGTACAGCAAATACGCGGAAAGCCGCGGCTGGCGGATTGAAGTGATGAGCGCCAACGAGGCTGAGCATGGCGGTTATAAAGAAATGATTGCCAAGATCAGCGGCGAAGGCGCGTACGGGATCCTGAAATTTGAGTCCGGCGGTCACCGGGTTCAGCGTGTACCGGCGACCGAATCTCAGGGCCGGGTGCATACATCGGCCTGTACCGTCGCGATTTTGCCGGAGATCCCGGAAGCGGAGATCCCGGAAATCAATGCCGGCGATCTGAAAATCGATACCTTCCGCGCCTCGGGTGCCGGTGGTCAGCACGTCAATACCACCGACTCCGCGATCCGGATCACCCACTTGCCGACCGGGATTGTGGTTGAATGTCAGGATGAACGTTCGCAGCACAAGAATAAGGCCAAGGCCATGTCCGTGCTGGCAGCCCGGATCATCCAGGCCGAAGAAGAAAAGCGTCATGCCGAAGAAGCAAGCACGCGCCGCAATCTGCTGGGCTCGGGCGATCGCTCGGACCGTATCCGGACCTATAACTATCCGCAGGGCCGGGTGTCGGATCACCGCATTAACCTCACCATTTACCGCCTGAATGAGGTGATGGAAGGGGAGATTGATACCCTGATCCAGCCGGTGCTGCAGGAGTACCAGGCCGATCAGCTGGCTGCGATGGCCGAGCAGAGCTGATGGCGTTGAGCATTGAGGCGCTGCTGAAGCAGGCAGCGCAGCAACTGAGCGATGCCGGCTCCGACAGCCCGCAGATCGATGCTGCGGTGCTGTTGTGTCATGTGCTGGACAAGCCGCGCAGTTTCCTGCTGACCTGGCCGGAGAAAGTGCCGGAGCCGGCGCAGCAGGCTGCGTTTGATGCTTTACTGCAGCGCCGTCTTGCCGGTGAGCCGGTGGCGTATCTGGTCGGGGAGCGGGAATTCTGGTCGCTGCCGCTGAAGGTGGCGCCGCATACCCTGATCCCGCGTCCGGATACTGAACGTCTGGTAGAGCTGGCGCTGGAGAAAACCCCGGCGGGTCCGGGGGCGGTGCTGGATCTCGGTACCGGAACCGGTGCGATAGCGCTGGCAATTGCGTCCGAACGGCCGGATCTGACCGTTACCGGGATTGATTTGCGCCCGGAAGCGGCGGCGCTGGCGGGCGAGAATGGCGAACGCTTGCAGATCCGCAATACCCGCTTTTTGTCGGGAAGCTGGTATAGTCCCCTGGCGGCCGACGAACAATTTGCGGTGATTGTCAGTAACCCGCCTTATATTGATGCGGCCGATCCGCATCTGGCGCAGGGCGATGTTCGCTTTGAACCGAAAAGCGCGCTGGTGGCCGACGATCAGGGTCTGGCCGACATCCGCCACATCAGCGAGCAGGGCCGGCAGTTTCTGCTGCCGGGCGGCTGGCTGCTGATGGAACACGGCTTTGAGCAGGGAGTGGCCGTGCGGCATATTTTACAGAACCTGGGGTATTCGCAGATCACGACGGCGCAAGATTATGCCGGCCTGGATCGAGTCACCCTGGGTTGCTGGCAAGGATAGAGAGAGAAAAAGAATGTACGTTGCACTGAAACATATTCACATGGTTGCCATCGCACTGAGCGTGCTGCTGTTCATAGCGCGCTACGGCCTGATGATGGCAAACTCGTCACTGCTGGAGCGCAAAGCCCTGAAGATCACCCCGCATGTGGTGGATACCTTCATGTTGCTCAGCGGTGTGGCCCTGATTGCGGTGACCGGCTTTATCCCGTTTACCGAAGCCGGTGGCTGGCTGACCGAAAAACTGAGCTGCGTGCTGGCCTATATCGCGCTGGCATTCTTTACCCTGAAGTTTGGTAAGAACAAGGTCTTTAAGACCTTTGCCTTCTTGGGCGCACTGGGCTGGGTGGTCGCTGCAGGCAAGATTGCCGTTACCAAGACACCGTTTCTGGGGTGATCATGTTCGATATTGATTTCGACGAGCTGGAGCAGACGGCCCTGGTCGAAGGCGTGCTGGCAATGACGGCGGAGCTGGACCCGGGCTTTCCAATGGGCTGGGTCCAGTTACAACTGGAACGGTTGGCGCAGGAAGCGGAGCATGCCTTGATGGAGGAAGTGAATCCGCAGCTGCGTCTGGACGGCCTGATCCGCCTGTTTTACCGGGAATGGGGATTTCGGGGCGATCAGGACCAGTATTATGCGTCCCAGAACCTGTATCTGGATCAGGTGCTGGATCGCAAAATGGGGATCCCGGTGACCCTCGGTGCCGTGTTCTTGTATCTGGCCCGTCACCTGGAATTGCCGGTCAGCAGCGTTGGGTTCCCGACCCAGTATCTGATTAAGATCGACTGGCGGGATCGCGAGCCGCAGTATCTCAACCCGTTTGACGGGGAATACCTTAGCCGGCGGACGATGGCGGCCTGGCTGAAAGGGCACCGTGGCCCGTTTGCCGAGCTGCGTCGTGAGCACCTGGAAGAAGCCGACAACGGCGATATCCTGGCGCGCTGGCTGACGGTCATGAAAAGTGCCCTGCTGCGGGAAGAGCGTTATGCTGATGCGTTGCGTTGCAGCGATTTGGCGCTGGCGTTCCGTCCCGGCGACCCGCATGAGATCCGCGATCGCGGCTATATTTACCAGCAGCTTGACTGCAATCATGCGGCGGCGATGGATTATGAATATTTCATCGAGCAGTGCCCGGAAGATCCGGCAGCGAAGCTGTTGAAGCTGCAGGTGAAAGCCTTGCATGAAGAGCCGCAGGTCCTGCATTAGAGCTGAGTAGAATTTTGGGTAGCAGCTGAGACGGGCAGCTACCCGTACAACAGAATGAGAAGAGAGTTGATCATGGAACAAAAAGTTGTTCGAGTCGGCGATATTGAGGTTGCCAACGACAAGCCGTTTGTCCTGTTTGGTGGCATGAATGTCCTGGAGTCTCGCGATCTGGCGATGGCGATCTGTGAAAAGTATGTCGAAGTGACGGACAAACTGGGGATCCCGTACGTCTTTAAAGCCTCTTTCGACAAGGCGAACCGCTCTTCCGTGCATTCTTACCGTGGTCCGGGAATGGAAGAAGGTCTGAAAATCTTTCAGGAGCTGAAAGATACGTTCGGCGTGAAAATCATCACCGATATCCACGAGCAGTACCAGGCGCAGCCTGTGGCCGATGTGGTCGATGTGATCCAGCTCCCGGCTTTCCTGGCACGTCAGACTGATCTGGTTGAGACGATGGCTAAAACCGGCGCGGTGATTAACGTGAAAAAACCTCAGTTCATGAGCCCGGGCCAGGTCGGCAACATCGTCGAGAAATTTGCCGAGTGCGGCAATGAGCAAATTATCCTGTGTGAGCGCGGCGCGCTGCATGGGTACGATAACCTGGTTGTGGATATGCTGGGCTTCGATGTGATGAAAAAAGCCTCCAAGGGCAGCCCGATCATCTTTGATGTGACCCATGCGCTACAGTGCCGTGATCCACTGGGTGCCGCGTCCGGCGGCCGTCGGGAGCAAACGGTCGATCTGGCGCGTGCCGGTATTGCGACCGGGATTGCCGGCCTGTTTATGGAAGCGCATCCGAATCCGGATCAGGCTCGCTGTGACGGCCCGTCAGCCTTCCCGCTGGACAAACTGGAGCCGTTCCTGGCGCAGATTAAACAACTGGATGATCTGATCAAGAACTTTGCCCCGATTGACATTCAGTAATGGATGTCAGGCCCTGATGTTGCGCCCGGCGGCATAGGCGAGGCAAGGTTCTCGTGTTTTCGGGCTAATCTTTCATGATTGATATCAAGGGCTTGCGGGTAAGCGATCTCAGACCCGGCAGCGTAGGCTGCCGGGTCTTTTTTTGTGCGCTTCAACACCTGTATCGGTTTTATTTGGGAATGCGCCGCTTTTATTCCGAAAATATTTTTCAAAATGTAAAAATTCAGAGAATAACACTGCAAATATCGTCTATTTATAGTGCCATCGTACAGTGTGTATCTGATTGATGGACTATCCCCCTGGTGATGCCGGGAAACGGGAGTGTGATGTTTGCCAGGCTTGCGATGAGAATTTAATTCTGCACGGTTATACTCCTGCCGCTTAAAATTTTGAATGTGTAGGATGTTGCGTGGCATTATCTCAAAACAAAGCCCTGAGTCAGACAGGGGAAGCGGCTCCGCGCTGGAGTCAGCACGATACCAGCTGGATGCTGAGTTTATTTGGAACGGCCGTGGGGGCCGGGATTTTATTTCTGCCGATTAATATCGGGGTCGGCGGATTCTGGCCCCTGGTGATCATGGCCCTGCTTGCCGGGCCGATGACCTTTCTGGCACATCGCGGGTTAGCGCGGTTTGTCCTGTCTTCATCGCGCCCGGATGCAGATTTCACCGGTGTGGTCGAAGAGCATTTCGGGGCCGGTGCCGGTCGGCTGATTGCACTGCTTTACTTCTTGTCGATTTTTCCGATTTTGTTGATCTACGGGGTTGGCCTGACCAATACCGTCGAAAGCTTCCTGATCCATCAGCTGGGGATCATCCCGCCGTCGCGGGTGCTGCTCTCGGGCGGGCTGATCTTTGCCATGATTGCGATCATGATGGCCGGTGAGAAAGCCATGCTCAAAGCCTTCGCCGTGATTGTCTATCCGCTGGCCGCGATCCTGGCCGGGCTGTCTCTGTACCTGGTTCCGAGCTGGCAGCTTCCGGTGATGACGGCATGGCCGCAGTGGCAGGAGCTGTCGCTGACCTTATGGCTGGCGGTGCCGGTGACGGTATTCGCGTTCAGTCATGCCGCTGCCATTTCCAGTTTTGTCCATGCCCAGCGTCGCCATTACGGGGCGCAGGCAGACGTCAAGAGTGAACACATCTTGCGGCGCACCTCGGTGATGCTGATCGTCTTCGTACTGTTTTTTGTCTTTTCCTGTGTCCTGAGCCTGACTCCGGCGCAGCTGATGGAAGCCAAGGCACAGAACGTGTCGGTGCTGTCCTACCTGGCCAATGTGCACAACAGCCCGTGCATTGTTGCCCTGGGACCGTTGATTGCCTTTATCGCGATCACCTCGTCGTTCCTCGGGCACTTCATGGGGGCGCGCGAGAGCCTGAACGGATTACTGCACAAGCAAACCGGGATGGCCGTTGCCAAGCTGGATAAATTAGGGATTGTGCTGATGTTTCTGGCCATCTGGCTGGCGGCAGTGCTGAACCCGAGCATCCTCGGCATGATGGAGGCCCTGTCCGGCCCGGTGATAGCGATGATCCTGTTCATTCTGCCGATGGTGGCGGTTTACCGGGTCGAGGGGCTGAAAGCCTATCGCGGGCAGTTGAGCACGTATTTTGTGCTGGTGGTGGGGCTGCTGGCTGTCTCGGCGATCCTCTATCAGTTGCTTTAACTGCCTATTCCGTCATCCATCGGATGGGGAAAACAAAAAGGCTTGCCGCGGGGCAAGCCTTTTTTAGATCGCATCTTTTTGTTTCGCGTATTGAGAGCTGGGTTATAGCTTAAAGCGGTTGATTTCCTGTTGCAGCTCATGGGAGAGGTGCGACAGTTCTGCTGCCTGTTTCGCGGCTTCGTCCGCTTCCACCGCCAGCTCATTCGATACGTCACGGATCCCTTCGGTATTGCGGGTAATTTCCGAGGTGACGGACGATTGCTCTTCGGCAGCCGAGGCGATCTGGGTGGCCATGTCACTGATGTTGGTCACGGCGCTGTTAATCTGCGACAGGCTGGCCGAAGCGGCGTTGGCATCATCGACACTGGTCTCGGCCAGGCGACGGCTGTCTTCCATGATCCCGACGGCACGACCTGTGGTCTGCTGCAGGGTTTCAATCATTTGCTGAATTTCCTGCGTGGAAGCATGGGTCCGCTGGCTCAGCACGCGTACCTCATCGGCTACCACGGCAAATCCGCGGCCCTGCTCACCAGCACGGGCAGCTTCAATGGCCGCATTCAGCGCCAGCAGGTTGGTCTGCTCAGCAATGTCCTGGATGGTCGACAGGATGGTGTTGATACTCTGGGCATGGGTGTTCAGCTCGCCGATCACGCCGGTGGCCGTATCGACTTCGCTGGCCAGGCTGGTGATGGATTGTTGGCTCTGGCTGACCTGCTGGGCCCCGTGCTCGGACACATCCACAGTTTCACCCGAGGTGCGGGCTGTGTTGTCGGCGTTTCCGGCAATCTCCTGGGTTGCGGCGGCCATCTCGTTGATAGCGGTCGCGACCATGTTGATCTCATCCTGCTGGTGCTGGATGCGGGTGCTGCGCTCTTCTGCTTGCGAGGCCGTGATATGGGCCTGCTGGCTCAGGGCTGAAGAGACTTCGTTCAGGCGGCTGACCATGCCGTGCATGTTGCCGACAAACCGGTTGAAGTTGTGGGCCAGTTGGCCGACTTCATCGTCGCTGCGCGGCTCCAGGCGCTGGGTCAGATCCCCTTCACCGGTGGCGATTTCAGCCAGGGCTTGCGAGACGCGGCCGAGGTCGCGGAACAGGAAGCCGACCAGCCAGGCTACGGCAGCAACCACTGCCAGGGTAATGATAATCGAGGTGATGATCAGTTGGCTCAGCAGTTCGCTGTGGCTGGCTTCTTCCGTCGCGCGATCCAGCTCCAGGCCCAGGATCCACTCGGTGCCCGGTACGTTGGCAAAATACAGCAGTTTATCCTGGCCTTTGACCGTCGCTGCGGTAATTTCATGCGATTGAACGGCGGCGTTGATCGTCGCCATGCTGATGTTTTTGCTGTAGCGACTGATCGGCTGGAGTAGCAGAGACTTATCAGGGTGGGCTAGAAAAGTGTTGTCCTGCTTGTTGATCAGCATCGCAAAGGCATTGTCGCCGACATCCAGGTTGATCACATCGTTGATCAACTGGTCGATCAGCACGTCGGCACCGACCACGCCAACCAGGGAGCCGTTGTGGCGAACCGGCTCGGCAATCGTCACCAGCAGGGCATTGGTAATGGCATCTTTATAGGCAGTGGTAATCATCTGCTTGCCGGCATTTTGAGCATCCTGGTACCACGGGCGGGTACGCGGATCATAGTCGGCGCGATTACGCTCCGGGTGTGAACGGAACATCTCACCGGCCGGGGTGCCGAAGAAGATGTCGTCAAAGCCGCCGGCAATACGTGCCTGTTGCAGGTACGACACTTTGTCGGCTTCGGCAGTGTAATTGTTGAAGGCACTGGCAATGTTGCTGCGAATCGAAATCCATTCTGAAATACCATCCGTGGCCGCTGAAGAGATGCTCTGGGCACGGGCGTAGATACCGTTTCGGGTTTGATCAGCGAGTTGCTCAGCGGCCAGCCAGGTCAGAGCCGTCGCCATGATAACCACGGCGGATAAACTGGCCCCGATGAGCTTCTGCTTTAAAGATAATTTCATTGTTATCGATTCTCAAAAGACATAGGTATAGGGATTCGTCGGGCGGATTTTATCGATAATTTAAGCGACATGCACGAAAAAGTGACGCAGCTCATAATAATCATACAAATTACACAAATATTTCATTTAAATTGACGTAATTGTAAATAGGTTCGTCAACTTATTGACAGGTTGCAGGCGATATCCAATGGCTCAATTTGGGGAAAAATCGGCGTTTTGCGGCATACAATGTGATTTACGTGGGAAAGTCCATTTTATCGACATGATGAATGCGTGTGGGGAATATTATTGAACCAACAGGCGCAGTGATACCGGTTGATTATTGAGCGGAATACGATTTGCCGTCATCTGAGAAAACATCGGATGTTTAGACGTCTAGAAGTTGACACTGCTAGGTGGAAGCTCTAGGCTAGGGCAAATTTTAAAATAGATGTCCTGTAGTCATCATGCCGAACACAACACCACAATCTCACACGACCCCCGCGCCTTCTGCACTGGCACTATTGCCACTGGGTATATTTCTGGCCCTGTTCATTGGCGTCGGAAGTTACCTGACCCTGCAAGGCGTCGATTTTGCCTTTTATCAGCTCCCGGCACCGGTCGCCGCGCTGCCGGCAATTATGGTTGCCCTGCTGCTGAGTAAAGACACCTTGAATAAGGCGATTGAGCAGTTCCTGCGGGGCGTAGGCCATGGGGATATCATCGCGATGTGCATGATCTATCTGCTGGCCGGTGCTTTTGCTGCGGTTGCCAAAGCGACCGGGGGGGTGGATGCGACGGTGAACCTGGGGCTATCGATGCTGCCGGCCAGTCTGATCCTGCCGGGGATCTTTGTGATTTCAGCGTTTATTGCCACTGCAATGGGAACGTCGATGGGGACGATTGCGGCGGTGGCGCCGGTTGCCCTGGGGATCGCCGAAGCGGCAGAGATGGACGTGGCCCTCACCGCCGGGGTGGTGCTCAGTGGTGCGATGTTCGGTGATAACCTGTCGATTATCTCGGATACCACCATTGCCTCGACCCGCTCGCAAGGCTGTCAGATGAAGGACAAGTTCCGCGAAAACATTCGCATTGCGCTGCCAGCGGCAATCGCGGCAATCGCGTTGTTTATGATCAGCAGCACCCCGAGCCAGGTTCCGGCTGCTGAAGCAGTCGAGTGGCTGAAAGTTCTGCCGTATATCGTAATTCTGGTGCTGGCGGTGTCCGGGGTGAACGTTTTCGTCGTACTTGGTCTGGGCATTCTGCTGGCCGGGAGCGTTGGTTTGATGACGAACCCGGATTACAGCCTGGCGACTTATGGTCAGGATATTTATGCCGGCTTTGGCAATATGCAGGAAATCTTCCTGTTGTCGATGTTGATTGGCGGGATCAGTGAGCTGATGCGCCAGCAGGGTGGCCTGGCCTTTTTGACGCAACTGATCAGTAAGGTGATCCGGGTGTTCGGCAAGGCGCACAGCCAGAGCCAGAATCTGCGCGCCAGTGAGCTGGGGATTGCGTCGCTGGTCAGCCTGACCAACTGCTGTACCGCCAACAATACGGTCGCGATTATCGTTTCCGGTGGCGTTGCTAAAGAGCTGGCCGTTGCGCATGGGGTGACGCCGCGCCGCGCTGCCAGTTTGCTCGATATCTTCTCTTGTGTGATTCAGGGCGTATTGCCGTATGGCGCGCAGGCATTGCTGCTGGGCTCCGTTTTTGGTCTGTCGCCGTTGGCTGTGGTCAGTCATTCGTATTATTGCTTTTTCCTGGCAATTGCCGCGATGGTGGCGGTGTTTGTCAAGCATCCGGCCCGACAACCGGTTTGTGCGTAACGCCACAAAAAATCCCGAAACCCGGTCTGATGCCCTGCAATTGCAGGGCATTTTTTTGCGTTTAGCCCGCTGTTTGAGAAATTTCATGCGTTGTAAGGTGATCTAGTCAACAGATTTATGAAATCAACAGAAAAGTGCTCAGGGATTATTTTAAACTTGCGCCATTGTTTGAATATAAACAGCCGCTTAAAACTTTATCTCAAGGATGAACGGTGGCAGTGGTTACGTCAGGTTGAGCGCTGTGATGTGCGGGTTTTCGGGCACGGAAGTCCGACCGGTGCGCGGTCTGGCCAATAAAACGAAGAATGGTTAAGGGGAATCCCATGAAGCAACGCTTATTTGCTAAAACAGCATTAACGGCAGCCGTCCTGGCAACCTTGTCGGGTTGTGCCAATCAGGCTGATGTCACAGAGCCATCCTGGCAGGCGGATACAACATATAAGCTGACCATTCTGCACACCAACGATCACCACGGTCGTTTCTGGCAGAACAAATACGGCGAGTATGGCATGGCTGCGCGCAAGACCTTGCTGGATCAATTGCGGGCCGAAGTCGAAGCGCAGGGCGGCACGGCGTTGCTGCTTTCGGGAGGTGACATCAATACCGGTGTACCGGAGTCGGATCTTCAGGATGCGGAGCCGGACTTCAAAGGCATGAACATGCTGGGCTATGATGCGATGGCGTTGGGGAACCACGAGTTTGATAACCCGCTGGAAGTGCTGCGCAAGCAGGAAGCCTGGGCTGATTTCCCGATGCTGTCGGCGAACATTTACGACAAAGCCACCGGCGAGCGCCTGTTCCAGCCTTACCAGATTTTTGAGCGCCAGGGCATGAAGATTGCGGTGATCGGTCTGACCACGGAAGATACCGCGAAGATCGGTAACCCGGAATACATCGGCGGTATCGATTTCCGCGATCCGAAAGAAGAAGCGCAGAAACTGATCAATGAGCTTCAGGCCACCGAGAAACCGGATGTGATCATTGCGGCGACGCATATGGGCCACTACGAAAACGGCAACCGCGGCGTGAATGCCCCGGGCGATGTGGCACTGGCACGTTCGTTGGAAGCGGGTGATCTGGATATGATCGTCGGTGGTCACTCCCAAGAGCCGGTGTGCATGGAAGGTCCGAACATGTACAACAAGCAGTTCAATCCGGGGGATGAATGTAAGCCGGATCAGCAGAACGGCACCTGGATCGTGCAGGCGCACGAGTGGGGCAAGTATGTCGGCCGCGCGGATTTCGAATTCCGTAACGGTGAGCTGCAGATGGTGAGCTACGATCTGATCCCGGTGAACCTGAAGAAGAAGGTGAAACTGGCTGACGGTAGTAAGCAACGCGTCTTCATTGAAGATGAGATTGCCGAGAACCAGGAAGTGAAAGCCTTCCTGCAGCCTTACCAGGATCGCGGTCAGGCCCAACTGAACATCAAGATTGCAGAGTCGAACGGTAAACTGGAAGGGGATCGCAACAAGGTTCGTTTCCAACAGACCAACCTGGGTCGCCTGATTGCGGCTGCTCACATGCAGCGTGCCAAAGCGGACTTCGCGGTGATGAACTCCGGTGGGGTGCGTGACTCGATTGCCGGCGGCGATATCACGTATAAAGACGTGCTGACGGTTCAGCCGTTCGGCAACATCGTGACGTACACCGACATGAACGGTGCGGAAGTGATGGATTACCTGAATGTGGTCGCGACCAAGCCGACGGATTCTGGCGCTTATGCTCAGTTCTATGGCATCTCGATGAAGGTTGCGAATGGCAAGGTCAGCAATGTGAAGATTGGCGGCAAAGCGCTGGATCTGAACAAGACTTACCGCTTCACCATCCCGAGCTTCAATGCGGCGGGCGGTGACGGCTATCCGAAACTGAATACCCATCCGGGTTATGTGAATACTGGGTTTGTGGATGCGGAAGTGCTGAAAGACTTCCTGGAAGCAAACAGCCCGGTGGATGTGAACGTGTTCGCACCGAAAGGCGAGATTACCTATAAGTAACTGATCATGAGTCAGTAACCTGCAAAGCCCTGGTTCGTACCGCAATGCAGTTCACTTAAGCGGAGCGGCATGGCGATTAACCGGATAGCGGGTCTTTGATATCTTAACTGCCCTGGGCCTAGATGGCCTGGGGCGATTTTCCTTGAAGAGCACGGACAGGTCCCCCCGTAGTGCCTTTAGCCTCTTGGGCGTGTTTCCCGGTGACAGTGCCTTACTCATTACCCTGAGCTGACTTGCAATAAACTGGCAGGCGTACTTGAAGCTTATTTCTGTGGGGGCTCTGTCATGCGCCACAGCCGCCTGGCTTGCCTCTCTCCTGACCAGGTTGTAGCCGAGAAGCAACCCCCATAACTCTTGATAAACCAGCTCGACCGTTTTGCTCCGCAAGGTAAGAGAATTGTGCTGCATGGAGCTCTTTATATCGCGGTAGCCCAGTTCAATCTCCCAGCGTTCGTGGTATAGGGTGGCAACCTGCTCGGCGCTGTACATCTCTCTTGGCAGGGAGGTGAAAACCGTTTTCTCTTTCCCGTCTACCTCATAGGTGACTGCCCGTACCTGCCATTTCTCAGGAAGGGTCGGATTCTTCTTTCTCGCTTGGGGCGAGACCTTCATCTCGATAAGGTTGTCATTGGTTTCCTCCTCGTCGAGAAGTGTGTATACCACGCCTTTTTTAGCAGGAATAAGCCAATGTCGGTTTGCCCCGCTGGCAGAGATGCCCAGCAACAGGCTTGCTCCGTAAAATCCCTTATCCAGCAAAGTCACCGAGTTATCCGGCAGCGAGTTGATAAAGGGTTGGGCCAGCGGTATTTCACCTCGGCGATAAGGGCTGATATCGGCATCAATGATGATATGGGAACGCACGTTCATCATGGTGACAAGACGGAGTACAGGGTAAGGTGTCTGGCGCTTTCCGGATGTGTTTCCCGAACCGAAGTGTTCGCGAAGCCCGGGGGTATCCGGGGTCCTGAACAGAGCCCCATCAACAGCAAAAACCTGAAGTTTATTCCAGCTGTCTTCCGGGTACCTTTCTTTACCCCATACCTGAGCACACTGTTTGAACAGCCATTTAGGCGCTTCCTTTCCCAGTCGCTGACGGGCTTGTGTCAGAGCACTCTTGGCCAGGAGTTCCTCGTTTGCCAACCCTTCGGCACAGACATTCATACGGCGGGCCACTTCAGCTATAGGCTCATTGCGGAAAAAGGCCATACCGACAATAAGCCAGAGCACCATATCACTGGGGAGCCGTCTTCGTCTGATGGTTGCCTGAGTCGATAAAGATGTAGCTCTGGCAACCCACTCGTCGGGAACGTGTTCAGAGAAAGTGGTCAGCTGGGAGATATCGACAGGAGACTCTTCAAGAAAATCTGTGAGTGCGGAAGCTAAGGGCATAAAAAAACCGGAAACCAGTAAATGATTTCCGATTCTGACGCATCAGAAGGATCAGTCAACCGATCCTTAACTGATCAGCATTGTGGTTCGTACCGGGGCTTTTTTCTTGCGGTCAGGTTGGCTATATTGATGCCATCACCCACAGCCAATGATAACTGATCCATGACACCGGCCATTAACCTCGCCAAAAAGAAGAAAATTTCCTATACCGTTCACCAGTATGATCATGATCCGGCCAATACCAACTTCGGCCTGGAGGCGGCCGATGTACTGGGCCAGGACCCGAATCGGGTATTCAAAACGTTGCTGTTTGCGCTCAATGGCGATCCGAAAAAACTGGCCGTGGCGATTGTTCCGGTCGCCGGCATGCTGGATTTAAAAGCAGCTGCCAAAGCGGCAGGCGGCAAGAAAGCCGATATGGCCGATCCGCAAATTGCCGAGAAAACCACTGGGTATATTGTCGGCGGGATCAGCCCGTTGGGTCAGAAAAAACGCCTGCCGACCTTTCTTGATGCCTCTGCCGAGCAGTTTGAGACCATTTGTGTCAGTGCCGGGCGTCGCGGGCTGGAGATTGAACTGGCGCCGCAGGATTTGCTGGCGCTGACCCAGGGACAATTCGCACCGCTGGCGAAAACGACCTGATCGCTCGCCGCTGCACTTGAGGTTGTATGGAAAAACCGATGAACCTGAACCTGCTGCGAACCCTGCAGGTGCTACTCGATGAATGCCATGTCAGCCGGGCTGCGGAACGGTTACATCTGACCCAGTCGGCAGTCAGTCGGCAGTTGACCCAGTTGCGGGGGCTATTCGACGATCCGCTGCTGGTGCGCGAAGGTAACCGGTTGTTGCTGACCCCGAGGGCCGAGCAGCTCAAGCTCAAGCTGGATGGCGTCCTGGCGGAATGTCAGGGGCTACTGGTGAACCGGACGTTTGATCCCGGCGCGTGGCAGGGGCGTGTGGTGCTGGCTTCTTCTGATTATGTCGCCCAGTACATCCTGCCGGATATCGTGGCGCAATTTCAGCACGCCGCACCCCGGCTCCGGGTGAGATATCAGCTCTGGTCGCCGGAGCAACTGGCGCAGTTGGGGGAGCTCAATATTCACCTGGTTTCGACCATGCTGCCGGCAATCCCGCCGGGGTTGTGCGGGCGAGCGATTGGCGCCGATCAGCCCGTGTGTGTGATGCGCCGGGCCCATCCGCTGGCGCTTGAGCCGCTGACTTTAAGTGCATTTACCCGGTATCCGCATGTGAAAGTCTCTGGCGGGGGGGATAAGGACAGCTTTGTCGAACGCCATTTGAGCGGAGAAGGACTGGCGCGGCAGATCCAGTTTACGGTGCCGTTTTTCGGCTCCGCGTTTGAGACCGTGAGCCGGACCGATATGCTGATGGTGATCCCCGAGCATATTGCCCGCAATATGAGCCAGCTGTTTCCCATCACCTATCAACCGCTGCCGTTTGCTGTGCCGGAGCATCAATATTGGTTGCTGTGGCATCCGCGTTTTGAAACCGATCCGGCCCATCAGTGGTTGCGCAACCAGGTACTGACGATTATGCAAGGCTCGATGTACTCCATCACTATGACTTAAAATCATAAAGGCGATGATTTCTTTTGATTTCAGTAAATGCCCTCAGGCTGCTACTTTAGTTTTTTTAAAGGAGTAGAAGATGACAATCAGTATCTGGCTTTCGCTGTTGATGATTTGCATGCTCGGAGCCATGTCCCCGGGCCCCAGTCTGGCTGTGGTGGCGAAACATAGTTTATCCGGCGGGCGGTTGCACGGCGTCGTGACGTCCTGGGCCCATGCGTTCGGGGTTGGGGTTTATGCCCTGCTCACATTGCTGGGCTTGGCCGTAGTGCTGAAGCAGTCGCCAACCCTGTTTATGGTGATCACTTACGCTGGTGCTGCGTATTTGGCCTATCTGGGCGTCAATGCCCTGCGCTCCAAAGGTGGCGTGGCCGCAAAACTCGCGGCGGGAACGCCGGTCAGGTTGGGCGTTGCGGCACGGGATGGCTTAATGATTTCCATCCTGAACCCGAAGCTGGCACTGTTTTTCCTGGCTTTGTTCAGCCAGTTTGTCGCCGTCGGCACAGAGCTGTCGAGCCGGGCAATTATTGTCGCCACCCCGCTGCTGGTGGATGGCTTGTGGTACACCCTGATTGCGCTGGTGCTGTCCAATCCTAAGGTTCTGGACAAGCTGCGGATGAAAGCCCAATTGATTGACCGGCTTTCCGGGGTGGTGCTGATCCTGCTGGCACTGCGGGTGGTGATCCAGGCTTAAGCGGAATTTCATGGTAGCTGCGGGCTGGATGAAGAGAAACAGAGGCGCTTCGGCGCCTCTGTTGTCAGCGGACGGCTTGCTGTGCGCGAAAGGTTAGCGCTGGCGTCGTTGGTGTCGCTCGCGGTTTTCCAGTTTACGCTCCTGGCTTTTCTTCAGCATGACATAGAGTGCGCCGGTTCCGCCGTGCTGGCGCAGGGCAGAATGAAAGCCCATCACATCGGTAATCTGGGTCAGCCAGCTGGCAACAAAGCTTTTCATGAGGGCCGGAGGGTTGGAGCGCTCCCCTTTACCGTGCACGATGATAACGGTACGAATATCCATCCGCTGACACTGCTTGAGAAATTGCAGTACTTCATCACGGGCTTGCTGGAGTGTTTTTCGATGCAGATCCAGTCGGGCCTGGAGCTCATATTTGCCCAGCCGCAGTTTGCGAAAAACGCCTTCCTGGACGCCGTCACGCTTGAACTCGATCATATCGTCGGGCTTGAGCATTTCCGCATGGTCGATGGATAAATAGTCGGGGTCACTTTTCGTTAACGTCTGGGCAGCCAGACGCCGGGCAAGGTGTGCCTCAGAGGTTTGATGTTTGGGTCGGCTCTCAATCTTGTCTTGTTTGATCGGGGAGACATCGGCCATCATCTCACGAAAGAGATCCAGTTCATCAGAATCAGACATGGTGTTCAGGGAATTGACTAGTGGGATATTGGTAAGTATACCAAGAGCTTTCCGGGACCAAAAGAAGTCCAGGGTCAAGACCGACAGATTGACCCTGGTGCAAGCCGACGGCTGTGCAAATGGCTCTAGTGAGGAGAAGAGGACGACATTGTTTTATAGATAAAGTAGCCGCCGAAAAATAACATCAAGCCTAATGCGCCAAAGATCACGATCATTGATGAGAGGCCAACGGCGTTGCCAAATAAAAGATCCAGCCAAAAATCCATATAGAGTCCCTAGGTCGTGAGGTAGTGGTCATAAGATAACGAATGCAACCAATTTGTTATGCTGATCTGGATCAATGGTCGATGTGATGTTTCTAGCATGTGCCGGAAGTTGCGGTTTGGATCACTAAACATCGGTGTCAGGGGCGTGAAATCGCCAAATTTGCTGCATCCTTGAGCAATCGAATCCTGAACTGAAATCTTCCTGTAAAAAAGTCCGGTCAGGGGCTTGCGTAAATTTTTTTGCTTAGTAATATAAGCGGCCTCAGCAACGAGATAGCTGAGAATAAAGTCGGTGAATAGCGCAGTTTGGTCGCGCATCCCAGGGTTTTGGGAATAGCGGACCAGAGGGCGACCCTCGGACAGGGTTCACCATTGTCCAACGATTGTCGGTGAATAGCGCAGTTTGGTAGCGCATCTGGTTTGGGACCAGAGGGTCGGGGGTTCGAATCCCTCTTCACCGACCACTAATTTAAAACTTGAGTTTTCGAACTGAAGTTTGTATCTGTCGGGCATAGTGCCCGAAGGTCGGGGTCTGGGAGCCCAGCCGCATCGCTCCCTCTTCACCGACCACTCTTTCAGTGGTAAGTTATAAGCGTATCACTATCGTCGGTGAATCACGCAGTTTGGTTGTGCATCTCAGGATTTTGAGAATAGCAGACCAGAGGGCGACCCTCGGACAGGGTTCACCAGAGTCCACGATTGTCGGTGAATAGCGCAGTTTGGTAGCGCATCTGGTTTGGGACCAGAGGGTCGGGGGTTCGAATCCCTCTTCACCGACCACTAATTTAAAACTTGAGTTTTCGAACTGAAGTTTGTATCTGTCGGGCATACTGCCCGAAGGTCGGGGGCTGGGAGCCCAGCCGCGTCGCTCCCTCTTCACCGACCACTCTTTCAGTGGTAAGTTACAAACGTATCACTATTGTTGGTGAATCACGCAGTTTGGTTGTGCATCTCAGGATTTTGAGAATAGCGGACCAGAGGGCGACCCTCGGACAGGGTTCACCAGAGTCCAACAATTGTCGGTGAATAGCGCAGTTTGGTAGCGCATCTGGTTTGGGACCAGAGGGTCGGGGGTTCGAATCCCTCTTCACCGACCAGCATTAGAAACCCTAGCTTTCGAGCTAGGGTTTTTTTCTATCTGCCATTTGATGCGTTGGTTAACGGTAAGCGCCGGGACGAGTACGGAAGGCCGCCCCGTTCGAATCCCTCTTCACCGACCAGCATTAGAAACCCTAGCTTCCGAGCTAGGTTTTTTCTATCTGCCATTTGATGCGTTGGGTAACGGTAAGCGCCGGGCCGGGTACGGAAGGCCGCCCCGTCCGAATCCCTCTTCACCGACCACCATTAGAAACCCTAGCTTTCGAGCTAGGGTTTTTTTCTATCTGCCATTTGATGCGTTGGTTAACGGTAAGTGCCGGGTCGGGTACGGAAGGCCGCCCCGTCCGAATCTTTCTTCACCGACCACCATTAGAAACCCTAGCTTTCGAGCTAGGTTTTTTTTCTATCTGCCATTTGATGCGTTGGTTAACGGTAAGTGCCGGGTCGGGTACGGAAGGCCGCCCCGTCCGAATCTTTCTTCACTGATCGCGATACGAAGCCACGGTCATTCGAACGGGGCTTTTTCCGTTTGGAGTGTTGGGGTTAGTCCCCTTGGACAAGGTTCATCCAGCCCAAAGATTGTCGGTGAATCGCGTCGTTTGAAAGCTTCTGGGAGTTCTGGGGGCAGATTGCTGCTGACAGATAAAAAAAACAGCCCGGTGTTCGGGCTGTTTGCATCAGACATTGAATTAGCGGGATTCTAACCAGCGTGGAATTACAGTGGCGTATGTTTGCTGGAATTGAGCAAAGCTGGTGACTTCGCCATTGGCTTTAGCACTGATCTCGTCAAAGCGGGCAGCAAAGGCTGCTTCGAGCTCGTTGGACATGACGCAATCACCGGTGTAATTGACACCATCGCCCGCAAAGCCTTCACAGCCATTCTGGGTTGGTGTGCTGTTGACGTGCCAGCGATCGCTCTGGAAGAACGCCTCGACATAACCCGGTCCCCAGCCTTTTTCCGCCAGGTAATGAATTGTAGTGGCGAACAGATCATAGTCTTCATACCCGCTCAGGTTACCTGTGGCCATATCCAGCATAGTGTTGTTATATTTCTCGTGCTTGGCATGCCAGGTGCCAAGCGCCATCGGTTGCTTGCCGGTAATGACTTCCGCCATGCCTTCCACAAACCAGCTTGGATTGATGTTGTAGCCGCGTTGGTTGCCGTTCATCTGGGAATCAATGATGTGGGCCAGTTCATGCTTGAGCAGGCCGAACTCGTAGACGCCACCGTGGGTGTTGCGCTGGAACGCACTGATTTCACTGCCCTGACCACCCGCGACCGAGTTGGTGCCTTCTTTCAGACAGATCCCCAGTTTATTGAGGTGGCTGTGCTTGATCAGGGCTGCCGGTGCCAGATTCAGGTGGCTGGCGATCATCTCCAGGCTGACTTCAGCAATGGCCGCGATGCGCTGCATGTCGGCCAGTGGGATGTTGTCATTTTCACCGGCGATTTCAAAATGCGCACTGGTATATGCCGGCCGTGCGCTACAGTCCACCATAATATTATTTGAGCGATCAATATACAGCCCGCTATCCAGGCTGGCGCTTTTTGGGGCCAGGGACGGGACGGCATTCATACGTTGTTGGATTTCGGCAAATGACGTGCTGTCAGTTGCGCCCCAGCCCAGGGATTTACCATTGACGCTGCCATTTTCGTCTTCTTCACCACATCCGGTCAACGCCAGGACTACGGATAAAGCCAGTAAAGATGTTTTGTTCATGTAAACCTTTGAAATCATGCATATATGAGGTTTACATCATAATTTTAAAAATAAGACTGTCAATTAGGCGCACATGAACTGGATTGGCTTTGGCTCAATTGTGTGACGATAAACCCTTTTTGTTGCAGCAGTGACGGCACGCCAGACGGGCCAATCAGGTGCATCGCACCGACCACAACCAGAAAAGAACCTTGGTGATAGGCGGGAGATTCACTGAGCTGAGTTGTCCAGTCATGGTTGCGCTGGTCGATTAGCAGATGATCGGTCGGATCACTGTAGCGGCTGTCTTCCAGGAGTTGTTGCATCTGGTGGTGATCGCCATGCTGCCAGGCTGAGAGCATGCACTGGAGTTGGGCTTGCATGTCCTGCCAGTCATACAGGGTGGTGCGCAGCAGGCTTTGGCCGTGGTCTGGCAGATTTTCCATCATTGCCAGTTGCTGCCGGAGACTTTCCAGTTCAAAGATGGGTTTGTTTTCTGCTTTGGCACGATGCAGCAGGGTGATATCGATCCCTTGCTCTGCGCTCAAACCAGCTTGAGTGGCCATGACATTTTGTAGCTGGATGGCGGCCAGCCAGGGTGGGCTATGGAGCAGCGACAGGTAAGGGAGTTGGGTTTGTTCGGCGATATCACGCAGTTGGCGTTTTTCCTGTTTGCTCAGCAGTGTCTCGCTGGTCGGGAGATCACGGTTGAGGGATACATCAGCCGGTTTCAGAATGTCGGCTTCGACAATCAGGCCGTTCGCTTCAGGCCAGTGATCCCAGAAGACTTGCGGCAATGGGTACAGGGCGGATTTTCCGGCATGGATAGAGCCCAGCAGGATAAACTGTCGTTGCTGTTTTTGCGCCAGCCAAACCTGAGGCTCCGCCAGGGCAGGTGCCGCGATAAAGGGCAGGAACAGCAAGGCTTTGGTGAAGAGTGATTTCAGCATAGACATTCTGATACCAGAAGCAGAGAACTGATACGGTTATATCAGTTCTCTGTTGGCAGGGCGAGTCTGTCGCGATGGTCCTGTTATCAATCCCGAGAAATGGGACTTAGCTTTTGCTGTCGGGGTGCAGCCAGAACCACCAGACAATCAGGGCAATGGCCGCGAGGCCGAGTACTGCGATCATAGGTTTCTCCTTATTGATGAGGGTTGCGGTTGGGCTTGAACAAACGCAGGCGGTTTGCGTTACTGACCACAGTGATGGAAGACAGGGCCATCGCCGCGCCGGCAATGACCGGACTGAGCAGGGTGCCGGTCAGCGGATAGAGGATCCCCGCAGCAACCGGGATCCCCAGGCTGTTGTAGATAAAGGCCCCGAACAGGTTTTGTTTCATGTTTTTCAGGGTCGCGCTGCACAGTTGCAACGCATCGGCAACACCATGGAGGGAGTGGCGGATCAGGGTCAGTTGGGCACTTTCGATGGCCACGTCACTGCCGCTGCCCATCGCAATCCCGACTTCGGCCTGAGCTAGTGCCGGTGCGTCGTTGATCCCGTCGCCCACCATGGCGACACGCTTGCCCTGTTGTTGGAGTTCGGCGATTTTCGCCGCTTTGCCGTCCGGCAGGACACTGGCGATCACAGTGTCAATGCCTGCCTCGCGGGCGATGGCATTGGCCGTTGTTTCCGTATCCCCGGTCAGCATGACCACGTTCAGCCCCATCTGGTGCAGCCGCTCAATGGCTTCAACCGAATCGCTGCGCAATGGATCGCTGACTCCGAGCAGGCCGACGAGCTGATCCCCGAGAGCCAGGTAGATCGGTGTTGCTCCTTGTTCGGCAATAGCTTGTACGTCTTCAGCGGCTGGCGCGACCTCAATTTGGTGCTTGGCCATCAGTTTCTGGTTGCCCAGCAGTACGCGCTGTCCATCGACGTTACCGGCCACCCCGTAACCCGGCAGCGCTTCAAAATCCGACTGCGCCGAGAGGGTGAGTGAGCGCTCAGAGGCAGCCTGGCAAATGGCTTTGGCCAGTGGGTGCTCTGAGCCCTGTTCCAGGCTGGCAGCCAGTTGGAGCAATTGCGCTTCATCAGACTGATAGGTTTTGAGGGTGGTGACTTGCGGTTTGCCCTCGGTCAGAGTCCCGGTTTTATCGACCACGACGGTATCGATATTCGCCGCCAGTTGCATGGCTTCGGCATTGCGGATCAGGACGCCGTATTCGGCAGCCCGTCCGACGCCGACCATTACGGACATCGGCGTGGCCAGTCCCAGGGCACACGGACAAGCGATGATCAGGACCGTGGTTGCGGCCACCAGCATGTAAACCGAGGAAGGAGCCGGGCCGACGTAGTACCAGATCATGGCGGTCACAATGGCGATAATCATTACCGCGGGCACGAAAATGGCGGAGACGGTATCGGCCAGCCGAGCCAGTGCTGGTTTGCTGTTCTGTGCTTCGCGAACCAGGTTGATGATCCGCGCCAGCATGGTGTCGCTGCCAATCTGCTCGGCACGGAACAGCAGGCTGCCGTTCTGGTTGATGGTACCGGCATGGAGTTTGTCACCCGGCTGCTTATTGGCCGGCAACGGCTCCCCGGTCAGCATGGACTCGTCCAGGTAGCTCTGGCCTTCTTCAATGGTGCCGTCGACCGGAACCTTGGCGCCGGGGCGGAGCCGGAGCAGGGCACCGGTTTCGATCTCGGCCAGAGGCACTTCTTGCTCCCCGGTCGGGGTCACCAGGATGGCGGTTTGCGGCTGCAGATCAATTAGTTGCTCCAGCGCTTTGGAGGTCCGGCTTCTGGCCCGGGCTTCCAGCGCATGTCCCAGTGTGATCAGACCGAGGATCATCACCGAGGCCTCAAAATAGACGTGCCGGGCCTGCTCCGGGAAGAGTTCCGGCAACAGCACCACTACGGTTGAGTAGAGCCAGGCGGCACCGGTGCCCAGAGCGACCAGGGTATCCATCGTCGCGCGATGGTGCCGGAACGCTTTCCAGGCGTTGACGAAGAAGTGGCGGCCGATGGTGTAGAGCATGACAAAGGTGACGAGGCCGACAGCGCCCCAGCCCAGCTGGCTGGCGGTGGAGGTGATCATCATACTGCCACCGAAGATCCCCCAGCCCATCATGGGTAGTCCGGCACCAAGGGCGATCAGCGAGTTGCGCAGGTGACGGCGATACAGCTGGGCATTTTCGGCTTGTTGCCGCTCCCGGCGACTGTGCTCGTCCTCGCTCAGCTCAGCACCATAACCGGCATCGGTGATGGCGGTTATGAGGCGCTCTACCGGCGCATCCCCGGCGACCAGGGCAGTACGCTCGGCCAGGTTGACACTGGCGCGGGTCACGCCGGGGACATTGCGGATCGCTTTCTCGACCGAAGCCACACAGCTGGCGCAGGTCATGCCGCTTAGCATCAATTGAATACTCTGCTCTCCGGGCGCTGCCGGGGCATTGTCCGTAGTGTCTGGTACGACGACGTCGGCCGGTGCTGCCGATGGGGCCGTTTCTGTTCCGGTCTCGGCCTCTGCTTTTATCTCAGTCTCCGTATCCGGCGGCGTGGTGAGGGTTGCCTGGTAGCCCAGTTGTTCAATGGCGGCAGTGACCGCGGCCGCTTCACCGCTGGTGGTGATGTCGGCTCGGGTTTTGCTGACCTGATAAGCTGAGACATCCGGTAGCTCGGCCAGGGCTTGCTCGACTTTGGCGACGCATTTGCCGCAGCTCAGGCCACTCAGTGCCAGGTGAAGTTGTGCCGGGGCGGGGACCTGGTAGCCGGTGCGCTCGATCAGGGCCACGGCTTCGTCCCGGGTCAGAATACCGACGATTTCGGCCTGGGTTTTGCTGACCGTGAACCGGCTGATATTGGGGTTCTCAGCAAAGGCCTGTTCGAGCTTGGCAACACATTTGCCGCAGGATAAGCCTTGAAGCGACAGTACGTGGTGATAACCGGCTTCATAACCCAGCTCGGTGATCGCTTCGATAATCGGTGTGAGCGCGCTGTCCCCCTGAATGATCGCCTGTCGGGTATCGACGGTCACTGAATCAACACCGGGGAGGGTGCTGAGGGATGTCTGGATTTTTCCCGCACAGTTCATACACCGAACTTTGCTGAGCGGAAGAATATATTCGGTCATATCTCTATCCTTGGTTATGTTGAGGTCCTGAATCGCAGGGGTCGGGACGATTCTTTATGTCGTTATTCAAAATGATAAACCTTCCAGAAAGTGGAAGGTCAAAATAAATTTTCACATTATCTATCGGTGTCAGATTTCTTCCAACGAACCCTTGTATCTGGCGCCGGAAGGTCGCAAGATACATTGAAACCTTCCAGAAACAGTAAGGATGGATGATGAATATCAGTGAAGTGGCCGCCAAAACCGGCTTGAACACCAAGACCATTCGATTTTATGAGGAGAAAGGGGTGATCACCCCACCGTCCCGTGCCAGCAATGGCTACCGGCGCTATGGCGATCGGCAGCAAAATGAATTGTTGCTGATCCGCCGTGCCCGGCTGGTGGGCTTTTCCCTGGATGAGTGTCGGGAGTTGCTGGCGTTCTCGCGGGATCCGGCGCGCCGCAGCGCAGATGTCAAAGCGAAAGCCGAGCAGAAGCTGGCCGAAATCGACGGCAAGATCCAGGAGTTACTGGAAATGAAAGCGACCCTGACCGCGCTGACGGAGCAGTGTCCGGGCGATAGCGGTGCGCAATGTCCGATTATTGAAGGGCTGTGCTGCGCGTCGGAGCCTGCGTGTTAAGGCTCACTTTCTCTGTCACACCCGCACTTGCAGACCACGTGCGGGTGGCCTGCGGCGATGAAAGGGATTAGTACAGCAGTGAGTACAGCTGGCGGCGGTAGGTATTGGCCATCGCATTGCCCTGACCGAGTGCCGAGAGCAGATCCATCATGGTTTTCTTGGCGTTGCCATCGGCAAAGTTCAAATCTTTACGCAGGATAGCGATCAGTAACTCCAGGGATTCCTGAGCGCGGTCCACCTGGCTGTACTGCACGGCCAGCTCATAAGAGAGCTGAATATTATCCGGCTCTGCCGCCAGTCGCTCTTCCAGCAGGCGGATTTCCGGCGAGTCGCTGGCTTGTTTATGTAGCTCAAGTTTGGCCATGAGACCTTTGTATTTGGCATCCTGATCCTGCATCGGCACGGTTGCCAGCAGGGTTTCGGCATCATCATACTGCGAAGTTGCAACCAGGCATTCGGCAATGGCCAGGGTGATCACGCTGTTTTTCTCAAACTTGCCGGCCAGCTCGCGCAGGGTCGGCAGGGCCTGAGCATAATCCTGTTGATCGACCAGTGCCAGCGCTGCTTTTAGTTGCAGCTCTTCCTGGCTGGGCAGATGTTTGCTCAGCATGGCACGCAGGCTTTCATCGGTTTGCGGCCCGGCGGCACCGTCGACTGGCTGGCCGTTTTTAAACAGGGCCACGGTCGGCAAACCACGTACGCCAAACTGAGCGGCGACCATCTGCTGGCTTTCGCAATCCAGGGTCGCCAGGATCAGCTGTCCCTGATATTCCGAGACGATTTGCTCCAGAATTCGGTTCACATCTGCCGTTTCCGGCATGGATGGTGCCCAGAAGCTGATCACCACCGGGGTCTGCATGGATTGCTCGATGGTCTGCTGTAAATTCGTTTCGTTCAGTTCGATCGCAAGATTTTCGTACATGGGGCTGCTCTTTGATGTATTTGGCCTATAAAGATCGATATGGGGGATAAAGCGAGAAAGATCAAGGGAGCAGCCTACCCGGGATAAAAAAGGAGAGCCTCGCTCTCCTTTTTTATGGGTGTAACGTCAACAGCAATGCGAGTGTCACGCAGACACAGAGGAAATTAATTCTGCTTAACGTCATGATGATACCTGTCAGTCTGAGTCTGTTAACCGTCGGAAAGACTCCGGGGAGTCTCCTTTCAAATTACAGGGCTAATATATAAATCCAATATGACAGGAACATGACGTTTGTTCTCTTTTTCGATGAAATGCTTGCCACTCGTCCTCGACGGATGTTTTTTCCGGGTCCAGGCGATGAACTCCGGAAATAACAGCTGGGAGCTCGGCAAAGCGATTTTTGGTTTTTGGCTGTTTTATGGATTTATTTTCAGTATTTTAGCTGTTTTAAACGGAACTTATGGTGTTTTCCCAATTTGTCTAATCACTCTTACTTAATAACTTGTCCAACCAGATCGTCGGTAAAACTCGACGTAAAAATCCGAAAATGTAGGTCGGCTGGGTGACATAATAACGGGATTTTGGCTGCTTGCTGTTGATAATGGATTGTAACGGCTTTAATACGGCTTCAGGTGGTAGGGTGAAACGGCTGGAGGGAGATGTTTTTCCCAGGCGATCCAAGGTATTCCGGTAGCTGGCCTGGTGGCGGGAGGCTGCCATATCGATATGTCGTTCAAACTGCTGTTTGGCATTTTCCCGAAACCGGCTCTCAATCGGACCGGGCTCGATCAGGCTGATGTGGATCGGGGTATCCTGCAATTCAAGACGTAAGGTGTCGGTATAGCCTTCCAGAGCAAATTTACTGGCATTGTAGGCACCACGATATTTCATCGCGACCAACCCCAGTACCGAGCTGTTTTGTACAATTTTGCCGCCGCCTTGGGCCAGCATCAGCGGGATCACCGTCCGGGTCAGTTCGTGCCAGCCAAACAGGTTGGTTTCAAACTGCTGGCGCAGGGCATCTGTCGGCAGATCTTCCAGCGCGCCGGGCTGACCGTAGGCGGCGTTGTTAAACAGGACATCAATGCGGCCGTCGGTGAGCGCCAGGCAAGCCGTCACACCTTGTTGAATCGAGTCGGGATCCGCCAGGTCGAGCCGGACGCAATGCAGGCCCTCGTTCTGAAGCCGCCGTACATCATCCGGATGGCGACAACTGGCCACAACGGGATAACCGGCCTGGTGGAGCTGTTTGGCACAGTGATAGCCGATCCCGCTGCTACAGCCGGTGATCAGGATGCTCTCTTTCATGATGGTTCCTTCAAAATGTCGGGGAGAGCACCATTGTTCCTGATTTCAATTGGTTTTTAAACAATCACGGCTGCACGTTCGGGCGGAATCTTCCGGCTCAGTAACCGACGGCGCTGTCGTTGATATCGACGATATTACAGTTGACTCCGCCGAGCTCTTTGCAGGTGCTTAGTGCTGCGGCCTGGGCATCCTGGATTGAGCCGGCGGACCAGGCAGCGCCGGCCACTTTATTGATGCCGATGGCATAGGCTTTATTGCCGGGTTGATCCCGGTATTCCTGAAACAGTGAGTAGGTGGTGTACTCGCTCGAACTACAGCCACCGAGGATAGACAGGACTGCGCAAAGTCCCACAACGTTCCTACTTAACTTCAACATCATGTCTGACTTCCTGTTGCTTATCATCAGATCAAGCATAGTCAAAGTGAGGGCAAAAAATTATCTTCAGCGCAAAATAGTTCTACTCACAGATGCGGCGCCGGTTACAGGTGCGGTGCCAACTCGGATGCCATAAAGGCGGCGATCCAGGGTTGCGCTTCCGAAGTCGGGTGCAAGCCGTCCTCCATCATCCATTCAGGTTTGAGAATCACCTGCTCGAGAAAGAACGGCAGCAGCGGAGCTTCATATTGTTGGCTGAGCGCGGGGTAGATCTGGCTGAAACTATCGCTGTAGCGTTTGCCGTAGTTGGGCGGGATGCGAATTTGCATCAACAGTGCCTGCGCGCCCTGATCGTGGATCTGAGTGATCATCTGACGCAGGTTGTTGCGTATTGTCTTTGGGGGGAACCCGCGCAGCCCGTCATTGGCGCCGAGCTCAATGATCACATAATCGGGCTGATGGCGCTGCAGGAGTTGCGGTAGCCGGGCCAGCCCGTTGCCGGTGGTATCGCCGGAGATGCTGGCGTTCACCACCTCAATTTCATGCCCCTGGGCGATCAGGATCGGTTCGAGCAGCACCGGCCAGCTTTTTTCGGCCGGCATCCGGTATCCGGCACTCAGGCTGTCACCCAGAACCAACAGAGTGGTAGAGTAGGCGTTGAGTGAGAAAAAAATGAACAAGACAACTGAAAGGATTCGCATTATGTCAGCTTCCGTGATTAAGGCCAAATCGGTATCCAAGCAGGTGACGACCGCGTCATCACAACTCACCATTTTGCAGGATGTTTCCCTCGAGGTCGAGCAGGGCGAAGCCATTGCGCTGGTCGGCGTCTCCGGCGCCGGGAAGTCGACGCTGATGACGCTGCTGGCCGGGTTGGATATTCCGAGCAGTGGTGAAATCGAATTGCTGGGTCAGCCGTTGTCTCAGCTGGATGACGAAGCGCGGGCGGCGTTGCGTAGTGATGCGATTGGCTTTGTGTTTCAGAGCTTTCTGTTGGTGCCGTCGCTCAGTGCGCTGGAGAATGTGATGCTACCGGCGATCATCCGCGAAGAGGCCGGAGATGAAGTACGGGCTGCGGAGTTGTTGCGCCAGGTCGGGCTGGAAGGGCGGGAAAGCCATTTGCCGTCGCAGCTTTCCGGCGGGGAGCAACAGCGGGTCGCACTGGCGCGGGCTTTTATGACCCGGCCGCGGATCCTGTTTGCCGATGAGCCGACCGGCAACCTGGATCAGCACACGGCCGCCACCGTGATTGATCTGCTGTTTGCCCTCAACCGCGATCACGGAACAACCCTGGTGCTGGTGACTCATGATCCGCAACTGGCACAGCGGTGCGATCGTACGTTACGGATCCAGGGCGGCAGCGTGGAGGCAGCATGACTGAGATGAGTGATACACATACTTTGGCCAAACCGGCGCGCACTTCCATGCTGCTGAAATGGAGTTGGCGCGAACTCTGGCACGGTCAACTCTGGCCGGTGGCCGTGGCCCTGACCTTAATTATTGCCTGTGTGTTTGCCCTGGCGGCGCTGGTGGTGCGGGTTGAGAAAATCATGGTCGATCAGGGGCGTTCCATGATTGCCGCGGATCTGGTCTTTCGCTCTGCCGATCCCATCTCCGAGCCGTTACTGGCGCAGGCGCAATCATTGGGGCTGACCGTCTCGCAGCAAACCCGGTTCGGCACCATGGCGTTCAGTGACACCCAGATGCAACTGGTGAGTGTCAAGGCGGTAGACAGCCGCTTCCCGCTGCGGGGCGAGCTGATCCTGCAGGGCGAGCAGCGTCATAGCCAGGTCCGGCCCGGGGAGTTGTGGTTGTCGGAGCGGCTGTTTTCGCTGCTGGCGGTGAAGCCGGGTGATGCGGTGTCCATTGGCGATGCGACCCTGACCGTCAGCGGGCATATCGTGTCGGAGCCGGAGCTGTCGTTTAACCCGTTCAGCCAGATGCCGGCCGTGCTGATCCACGCCAGTGATCTGGCCAAAACCGGGGCCATTCAGCCGGGCAGCCGGGTGCGGTTCCTGGCCTATTTCAACGGGCCGGATGCCCAGTTGAAACAATTTCAGCAGGCGGTGACTCTGTCACCGGGACAGCGCTGGATCAGTGAAACTACGCAGGGTCAGACCGGAGAGATGATTGAGCGCGCGCGCCAGTATCTTTCGCTGACCCTGTTTCTGGTGATCCTGATGGCCACCGCGACCTTGGTCCTGACCTGTCTGCATTACAGTGCCACCCGGGTTGAGGCGGTGGCGATGATGAAAAGCCTCGGTGCCAGCAAACGCTGGCTGTGGCGCTGGCTGGCCCGCCAGCTGGCGATGCTGTTTGCCATCTCGGCGGTCGCCGGGCTGAGTCTGGGCGGATTGCTTGAGTTTCTGTTGCGCCTGCCGCTGGCGGATGTTCTGCCGGATCCGTTGCCGGAAATGGGGCTGATGCCTTTTGCCGCGAGCCTGATGGTTGCGCTGCTGGTGGCGATCCCCGGGATGGGGATTTCGCTGCTGCGTCTGGTGGATGCCCCGGCGATCTCAGTGATCCAACAGCAGGTGGCATGGCCGAAAAAACGTCAGGGCTACGCGCTGATTGCATTACCGGTGGTCGCGGCCCTGCTGTGGTTCGGCAGCAACAAGTTTATGTGGCTGACCCTGGGGGGCCTCGCTGCCCTCTTTCTCGTGCTGGCGGCGCTCGGGCTGGGGTTGGTGGGACTGCTCAAGCGCGGTACCTGGCGCAGTGCCGTCCGGCTTGCGCTGAGCCGGATCAGCCGCAGCCCGCTGGCGACCGGCGCGCAACTGGCCGCTTTGACCAGCTCCCTGATGCTGCTGGCGGTGATCTGGCTGTTGCGTACAGATTTGCTGGCCGACTGGCAGCAAACGCTGCCGGCTGACGCGCCGAATGTGTTTGCGTTGAATATCAGCCCGCAGGAGCAAGCCCGGTATCTGGCCGAGCTTGATAACAACCGGGTGGCGCGTTCGGACAGTTATCCGGTGATCCGCGGCCGGTTAACAGCCATCAATCAGCAAGACATGCTAGCGGTGTCCCGCGAGGAGCGGGATGAGTCGTTGCGCCGTGAACTGAACCTGACCTGGCGCGAATCGATGCCGGTCCACAATACGCTGCTGGCCGGGACATGGGCGACGCAGTCGGGCGTGTCGGTGGAATCCGGCATTGCCGAGCGGCTCGGGATTGAACTGGGCGATGAGCTGACCTTTACCGTCAACAGCCAGCCGTTCAGCGCGACGGTCACCAGTCTACGTCAGGTTGAGTGGCGCAATATGCGACCGAACTTCTATTTTATTTTTACCCCGGATGTGATGGCGGATCTGCCGGCCACCTGGCTGTTGAGTTATCGGATTGAAGCGGATCAGGATGCGCTGATCAATCAGCTCGGCCGGGATTTCCCGACGGTCACCCTGCTGGATTTGCGGATCATGGCGACCCGGATCCAGGCCATTTTGCAGCAGGTCTCGTTGTCATTGTCGGTCCTGGCGGCGCTCGGCGTCTGCAGCGGCCTGTTGCTGGTTCTGACCCTGCTCCGGCTCAGCCTGTCGCAGCGGGCGCAGGAAATCCAGCTCTATCGCACGCTGGGGGCGAGTCGTAAGCGGATTTCGGCGACCCTCTGGAGTGAGTACGGGATCATGGCGCTGCTGGCCGGGGTCATGGCGGCTGTCGGCGCAGAAGTGGTGATGGCGGCTCTGATGATCTGGGGATTTGAGCTGCCGGTTCAGACGCATTCCGTGTTGTGGCTGGTGTTGCCGCTGTTGTCGCTGGCGCTGGTGGTGGTCATCATCCGTACCATGATCCGGCAGCTGCTGTTGCCGCTTCGGGGCTAGCGGTAACGATGATGCTGACACGCGTGAGGTGACGTGAGGTGAAACGGGAGTCCGGCGTCAGACGCCGGACGCATCGATTCGGCTTTTATCTCCGACCGTCTCTTCCAGGGCATGTTCAAGTTTCGGAAAACAGAAGTGGAAGCCGTGATCCTGCAGGCGTTTCGGCAGTGCTCGCTGGCTGTCGAGCAGCAGCGTGGCGGCTTCTCCCAGCCCGAGCCGGAGCAGCCATGCCGGAGTTTTGAAAAAGTGAGGTCGGTGCAGCACCTTGGCCAGGGTTCGGCTGAATTCCTGGTTGGTCACCGGATTCGGGGCAGTAAAATTGTAGGCGCCGTTTGCTTCCGGGTGCTTGAGCAAAAACAGGATCCCCTTGACCATATCCTGCAGGTGGATCCAGGGAAAATACTGCTCGCCAGTGCCGATCGGACCGCCAAAGCCGAGCTGGTAGGCCGGTAGCATTCGGGCCAGCGCGCCGCCGTGGCGACCCAGTACAATGCCGGTCCGCAGCAGGCAGACCCGGGTGCGATCCGACTGCGCGGCCTGCGCAGTTTCTTCCCACTGCCGACACACCTGGTGGGCAAAGTCCTGGCCGTTTACCTCTAGGCTTTCGTCAAAACTGCGGGATTGCTGATCGCCGTAAAACCCCACCGCCGAGCCGCTGATAAAAATCTCGGGGGGATTGGTGCCGGCCTTGATTTTGTCGACCAACTCGCGGGTGATGGCCCAGCGGCTCTGGCAAATCTCCTGCTTCTGGCGATCGGTCCAGCGTTTGTTGATGATGGGCTCGCCGGCCAGGTTAATGACTGCATCGAAGGCGTCCAGGTCCTTCAGCTCATGCAGCGTTTCGATGACGGTGATGTGGTGGCCCAGTTGTTGATAGGCCCGCGCTGGATTGCGACTCAGGACGGTGATCCGTTCGTGGTTCAGGTGTGGCAACAGTGCTTTTCCGATAAATCCCGTTCCGCCAGTGACTAAAATGTTCATTCCATTCATGGTCCTTTCCTGAAAACTCAGAGCTCCTGAAAATTCAGATCTCCTGACAACTCAGAGCCCGTGAAAACTCAGGGCTCCTGACAACTCAGAGCTCGTGAAAACTCATAGCTACACATGACTCGATCGAGCCTGATCTAAGTATAAACGAAGATGACTAAATCATTCTAATCAATGAGTTGAGAGTGCTCCGCCCGGGTTCTGATCCGGAGCCGTAACACATGTGTCGTGCGTCACTGGTGGCTGCAAGGGATGTCCGGGTCCCAAGTCAATTATGTGCCTCACCTCTCGACTCGGTAAATGCAAGATGTTTCAAAATGTGAATACCCATTATTGTAATAAGGAATATTGAACGGCGTATTTGGGACCACAGGAGGCAGCATGGCAGCAGTATGGGCAATGGTGAAGGCGATGCTTTCCAGCTTGCGTGATCTGTTGCCGATCGTGTTGGTGATTGCCTTTTTCCAGGGCGTGGTGCTGCAGCAGCCGTTGCCGGATTGGGGGCCGATCCTGCTGGGCCTGCTTCTGGTGGTGGTCGGGCTGACCCTGTTCGTGTTTGGTCTTGAGCTGGGACTGTTCCCGATAGGGGAGTCGATGGCACACGCCTTTGCCAGCAAAGGCAGCCTGATCTGGTTACTCATTTTTGCGTTTTGCCTCGGGTTCGGGACGACCGTTGCCGAACCTGCCTTGACGGCCGTGGCGGCGGAAGCCGCTGATGTGGCGGCCGAAGGCGGTTTGATTGCGACCGACCCGCAGTCCCGGGACGGGTATGCTCATGGCCTGCGCCTGACCGTGGCGTTGTCAGTTGGTATCGCCATCATGCTGGGGGTGATCCGCATTCTTAAAGGCTGGCCGATCCAGTGGTTGATCATCGGCGGTTATCTCACCGTGATGGTCATGACCTGGTTTGCGCCGCCGACGATTGTCGGGATTGCGTACGATTCCGGCGGGGTGACGACCTCGACCATTACCGTTCCGCTGGTCACGGCGCTCGGCGTCGGGCTGGCGTCGTCGATTAAAGGGCGTAACCCTATGGTCGATGGGTTCGGGCTGATCGCTTTTGCCTCCCTGACGCCGATGATTTTTGTGATGGGCTACGGCATGCTGGTGTACTAGGTGAAACGGGATGAGTGAACTATCGTCATTATTAAGCCACTTCCTGATGACGCTGGTCGCGACTGTGCGCGACGTCCTGCCGATCGTGGCCATCATTTTCGGGTTCCAGCTGGCGGTATTACGCCGCCCGGTGGTGCACTGGCCCCGGGTCGTCCTGGGATTCGTATACGTGATCCTGGGGCTGGCCTTATTTCTGATGGGGCTGGAGCTGGCCCTGTTTCCGCTGGGGGAGTCGATGGCGACCCAGCTGACCGCGCTGGACTTCCTGTTTGAGGCCGGAGAAACCATTCCGGCCACTGTGCCCTGGGAAGAGTATTACTGGGTGTATGTGTTCGCTGCGGCGATTGGGTTCAGCACCACCATTGCGGAGCCGTCCCTGATTGCAGTGGCGATCAAGGCCAGTCAGGTCTCGGGGGGCACCATCCAGGTCAATGGCCTGCGGGTGGCGGTTGCCCTGGGCGTGGCACTGGGGATTGCGCTGGGCAGCTACCGGATTGTGGCCGGCGATCCGCTGCACTATTACATTCTGGTCGGTTACGTGGTGGTGGTGATCCAGACCGGGTTTGCGCCGAAAATGATTGTCCCGCTGGCCTATGATTCCGGCGGGGTCACGACCTCAACCGTCACGGTGCCGATTGTCACGGCGCTGGGGCTGGGCTTGGCCTCGACGGTTCCCGGTCGGAACCCGATGCTCGATGGGTTTGGTTTGATCGCCTTTGCCAGTTTGTTTCCGATGATCACGGTGATGGGCTATGCCCAACTGTCGGTCTGGCTGGGGCGTAAGGAGAGTAACTGATGCGTTTTAAACTCTTGGTAGCGTTTGTTGAGGATTCGAAAACAGACGCGGTGCTGGATGCCGCCCGGGAAGCCGGCGCGACCGGGGCCACGGTGATCAATAATGCCCGGGGCGAAGGGCTGCACAAGAAAAAGACCTTTTTCGGTCTGAGTCTGGAGGTGCAGCGCGATGTGTTGCTGCTGGTGGTGGAGGAGCACCTGGCCCGTTCCATTTTGGAGACCATTGAACGGGTCGGGGAATTTGATTCCGGTGGCGGGCAGGGGATTGCGGTGCAGCTGGATGTTGAAGATGCCATCGGGGTCGCCCACCAGGTGGAGACGCTAACCAAAGTTGTGGAGGAAAAGCTATGAGTCAGGCGGAAGCTGTGGTCCGGGTCCGGGATGTCATGATGAATACCTACGCGATCGTGGAGGGGCTGACCACTGTGGCCGAGGCGGTGGCGATTGCCAAGCAGCGCCAAGTCAAAGCCCTGATCGTCAATAAGCGCCATGCCGATGATGAGTACGGCATTGTGTTGATGAACGATATCGCCAAGAAGGTTCTGGCGGTGGATCGCTCACCGGAGCGGACCAATGTGTATGAAATCATGACGAAGCCGGCCTTGTCCGTCAATGCCAATATGGATGTCCGCTATTGCGCCCGGCTGTTTGAGCGCTTCGGGATCAGCCGGGCGCCGGTGATTGAGGATGGTAAAGTGCTGGGCATGGTCAGCTATAACAACATTGTGTTGAACGGCATGCTGCGGGATTAAACCTGACTCGCAATGCGGGTTTATCCGATGTAGGATCCCGTTATTGATAGTCCGATAAACGGGTTCCCCGATGAAATTATTTTTTGCCTCCGATCTTCACGGCTGTGCCGACAGCACCCGGATGATGTTGACCGCCTTTGCGCAAAGTGGCGCTGATCACCTGATCTTGCTGGGGGATTTGCTCAATCACGGTCCGCGTAATCCCTTGCCGGCCGGATATGCCCCGACTGAGACGGCGGCGCTGCTGAATCAGTATGCCGATCGCATTATTGCGGTACGGGGCAACTGCGACAGCGAAGTGGATCAGATGCTGCTCGATTTTCCGATGATGGCGGATTATAACCAGGTGTTACTGGCCGATGGCCGCCGCCTGTTCCTGACCCATGGTCATCTTTACAATGCTGAGAAACATCCCAAACTGCGGGCCGGGGATGTGATTGTCTCCGGTCATACTCACCTGCCGGTGGCAGAGCAGAAAGAAGACCTGTACCTGCTGAATCCGGGCTCGGTCACCATTCCGCGGGGCGAGCATCCGGCGAGTTATGGTCTGCTTGAAAGCGGGGATCTGCTTGAAAGCGGCGGTTTGCTGGAAAGCGGGGATCTGCTTGAAAGCGGCAGTTTACTGGAAAGCGGCGGCCCATCAGAGAACAGCACACGACCAGAAAACAGCACCCTGAAAGTGGTGTCGTTTGAGGGCGAGGTGCTGCGCCAGGTTGCTTTAGTTTAGGGAAAGGCCTAACAAAAGGCGGATAAGGCGGAAGATCCGCCTTATCCGTGTTGAGTGCTGGGCGGATAGGCCGCAGTGTCAGGACGTCCGGTCAACATGCCCCAGATCCCGCTCGGGATCGATGATATCCCGGATCCGCTGCTTGAGCTGCTTGGCGTCCGGGAATCCGCCGTCCGCTTTCCGCTCCCAGATCCGCTGTTGATTACAGAAAATTTCAAACCGGCCGCCGGTGTCCGGATGCAGACTCAGGGTGTCGATTTCCTCGCTGAAGGTATGGAGCAGCTCCTGAGCCATCCAGGATGAGCGCAGCATCCAGTTACACTGGCGGCAGTAGTAAATGTCGATATGAGCTTTGGTCATTTCCGCAAATCTCCGTTTTTATCAAAATCCAATCAATAACTTCAAGCCGATCAAAAACGTCAGGGTTTCAAAACAGCGTTTGATCAGGGTATTACTTTTCCGGCTGGCCAGATGCGCGCCAAGATAACCGCCCAGCAAGGAGCCGGCCAGTAAAATCGGCAACCAGGGCCAGTAAATCTCGGCCCCGGCGAGATACATGGCAGCGGCGCCGATGCCGTTCCAAAACAGACCGACACTGATCATTGTCAGGGCGACGGCCTGCTTGTAGTCAAACCCGAACCAGCGGATCAGAAACAGGGTGACAAACAATCCGCTGCCGGCGGTGAGGGAGCCGTTGAGTACGCCGATGGCCGCCAGACCAATGCCACCAAGGAGCATCCCACGGGTATCCCGGTGGCGTGGTTGGGCATGCTGGCCGAGGCTGGATTTGGTTACCGAATAAAGGCCCAGCCCGAGGATCAGCAGGCCGAGCGCGGCTTCGGCTTGTCGCCCCGGCACAAACAGGATCAGATTCGCCCCGGCAATGACGCCAGCCATCCCGGCCAGGATCACAAAGCCGGTCAGCCGCCAGTCGAGCTGACCGCCGCGCAGATGTTTGACGGCGGCCCCGAGGCCCAGGGCCACACTGGCCACTTTGTGGGTTGCCAGGGCGATGGCAAACGGCAGTCCGAGAAAAATCAGCAGTGGAAACTGGATCAGACCGGCGCCGCCGCCGGACAGCGATGCCAGGGTATTGGAGATCAGCGAGCCGAGAAGCAGCCCCAGCGTATTGAGTAAGTCCATGGATATTCGTGCAACCTGCATCCTGCAAAGAGACTCACCATAACGGCTTTTGGTGCCGGGATCTAGCGCCGGACCATGACTGGATTCGAAATGCTCAATTGCTCGAAATAGACGAGTGATAAATTCGTATATATCGAGGTTTTATTGATCTCGCTGCTTGAATGCCCGTGGGTTTCCGGTCACGATCGCGCTCACATTTTTTACGAACCATGAGTGTCGGGTTTTTCTATGTATCAGAATCAGTTTGATGCGCTGCTGCCGCCCCAGATGGCCGAGCGCGCGGCGGAAATTGGGGTCAGCAAGGCGACCAAAGACCCGGTGAAATCATTGTTGCTGGCGATCACAGCCGGTATGCATATCGGGATTGCGTTTGTGTTTTATACCACGGTGACGACCGGGGCGGAGGAGATGGCCTGGGGGATGTCGCGGTTTGTCGGTGGCCTGGCGTTCAGCCTGGGATTGATCCTGGTGGTGATCACCGGCGGTGAGCTATTCACCAGCTCGGTGCTGACGCTGGTGGCCAGAGCCAGCGGCAAAATCAGCTGGAAAAGCCTGTGTCTGAACTGGGGCGTGGTGTATGTGGGGAACCTGATCGGGGCCTTGCTGCTGGTCGGGATTATGCTGATGACCAAGCAGTACCTGTCGGCAGACGGGGCGGTGGGGATTAATGCCATGCAGATCGCCCAGCATAAACTGCACCATGAGTTCTGGCAGGCGGTGGCCCTGGGAGTGATGTGTAACGTGCTGGTTTGCGTGGCGGTGTGGATGACTTTCAGTGGCCGGACCCTGACCGATAAAATTCTGGTGATGATCCTGCCGGTCGCTATGTTTGTCTCTTCCGGCTTTGAGCACTGTATTGCCAACATGTTCCAGGTACCGATGGCGATCGGGATCAAGCACCTGGCGGGTCCTGAATTCTGGCAGATGAGCGGGATGAGTCCGGCAGATTTCGCCGACTTGACGCTGGGCCATTTTATCGTCAATAACCTGATCCCGGTGACGCTCGGTAACATTATCGGCGGCGGTATTTTTGTCGGGATGGGGTACTGGATCATCTATCTGCGGGGCCATCAGCGCTGAGCAAAAAAAACGCCCCCGCATGTTGCGGGGGCGTTTTCGTTGGTCGCAAGCTGTGGATTAAGCGTTGGCTTGCTCAGCTTGTTTGGCCTGGATCGCAGTCAGGGCGACGGTGTAGACGATATCGTCAACCAGGGCACCACGAGACAGGTCGTTGACCGGTTTGCGCATGCCTTGCAGCATTGGACCGATGGAAACCAGGTCAGCAGAACGTTGTACCGCTTTATACGTGGTGTTCCCTGTGTTCAGGTCCGGGAAGACGAACACGGTCGCTTTACCGGCAACCGGCGAGTTCGGTGCTTTCGAAGCGGCGACGTTTTCCATGATGGCGGCGTCGTACTGCAGCGGACCATCGATGATCAGATCCGGACGTTTTTCCTGCGCAATGCGCGTTGCTTCACGGACTTTATCGACGTCTGCACCTTTACCAGATGTACCGGTCGAGTAAGAGATCATCGCGACGCGTGGCTCAATGCCGAACGCCTTGGCAGAGTCCGCAGACTGAATCGCGATTTCAGCCAGTTGCTCTGCGTTTGGATCCGGGTTGATCGCACAGTCACCGTAGACCAGTACTTGGTCTGGCAGCAGCATGAAGAATACAGAAGAAACGATAGATGCATCCGGTGCCGTTTTGATGATCTGGAACGGCGGCACGATGGTATTGGCTGTGGTATGAACCGCACCAGAAACCAGGCCGTCTACTTCATCGTTTTCCAGCATCATGGTGCCCAGGAAGACTGAGTCTTGCAGCTTCTCGCGGGCAACGACTTCGGTCATGCCTTTGGCGCCACGCAGCTCAACCAGACGTGCAACATAGTTTTCACGGACTTCATCAGAGTTGATGATCGTAACGCCGGCACCAAGGGTCACCCCTTGCTGTTCAGCAACACGCTTGATCTCTTCCGGATTACCCAGCAGGACACACTCGGCGATACCGCGCTCGGCACAGATTGCCGCTGCTTTTACGGTACGTGGCTCATCACCTTCCGGCAGCACAACGCGCTTGGCCGCAGCACGGGCAAACTCAGTCAGCTGGTAACGGAACGCTGGTGGGCTCAGGCGACGCTCACGGGTTGAACCTTCAGACAGGGACTCAATCCACTGGCCGTCGATGTGGCTGGCCATGTACTCGTTCACCAGCTCAACACGCTCTTTGTCGTCGGCCGGAACTTCCAGGCTGAAGCTTTGCAGGTTCAGTGAGGTCTGCCAGGTGTTGCCTTGGGCGGTCATCACTGGCAGGCCGGTCTTGAAGGCGCGCTCACACAGATCCATCACAGGTTTCGGCAGCTCGTAGCCGCCGGTCAGCAGCAGGGCACCGATTTCAACACCGTTCATTGCAGCCAGACATGCCGCGACGATGACGTCAGGACGGTCGGCAGACGTGACCAGCAGTGAGCCCGGACGGAAGTGCTCAACCATGTGCGGGATCGAGCGGGCACAGAAAGTGATGCTCTTGATACGGCGGGTTTTGATTTCACCTTCGTTGATGATTTCAGCATTCAGGTGATGCGCGATGTCAGTCGAGCGTGTTGCGATCAGCTCAGCACTCCAAGGTGCACAACCCAGGACACGGATCGGGCTGGAGTTGAACACTTGCATCACTTCAACGTGCGTCGGTACCGTGGCTTCGGCATCGTCAAAGATTTCAGACAGGTCCGGACGGGTGCGGCCCGCAGCATCAACCGGTGCGTTCAGTTTGTTGACGATGACGCCGGCAATGTGCTTGTTCTTGATGCCGCCGAAGTTCGAGCAAGCGACTTCGATACGCTCTTTCAGCTGTGACGGGTTGTCAGTGCCAGGGGCAACAACGAACACGATCTCAGCATCCAGTGTTTTGGCGATTTCGTAGTTGATCTGGTTGGCAAACGGGTGTTTGCGGGTCGGAACCAGACCTTCAATCAGTGTCACTTCCGCGCTGGCCGTGGCTTCTTTGAAACGCGCCACGATATCTTCCAGCAGCACATCGCTCTGATCGTTACGGATCAGCTCTTCGGCACGGGCCATTGAGAAAGACTCAGCCACTTTCATATCGCTGTTGGCAGTGATGATCGCGGTGGTCAGATCCGGCTGCTCACCACCGTGACGTGGCTGGGCAATTGGCTTGAAGAAAGAAACACGAACGCCTTTGCGTTCCATGGCACGAAGGACACCCAGGCTGACACTGGTCAGACCAACTCCGGCGCCAACCGGAACAAGCATAATAGTACGGGACACTATAGATTCCTCAACGATTCAGGAAACAATCGTGCTGTTCAATAACGATGGGCCACCGGTATTGGACAGCACCTCAAAATGTGGACACCCGGGGCAGAACGCGATCCGTTCCGGTCGGGTGATGTGAAAACGGCCGGCCCAGGCCAGCCGCTTTCGAACTTGCGTCGCGAATTAGATTTCAGCCAGACGAGCTGTATCTTCGGCGATGATCAGTTCTTCGTTGGTTGAAACAACCATAGCAGGAACACGGCTGTTGGCAGTGGTGATCACACCTTCGCCACCGAAGCGGGCTTTCAGGTTCGCTTCGCTGTCAACTTCAACACCCAGGATCGCCAGACGGTTCAGGACCATCTCACGGATAGGGGCAGAGTTCTCACCGATACCGCCAGTGAACGTGATGGCGTCCAGACGGCCATCCAGCGTTGCAGTGTAGCCTGCAACGTATTTCGCCAGGCGGTGACAGAACACGTCCATTGCACGCGTTGCTTCTTCTTTCTCACCGTAGTTGTCTTCAACGAAACGGCAGTCAGACGTCACTTCAGTCAGACCTTGCAGGCCAGACTCTTTGGTCAGCATGGTGTTGATTTTCTCAACAGAGTAGCCCAGCGTGTCGTGCAGGTGGAAGATGATCGCCGGATCGATGTCACCACAACGGGTGCCCATCACCAGACCTTCCAGTGGTGTCAGACCCATCGAGGTGTCAACAGACTTGCCGTTCTTGATTGCACAGACAGATGCGCCGTTACCCAGATGGCAGTTGATGATGTTCAGCTCTGCTTCTGGCTTGTTCAGCAGTTTTGCAGTTTCGCGCGTGATGAACAGGTGAGAAGTACCGTGCATACCGTAACGACGGATAGCGTGATCTTTGTACAGGCTGTACGGCAGCGCGTACAGGTAAGCTTCTTCCGGCATGGTCTGGTGGAACGCCGTGTCGAATACAGCAACGTTTTTCAGAGCAGGGAAAGCTTTCTGAGCCGCTTTGATACCAATGATGTGCGCTGGGTTGTGCAGTGGCGCCAGCGTTGCACAATCTTCGATACCGTTCAGGACAGTTTCGTCGATCAGGGCAGATTGGGTGAATTTCTCGCCGCCGTGAACGACACGGTGGCCGATGGCTGCCAGGTTTTCTGCCAGCTCAGGCTTAGAAGCCAGGATAGTTTCAACCATGAATTTCAGGGCTTCTTCGTGCGCTGCACCTTCACCTAGTTGCGCTTCGTGTTTGCCGTCAAGTTTCCACTTGATACGGGCTTCAGGAAGGTGCAGACATTCTGCCAGACCTGTCAGATGCTCATCACCAGAGACCGCATCAACAACAGCGAATTTAAGCGAAGAACTACCGCAGTTAAGAACTAAAACCAGCTTAGACATGAGAGTGACTACCTATAATCTGTCTGAAAGTTGATATTCAACTGAATAAAAATTACCCATAGGATAGACGACTTTCATAGCAGTCGACCTAACCTGGGTCAAATTCGTGTTATGTCCGTATTGGCGAGAATTGAGAACCCCCACACTTCCGACCATCCTTGGAGGTTTGCCTCAGGTTGCCATAACGGTGATTACAGGCAACAATTAGTTTAGGCGCGCCTAGGATAGCGATTGTTACGCAATATAACAAAAAGATTTTTAGAAAATTTTAATTTCAATCAAGTTTGTTCTTACTATATTTTAATATTTATAGATTTTTTTGAGTTTTGGTGGTTTATGAGTCAAAAAAAATCGATCTGGCGCTCTTTTCAAAATGGCCAGCAGTACATGGCGATCTGGCCGATGCGAAAAGAACTGGCGGTGATGTTCCCGGAGCCGCGGTACATCCAGGCCACGAAGTTTGCGACCCGGGTGATGCCGGCCGTTGCGGTGATGAGTGTGCTCAGTCAGATGGCGTTCAACAATTACGACGCGTTGCCGCAGGCGATTGCAGTGGCGTTGTTTGCACTGAGTATGCCGTTGCAGGGGCTGTGGTGGCTCGGCAGGCGCAGCCGGACCCAGTTGCCGCCGTCTCTGGTGACCTGGTACCGGGAGCTGCATGAGAAGATCACAAGCGAGGGGTATGCCCTGCAGCCGATGAAAGCGCGGCCGCGTTACCTGGAGCTGGCCCAAGTGCTGAACCGGGCGTTCAAGCAACTGGATAAAACCGCGCTGGAGCGCTGGTTTTAAGGCCAGTGATGTCAGAATGCTGTTTTGAAGGCTGTGAGCCACTGTTGGCGCAGCAAGCTCTAACCCGAGCTTAAAATCCCGAGCTTAGAATCCAGGCATAAAAAAAGTAGCCGCCGGGCTACTTTTTTTATGCTTCACTGGGACCGTCGGGGCCATTATTCGTCGTCACCGACGATTTTCTTCTGGCGCACGCCCGGCTTGGCCAGGATCTCCAGGTAGAAGGAAGTCAGGGTCAGGGATTCGGCTTCATCAATGCACTTATTGATTTCCTTGACGTGAATTACCTTTGCTTCCTGCTCGGTATGGCCGAATCGACAGTCAAAATCCCAATAGTCCGCGCCCGCAGGCAGCGCTTTACGGCGCTCCCGCTTGAGGTACTTCTTCACTTCGTACTTAACCGCTTCTACAACACGCGGAACTGCTTTCTTGGGGTGAGTTAAAGCAAATGTCTTTTTCATCGTCTTCCTAAAATAAAAAGGCCCGGTCCGGCCGGGCACGATGCGCATCATACTGGAATTTACCCGCAGCGGCTAACCCTGTGTGCGTCGGGGCTAACTGAGCAGCAGGCTGTCGTCGGCCAGCTCTTCGCCACGCACTTTGCTGAACATTTCCAGCAGGTGCTTGACGTCCAGTTGCGCGCGCTCTTCACCGTCAACATCCAGCACAATCTCACCCTGGTGCAGCATCACGGTGCGATCGCCATAGGCGAGGGCATCTTTCATCGAGTGGGTAACCATCATCACGGTGAGATCAAATTCCGTGACCACTTTCTGGGTCAGGGCCAGCACGAAGGCTGCCATGCGCGGATCCAGCGCCGCGGTGTGCTCATCGAGCAGCAGCAGTTTGCTGTCGGCCAGCGTCGCCATTACCAGGCTGACCGCCTGGCGCTGGCCGCCGGAGAGCAGGCCGATGTTGTCCCCGAGGCGATCTTCCAGCCCCAGACCAAGAATGCTGATCCGCTCCTGGAACAGCTTGCGGCGTTTTGAGGACAGGGCCATTTTCCAGCTGCGGCGGCTGCCGCGCTTATAGGCCAGGGCCATATTTTCCTCGATGGTCAGTGAGCCGCAGGTGCCGGCCAGCGGATCCTGAAACACCCGCGCCGCGTATTGGGCGCGCTGATGCACCGACTGGGGCGTCACGTCGATATTATCGATCAGCACCTGGCCGCCGACCATCGGCGTCTCGCCGCTGACGGCTCCGAGCAGGGTTGATTTACCGGCGCCGTTAGAGCCGATCACGGTGACAAACTGCTTCTCGGGCACGGTCATCGAAATGCCCTTCAGCGCCTGGTTTTCCAGAATGGTCCCTTCGTTGAAGGTGACGCGAATATCATTGAGCTCTATCATTTTTCACCTTCACTGTGGTTCAGCCAGCTTTTTTGTGCGGGCCGGTTGCTTGCTCTTGCGCTTGATGCGGGTTTTCATTTTCGGGGCGATCAGGGCGACAGCCACCAGCAGGGCGGTGATCAGGTTCAGATCGGAGGCCTGCAGGCCGAACATGCCGCTGCTCAGGGCAAAGGCCACAGCGAGGCGATACAGCACAGAGCCGAGGATCACCGCAACCACCGCGACCCAGATCTTGCGGCCGGGGATCAGGGTTTGTCCCAGGATCACCGCTGCCAAGCCGACCACGATGGTCCCGACCCCGGAGGTGACATCAGCAAAGCTGTTGGTCTGGGCAAACAGCGCGCCGGAGAAACCGACCAGGCCGTTGGACAGCGCCAGGCCAAAATAGGTGTACAGGGCTGTGTTACCGCCCTGCGCGCTGACCATACGGCTGTTGACGCCGGTGGCACGTAGACCGAGGCCGAAATCACTGCCGAGCAGACGGGTGATGAGCCAGCCACTGCCGATCACCAGGGCCAGTACCACCAGCAGGCGAATCAGGCTGGGATCGAGTCCGGCATCAAAGGCCAGCATTTCGAACGGGGTGAACAGGGTATCTTCCCCCAGCAGTGCCAGATTCGGACGGCCCATGATCCGAATGTTGATCGAGAACGCGGCGATCATGGTGAGGATACTGGCCAGCAAGTGCAGAATACCGCAGCGAATGGCAAGGAAGGCGGTCACCAGACCGCACAGGCCGCCAGCCAGAATGGCCAGCAAGGTGGCGGTCCAGGGATCGATCCCGGCGACGATGGCGGTGGCAGCCACGGCAGCGCCCATCGGGAAACTGCCGTCAACGGTCAGATCAGGGAAATCCAGGACCCGGAAAGTCAGGTAGACCCCGAGGGCGACCAATCCGTAGACCAGGCCGATTTCCAGGGTACCCAGCAAGGCAAAGAAAGACATCCATATTCTCCTTGTCTTTGTATTTCTGTAGGGCTGAGCAGGAACCCGCCAGCGGCATGGCTCCTGCTATCAGATCGTCCCTGCGGTTAGTTGGCGACGGACGTCGCACGTGTCAGCACGGATTCCGGGAAGGTGAACCCGAGCTTTTTCGCTGCTTTCTGGTTCAGGGCCAGGTCTGAGCCTTTGGCGACGCGGACCGGCAGATCAGCGACCTTCTTGCCTTTGAGCAGGGCATCCACATACTCCGCGGTCTGGACTCCGACCTGGTAGTAGTCAAAGCCCAGCGCGGCCAGCGCACCGTTTTCGATGTAGGTGGTCGAGGCGCCGACAATTGGCTTATTGGCTTGGTTGGCCGCATTGACCAGGCCGTCAATGGCACTGGCGACGGTGTTATCGGTCGGGGCGTAAATCACATCAGCCTTGGCGGCGACAATCTGCGCGGCAGACTGGACATCGGCACTCTTGAGCGCAGTGCCTTCAACGACTTCCAGCCCTTTGGCGTGGGCGGCTTCACGCAGCAGCTCGACCAGGGCAACCGCATTGGCTTCGCCCGGGTTGAAGACCACCCCGATCCGTTTGGCATCAGGCAGCAGCTCTTTCATCAGATCGACATGCTGGGCGACCGGCGACAGATCGGACAGGCCGGTCACGTTGCGTTGGGGGTGGTTCATATCTTTCACCAGCTTGGCCCCGAGCGGATCGGTGACGGCGGTAAATACCACCGGAATCGAACGGGTGGCGGCAGCCAGCGCTTGCGCGGTTGGCGTGGCAATACCGACCAGCACATCCGGTCGTTCACCGACAAACTGCTTGGCAATCTGGACGGCGATCGCCGGGTTGCCCTGGGCGGTCTGATAAGTAAATTCGAGGTTTTCACCTTCGACATAGCCTTTTTGTTTCAGGCCGTCTAAAAGACCATTGCGCGCAGCATCAAGTGCCGGATGTTCAACAATTTGCGATACCGCCACTTTGGCGACGTCGGCGAGTGCCATGGGCGCGGTCAGGGCCAGGGACGTGGCAACACAGGCGGCAGTAAATAGTTTATTTATCGGATTTTTCTTGAATTCCATCTCACAAGCTCCTTGCCAGGTAATGTAGTACGGCGCGGGGGAATAGCGTGGTTATAAAGTGGGTTCCCTCGGAATATTGTTTTAGCGCAATGTGGAAAGAAAGAACATCTATATTTTAACAAAAATTAAACAAATATCAGGGCGTTTATGCTGCTCAGTGTTTTTGGAGTGAATAATCTGGCTAATGATAAATTGAATTACAGTTCATTTTTCGAACAAACGTTAAAGCCGTGGTTGAATATTCTTATTTGGAATTTGTCGGGTGATCCGGCCCGGCTTTGCTGCCCTTAGTGGGAAACCTGCGGCTTGGCAAGATTTGTTATGCAATGGATGGATTAATCAGCCAGGCTTATCCGGCCAGGGCGATGTGTTGAATGTCAGAATAACCGCAGGTAGGCAGCCTGCGGCCAGATGGACAAGGGTCAGCTTGCCATAGGATTAGCGGGCGGGTTGCGCCGGATAGCATTGGAGCGAGTCATTGCGGCGATGGATCTGGCCCATGGCCGCCATCATTTTGTCCTGATCGACATAAGCCGTCGGCAGCGGCTGCAGGGTGATCTGGTAGTCGGGTGCCTGGGCATTCCACTCCGTTTGTGCGGTGATCGGGGTGACCATCACCACGTTCAGATTTGGGTTCCGTGACTGAATTCGTGAGGCGGTGCCCAGCCCCTCGGCGATGTGGAACCGTCCGGCAATATGCATGATTTGTTTGCCCGGGTGGCGTGCCAGGTAGTTCACCATACTCTCGGCCATGGTGTCGTCCCAGGTGGTTTGCGCCGCAAACTGACGGCGGGTTTTGGCTTCATCACCATGGTGCATCGAGGCGTTGAACTTCTCGAGGTAGGCATCAGGGGTCAGGGTCAGGGACCGGGCCACCCACGGGCGCTCGTTCGCCGGCAGGCGGTCGAGATAGTCGGGGCCGAACTTGCCGATGCAACGGACAATCGATTTAGGGGCATTGGCTGCGATCACATCCAGTTGATGTTGCTTGGCAAATTCCACCAGCGGGCGGTAGCTGCCGGTATAGTTGGGCCAGGCATTGCCTTCTTGGATCAGGGTTTTCTCGCCAATTTCGCCGGCCAGGTACTGGTTGACCACGGTTTGCTTATCCCGGCTGAACTGCTCCATCGACAGGGCCAGGTTCGGGCTCTGGGCATACAGGGCGGCAAACAGCCGGGTTTGCATCAAGTGTGCGCCCGGATGGCCGTGCCATTCACCGACCAGAATGATGTCGGCGTTCTGCAGTGCCTGGGCCAGCTCCGGCAGGGTCAGTGCCGCGCCCTGCGGTGAGGTGATGCTGTAATCGTAAAACGTCTGCGGGAGCGGAGTGGTGGGCGTCGCCGCTGGCTCTGTACTGCAACCGAACAGGAAGCCTGCCAGTCCGAGGGAAAGCCATTTTTTCATGAGATCACCATTGGGGTTAAAAGCGCAGGTAACGGACTGCGGGAACAGGTGTTTGCTGCAATAACTGTAGACGGGGCGGGATCATAAAGGAGAAAAAAATGGAACGCAATCGAAGTGAGAATTATTTTCAAAAGGGGCCAAAGCCCCTTGTCGATAGGCTTACTGTTTGCGATACACCCGGATCATAAAGTCGGTCTCACACGGGAAGTCTGTGCTGGCTGCCAGCTGTTGCCACACGGCGTCGCTGGTTTTCCAAGCGAACGGGGTCATCTGCATTAGGGCAGTTGCCGCTTCCCCGGACAGGCTCAGCGTATCGTGCAGTTGCTGCTCCTCGACCAGGGTAAAACCGTCGAGCTGCTCCGGCGCCACATCGTGCAGCCGTACTTCATCGTAAATCAGTGCTTTGAGCTGGTACAGGTGGCGCGCAGCCGGGGTGACCGTCAGCACAATGCCGCCGCTGTTGAGGGTACGTTTGAGCTCTTCGGCCTTGCAGGGGGCGTAAATTCGGACGATGCCGTCCAGCGAGTCCTCGGCAAACGGCAGCCGGTGGCTGGAAGCGACGCAGAAATGACAGGCCGGATAGCGCTTGGCGGCATAGCGCACTGCGACTTTGGAAATATCCAGACCGTGGACTTCAAGGCCGGGGTGGCCGACGGCCTCAGCGGTAAACCCGGCGGTGTAGTAACCTTCACCGCAGCCGATATCCAGCAGCCGGACATTGTTGGCCGGCAGGTGGCGGGCCAGCTGGGCGATCACCGCTTCGCGGAGCGGGGCGTAGTAGCCGGCTTCCAGGAACTGGCGCCGTGCCTGCATCATTTCTTTATTGTCACCCGGATTTTTCGAGCTCTTATGGTGCGCCGGCATCAGGTTGACATAACCTTCTTTGGCCTGGTCAAACTGGTGATTGTTGTGGCAGCGCCACTGGTTGCCCTCAGAACTGAGGGGAGCGTGGCATAAAGGGCATTGGTAAGACATGGGGAAAACCGGGGATGATAAACACAGCCGCCATTGTAATCACCCGCCCCCCGTGCTGCAAGCCGGAGGGCGGGTTGGTCCGGTGCTGTTGCCCCGGGGGTGTTTAGTTGGTGCGAACCTTGTATTCGGCTTTGTCGAGGTTGTGTTTTTTCATTCTCAGATACAGCTTTTTACGCGGGATCTGGAGATAGTTGGAGACATCGTTGATCCGCCCGGCAAACAAATAGAGTGCATCTTCAATGATCTGCTTCTCGTAGCTGCCGACCAGCTCGTCGAGTGGGCTGCTCATTTGCTCCAGCGGCTTGGTCCGCTCCTGGCCTGCCAGTTTGACGATCCCGATGGCGTACAGCTCGGCGACGTTTTTCAGCTCCAGCACATTGCCCGGCCATTCATAGCGGCTGAGGGTGTTGAGGTAGGCTTTGTCGATCGACGGCACAGCCTTGCTGAGCTTCTGGCAGCTCTGTTTCAGGAAATGGCGGAACAGCGGAATAATGTCGCAGTTACGTTGTTTCAGAGACGGGAGCTGGAAGCGGATCTGGCTGAGGAAATAGAACAACTCCGGCAACAGTTTGTCTTGCTCGACCTGGGCTTCCGGGGTGCCTTCGACCACGGCCAGCACCCGGACTTCTTTCTTGTTCAGTCGCTCCTGCTCCAACAGGAAACGGCAGAGCCATTTTTGGGTCTCCTGCGGCATATCCTGCGGATGCATCAGGCACAGGCTGCCGCCGCGGGCGGCGATCATACTGCGCTGGAGATCGGCGGTACACTGGATTGAGTCCCCGGCGGTGGTGAGATAGGGACCGTCGCAGAGCTCACTTTTCTGGTGCAGCAAGCGGGCCACGGTATGGCGGCCGACCCCGTGCGACCCTTCGATCAGCACATCTTTGGTGGTCAGGGCGACTTCGGTAATTTGCTCGCGCAGCCGGACCATCAGCGGACTGTCGCCAATCAGCAACTCGGCGGTGCTCTGGGTCAGGCTGGCGCGCTGGTCGATCTGCTGCTGGCGTATCGGCAGGTGCTTGTCCAGCAAGGCCAGCAGCTCATTGGGCTGGAGCGGCTTTTGCAGAAAATCGAGCGCGCCCTTTCTGACCGCATCCACCGCCATCGGGATATCGCCGTGGCCGGTGATCATGATGACTGGCAAATCCGGATCGAGGGCCTTGATTTGCGCCAGTAGCTCCATGCCGCTCAGGCCCGGCATGTACATATCGGTGACAATCACGCCCGGCCAGTTTCTGTTCAGCATGTTCATGACCAGGGTTGGATCGGTGATCGCACAGGCTTTGTAGCCGGAGATTTCCAGCAGCTGTTGGTAAGCATCAACGACATCTTGATCGTCATCGATGACCAGGACTTCAATATCGTTATTTATTGTCATAGCAGTTTAACTCCAACACGACCAATGCACCGCCCTGAAGGTTTGAGGCGAGGTAAATATCCCCTTCCAGGCGGCTCAGAATAGAACGACAGATGCTCAGCCCGAGGCCGAGCCCGACGTCTTTTGTTGTGGTAAAGGGTACAAAAAGTTGTTCGATAATTTCGGCGCTGAAACCATGGCCGCTGTCGCTGACGGCCAGCCGCAATCGTTGCCCGTCACCGGGCAGGGCGAAGACGGTGATGGTACGCTTCGACTCGGCAGCCACGGCATCGCAGCTGTTGACCAGCAGGTTAACCAGCACCTGCTCGAACTGGACCTGATCGGCCAGCACCATCAACTGGGGATCGAGCTCGCTGACGATGGTGGTTTTCTGGACTTTTGCCCGGCTTTCTACAATCAGCGTTGCCTGTTGTAAGGCTTCTTGCAGGTTGACCGGGGCCAGCGGGCTGTTGGCCGACTGCTTCTTGGCAAAATTGCGCAGGCTGGCAATGATCCGCCCCATCCGCGAGGTGAGGTTGTCTATTTTGTCCAGGCTGGCCGGCAGTTGGTCCGAACGGCCTTTTTCCAGCGCGACCCGGGTGGCAAAGACATGGGTTGAAATCGCGCTCAGGGGCTGGTTCAGCTCATGGGCCAGGGAGGTCATGGTCTGACCGACGACGGCCATTTTTGCCGCCTGGATCAGCTCATCCTGCGTGGCCCGCAGATCGGCTTCGATCCGCTTGCGGTCCTCAATTTCAGCGTTGAGCTGGCGGTTGCGGTTGATCAGTGACTGGGTCTTGTCGCGCACCATGTTTTCCAGCCAGCGGGCGGCATTTTCCTGCTCGGAGATATCGGTCATGGTGATGATCACCTTGTCGCTGCTGCCCTGGCTGAACAAGCGAAAATCAAGCCGCAGATAGTGCGTCTTTCCCGAGTGGTGCTCGTGTTTGAGAGTCAGGCTGCAGGCCCCGTTATTGAGCAGCGGGCTGCCGATGGCAAACAGGGCCTGCAGGCGCTGCTGCATGCTGTCACTGAACAGGCTCCAGAGGGTTTGCTGGTCGGGTGTGCTGCGGTAGCGGAACAGCAACTGGGCACTCGGGTTGACCGATTCCACCAGCCCCAGCAGGTTGCAGGTAATAATGCTGGCCTGGGTGTTGTTGATCAGGTTGAGCGCGTTGCTTTGCTGCATTTCCTGCATCTGGCTGCAAAACAGGCGCAGGTTATCGCCCAGCATCCCGATTTCGTCGTCGCCTGAGACTTGCACCTGGGTATCGAGCTGGCCGTTGGCCACCGCGTAGAGATCCTGGGACAGCAGGTTGAGCCGTTTGACGATCCCGCGGCCGACCAGGTAAATCGACAGGATCACGGACAGACAAATCGATAGCAGCATGGTGCCGAACAGGATCAGGTTACTGATGGTGATGGTCCGGTGCGCCTGCTCATTCCGCTGGTGCAATTCCCGGTTTTCCTGCTCGACCATCTGTTGGATCAGGATTTCCTGGTTCGCCAACCGGGTTTGGATCTGATCCTGGTAGCGCGCGATGGTGTTGTGGAGCTCGATATCCTGGCGCAACTGCGTTTCCAGTACCCCGGCCGGGGCGACCAGCAGGATCATCTCCTTGAGCAGCTCACGATAGGAGGTTGAAGCGGTGTAGTGATTGAGGTTTTGGCCAATCTCGTTGATCTCTTTGATTTTGTTACCGACGTAATAGAATGCCTTGCCGAGATCCAGGAGATGACGTTGCTGAATGACCTCCTGGACCAGAAGGTAGAGTTCGTTCTCTTTAATGGTGATGGACTGGATATAAGAAAACTCCGTCGTCACGTCCTTGATGGCTTCCGGACTGAGGGCGTTGGGCACCACGCTGGTCAGCTGCCATTCGACCTCCTGGCGCAGCGGCGCCAGTTCATCGACCAGATCTTTGTGCAGCCACTTGAGGGTGTTTTCGGTCTGGGTGACGGCAAAACGATGGGCATTGCGCTGGTAGAGTAGATCGGCGTAGACCGCGATATCGGCAACCAGGGTCTGGTGCTCGGCCTTGATGGCCTGGTAGTGCTTCAGGTCCGCCGTGTCATGGATAGCGGTACTGATCAAATCCAGTTTGTCGGTGATCGTCTGCTTGAGTGGCCCATGTTGGACCGGGTCGCGGTTGTTGCTCAGGGCATTGAGCGCTGCTTGCAGCCCGGCGGTATTGCGCTCGAGCCGGTAGCTGGTCCAGAGGGCCGGCAGGTTTTTATCGACAATGGCTTTGATCTGGGTGTCCAGGGTGTCCCAGTTGATCACGGCAATCATGCTGACACTGATGGTCAGAAAGGACATAAACGCAATGGCCGTAATGAGCCGGTTCCCGATCGTGTTGCGGATCAGCATGTTGCGCACTTCCCCGGCAGAATCGTCTGCAGGACGACAAAGGGCGCCCGGTTGAGCGGGCGCGACGCCGGCTCGGCAGGCGCACAAAGAATGAAATACGGCGTTGCGAGAAGGGATCGGCTCATGGCTTCCTGCGACTGATTGGGCTCGAAGGGTTCAGAGTGCTCAGCTTACTCTGAAGCATTGATGGCGGTGAAAACAGTTTGGTGAAGTTCAATGCCGTTAGCTATTTTTCGGCCTGCGCCGGAAATGTTGAGTCAAAGTTGACCTGTTTAAAATAAAACTTGGTCAAAGGTCACATTTCCGCACGGGATCGGCGCAGTTTATCGCAGGAGGCGGGGATGAAGGAATCGAAAAATGGGTCAGGAGATGGGGGGAGAGGTGGCACTAACCGGCGCCCAGGCGCCGGTTGATGCGGATAGTGACAGGAGCTGGTGGGGCTCAGGCATTCAAGATTTGCTGGATCTCGGTTGCCGACAGGTGGTACTGGCGCGGACAGTTGCGCCAGGTTTGCAGCATGCGCTGATACTTGTCCTTCATCGGCACCTGGCTGTTGAAATTGTGCTCGGCTTTGTCGAATTGCGGATACAGGCCTTCTTCAGCGGTCAGGAAGCGAACGTAATGGACCAACTGCGACTCGGTGGCGGCATCAAAGCCCAAAAATTGCAGGCGACGGGGATCGATATCCGCTTGCTTGCCTTCGTCCAGCATGTTGTACGATTCCTGCAGCGCGTGATGCATCTCCATATAATCGATGACGAGTCGGCACTCTTCATCAGACAGGCAACCGAAATCTTTATCCAGTTCACGCATCTGCAAGCCGTAGCCGCGCTCGACGATGGTTTGCAGGCGGCGATATTTGGCGGCATTTTCCGGATCCATCTGCGCCATCAGGTTGTACTGGTTGGACAGAATCAGACGTTGCGCGTTGGTCATTTCCATAGTGATAGGCCTTTCATTATCTATTGAGCTGCCATTGAGATTAGCAGGTTGAGGGTAAAAAAAATTGATCTGACTACGGCTTGATGCCGATTTCCCGCCAATTGCAAATGACCGGCGAAAGCTTGTCCAATCGGGCCTGGCGGCGGATTTTTGCCCGGAGAAAAGCCAGTTGTTTTCAGGCAGCGGCGAGAGGTTGTGGCCCATACCAGGGTTAATGGACGGTTAACATGCTGATATACTTCCAGCTTCTCTTTTACAAGGATGTAGATTCGGATGACATGGTTACAGGTTGCCGGCTATCTGATTTGGCTGGTTGTCATGCTGCTCAGTTTTCCCCGCGAGTTCTGGCCGAAGTTTCGCCACGAGAAGGACTATCAGCACCTGGTGCTGGCGACGGTGGTGATCCTGTTCATGCTCTGGGGACTGCGGGCGGGGATCGCGGACGGGCTGCAGGTGCATTTTCTGGCCCTGACCGTCCTGGCGTTGTCTCATGGCTGGCAGATAGCGGCGTTGATAGGTTCGGCAGCGACGGTGCTCATGGCAGCGCTGGGATTTGTGGCCTGGCCGGATATCGGCCTCTATATGCTGACGGGGGTGATGCTCCCGGCGATGTTCAGCTTCGCGGTTTTTTTGCTGAGCTATCGTTTTCTGACCCGGCATCTGTTTGTTTACATCTTTGTGGCCGCCTTTCTCAATGGGGCGCTGACCATGGCGGTGCATCTGTTGTTGACCAGTGGCTGGATGTACTGGAGCGGTGAATACAGCTGGGCCTATATCGTGGACAACTACCTGTCACTGTTGCCGCTGTTGTTATTCCCAGAAGCCTTGTTGAACGGGATGGCCACCACTTTGCTGGTGGTGTACAAACCCGAATGGGTCCGCACCTTCGCTGACCGCGACTATTTAGATCCTTTTAACCACAAGAAATAAGTCGGGCGATGGGGCTGGGCGAAAATACTGGCGTCGAATAACAAATGCGCCCCAATGGGCGCGTTTGTTGGCGGGAAATCGTGCGTGTCCGGATTAGCTCAGGCCGGTGATATTGCCGTCCTCATCCAGATCAAGGGCCATGAAGGCGGGCTTTTCCGGCAGGCCGGGCATGGTCATGACATTGCCGCACAGCGCGGTAACAAACCCGGCGCCGGCACAGAGCCGGAGTTCGCGTACCGGCAGCACGAAATCCTGAGGTGCTCCTTTGCGGGCTGGATCATGACTGATTGAGAGCGGGGTTTTGGCGATGCAAACGGCCAACCCATCGTGACCCTGCTGCTTGAGCGCAACCAGCTGCGCTTTGGCTTGCTCAGACAATTCCACCCCCTGGCCGCCGTAGCCGACTTCGGCCAGGATCATTAGTTTTTCTTCCAGACTCTGCGCCGGATGGTACAGCGGCTTGAAATCGGTCGGCTGTCGGCAGGCCCGCACCACGGCTTCGGCCAATTCAATCGCGCCCTCTCCGCCCCGGGCAAAGGCATGGCTGAGCGCCAGTTCGACGGTGGTGGCGAAATCTTCGGCCTGGATCATTTCTGCCAGTTGGGCCAGCTCTTGGTCGCTGTCCTGCGGGAAGCAGTTGATGGCAACCACCACCGGCACCCCGTACCGGGCAGCGTTTTCGATGTGCCATTTGAGGTTGGCAAATCCGGCGTGCAGCGCATCGGCGTCCGGCTCGAACAGTGATGGCGGCAGGGACTGGCCGGGACGCAGGTCATAATGGCCGGAATTGGCTTTGAGGCCGCGCAGGGTGGCTACTACCACGGCGCAGTCCGGGCCACGGTCGGCTTGTTGAGCCTTGATATTACAGGCTTTCTCAAATCCCATATCGGAGCCGAACCCGCCTTCAGTGATCGTGTAGTCACTGAGCTTGAGCGCAATGCGATCGGCGATGATCGATGAGTTGCCGTGGGCAATATTGGCAAACGGTCCGGCATGGATCAGCGTCGGCACGCCTTCCAGCGTCTGCATCAGGGTCGGTTCGATGGCTTCGCGCAAGGTCACGGCCATCGCCCCGGCGACCTGGAGATCCTCGGCGGTGACCGGGGTACATTCCCGCGTGTAGGCCAGCACAATGCGGCCCAGGCGACGGCGCATGTCGGCCAGATCGCTCGACAGGGCAAGAATCGCCATCAGCTCGGAGGCCGCTGAGATATCAAAGCCGTCATTGCGGGCAATCCCGTTGCTGGTTTTGCCCGGTTCATTGTTGCCGATGGTGATCATCCGCAGGGCGCGATCATTCTGATCCATGACCCGCTTCCAGGTGATGCGGTTGAGGTCGATGTTCAGGGCCGCTAGGCCGGTCCGGGCTTCAAATGCTTCACTGCCGAGCCGTTGCTCATGGTAGATCCGGGCATCGAGTGCCGCCGCCGCCAGGTTATGCGCGGCGGTGACCGCGTGAATATCGCCGGTCAGGTGCAGGTTCAGCTGTTCCATCGGGGCGACCTGGCTGTAGCCGCCGCCGGCTGCGCCGCCTTTGACCCCGAAGACCGGTCCCATTGACGGCTGCCGGATACAGGCCATGACACTCTGCCCCAACTTGGCCAGACCCTGGGCCAGACCGATGGTGGTGACGGTTTTGCCTTCCCCGAGCGGGGTCGGGGTAATCGCGGTGACGGCGATCAGCTTGCCTTCGGGGCGATCGGCGAGGCGCTTGAGCACGGCGGGTTTCACCTTGGCTTTCAGGGGGCCTTGTGGGGTGAGGTCATCGGGCAGAAAGCCGGCCTGACGGGCCAGGTGTTCAATCGGGAGCAGGGCCGTGTCACGGCAGATTTGAATATCACTTTTCATGGGGCGGTCAGGACCTCGCGATGCAATGACAGCGAATATCGGGCTGTCAGTCTAAATTACAGTTATGCAAACGTTTGCTCTTGGTCGGCGCCGCAATCATATCATGTGCTGTGATAATTTCTTGGATAATCATCCTGCTCGGGGGCGGGAGTGTGAGCAGTCGTCGGATTTGGCGGGAAAATGCCTGCCAGCGAACTGGCAGGCAGGGGGATCAGGCCAGCTCGCGGCCGTCGGCAGCAGTGTCTTGCTCAATTGCGGTCACGGCCACGGTTTGACCATAGACCGGGCGCAGGGCTCGCATGACGTCCTGGCGGCTGATCATACCGACCAGTTTGTTGTCTTCTACCACCGGGAACTGGTGCGGCCGGGTGATCACCATAGTGCGGGCGCGCTCGCTCAGTGACTGGGTGGTGAGCTGGGTGGCGATACCGCCGCTGGTGACCGGGTAGAGAATATTTTTATCAATACTCATGTACTCGGCAATTTCCACAATGGCATTGTCCGGGCTGACGGTCTGGATCTCGTGTTTCATCAGATCCTGCACCTTGCGCTCCGGATCCGGCATGTAATCGTTGAGCCAGAGATCGATCAGGCTGTCATGCATCGAGAAGTAACCCACCAGACGCTGATCTTGGGTCAGCACCGGGGCACCGGTCAACTGGGCCGCGAAGAGCCGATCCAGGGCGTCGGCAACCGGCATCCCCGGGTGCAGCGTGACGTCGGCCGGGCGCATGAAGTCGTTCACAAGTAGGTTTTCCTGCAGCATAGTATTTTCCATATTCCGTGTTGAAGTCGTTGAAAAGTCAGGGTGAATCAGGGTTGCCGTCGGCAGTGCCTCGAGCGGGGCGCGGTAAATGGTCCAGTAGCCGAGGCCGACCAGGACGCCGCCGCCGACGATATTGCCCAGGGTGACCGGGATCAGGTTGGCAAAGATGAAGTTGCGGAAGGTCAGATCAGCATATTGGCTAGGGTCAACGCCCAGTTCCAGCCAGAACGTGTCCGGGGCCAGGTGCTGAATGGTGATCCCGAGCGGTACCATGAACATGTTGGCGACGCTGTGCTCAAAGCCGGTGCTGACAAACATCGCGACGGGAAGGATCACCATCGCCATCTTGGTCATCATGTTGGTCGAGCAGAAGGTCATCCAGACCGCCAGACAAACCAGCAGGTTACACAGCACCCCCAGGGCAAACGCCTGCATCGGCTGGTGGTGCAGCTTGTGCTGGGCGACATTGAGTGCATTAAGGCCCCACTGGCCACCGTCGAGCTGATACAGCCCGGCTATGGAGACCAGGACCAGCAGCAGCATGGCGCCGAGGAAGTTCCCCGCATACACCTTGCCCCAAGTGCCCAGCATCTGCCGCGGGCTGATCTGACGGTTGGCACAGGCAATGGCCGACAGCACGGTGCTGGTAAACAGCTCGCCGCCGCAAATCACCACCAGGATCAGACCCAGGCTGAATGCCACACCGCCGAGCAGGCGATTCAGCCCCCAGCTCAGATTGCTGCCGCCGGTGGTGACGGTGAGGTAGAATACGAATGCCAGGCCGATGAAGACACCGGCCGTGACGGCCAGCGCAACCGTGGTCCGGGTCGGCTTGGTGGCTTTCCCCACGGCGTAAATTTCCGCCTGCTTCATCATTTCCTTGGGATTGAATTCACCGGACGCAGAAGAAGACGTAGCCAAAGCCATAGGCCATTCCTCCTGTGTGACTGACGGACACGTCAGGGTTGAAGTGTGGATAGGGGATTGAAATTGCCACTTTTTTTCCTCCTTGTGACGAATAACTGACTGTCAGGATAAATGGGCACAAAAGGGTGAGTAAAATTGATATTTTTTTTAACCCGCATTCAAAACCTTGATACTCTTGCGGATAGGAAATGGATTGCATTGTCAGGAGTGAAATGATGCGTTATTCACTGAAACAACTCGCGGTTTTTGATGAAGTCGCCCGGACGCGCAGCGTCTCGAAAGCCGCGGAAAATCTGGCGATCACGCAGTCTGCGGCCAGTATGGCCTTGTCTCAGCTGGAACGGCTGCTGGGACGTCCGCTCTTTGAGCGCCAGGGGAAACAGATGACCATGACGTACTGGGGAGCCTGGCTCAGACCCCGTGCCAAGCAGCTGTTGTTTGATGCCCAGCAAATTGAGTTGGGGTTTTATGATCAGCACCTGGTCAGCGGGGAAATCAATGTGGCCGCCAGCCAGACGGTGGCAGAGCACCTATTGCCGGAGCTTATCAGTATTATTGATAAAGATTTTCCCGAACTGCGTATTCAACTGATGGTAAGTAATGCGCAGAAGGTGATTAACCGGGTGCGCAATTATGAGTGTGATTTAGGGATCATTGAAGGCCGCTGTGATGACAGCCGTCTGCTGCAGGAAGTCTGGTGTCATGACCATCTGGTGATCATCGCCGCCCCGCATCATCCTTACGCCAGGCTGGAAACGGTCAGTTTGGCCCAGCTGGAGCAGGCCAAGTGGGTGCTGCGGGAGCAGGGTGCCGGTACCCGCAAGAGTTTTGAGAGTGCGCTGCACGGGGTGATTGACGATCTGGATGTCTGGCGCGAGTACGAGCAAATTTCTGTGCTGCGCACGCTGGTGAGAAATGGGCCGTACCTCAGCTGTTTGCCGTTCCTGGATGTGGTCCAGCATATTGAACGCGGAGAGCTGGCGGCGTTGAAGGTGCCGGAGCTCAACATGCAGCGAACCTTGTCCTTTATCTGGCGGGCCGATTCGATTGAGAACCCGCTGCGAGATTGTATTCGCCGAGAGGCCGTCCGAATGATGAAAGACCGGAAGATGGAGATGTGAGCCTCCGGTTGGCTGCGGGCTGAATTCCTTTGTATCAGAAAAATTGATAGATGTTAGAAAAGTAGCCGATATGCAATCTTGCGAGTGGTTGGTGTCATTATCACCAATCTCACAATTTAGACTCGGTTTTTCTCCCCTGTTATCGAATCCTTATGTCAACTTTTGGCCATTCAATCTGATGTTAGGGTATTGATGCGTGAAAGTATCAATGTTGCTGGGTTGAAAAGTTGGTTTTTTGTCATCATTAACATTGATACATATCTATATAATCATTGATGCATATTGTGAGCGAGTCGCGGATTTTTGGCGACAGCGGCACTGAACGGCGGATAGCTTGAGGTTGAATTGTCATCGATTTGCCATAAAAAGATACTGCTCACAAAAAACAAAACTGTCATTAAGGCATCTGGTTGATTTTATTTAGCCGCTGAATGCTTGTATAAGTTTTGAGCGCTTTGGCTCTGGACTGGCGGGGGAGAGACGCTAGAATCCGCTCTGTTCGTCATTGCCAGGGTTGAAGTCATGATTATTAAAGGAAAGCCGATCCGGGACTTTTCGCTGAAGGTGAATACGCTCTTTCGCGGGCTGATCTGCCTGCTGTTACTGCTGTTTTTAGTGAACCTCCAAACACTGACCGACAGCCTGGCTGCATCGGCCCATGCACTGAAGAAGCTCAGTCTGGTCCCGCAGCAGGCGGTTGCCGTTGAGTCGCCCCCCAAGCCGGTGCGTGGGCCTGCTGGAGGACCGGAACCACTCGGTGAGCCAGCGCCGGAGGCCGGGGCCCTAGCACCAGAGGTCGGGAGCATGACGCCGGAGATCGCGGCCTTGCGACAGGCGGCACTGGCAAGGTTTGCCAGCAAGTTTAACTTTCCCAACTCGGTTGAGTTTTTCAGTGTTGCCAGTCAGGAAGACTGGCTCTTTAGTCCGGCGACGGTAAAGGCGCAGGATAATGTCCTGAATCTGACCACTTGTGGTTACTACACCGCGAAAAACGCCCTGGGCCTGGCCCGGGAGCGGGTACCGTTTATGGTTGAGCTGGTTTATGACTTTATGCAGAAAACCTATAGCCTCAGTGGTTATTTTAAAGATGATCGGGCGCATTACTATCAATTTGAAGGACGGAAAAAACCGCTCGAACTGAACCGGAATCGCTTTCAAAGCAAATGGAAAGTCGCCTGCGCGCCGGTGGTGATGGGGGCGTTTGATGATATTCTGACTCAGGCATCGGCGGTGCGCTACGCGCCGGATGCGACGGTCGATCGCAAACGCCAGGTCAACTATTTTGATCGCCGGGTACAGGCTGAGATTGATCAGTGCGTAGAGGATGCCACTCTGGCGGAGCAGATCCCGGCGTCGTCAGAGCGCCAATCGTTGTGTTTGCTTCGTGCCCAGTGCCATTATCTGGCGGAGATGTCCGACAGTCAGTGTGAACCAGTCAGCAAGACTTGCCGCGATCACCAGAATGCTTCGCTGTGCCAGACGGCAACAGCGTTGACCGACGAGACCCCGCATCGCTCATGAGCCGGAGCAGATCAATGGCGGGAATATTTGTCAGGGAGCAAGGAAAGCAAGGTAAACAAAAGAAGCCAGACAGCAGCGCCGAGGTCTCGTGCCTCGGCGGGATGGATCGCGGATCAGTACATGACAGGGTGACCGTATTCGGCCAGGATGGCTTTGATTTTTTCCATGGTCTCTTTGCTCGGCGGTTTGACGCCGGCCAGCGGGTACTCAAAGCCCATCGCTTCCCACTTATGCTCGCCCAGTTGATGATACGGAAGTAACTCGACTTTCTCGATATTGTCCATATCTTTGATAAATTCACCCAGCAGGTGGGCAGAGCGTTCATCATCGGTAAAGCCGGGTACCACCACATAGCGGATCCAGGTTTTTTGGCCGCGCTGGTGCAGGTAGCGGGCAAAATCCAGCACCCGTTTATTCGGCACCCCAACCAGCTCCTGGTGAATGGTGTCATCGAGCTGCTTGAGATCCAGCATCACCAGATCCGTGTTGTCCAGCACTTCGTCGATCACTTCGGTGTGCTTGCGTACATAGCCGTTGGTATCGAGACAGGTATGGAGCCCTTCCGCCTTGGCTGCACGGAAAAAGTCACGCACAAACTCCGGTTGCAACATGGCCTCGCCGCCGGATGCGGTGACGCCGCCGCCCGAGGCATTCATAAAGTGGCGGTAGGTGACCGCTTCTTTGATGATCTCTTCAACCGTCACTTCACGTCCGCCATGCAGATCCCAGGTATCGCGGTTGTGGCAATACTGGCAACGCATCAGGCAACCTTGTAAGAAAACGATGAAACGGATGCCGGGGCCATCCACGGTACCGCAGGATTCAAAAGAGTGAATACGGCCTTTGACTGACATGGTGACGTTTCTCCACAGGGGATGGTTTTGCCTGTTATTTTATTACAAATCAGCGGACTAAAATAGCGAAAAGTACGTTAAAAATGTAAGGTTAATACACTTTATGATGCTTTAAGTATGGGCGATTTCGATCAGCCCTGACCGAAAGTTCATCAATGTTTCCGTTTGTTATTGAGCTTTTTCACACCTGTAACCAAATGCATCGAAAATAATGCATCCCTACCACGAAATCATTACATTTGATCGGGAAATTGCGGCCTGAATCTCATCAAAATATGCGCAAAGCGCTTATGATTCCGAGTGAATTCAGTTGGTTTTATATGTATAGCCAAACAGGATTGGCTGTACCTGTCTAGCCGTTTCTGGACAGACAATAAAAGCGATAACAATAAGGAGATGTATGTTCAGTCTTAGTAATTTGACCGTCAAGAATAAACTGATCGCGCTGGTGCTCAGTGCCATTGTCTTGCTCGTCAGTGTCAGCATTTATGATGTGCTGGAGCAGAAGAAGGTGGCTTATCTTGAACGAAAGGCGTCCCTAAAAAGCCAGGTTGAGTTGGCTGTCGATATTCTGGATTACTACGCGTCGCAGCAGGGCACACTCGGTCGGGAGCGGGCGCAGCAACTGGCCATCGAGATGATCGATGCCGTGCGTTATGACAGCACCAACTATTTTTGGATCATGACGCCGGAGATGGCGATCGTGAACCATCCCCTGAAGCCTGAGATGAACGGCACTTCGGCACGCGGGATCACCGATGCCGGCGGTAAACGGCACTGGCAGGAAATGGTGACGGTCTCTGCCCAGAGCGGATCCGGCTATCTGGACTATAGCTGGCGCTCACCCAAAGGGGAGATTGAGCCGAAGATCTCCTATGTGCAGCGGTTTCAGAACTGGAACTGGATTGTCGGGACCGGGGTGCATGTCAAGGATATTGAGGATGACTTCAAGGCAACGGCCCTGAAATCCGGCATGATTGCCCTGACCGCGATGGCGATTTTGTTGGCCGTCGGTTATGTGATTAGCAAGAATATTTCCGATCCGCTCGAAGAGCTGGTGACGAAATTTGATGCCATTGCCGGAGGGGACTTGCGTATTTGTTGTGATGAAGTACGTAAGGATGAAATCGGTAAATTGGCGCGGCGGATGGATACCGCCATCGGCAGTATTCGCCAGGCCCTGAAAGCTGCCCATGAATCGGCGATGCATTCGTCGCAAATGGCCAGTACTATTGCTTCTGCCAGCGAAGAAAGTGCGCACAGCATTCAGTCGCAGCATGTGCAGTTGGAGCAGTTGGCGACGGCGATGAATGAGATGACGGCCACGGTGGCGGATGTGGCGGATAATGCCGACAAGACCGCCCTGATGACCAACGGGATTTCGGATAAAGCTACGGTCAGCAATGATAAGCTGGAAGAGACGGCTCGCCACATCCGTCAGGTTGCCGAACAGATTGCCGAAGCGGATCATCGTGTGGAAGCGCTGAAGCAAGGGGTCACCCAGATCAGCGAGATGGCGGATGTGATCCGGGGTATTTCCGAGCAGACCAACCTGCTGGCACTGAACGCGGCGATTGAAGCGGCCCGTGCCGGCGAGCAGGGACGTGGGTTTGCCGTGGTCGCTGATGAGGTCCGCAGTCTGGCGCAGCGCACTCAGGCATCGACGGAAGAGATCCAAACCACAGTGGATGCACTGACCCGCGGCGCGTTCGAGACGGCGACGGCGATGAAAGCCAGCCATGAAAGCAGCCGTAACAGTGTGGAGAATGCCCAGGATACCCAGTTGCAGTTGCAGAACATGGTGGAAGAGTTGTACCAGTCCAATGATCGGGTGGCGCAGATTGCGGCCGCGGCCGATCAGCAGGGCACGGTCTCGGAAGATATCAACCGCAACGTCAGCAGTATCCACCTTTCGGCAAATGAAGTGAATGCCGCCGCACAGCATCTGGCCGATCAGAGCCAAAGTCTGGCAGAAGCCTCGGAAGAGCTGGCGCACCAGTTGCAGCACTTTAAGGTGTAGAGAAGCCTATGTGCGGGTGCAACCCCCATCAAAGAAAAGCCGGTCGTCAGACCGGCTTTTTGTTGCTTTCATGTTGTTGCTTTCAGTGTCGCGGTTCTGGCCGCGGGTATGCGGCCAGGTTTGCCTGAGGCTTACAGCGACTCAGTAAACGTCCGGGCAATGACATCTTTCTGCTGTTCGGCAGTCAGAGAGTTAAAGCGCACGGCGTAACCGGAAACACGGATGGTCAGCTGTGGGTATTTCTCTGGGTGCTTCACGGCATCTTCCAGCGTTTCACGGTTCAGAACGTTGACGTTCAGGTGCTGACCGCCTTCAATACCGGACTCGTGGTGGAAGTAACCGTCCATCAGGCCCGCCAGGTTCGCTTTCTGAGTCTCGACATCTTTACCCAGTGCGTTCGGTACGATAGAGAAGGTGTAAGAGATCCCGTCTTTCGCATCGGCAAACGGCAGTTTACCCACTGAAGTCAGAGAAGCAACCGCCCCTTTCTCGTCACGGCCGTGCATTGGGTTTGCGCCCGGTGCAAACGGCGCGCCTGCTTTACGACCGTCTGGTGTAGTCCCGGTTTTCTTTCCGTAAACCACGTTGGACGTGATGGTCAGGATAGACTGCGTAGGGACTGCATCACGGTATGTTTTCAGCTTACGGATCTTGTTCATGAAGGTGGTGACAAGTTCACAGGCGATGTCATCTACGCGTGGGTCGTTGTTACCGAACTTCGGATAGTCGCCTTCGATCTCGAAGTCGATCGCGATACCGTCTTCGTCACGAACTGGTTTCACCGTCGCGTATTTGATTGCAGACAGGGAGTCAGCTGCGACAGACAGACCCGCGATACCACACGCCATGGTGCGCATGACGTCACGGTCGTGCAGGGCCATCAGCGAGGCTTCGTAGCTGTACTTGTCGTGCATGAAGTGGATGCTGTTCAGGGCAGTCACGTACTGCTTCGCCAGCCAGTCCATGAAGTGATCCATACGCGCCATCAGGTCGTCATAGTTCAGCACTTCATCCGTCATTTTGTCCATGACCGGACCGACTTGGATCTTCAGCTTCTCATCCACACCACCGTTGATGGTGTACAGCATGGTTTTCGCCAGGTTCGCACGGGCGCCGAAGAACTGCATTTGTTTGCCGACTACCATTGGCGAGACACAACATGCGATGGCGTAGTCATCAGAGTTCATGTCCGGACGCATCAGATCGTCGTTTTCGTACTGGATTGAAGACGTATCAATCGAGACTTTGGCACAGAACTTCTTGAAGCCTTCAGGCAGTTGCTCAGACCACAGCACAGTGATGTTCGGCTCTGGCGATGGGCCCATGGTGTACAGGCTGTTCAGGAAGCGGAAGTTGGTGCGGGTCACCAGTGTACGGCCGTCCAGGCTCATACCACCCATAGATTCTGTGGCCCAGATTGGGTCACCAGAGAACAGCTCATCGTACTCAGGGGTACGCAGGAAGCGAACCATACGCAGCTTCATCACGAAGTGGTCGATCATTTCCTGAGCTTGATCTTCGGTCAGCTTGCCGGCTTCGATATCACGCTGGATGTACACATCCAGGAACGTTGACGTACGGCCCAGAGACATGGCAGCACCGTTCTGAGATTTCACGGCAGCCAGGTAGCCGAAGTACGTCCACTGAATCGCTTCTTGGGCCGTTTCCGCAGGGCGAGAGATATCGAACCCGTATTTCGCAGCCATCTCTTTGATCTGGCCCAGCGCACGGTGTTGCTCTGCGATTTCTTCGCGCAGCTGCATGGTAGCTTGCAGATCTTCACCGTTCTCGAATTTCTCTTGCAGAGAAGAGAATTGCGCGAACTTGTCTTTCATCAGGAAGTCGATGCCGTACAGGGCTACGCGACGGTAGTCACCGATGATACGGCCACGGCCGTAGGCATCCGGCAGACCGGTCAGCACGCCGGATTTACGGCACTTCATGATGTCCGGGGTATAGATATCGAACACGCCCTGGTTGTGGGTCTTACGGTATTCGGTGTAGATTTTCTTCACGGCTGGATCCAGTTCGCGGCCGTAAACCTGGCACGAACCCTCAACCATGCGGATACCACCGTTCGGGATGATCGCACGCTTCAGTGGCGCTTCGGTCTGCAGACCCACAATGGTCTCCAGATCTTTGTTGATGTAACCCGCATCATGCGCAGTGATGGTAGAGATAACAGAAGTATCGAAATCAACAGGAGCGTGTGTCGCATTTTCCTGCTTGATCCCTTCCATTACTTGTGCCCAAAGCGCTTTGGTCGCCTCAGTACCTTCAGAAACCAGGAAAGACTCGTCGCCTTCATAAGGGGTGTAGTTTTTCTGAATGAAGTCACGTACGTTGACTTCGTTCTGCCAATCACCAGCTGTGAAACCTTCCCAAGCTTTAGCAAATTGCTCTGCCATGACATACCTACCTTATTAGTAGAAAAAACACGTACTGCGTGAGCGCTGTTGAGCGAACGCCGAGTGGCGAACAGTACACTTTATTAACAATAATACGGATAATCGGGCCCGTTGATGCGGCAATTTCGTGACACGATTATTCGTATTCGTACTAATACCCAGTTTTTTATAGCGGGCAGTGCCAGGCACTGCCCATCTCGTTTCTGTTGCTGTTACAGGAGTGCCGGGATGCCGTATTGGCTTTCCAGCATGCCGACTGCCAGCATGGCAATCAGGCAGATGATCAGCACCCCGCCCGGAATCACGACTTTATCCGTGAAGGACAGTTTCGCCGCCCGTGCTTTGTCACCAATCAGACCGTTGTTATCCAGCAGCATGGTCAGGGCCCAAGCCAGAACCGGGTTGACGACGGCTGAAGCAAAGATACAAATCCCGGCAGACTGAGAGTCTTTGGTTTCTTTCACCATTTGTACACCGGCTTCCAGCAGCGGCAGGAAAACCCCGACCAAGAGTGCGATGCGCATCACAGGTGGCCACACCGCGACATCCATCGGGAAGCCCAGGATGGCAATGAACATCACCAGACAGCCCAGAAGAATCGCACCCGCCGGAATCGGACGCTTGGCAATCGCAGCCGGGATCATGTAGGTCCCCCAGGAAGACGTGATGTTGCCGCCGCCCAGGCCCGTCCCGACCATCTGGCGAATCGAACACATGGTCATGGTGTCATCGACGTCCATCAGCACTTTGTCGGTGCCCTTCGGATAGTTCAGTTCCTGGAAAATTCGGTGACCCAGGAAGTCCGGTGACCACATGGCAACCGCTAGAATAGCAAACGGTAGAGAGGCTATAAAATGCTCAATAGTCGGCAGACCCAGCATCCAGCCTTCTTCGGTGCTGCCCCACCAGTACACAGGGTTCAGATTCGGCAGGCCGATCTCGGTTTCAAATTTCAGGTCGAATCCGGCACCCAGGAGCAGGGCGACCAGCAGACCGGTGACGGCACAAGCCGGGATTGCCAGCCAGCGTTTGTTAATCCGTGCCAGGTAGGCATACAGTACAATGTTCACGGCCAGCACAATCAGGCCGACATAACCCATGCTGCCCGCGGCCACATCTGCAGACTGCAGGCCGGTGGCCCAGGTCTGGATGGAGCCGATCTGGCTCATGGTGCCGGTGAAGCCCAGGAAAATCAGCAGACCGCCGGCGGTGCCCTCCGAAGTCAGGTTGACCAGTTTTGAGCCGCCCTTGAAGTAGCTGAGCAGCAGGCCGAAGACCCCCAGAAGAATCGCCAGCGCCAGTGGGTGAGCTCCGGCCAGGGCAATGGAACCAATCAGCGGGATCATCGGGCCGTGGTTCCCGGCCAGGTTGGCGCGCGGGTTAATAAACCCGGAGGCCAGTACACAGAACAGCAATGCCGGCAGCAGCATTTCCACCCGAGCCACTTCAATGGCAAATTCTTTGCCCAGGTTGATGTGGTCCCACGCCTGCGTCAAACCATCCGCCCATGACATCATGACCGCAGAGTACATTGCGATGATGCCGATGGTACCGGCCAGGGCCGGTACCAGATCTTCCAGTTCAAAGCGGAAATCACGGCCGGGTAGGTTCAGTGCAAACCGGCGCGGTTTCATGATTTTCAGCTCATGATCCAGATAGTCTGAGCGACTAGAGAAGTCAGAGGCAGGGCGATGGAGCTCCTGGTAACTTCTTTCTTCAGATGACATATGTGCCTCGTCTACAAGTAAAATAATTCTTATCTTCAGTGATCGCCGTCGCCGGTTGCGACAGTCCCCTCGTAAAGGGGAGTGGCTGTTCGGCGTTTGTAATTATTTTTCACCAAATCTTTATCCGGAGTGTACCGCCCGGGTTCATGACGGAAATTGATCTCGATCAGTCGCTTTCAAAAAAACGAGGAGGGTATTCAAAAAAAATTGAGGAATATGACGAAATGCTGCGAGATATGAACAATTGTCGATAAGAAATGCTGCAATGTGAGTCAGGATTCAGGGTGAGGAATTGTATTATTTATTTGTTTTTTAAGGTTTTTATTTTGTGGCTCATTTTTTACGTGTAAAGCTTTGATAGTTAAGCTTTTATTCATAATACAGCGTGGCGGTACAAGAGCAGGCATACAAAAATGCCAACCCGCAGGGGTTGGCATCAAGATGGCCGATTGACCAGTTTGTAATAAAATTACTTCGCTGCAGCCTGTTTTGCCGCCTGGAGTTTCTGGTAAGAGGCCAGGAGTTTCTGGTGGGCCGGGAACTGACGCAGGGTCAGATCGCCGGCGGTCAGGCCGTGGAAACGGACGGTGCCTTCAATGGAGCCCCAGGCTGCCGCGACGGTGTCGGCCCCAAACATCCGCTCGAAGGCTGCTTTGTACTGGGCTGGGTCACGGTCATCGTCCAGGGCCAGCTTGAGGCTGGCAACCAGGCAGCGGAAGAAGCGGGCGCGCTCAGCGCTGTAGGTCGACACGTTGTAATCAACACACCAGCTCGCGTGCTCCAGGGCCAGCTCCAGATCGCCGCCGGCCAGTGCCAGCAGACATTTCAGCTCGCCAATCCGCAGCGTTTGCCAGGCATCCCCGGCTTGCGGCACCAGGCCGACGATCTCGTACAGACGGTTGAAATCATCGAAGCCTTCTTCTTCCAGAATATGGAACATCTCGGCATACTGCTCGGCTTCCCACTCAACCTGCGGCAGGGCCAGCAGGGTTTCGCGCAGCTCCAGCGCGACATTGTTGTTGGCTTCAATCAGCTCTTCAACCGGGTAGATTTCAGACCAGCCCGGGACGATGATCCGGCAGCAATCCACCCCCAGGTGATCGTAGTCGGCGATGTAGGCATCGGTCCCTTCGGCATGCAAAATGGCCAGCAGGTGGTTGAACTCTTCTTCTGAGGTGCCGCTGAAATTCCAGTCGACAAAGTCAAAGTCGGCCTCGCTCTGGAACAGATCCCAGGCGATCAGGCCTGAAGAGTCAATGAAGTGGGTTTCCAGGTTGTGGTGATCGCTCACTTCATCGCGGTCGAAAGACGGCTCCGGGAACACATCGAGATCTTTCAGGCCACGGCCTTGCAGCAGCTCGGTTACCGTCCGCTCGAAGGCGACTTCAAAGCGTGGGTGGGCGCCGAATGAAGCGAAGCAGGTGCTGTTACTTGGGTTGAACAGTACTACGCAAATCACCGGGTACTTGCCGCCCAGCGAGGCATCGTAGCAGTAGATCGGGAACCCTTCGGCTTCCAGCGCATCAATGGAGGCTTTGATCCCCGGGAAACGCTCAATCACGCTGGCCGGGATTTCCGGCAGGCTGATGTGCTCGGCGATGATGCGGTTTTTGATCTTGCGCTCGAACACTTCAGACAGCCCCTGGGTGCGGGCTTCGGTCTTGGTGTTGCCCGCAGACATGCCGTTGGAAACGTACAGGTTGCCGATGATGTTCATCGGGATATAGACGGTTTCCTGATCGCTCTGGCGTTCGAACGGCAGTGCACAGATCCCGCGCGCCAGGTTGCTCGATTGCAGATCGATCAGATCGGTACCCAGCAGCTCCAGCGTCGGATCGTAGAACTGGGTCAGACGCTCATCCAGGATGGCTTCCGGCGGCAGGTTTTCTTCAAGATCGATCGGGAACCACTTTTCGTTCGGGTAGTGGACGAACGCGCTGTCGGCGACTTCCTGACCCAGATAGTAATCGGCGTAGAAGTAGTTGGTCGCCAGGCGCTCGAAGTACTCCCCCAGTGCAGATGCCAGGGCCGCTTTCTTGGTGGCACCCTTGCCGTTAGTGAAGTTCATCGGGGCATCGACATCCCGGATATGCACCGACCAGACATTCGGCACCGGGTTCAGCCAGGAGGCTTCTTCAATATTGAATCCCAGTGCTTGGAGCTTGGACTGGAAGCGCTCAATGGATTCTTCCAGCGCGGCGTCTTTTCCAGGAATAAATGTTTGCATGTTCGATCTCGTCAGCTGTGTTGAGTGGCGCGCAGTATACCGAATTCTGCCCGCTGAACCCAAGCGAAGGATAGCGCGGTGGCTGGCTGACCACCGCGCCGGGTTTAGTACCGGGAGGCGACCCGGAATGTATCGAGGCGGTTCTTTTGTGTTTCGGCCAACTGTGACAAGTGGTTACTGGATTCTGCACTCTGGCTGATCCCGGCAACATTCTGGCTGATGATGTCGTTAATGTGGCTGATGCTCTGGGTAATGTCGGCCATGATCCGGCTTTGTTCAGCCACGGATGCCGTGACATCGCCGTTCACCTGGCTGATTTGCTTCAGTGCCTGGGTGATGGTGTCCATCTGGCTGCTGGTCTGTTCGGCAATCCGACGATTGCTGTTAACCTTGTCGAGGCTGTTGTTCACGGCTTCCACGGCGGTGGCCGACTTTTGTTGCAACTGATCGATAATGGCCTGGATTTGTTGGGTCGACTGTTGGGTCTTGGCCGCCAGCCCCCGCACTTCATCGGCCACGACGGCAAATCCGCGACCACTTTCACCGGCCCGGGCGGCCTCAATCGCAGCATTGAGGGCCAGCAGGTTGGTCTGCTCAGAAATGGTATCGATCACCGTAATGACTTCACTGATCCGCATGCTCTGCTCGTTCAGATCGAGCACCTGGCTGGCGGTGTCGCTGAGCTGCTGGGCCAGCTCTTCGGTCAACTGGCGGGCGTGGTGGGCAACTGCGGTGCTTTCTGCACCCATCGCCAGTGCCTGTTGGGCACTGTCGTCGGCGGTTTTGGCGTAGCCGTCAACCTGGCTGGCCGCCGCCGAGAGATCACTGACTGCTGCGGTGATGCGTTCGATTTGTTGCTGCTGCTCGCGGCCGTTGACTTCGCTCTGCGTCATCACGGCTGCCAACTCGGTTGAGGAGGCCGCAACTTCGTTCCCGACCCCGCGCAAGGCATGGATCGTTTGGCTCAGTTGCGTGATGGCTTCGTCGACACTGACGCCCAGCAGGCCGAGTTCATTCCGGCCGGCGATCCCGGAGCGGGTCTCTAAATTGCTTTCAGCCAGGTTTTTCACGCTCAAATACAGGCGTTTCATGATATCGCTGATGGCGTTGGATAGGATGAGGCTGATGCCGAGCGCCAGTAAAGTCGCCACAATGGTCGCGATCAACTGGCTATGAGTGACGGACTTCAGCAGATCGGTGGTGGCATCGGACAACACTTCGGTCCGCTTGTTCGACGTGCCGGCCAGGCGGGTCACGATGTCCGTATTTTGCCGACCGAGTGCAACCATCAAATCAACGGTCTGGGCTTTGGCGCGTTGCAGCGTGAGGATAGCTTCAATACGCTGCTGCCATTGCTGCAGGTTACGGGCCAGGGTGGCGTTCTGCGGCCACGCGGCAAAGGGATCAAGCTGCTGTTGCAGCGATTGGGTCTGCTCCAGCGCAACACGGGTTTGGGACGGCTCCTGGCTTTTGACCCCGACAGCCAGATGGTAGAGCATCAGGCCAGTGGTATCGGCCATTTCAGACACGTGTTGGTTCCACCGGGCGATATCCTCGGCGTTGCGCTGACGGGTGATCTGGCGATCGGCATCTTTCAGATCGGTCGAGATCCAACTGAGGTCCTGATAGTGCTGGTGGATCTGCTGACGCTGGCTGCGAAACTGCGCCGATGTCTCAGCCAACCGCCGAAAGTTTCCGATAAAGGTTTCCAGCTCCGTGCGGACTTGGGGGGAAACGGCCTGACTTTGATGGTTGGCCAACGCTTCAAATTGACGTTGCACTTGAGCCAGGTTTTTTTGATTGAGCTCGACCATACTATCGAGGTGATCATAAAAACCCTGTGCATAAATGATTTCCATGCGACTGATATCGAGTAAGTCCTGGAATTCTTTCATGACCGAATTGAATTCAATTAAATCATTCACTTCTTCCGTATTTTTTTCCGCGTCATAAATAAAGTTATAACTAATTAAAATTGTAATAATAAAGCAAATCACAGCAAAGGCTGATGACAGCGACAGCAAAAGTCGCAAGGGCAGGTTTCTGATGGTCTTCAACATAATTTCCGGGTGAATGTTCGCTGAATTACTGGGTGGCGGAGATGACCCCCCACCCTGCAGCCAGCCGTAGGGAGGCGTGGTCGCAAAAGTGGCGGTATTATAGGGGCAACCCTGAATACATGATAGCGACCATTTGTGACAGCTGATGAAATTGTGTCGGGGATAATGGAACAAGTCTTTTTTTGCTGAGCGATTTTAATAAAAATATATCAGCTGTCATATTTTGATATATTTTTTATTTATTCAGGCGGTCATTATCAGGCACCACAACGGTTGGTTTCGTTCAGCCGAAATGAAATCGATCACGGTTGGTTGGTTTCCGTATTGGGTGCCGCGGTTGCGCTTTGGGTTGGGGGTGTTTTAGGACGCAACGCCAGCACATGGAGTAATCGCTCCGGATTTTGCGGCCACACGACGGGGTTGGCGATCGGGTTGTCTTCATTGAACCAGCCGGTGAAGCGCTGGGTGTTGTACTGGTAGAACTGGACGGTGTTATAGAGTGGCACGGTGATCTGCTGGCTGGCGACCAGGCTGTCGAGCTCGCGGATAATCGACAGCCGCTGGTGGGCTGTTGCGGCGGTCGGAAACCGGGCCAGGAGCGTGTCAATCTGTGGGTCACGATAAAAATGCATCGCATAGCGCGGGTACTGCGGGGCTTGGTAGGCGCTGTCAAACCCAAGCTTAAAATAGTTGAACGGGGTGAGCCCTTCCGGGTAGTTGGTCAGCGCCAGGGTGTAGTCGGCATGCGCCATCTGCTCGACGAACTGAGAAAATTCGACTTGCAGGGTCTGTGTCCGCAGGCCGATATCCGCCAGCATTTCGGTGAGCAGCTGGGCGGTGGTGTTGAAATCAGACCAGCCTTTCGGCGTGATGATCGTCAGGAGCAGCGGCTGGCCGGAAGGGAGCTCCCGCCAGCCGTCCTGATCGCGGTCGAGCACGCCGAGGGTGTCCAGCCGCTCCCGCGCCAGATCCGGGTTATAGCTAATATAAGGACGGTATTTCTCGGTGGTGACCGGATCTGCCCAGCGCTCAAAGCGCTGGCTCATGCCGGAAGCAAATTCGGAAGGGGCGCCTTGGCCGAACGCCGCAATGTCAATCAGCAGTTGGCGTTGGACCGCCATAGAAATGGCCCGGCGAAAGGCGCGCTGTTGGAACAGCGCCCGCAGTTGCGGCTGTGCGCTGTTGAAGTTGAACAGCAGGCTGATGGTGCTGGCCGGCGTTTGCCAGTAATTATAATCCGGGGAATATGAGGCATAGTGGCGCTCGATATCCGGAATAAAGGAGCCGGCCCAGTCAAATTCACCCTGGGCGATCCGGGCAATGAAATCATCATTGTTGGTTACTTTCGGATAATGGAGACAGTCGATCTGCAACTGTTCGGCTTGCCAGTAGCGGGGATTGCGGCACTGGAGATAACCGTCGGCACTCAGTTGTTCGATGTGGGTGAACGGACCGGTGCCGATCGGTTCGGGGTTGGTAAAGGTCAGCGGGTCGTCTACCTTTTCCCATTGGTGTTTGGGAACAATGGGCTGTAACACCAGGGAATAGGCGATCAGGGCATTGGGCTGGGTGAGCTTGATGTAGACCTGGTTGTCGCCGATTTGGCGGACGCTCTGGAGCCACGGACGAATGCCATGTGAGTCAAGGTTTGGCTTTTTTTGTGCCAATAAAAAGGAATACACCACATCGGCCGCAGTGAATGGTTTTCCATCTGACCAGGTCACTCCCTGGCGTAGGGTAAATGTGATCCCTTTGAGATCTTCATCGAGACGATAGCCGGTCGCCAGGCGGTATACCGGCTTGTTATTCTGGAAAGAATTGAAAATGATCAGGGGCTCAAAAATGAACTCATGGGCCGTCGGCATGACCGCGTGGGAAAAGGGATTAAAATTTGCAGTTACGTGCTCAATATATTCCGGGACCAGGGTCAAAATCGTTGGTTTTTGGGCAGCAGGCTCCCTGGCATAAACCGTGCCGGAAAGCAGAGTCACAGCAATCAGTAGCCATGGCATCCGGTGAGGAGATAGAAAATGAAAATAGGCTCTAGACATATGCCGGTTCGCTAATGCTCATACTGCAGAACTTTTATCGCCTTAACCTACCGCAAGTTACTTCGCGGATCAAATGATGTAATTCGACATCAAATGCTTAATTATGCACGGAATTTAACTGTTGATTCTTTAGAGTAAAAAGTTAATAAAATGTTGCCAATCGATGTTTGTGGTGATACTTTCGATGAAGTGCTCGGAAAACAGACAAAACTTCTAGACCTGAGATTTCGTGCCAGAATGGCGAACATCAGGCATCAACAGGAAGTGCACCGAGCAAACGTCCCGATTCATGGAGCAACAGGAGTTAGCGCGCATGGCTGAAGTAGTGGCGCTGGATGTCAAGGATCTGCATAAGTCTTTTGGTCAGAACGAAGTCCTGAAAGGGATCTCGCTGACGGCCCATCGCGGTGATGTCATCTCGATTATTGGCTCTTCCGGTTCAGGGAAGAGTACGTTTCTACGTTGTATCAATTTGCTGGAAACACCGACCCAGGGCGAAATTTGGGTCAATGGCGAGTTGATTAAAATGAAAAACAACCGCCGTGGGGAATACCTGCCGGTGGATGAGAAACAGGTGCAACGGATTCGCTCCCGGCTGGCGATGGTTTTTCAGGGGTTTAACCTCTGGTCCCATATGACGGTCCTGGGGAACGTGATTGAAGCGCCCATCCACGTGCTGGGGGTGCCGAGAGCCGAAGCGATTGAGAAGGCCGAAGCCTTACTGCAGAAAGTCGGCTTGTATGAGCGCCGGAATTATTACCCGGGCCACTTGTCCGGCGGTCAGCAGCAGCGCGCTGCTATCGCCCGGGCACTGGCCGTCGATCCGGAAGTGATGCTGTTTGATGAGCCGACCTCGGCGCTGGATCCGGAGCTGGTCGGGGAAGTCCTCGGCGTGATGCAGGATCTGGCTCAGGAAGGGCGCACCATGCTGGTGGTGACGCATGAAATGGCATTTGCGCGGGATGTCTCCAACCAGGTGATGTTCCTGCATCAGGGGCTGGTTGAAGAGCAGGGTTGCCCGAGCAAGTTATTTACCAATCCGGAATCAGAACGACTACAACAATTTATTTCCTCGATTTACTAAACTATAAGATCGACAGGAATGATTGCCCGGCAATGTTTGGGGATGTTGCCGGGCAGATGCAAACACAACAGGAGTAGAAGATGAAAAAATGGATTTTGGCTGCGGCCGTCGTATCTGCACTCGGTGCGACCTCAGTTCAGGCGAAAGAATGGAACGTGATCCGCTTCGGGATTGAAGGAGCCTATCCTCCGTTCAGCTGGACCGAGCCCAATGGTGAGCTGAAAGGCTTTGATGTCGATATGGCGAACGCCTTGTGCCAGGAGTTGCAGGCGAAATGTAAAATTGTTGCCCAGGACTGGGACGGCATTATTCCGTCTCTGCTGGCACGTAAATATGATGCCATTATTGCCGCGATGTCGATCACCGAAGAGCGCAAGAAAAAAGTCGACTTTACCGGCAAATATGCCCTGATCCCGAATAAGTTCGTGGCTAAGAAAGGCACCGAGCTCGACTTTACCAAAGCGGGCCTGAAAGGGGTCAAAATCGGGGTCCAGCGCGCAACCACCCATGATAAATATCTGACCGACAACTACGGCGATTCCGTGTCGATCGTGCGATATGGTTCGTTCGATGATGCCTATCTGGATCTGAAAGCTGGTCGGATTGCTACCGTGCTGGGCGATGCCTCGGCGTTGCAGGAAGGCCTGCTGAATAAGTCGGGCGGTGAAGGGTACGAGTTCATCGGCCCGTCGTTAACCGATCCGCAGTGGTTTGGTGAAGGGTTCGGGATTGCCGTGCGTAAGCAGGACAAAGATCTGACCCAGAAGCTGGACGCTGCCATCCAGTCGCTGCGTGAAAAAGGCGAGTACCAGAAAATCGCAGCCAAGTACTTTGCCTACGACGTGTACGGCGAGTAATCCCTTTCCTGAAACACAGCGGGGGCCGATATGCTCGGCCCCGGTTTGAGCCAACCGGCTCGCTTCCCTTTGCAGTATGAAGGAGCAACCTTTTGTTGGACTTAAAAGGATATGAATGGTCATTGGCGGAAGGGGCATGGATCACCCTGCAGGTCGCCTTGCTGTCGCTGGCCCTGGCCATGATTCTGGGGATGCTGGGTGCCCTGGCGAAATTGTCCCCTTACCGTTGGGCCCGTGCCATCGCCACCTTATATACCACGGTGATCCGTGGGATCCCGGATCTGGTCTTGATGATGCTGATCTTCTTCGGCGGACAGATGCTGTTGAACGACAGCCTGTACGGCATCAATGAGTGGTTAAACAACTTCTTTTCTTCTTCTGATCCCAACCATGAATGGACCGAGTATCTGCCGGATTATGTGGAAATCAGCCCATTTGTGGCCGGTATCCTGACCATCGGCTTTATTTTCGGGGCCTATATGGCGGAAACCTTCCGCGGGGCGATTCTGGCCGTCGACAAAGGCGAGCTGGAAGCCGGGAAGGCGTACGGGATGAGTAGTTTTCTGTCTTTCCGACGTATTTTGCTGCCGCAAATGATCCGCCACGCCCTGCCTGGCTTTGGCAACAACTGGCTGGTGTTGCTGAAAACGACCGCGCTGGTGTCGATCATCGGCCTTGATGATATGGTGCGTAAAGGCGCCCTGGCTGCCGGCACCACCCAGATGCCGTTTACGTTTTATATGTCCGTGGCGGTGATTTTCCTGGTGTTTACCTCATGTTCGACCAGCGTGTTGAAATGGGTCGAGCGCAAGTTCAGTATTCATACGAGGTAAGGGAATGGACTTTAGTATTCTGACAGAGAGCTGGCCGCTGTACTTAGAGGGGTTCTATACCACGGTCTGGATGGTGTTTGTGGCCCTGGTGATCGGCCTGGTGATTGCGATTCCGATTGGGGTGGCGCGAAACAGCAAGCTGCCTGTGGTGTCCGGACCGGCCTGGGCGTTTATTTACTTCTTTCGCGGGACGCCGCTGCTGATCCAGCTGTATCTGATTTACTACGGCCTGAGCCAGCTGTTTTCGGTGCAGGGCACCTTGTGGCAGGAAGCCTGGTTCTGTGCGCTGGTGGCGTTTGTCCTCAATACCTCGGCCTACACCGCGGAGATCATTCGCGGCTCCATCAACAGTATGCCGAAAGGGGAAGTGGAGGCCGCCAAGGCGTACGGGATGAGTCACTGGCAGGCGTTTCGCCGGGTGATCCTACCAAGCGCGCTGCGTCGGGCATTGCCGGCTTACAGTAATGAAGTGATCTTCATGGTACACGGCTCTGCCGTGGCTGGGATTGTCACCATTGTTGACCTGACCGGGGCAGCCCGGATCGTCAACTCGCGTTATTACGCGCCGTTTGAATCCTTCCTGTTTGCCGGGATGTGCTACATGGTGCTGACGTTTGCGATTATCTGGTGTTTCCGCAAGCTGGAAGGCCACTGGTTGCGACACTTGCGTCCTTTGAGCTAATTGACTAATCGACGAATCGGTTAATCGGCAGGCCGGAAAATACAGGCACAAAAACGCCGGTGCAGTTGATGCACCGGCGTTTTTGATTGAGTCGCGCAGCGGTCGGCTGCGCGGTGGTTACTGGTTTTGTTTTTATTTCTGTTACTGTCGCTTAGACGCTGAAAGTTGACCAGATCGGCGCATGGTCGGACGGTTTCTCGATCCCGCGCAGTTCATAGTCGATCCCGGCTTCCGTACAGCGCTGTGCCAGGGCTGGGGTGGCCAGCACCACATCAATCCGCAGGCCGCGGTTGTCGTCAAAGCCGCGCGAGCGGTAGTCAAACCAGGAAAACTGATCCGCAACCGCCGGATGCAACTGGCGGAAGGTGTCGACAAAGCCCCAGTCCATCAGCGTTTTGAGCCATTCCCGCTCGATGGGCTGGAACGAACATTTGCCGGTTTTCAGCCAGCGTTTGGCATTGGCCTCGCCGATCCCGATATCCAGATCGATGGGGCTGATGTTGATGTCACCCATTACAATCAGATCTTCGTCATTGTTGTGATAGTCATTGAGGTAAGCCATCAGATCCGCATAGAATTTTTCTTTGGCCGGGAACTTGGTTTCGTGGCTGACATTGTCACCTTGCGGGAAATAGCCGTTCAGGACGGTCACTTTTTTGCCGTTCGCCTGTTCAAACGTCGCCATGATCATCCGGCGCTGGGCATCTTCATCGTCGGTCGGAAAACCGCGTTTCACTTCCACAGGGGCCTGCTTACACAGCATGGCAACCCCGTAATGGGCTTTCTGACCGTGGAAATACACCTTGTAGCCCATGGCTTCGACGGCTTCGAGCGGGAAGGCCTCATCATGAACTTTGATTTCCTGAAGACCGATCACATCCGGCTGGTGTTTGTCGATCACCGCCTGAAGTTGATGCAGGCGAGCGCGAAGTCCGTTGATGTTGAACGAGATTACTTTCATTAATTCTGGTTCCGTAATTTAGCTTGGGAAACAGGGGGATCCCCGTGGCAAACGCCGATAGTAGCACAGATGCGAAGCGGCAATGAACCGTCACGCGCTGGTGGCTGCGTCGCTCATTGACTATGCTGTTGGTGGTATTGCTCACTTGATGAGGTCACAACATGGGCTTTTTATCCTGGATCATCCTCGGACTGATTGCCGGGGCGCTGGCGAAATGGCTGATGCCGGGCAAAGACGGCGGCGGCTGGCTGGCAACCATTGCCTTGGGGATCGCCGGGGCCTTTGTCGGCGGTTGGGTCGGAACCTTTATCGGTCTCGGGCCGGCGACCGGGGTCAATATCGGTAGCCTGATCACTGCAACCCTCGGGGCGCTGATCCTGCTGTTTGTCTATAACAAATTTTTGCGGTGAAGCCGAGTCGCAGATACAGCGAATGCGTCCATCACGCTGAAGCTTATTCGGATATTTTGATGATCATGCTCAAAATGCTCTGGCCGACACGTGCGGCAGGCCTGCCTATAATCGAATCCATTCATGTTTCAGGAGGGCTGCACGATGGGGAAATTAGTCAGAGGGGTTTGGCAGGATGTCTGGTATGACACTGAGGCCAGTGACGGGGCATTCGTTCGTGAAGATGCCGGCTTTCGCCACTGGCTGACGGCGGATGGTGGTCCCGGTCCGGCCGGACAGCGGGGCTTTCCGGCTGAATCCGGGCGGTATCATTTATATGTTTCACTGGCTTGTCCGTGGGCCCACCGCACGCTGATTTTGCGTCGGTTGAAGGGATTGGCGCCGCATATCGGGGTTACTGTGGTGAGCCCGGACATGCGGGAAAAAGGCTGGGTGTTTGACAAGCCTGAGCCCATCAACGGCTTCGCGTACCTGCATCAGCTTTACACCATGGCTAAAGCGGATTATACCGGCCGGGTGACGGTGCCGGTACTGTGGGACAAGCAGACGCAAACCATTGTCAGCAATGAATCGTCAGAAATCATCCGGATGCTGAACACGGCCTTCAACGCGCTGACCGGCAATACGGCGGATTTCTATCCACCGGCGCTTCAGGATGAGATTGACCACTGGAATTCGTTCATCTACCCGGCCATCAATAATGGTGTTTATCGCTGTGGTTTTGCCACCACCCAGGAAGCCTATGATCAGGCCTTCGATGCGTTGTTTACTGCGCTGGACAAAGTGGATGCGCACCTGGCGACCCATCGCTATCTTACCGGTAGCACCCTGACCGAAGCGGACTGGCGGCTCTTTACCACCTTGATCCGGTTTGATGCCGTGTATGTGGGGCACTTTAAGTGTAATCGTCAGCGTATTGCGGATTACCGGCACTTGCAGGGATATTTAAAAGAGTTGTATCAATTTCCCGGCATCGAAGAGACGGTCAATTTTGACCATATCAAGCGGCACTATTATTTCAGCCATCCTATGATTAACCCGACCGGAATTGTCCCGAAAGGTCCGGCGCTGGATCTCCATTCACCCCATGGTCGCGATGATCGCTAAGTTTCCCTGGAAGCGATGACTCTTGTCGTTGATCGCTCTGGCTCGCAAGAGGCTGGCACTGGTCTCAGCTGGCCATGGCTGCGGGCGCTGGGAGTTCGCCGTAGCGTTCGGTTCGCCGTAGATAATGCAGGCCGAGCTGGCGTAGCCAGATGGGTGACGCCGGGTTGGGCGTGATGAGCTGATGCAGGAGTCGCTTGCGCCATTGGTGCAGCTCGGTGGGGAGCGGGCAATCGCTGATCAAATTGAGGCTGCGTCGTAGTTTAGGCTGCTGCCCTGCGCCCAGTCGCAGCAGGCAATCCAGCCGCCCCAGATGCGCTTCGCTACACAGCGGATATTCCCTCAAAATTTGCTCGTAGGTCATCAACGCAACATCCGGCGCGTCGGACATGGCCTGAAACCCCAGATTCAGCTGCCGCTCCAGGTTTTTCACCGCCTGGCCCAGCAATGGATCCGCTTTGATCTCATCCAGGCGGTGGCGACTGTGACCATCAAATTGATCCCGCACCTTAAGGGCGCGGCAGATGTCGCCAATCAGCCGGGTTTCACCGAAATGCGCCAGCGCCGGTAAGGCATCCGCCAGCATGACGGATGGCAGGCGGCTCATGGTGTCGAAGTGGGGGGCGAGCCCAATCAACAGCCGCCGCCGGGCTTTACGGGTGGTGAGGACAGAATCGGCGCTGCCCAATTGCAACCGACACCCGGTGAGATGGCCAAAGCTGATCAGAAACGGCGCCTGAAACGGGGTAACGCGCCGGAGTGCCCGGCGGTGGATGCTTTCCAGTGCTTGGCGGAGCTGGCGCCGTAAACTGTTGGACGGTTGGGCAAAATAAAGCTTCTCGAAAATCGCGGTAAATTCGGCAAAGCAGATAATCCAGCTGATATCCATGATCGGCAACTTGTCTGCCAGGGTCCGTCCGGCGGCGAGTAAATCTTCATGCCGGTTGAGATCGGCTGCCAGCTGGGCGGCGGTAAGCGCCCGGTGGCTGATCCCCGGGGTAAAGGCCAGCGCGGTTTCGGCGGTTTTCAGCGCATCGTAATACTGCTGATTTTCTTCCTGGTAGTGAGACAGGTAATCGTAGGCTTCGATAATCAGCGGTGAGCGGTGCAGGAGTTGCTTCAGCAACCGGATCGCTTGTTGTCGCTGGCCCTGATGATGCAACAGGCGGGCTTCTGCCAGCAGGGTTTTGTGGGTTGGCGGATAGTGCTTCAGCTGCGACAGCAGTTGGGCCACGGCAGGCCACTGGCGGGCGGTGATGAGCAGATCCAGCAACAGGCTTTCGAGTTTCGGGTCGTGTCCGGATTGCTGTAACTGTTGCCGGCAGCAGGCAATCGCAGCCGGAAGCCCGGTTTGGAGCAGCGTGCGGTAGATTGGCGCCCGTGCCTGCATCGCTGACCGGACTTCGGCAAGTTTGGTCTTCAAAGGGGCGAGAGCGAGCGGCTTGGTCAGGAAGCTGTCGGGCTCGGCCGCCATGGAGGTAAGGATCACTTCCATCGAGCTGTCGCCGGACATCATGATCAGGCCAGACAACGCGGACAGGTAGTTGCGTTTTCGCAATAAGCTGATCAGCTCAAACCCATTAAAGCCATGGGTCAGGTGATAGTCGACGAACAAGAGATCGTAGTGGGTCTGCTGGCAGCGATCGAGTGCCTGCTGGTAGGTGTGCGCGGTATCGACCCGAAATTCCCCCAATTGTTGAAGCAATCCTTTCAGGCACAGCGCCGCCGAGCGTTGATCGTCAATGATCAGTATTTTTTGTCTTTTTCCCGGCTGCTCAGACTGCCGTTTCTGATCCAGGCTCATCCTGATCTCTCCGCGCAAGCGTATGGTTGGCTTTGTATATTCAGCCTAGGGGGCGGGCTTCAAAAGACCTGTCTCAATAAAGAGAGGAAGAGGATTTTGTGGTGAAATTATGAAGTGATGACGGCAAGAACTGGCAAGCGGCCATAAAAAAAAGCCAACTGCGATGCAGTTGGCTTGGAATGATGGTGGAGGGGGACGGATTCGAACCATCGAAGGCGGAGCCGGCAGATTTACAGTCTGCTCCCTTTGGCCACTCGGGAACCCCTCCACGGGGTGTTGCAAATTGTTAGATTGCTCTGTTTGTTGAGCAATATTGAGAACCGCGTTTACCATTCTCAGTAATGATGGTGGAGGGGGACGGATTCGAACCATCGAAGGCGGAGCCGGCAGATTTACAGTCTGCTCCCTTTGGCCACTCGGGAACCCCTCCACGGGGTGTTGCAAATTGTTAGATTGCTCTGTTTGTTGAGCAATATTGAGAACCGCGTTTACCATTCTCAGTAATGATGGTGGAGGGGGACGGATTCGAACCATCGAAGGCGGAGCCGGCAGATTTACAGTCTGCTCCCTTTGGCCACTCGGGAACCCCTCCACGGGGTGTTGCAAATTGTTAGATTGCTCTGTTTGTTGAGCAATATTGAGAACCGCGTTTGCCATTCTCAGCAATGATGGTGGAGGGGGACGGATTCGAACCATCGAAGGCGGAGCCGGCAGATTTACAGTCTGCTCCCTTTGGCCACTCGGGAACCCCTCCACAGGGTGTTGCAAATTGTTTGATTGCTCTGTTTGTTGAGCAATATTGAGAACCGCGTGTGCCATTCTCAGCAATGATGGTGGAGGGGGACGGATTCGAACCATCGAAGGCGGAGCCGGCAGATTTACAGTCTGCTCCCTTTGGCCACTCGGGAACCCCTCCACAGGGTTCTTTGAACAAGCAATGTGCTTGTTTAATCAGAAAGACGTACCTTACACCAGATAAGGAACAGCTTTCAAGAAAAATGGTGGAGGGGGACGGATTCGAACCATCGAAGGCGGAGCCGGCAGATTTACAGTCTGCTCCCTTTGGCCACTCGGGAACCCCTCCACAAGTGCGGTGCGGATAATAGCAAACATTCGGGGGCTGTAAACCTTTTTCCAATGAAAACTTTACTGGCTGCTGCTATTTTCATCATCTTGTTGAGAGACAAAACATAAAATCAGGTTGTGTTCGCTATCTCCCTCACTTATAAACGCTTAATTGCTTTACTTTACATTTCTTTACCCTGCTTTGGGCCGGGATTGGGTATGATTTGCTCAGAATTCTAGAAGCGGTTTTTAACATGAAGAAAATACTTGTTGCTGCGCTGGTCACGACAGCGCTCTCCGGTGGCGGCCTGTTGTACTGGCAGCAGAGCAGTCAGGCGGCTGAAGCGCCGGCGCCGTCAAAGGGGAGTCGTCAGATCCCGGTGACCACGCAGGCCGTGGTCGCTCATCCGATTCGGGAGTCTTTGTCTTTGGTTGGGAAACTGGCTGCCCAACGTTCGGTCAATATCGCCACCGAAGTATCGGCCAAAGTCGCGCAGATTGCAGTAAGTGCCAATCACCAGGTGGCCAAAGGGGCACTGCTGGTGCAATTGGACGATGCCAAAGCGCAGGCGGCCTTTGAAGAAGCCCGCGCTTACCTGAGCAATGAAAAGCGGAAATACCGGGAATATCAGAGCCTGGTGAAACGCGGTGCCGTGACCCAGACCGAGCTGGATGCCCAACTGGCGAGCGTGACGATTGCCGAAGCGCGGTTGAAAGCGGCGAAGGCGGTGCTGGATGATCATGCGGTCCGGGCGCCGTTTTCCGGTACGGTCGGGTTGATTGATTTCAGCCCGGGCCATATGCTGACCGTCGGCAGCGAGCTGTTTTCTTTTGATGATTTGTCGACCATGCGGCTGGATATTCAGGTGCCGGAGCAATACCTGTCGTTCCTGCGCGAAGGGATGGCTGTCACGGCAACTAGCCAGGCTTGGCCGGGGGTTACGTTTACCGGGGAAATTCAGGTCATTGACTCGCGGGTCCAGTCTGATTCGCTAAATATTCGGGTGCGGGTCCGGTTCGATAACCCGGATCGCAAGCTGAAACCGGGCATGCTGATGGCGGCCCGGCTCGGGTTTACGCCGCGCGAAGCGGCCATTGTGCCGGTGCAGGCGCTGGAGTATTCCGGGACCAAACGCTTTGTTTACCTGGTGGATGAAGCCGGCAAAGCCCGCCGCACGGAAGTGACGCTGGGCACGCGGGTTGAAAACGAGGTGGTGATCAAGTCCGGGATCAAAATTGGCGATCGGATTGTGGTACAGGGGCTGGTGAACATGCGGGACGGCGCGCAGGTGAATGATCTGACCGTCGCCCCGGCGGCTCAGGTCGGGCAGCAACACGGAGAGAAAGCCTGATGTGGTTATCGGATGTTTCGGTGAAACGGCCGGTGGTGGCTGTGGTGCTCAGTCTGCTGCTGTGTATTTTCGGTATGGTGTCATTTAGTAAGCTGTCGGTTCGTGAAATGCCGGATGTGGAAAACCCGGTGATCAGTGTCGGCACGCGCTATACCGGTGCGTCGGCCTCGATTATGGAAAGCCGGGTCACCACGGTGCTGGAAGATCAACTGTCGGGGATCAGCGGGATTGAGCGGATCACTTCGACCACGCGTAACGGCTCGTCGCGCATTTCCATCGAATTCGAAATGGGTTGGGATCTGACCGAAGGGGTCAGCGATGTCCGCGATGCGGTGTCCAGGGCCCGCCGCAGTTTGCCGGATGAAGCAAACGAGCCGGTGGTCTCAAAAGATAACGGTTCGGGTGAAGTGGCGGTGTATGTCAACCTGATTTCTAGTGTGATGGATCGGTCCCAGTTGACGGATTATGCCGAGCGGGTGCTGGTGGATCGTTTCAACCTGATCAATGGCGTCAGCTCGGTGGATTTGTACGGGGCGCTGTACCGGGTGATGTACGTCAAACTCAAGCCGGAGCAGATGGCCGGGCGGGGCGTGACCACCAAAGATATTGTCGATGCCCTGAATGACGAAAACGTCGAGCTGCCGGGCGGGGTGGTGCGCAATGATACCACCACCATGTCGGTGCGTACCGCGCGGTTGTATCGCAACGCGGATGACTTTCAGTACCTGATGGTGCGTAAAGCCGCGGACGGCACGCCGATCTATCTCAAGGACGTGGCCGATGTGGCGATCGGGGCGCAAAACGAAAATGCGACGTTCAAGAATAATGGGGTGGCGAACCTGAGTCTCGGGATGGTCACCATGACCGATGCCAACCCGCTGGATGTCGCCGATGCCGTTTATGCCGAAGTAGATCGGATGCAGCGCTTCCTGCCGGAAGGAACCTCTCTTTATGTGGATTATGACTCGACGGTGTTTATTGACCGGTCGATCCAGGAAGTGTACAGCACTTTGATGATCACCGGCGCACTGGTGGTGCTGGTGTTGTACATCTTCATCGGCCAGGCGCGGGCGACGCTGATCCCGGCGGTGACGGTACCGGTCTCTCTGATCTCCGCCTTTATGGTGGCCTATTTTCTGGGCTTTTCGATCAACCTGTTGACCCTGATGGCGCTGATCCTGGCGATCGGCCTGGTGGTTGATGATGCCATCGTGGTGGTTGAAAACATCTACCATCATATTGAACGGGGAGAGCCGCCGCTGCTGGCAGCCTTTAAAGGCACCCGGGAAGTGGGATTTGCGGTGGTGGCAACCACGGCCGTGTTGGTGATGGTGTTTTTGCCGATCTCCTTTATGGACGGCATGGTCGGGCCGCTGTTTACCGAGTTCGCGGTGCTGCTGGCGGTCGCGGTGATTTTCTCGTCGGTGGTGGCCCTGACCCTGAGTCCGGTGTTGGGCAGCAAGTTGCTCAAGGCTAATGTTAAACCGAGTCGGTTTAATCTTGCCGTCGATCGGTTTTTCGGACGGCTGGAAGCCGGATATCGCTCCTGGGTCAGTGCGGCGGTGCGCTATCGTTACGGGGCGCCGCTGATTGTACTGGCCTTTGTCGGCCTGAGTGCTTGGATGATGCAGTCGGTGCCGTCACAGTTAACGCCGCAGGAAGATCGCGGGGTGATCCTGGCCTTTGTGAAAGGCGCCGAGGGCACCAGTTACAACCGGATGGTCACCAATGTTGAAGCGGTTGAAAGCCGGTTGTTGCCGATGGTCGGGAATGGGGTGATCAAATCCCTGTCGATTCAGACCCCGGCGTTCGGCGGCCGGGCCAGCGATCAGACCGGCTTTGTGATCATGCCGTTGGAGCCTTGGGAGAAGCGGAGCGTGAGCGCCGATGAGGCACTGGCGCAGGTGCGCAAAGCGCTGCAGGGGATCCCGGATATCCGGGTCTGGGCCTTTACACCGGGATTTGGCGGCGGCTCTTCAGAGCCGGTGCAGTTCGTGCTCAACGGCGCCGACTATCAAGAACTGTTCCATTGGGCGAGCCAGTTGCAAACCCTGGCGGAAGAGAGTCCGATGATGGAAGGGGCGGATCTGGATTACGCTGAAACCACGCCGGAGCTGGTGGTGTCGGTCAACCGTCAGCGAGCAGCTGAGCTGGGGATCCCGGTTGCCGATATTGCCGAAACGCTGGAGATCATGCTGGGCGGACGCACGGAAACGACCTTTGTCGATCGCGGCGAAGAGTATGACGTTTATCTGCGGGGGGATGAAAGCAGCTTTAATAATGCGGCAGATCTGAGCCAGATCTATGTGCGGACCAAGACCGGACAGTTGATCACCCTGGAATCGGTCGCCAGTGTCGAGGAAGTTGCCTCGGCGCAGCGGCTGAGCCATAACCGCAAGCAAAAGTCGATCACCCTGTCGGCCAATCTGATGCCGGGCTACACCCTGGGCGAGGCGCTCGATTATCTCGATGCGCAGGCGCTGGCAATGTTGCCGAGTGATATCCTGATTGATTATGCCGGTGAGTCGAAAGACTACCGTGAAAACCAGAGCAGTATCTTGCTGGTGTTTGGTCTGGCATTGCTGGTGGCCTATCTGGTGCTGGCGGCGCAGTTCGAGAGCTTTATCAACCCGATGGTGGTGATGCTGACGGTGCCGATGGGGGTCTTCGGCGGACTGGCCGGCATGCTGATGCTGGATCAGAGCATGAACATCTATAGCCAGATTGGGATGATCATGCTGATTGGTATGGTGACCAAAAACGGGATCCTGATTGTTGAGTTTGCCAACCAGTTGCGCGACAAGGGCGTGGCCTTTGAACAGGCGATTGTTGATGCGGCTGAGCGGCGTCTGCGACCGATCCTGATGACGGCCTTTACCACCCTGTTCGGCTCGGTGCCGCTGATCCTCTCCAGTGGCGCCGGCGCAGAAAGCCGGATTGCGGTCGGGACCGTGGTGTTCTTCGGCATGGCCTTTGCCACCTTGGTGACCCTGGTGGTGATCCCGGCGATGTACCGCCTGATGTCGGCCGGGACCCACTCCCCGGGTTACGTGGCAGATCAACTGGAGAAAGCGCTGCACCGAGAGCGGCAATCACCGCCCCAGATCAGCGAGGATGCGGCTGGCTAATCGCAGCCCTCTGAATCACCCTGAAAAAACCGCCCGAGTGGCGGTTTTTTGACGTTTATTGCTCGTGGAAATCGGATGCGGGGTTATTTCAGCCACCGCACTCATCTTTTTACGGCTTATATTTATTCGTTTTAAGCCTCTATTTCCCTGATAGGGATCCAATTATCGGCTGGTTATTCCAGCCGGATTTTAGAAACCACAATCTATTGTGCAAATCAATCATGATTCATTGAACCCTCGATCTGATGAATTGATGGCGCCGTTTACCTGACATGCCAACAGCCGGAACTTGCTGAATTTGAAAATAAGTATGAATAAGGGGGTTAATTATTGAGCGCTTATTGATGCGTTTGTTTGAAGTGTGATCGAGTGCGCACCTGTGTTGTTGAATATGGGATATCCCCCCAATAATATAAATGTTTGATTCCAAAAGTTTTGGAACCCTCCTTATCTTGTTTCTCATATATTGGCGTAAGATTAGTTATGCAAAGCGAAGAGTTGGCTGTTGAGGCATCACCGAACCTGTGGGTAAAAATGCAGAGTATTGCATTGGCGGTGGTCGCCATTATGTTGTCACTGGGACAGTGGAATGACACCAAGGATGCTGTCGAAGTCATTTATGAATCCGTCATTACGAACTTCACCAATGAGCTTGAATACGAACAGCTTGAGCAAATTAAAGTCGGGCAGACTCATGATTACCTTCAATCATTCATGGGCGTGGCTCAGGCGTCGAAACCTTCCAAAATCGATCCGGCGGTGAACTTCTTTTATTACGGCCAGGATAAGTACCTCCTGACGGTCGCCGTGAAAGCGGAGCGGGTGGTGGGCTACAGCATCGTTGCCCTGACCGACAGCTTCTCGGCAGCCGTTCCGTATACCGAACTGAGTCTGCTGGACACGCCGATGAACAGCCAGGACACGGAGTTTGAGCGCTACTTCACCGACTTCGGCAACCTGGATTACTACGCCGAGTCTCACACTCTGGGCCGTAATGCCATGTTCTATAACCTGCTGCTGGCCACGGTGGACTACGGTCAGATGGCCCAGCCGGCGAAGCAGGCCATTCAATCGCTCAACCATCAGCTGAATATGGGCTCGGATGTGCAGGCGGAGGCGTTGCAGCCGCTACGCCAGCAGGTGCCGAATACCTTTGCCCTGTCTGAAATCGCACCGGAGATCATGGCTGAAGCCTTGCTGACGCAGTTCGAGTTTACTGCTTTTTTTCGTTAATCAATTTGGGTGAATCATGAACATGAAAGCCATGCTGGCGCTGTCGGGCGCCTTGATGCTGTCTGCGTGCCAGTCAACCTCAACGCCTGAGTGGGTGCTGACACCCACGCAGGAAACCAACCATCAACTCTATGCTGTGGGGCACGGGGGCAGTTTGTCGGCAGCACAGCGTATGGCCATGAGCCAGCTCAATGAGCGGTTGTGGACCCAGGTTGAGTCTTCCGGTTATCAGCGCCAGGTACTGCGTGAGTTAAACGGGGATGAAAATTACCAGGCGGTCAATGATTTCCGGGTCAATGTGAAGACGGCTCCGGTGGTCTTAAACGGGGTGGATTATCCCCGTCAGGAACGGGTCGACGGTATTTACTATGTGGAAGCAACCATCAACAAAGCGACCGTGCAGACTCAGTTGCAACGTGAGCTGACGCAGATTGCGGAAGATGTCAAAACCGCCCTGCTCAGCCGCAACCATGCTGATCCGCTGCTGTGGTGGCTCAAGCACCGGGATGTCCAGGCGCTGAAGGACAAAGTACTGACCCGCCAGGCGATGCTGCTGGCCGTCAGTGATGGGGCCGATCAAGCGCACCCGGTCACTGAGCAAGTGAATACGCTGGAGCGCACCCTGCAGGCGGTGAAAGATCAAATCCAGTTTAAGGTGGTAACCCAAAAGGATGACCGCTGGATGAAAGGGTTTATCGAGCAACATCTGGCAGCGGAACACATTGCGACGGTCACCAGCACCGGCAAAGCCACCCATATCCTCAATCTGGATACCCAGTGGCGCCAGAGCAAAGTAGGTGATGCGTATATTTCAACGGTGATCGCTGATCTCACGATTCAAAACAAACGCGGGAAAACAACCGCAAGTCGTGAAGTGATTGCCAGCGGGAACTCCATTTCTAATTACAAATTATCTAAAGAAGGAGCTTCCCGTCATTTTTCAGCCCAAATGAGTGAACAAGGACTTTGGCACTTTTTGGGTGTTTTATAACACATAATAATTGGATAAAGGTTATGTCAAAAAAAGCATTATTAGCGGTAAGCATTGCTGCGTTGATGACAGGCTGTAAGAGCCTGCCAGATGCCCCGGAAGGGATCTGTCATGCCAGCACCGCTATTAATATTCCGCAAAGTGAAATCAAGGTGGCGACTTCACAAGCGAAAAAGGCGATTGTTCTGCCGGTGGATGTGGCCAGCGGGATTGATTATCCGCGCACTATGGCAAACGCCTTCCAGCATCGTCTGGAAGGACAGGTGGATCAGTCCGGTGCCAAGCTGGTTGATCGCTCTCTGGCCGGGAAGCTGAAACAAGAGATCAAACTGGCAGAGCAAAGCGGCCGTATCAACACCTCGGGTGTGGCGATTGCTGATTATGCGGTCCTGGCTGAAGTGCGTTCATCAAACATGAAGTACTCCTTCACTGATGAAGAAACCAAAGTCGATGACGATGGTGATCGTCATTACACTCCGGCGGAGTGTACCTTCACGGCTTCTGTTGAAGGGGTGGTGAAAGTCGTTGCCCTGCCGAGCATGGAAGTTGTGAACCGTATTGAAATCAGCGGTCGCGAGCTGAGTACATTTGAACAGAAGCGCCCGAATTCAGACTGTCCGATTTTGGAAAGTCAGTACAAGCGCCTGGTTGAAGAAGCCGCAAAAAATGCGGTCAACCGTAATGATAATCTGCTGAACCAGTTCGCGCCGAGCGGCACGGTTGAAGAGCTGCGCCAGTGTGAAGAGTACGGCGCTATGGTTCGGGTCAACATGGGTGAAAACCAAGGTATTCGTCCAGAGCAAAAAGTTGAAATCTCGACCGCTGAAAAAGTTCAGCTGGCTGACGGCACGGAAGTGATTGAATACTATCCGGTCGGTGAAGGTCAGACTGCAGATGAAGATAACCGTCACGGTATCAAGCCGACCTATTCCTGGATCGGTGTTGATGATAAGAACGTGATGAAAATCCAGCGCGGCGATCTGGTTGAAGCCCGTTTTGAAAGCGGTTGTAACGATCTGATTGAGCCGTTCCGTAACATTTGTTGGGAAGCGTACGAAGCGTTCAGCAAAAAAGGCTCTTAATGGGCGGTTTCCCCCTAAAAAAGTAGATATCTCATGATGAAAAAAACACTGATGACCACCATGTTGGTTATGGGACTGGCAGGCTGTCAGTCAAACACGGTCAACGACGTTCAGTCGATGGCATGTTACTACCCGGATGCAATGCAGCATGAAGCACCGAAATGGGTGTGTGATGTGATGCCGCAAGATATTGCGATGGGCAGCGTCGGCTATGCCAAGAAAAGCGCAGCCGGGATGAGCGTGATGCGCACCATCGCAACCAATGATGCTCGCAAGCGTCTGGCTGAGCAGTTTGAAACCAACGTCAACACGATGTTCAAACAAGCGATGACGGCTGAAGTTGCTTCAACCAATGAATCGGTGAGCGAGACGGTGAATGAGCAATTCCAGTCGGTGACAAAGAATGTCAGCAGTCGTACACTGAGTAACAGCCGCGTGATTGTGTCTACCCGCAGTCCGGGTGGCGGCCTGTATACCTTGGTGGGTATGGATCAGGCAACCTATGAGCGCAACGTTGCGATGGTGGTAGAAGCAGCGGCCGATAAGGATTCTGGCCTTTGGAAGCAGTTTAACGACAAGAAAGCAGAAGAGAGTCTGCAAAACGCATTGGATTCGATGCTTTAATCGTTAAACAAGATTGAGGGCTACGTCAGTAGCCCTTTTTTATTTGAGAGAAGGAATAATGGATGAAGCTATCACGATTAGCCTGGTGTTGTGCCTTGCTGCTAGCTGCCCCGCTGCAAGCCAATACGGACCCGTTCGCCGAACTGAATGACTCCGTTGCTGAAATCAATAAGTCACAGGCTGAGATCGACAAAGAGTACGAACAGTTTGTCGCTGCGCGCCTGGCGGAATACGCCCAGTGGCGTAAAGCATACCTGGCCGAATATGATGCTTACCGGGCTGAAGTGATTGCCGAATGGGGAGAGGGATTGCTCTCGGAGCCGCTGGTTACCGTGGACTACAGCGACGATAAAAGCACCCGTACCGTCGTCGATCTGGACAATAACCAAGCCACGATTTCGGTCCTGGTCGATCAGCATGCAACCCCGGAGCAAGCGGCGGCGCAGGTGAAGCAAGCAGCAGCCGCAGCTGTGGCGAAAACCGGTTCGACACTGGCTGATGTCGTTGAACAGCAAGGCAAATTACCGAAGGGTGATATTGTTGAAACCACGGTCGATTACTCGAAAGCTGCGGAAAAAGCCGCGAAAAAAGCCGTGATTGAACAAGCTCGTGCCCAGTTGCAGGAAATTGACAAAGAATCTGAAGCCGTGGTGGCCAAGATGCCGGGGATCCGGCCGGAGATTGCCGAGTCCGTGGCGGTGAAGCAGAAAGAGCAACTGGTTGAAGAGACCAAAACACGTCTGGCCAGCCTGGAAGCCACTTATGACGAGGCCCGGGAGAAAGCCGCATCGCTGACGACCAAGAAAGTGGTGGAGTACCGCATTCAGCTACCGGAAAACGGGATTGGTAAACGTGCTGCTAAATTTGTCGCGTTTGCAGAGGAAGAGAGTGAGCGCTTTGATGTCCCGGCAGCGCTGGTGATGGCGATTATGCATTCAGAGTCGAGCTTTAACCCGAAAGCCAAATCGCCGATCCCGGCGTATGGTCTGATGCAGATTGTACCGACGACCGCAGGTCATGACGTCAACGCGCGGATCCGTCAGAAGAACGAACCGATGCAACCGTCAGAGCTGTATGTGGCGGACGTCAATGTTGAAACCGGCACCGCCTATCTCAACATTCTGGACAAGAGCTATCTTAAATCCATCACCAATGAGCAAAGCCGGTTGTACTGTACCATTGCGGCGTATAACACCGGCGCCGGGAACGTAGCCAAAGCCTTTAACCCGGACGGCTCACGGAATATTCGCAAAGCGGCCAAGATCATCAACAGCCTGACCCCACAGCAGGTCTACGACAAGTTGATGGCGGATCTGCCGTACGATGAAACCAAGAACTACCTGAAGAAGGTCACTGGCCGGATTTCATTGTACCAGCACAGCGCCTGACGTGTGCGCGTGTACCTGTGATGTTACCGTGCCGCCCTTGGGTGGCACGGTGCGTTTCAGGGGCTCGCAGGCCTTTATTTTGCCTTTTGCTTTCCTCCGTAGGCCGGGTGTTGGTAAAATAGCCGGCAACACCCGAATGACGAACCTTGATCGCGTTGCGAAACGCTTAGTGTAGAAGAACCTCATGTCTCAAAATCAGCCTCACCCAACCGCCAATTCTGCCGCATCGGCAGGGGGCGTTCGTTTAAATAAATACATCAGTGATTCAGGCTTTTGCTCACGCCGGGAGGCGGACAAGCTGATTGATCAGGGACGCGTCACCATCAACGGCCAGCAGCCGGAAATGGGGATGAAAGTTCAGCCGGACGATGAAGTCCTGGTGGATGACAAGCCGCTGCGCAGCAAAGAAAAACCGATCTATATTGCGTTAAACAAGCCGACCGGGATCACTTGCACCACCGAGCGCCATGTCAAAGACAACATCATTGACTTTATTGGTCACCGCAAGCGGATCTTCCCAATCGGCCGGTTGGATAAGCCGTCTGATGGTCTGATCTTCCTGACCAATGACGGGGATATCGTTAACAAAATCCTCCGGGCCGGGAACTCGCACGAGAAAGAATACGTGGTACGGGTCGACAAGCCGATCACTCAGGCGTTTTTGGACAAAATGGCATCCGGCGTCGAGATCCTCGACACAGTTACGCTGCCGTGTAAAGTTACCAAGGAAACGACCTATTCATTCCGGATTGTGCTGACCCAGGGCCTGAACCGCCAAATCCGCCGGATGTGTGAAGCGCTCGGCTACGACGTATTCAAACTACGCCGGGTGCGGATCATGAATATCAGCATCGATGGCCTGCCGAATGGCAAGTGGCGCTACCTGGATGACGAGGAAGTGGCGGAGATCCATCGCCTGATCGCCGATTCAAGCGGCACGGAAGAAGCCTCTCAGGTTGACAGCCAGGGCGGCGCGATCCAAAAAGCGACCGACGCTAAACTGTTTGACAGCCGTCAGCAGGATCGCCAGCGCCAGGACGGCAAAGTGACCTACAAAACCTACAGCGGCAAGGGCGAGTTTAACCGCCAGCGCCGCAGTGGCGATCGCGATGAGCGCGGTGGTGCCCGCAGCGACAGCCGTGGCGGTCATCGCGCGAACAGCCGCCCGAACCGTGGCAAGCAGCCGGGACATCAGCAGCCGGGCCGCGATTCATCGGAGTCGTCCCGCCGTCCGCAAGGTTCGTCCAGCGGCATCAAGAAGTGGAAGTCAAAGAAAGAGTCATAATGCGCTGCTGAATGGTGAGTTGACTGCTTATTCAAGCCCCATTGCCCTTGGTGGTGATGGGGCTTTTTCGTACCGTTTCCCGGTGAGCGCGAAAGGCATGAATATTCCGCCAATTGCGTCTTGCATTCAGGTGGATGAATTTGCACTATGTATTCATCAATTATTTTTTGCGATCAGGCCCGCTCAGAACAGACTGAGCCGGGGAAGGGGATCGGCATTACACAGAGGAAGTCATGGCAGGCAATACGATAGGACAACTTTTTCGCGTCACCACCTTTGGTGAAAGCCACGGCCTGGCCCTGGGCTGTATTATTGATGGTTGTCCGCCGGGACTGGCGCTGACCGAAGCAGATATGCAGCATGACCTGGATCGCCGCCGTCCGGGCACATCCAAGTACACCACCCAGCGCCGAGAGCCGGACGAGGTGAAAATCCTGTCCGGCGTGTTTGAAGGGCAAACCACCGGGACATCCATCGGCTTGCTGATTGAAAATACCGATCAGCGCTCCAAAGATTATTCCAACATCAAAGACACGTTCCGTCCGGGACATGCGGATTACACCTACCACCAGAAATACGGGGTCCGTGATTATCGCGGCGGCGGTCGTTCCTCGGCCCGGGAAACTGCGATGCGGGTCGCCGCTGGTGCCGTGGCGAAAAAGTACCTCAAGCAGGTCCACGGGATTGAAATTCAGGCGTACCTCTCACAAATGGGAGACGTCAAAATTGAGCAGGTCGATTGGCACCAGATTGAACAAAACGCTTTCTTCTGTCCGGATGCCTCGAAAGTTGACGCCCTGGATGAGTTGATCCGCAAGCTGAAGAAAGAAGGGGATTCGATTGGCGCCAAGCTGACCGTGGTTGCCCGCCATGTGCCGGTTGGCCTGGGGGAGCCGGTGTTTGATCGTCTGGATGCCGATATTGCCCACTCGCTGATGAGCATCAATGCGGTCAAAGGTGTCGAGATCGGTGACGGCTTTGATGTGGTGCAGCAGCGCGGCAGCGAGCACCGTGACGAAATGACGCCGAACGGTTTTAAAACCAATCACGCCGGTGGGGTGCTGGGCGGGATCTCGTCCGGTCAGGATATTGTGGCGCATCTGGCGTTGAAACCCACATCCAGCATCACGGTACCGGGCGAGTCGATTAACCGTCAGGGCGAGACGGTGGAAGTGGTCACCAAAGGCCGCCACGACCCTTGCGTCGGGATCCGCGCGGTGCCGATTGCCGAAGCGATGCTGGCCATTACTCTGATGGATCACCTACTGCGCCATCGTGGCCAAAACAGCGATGTGATCACCGAAACACCGAAAATCTAAATCGTAGTAGTTTTTGGCTGTTGCTGATAAACAAAAGCGAGGTGCTCGGCACCTCGCTTGTTGTTTGTCGCTGGTTCTGCAAGGGATCAGCCCTGGCTTTCGGCTTTTTTCCGCGCCACGGCTTCAGGGTCTTCCAGGCTGAACACCGGCAGACGCCAGCCAAACTGTACCGCCGCCATGCGGATCACAAACCCCAGCACCAGTGTTGCCACGGTAGCAATCAGCTCCGGCACGGCAACAAACATCAGCGTGTAGTACATCCCGCCCGCCAGAAAAGCGACCGAGGCATACAGCTCCTTGTGCAGGACCATCGGTGGTCGGCGACAGATCAGATCCCGCAACAGGCCGCCAAACACCCCGGTCACTACCGCAGCGACCAGACAGATCAACGGCGAGAGCCCCATATCCATGGCCACCCGGCAACCGATAATGCTAAAAACAATCAATCCCAGCGAGTCGAGCAACACGAACACCTTATGAAAACGGACGACCTGCGGCGCGATCAGGGTCGTGAGTAATCCGGCCAGACAGGTGATGGCCAGGTAGTGTGGGTTCTCCACCCAGCCGAGCGGGTAATGGCCCAGCAGAATATCGCGGACCGTGCCGCCACCGATTGCTGTGGCGCTGGCGACCAGCATCACGCCGAACCAGTCCATATGACGCTTGCCGGCTGCCAGTGCGCCGGTCATGGCTTCCGCCGTAATGCCGATGAGGTACAGTATTGTTAATAGCATGAGAAAAATTGATGAAATAGAAAGAAGGCTAAACAGATTTCGATTGTATGGAGTGAAATATGTGACGTCGAATGAAAGGTTTATCGTGTAGGATGAATTCAGTTAATGCTTTGGGTGGAGGAAGCGGCTTGTAGGTTGGGTAAATATGGTCGATTTTGGGGTGGTGAGGTGAAAAAGCAAAGCGGGCGCTGTGTTTGCGCCCGCTTTGGTCATGAACGCACCAGGCCAGGGGCCGGCGGCGTTAACAATTGGTTAGAAACGATAGTTGGCCTGAATCCCGACCAGCCAGATGTTGCCCTGGATGTTGCCCTGGTAAGTGCCGCCGAACGGAACCGAGCTTGCGTCGGAAGCAATGCCATTGCGTGGCTCGTTTACCGGTGCTTCTTCGGCAAAGATGTAAGTAAAGCCAGCGTCCATGGTCAGGCGCTCTGACCATTGGTAGCCAACCCCGGTGCTCAGCCACAGGCGATCGGTTTCCGGGATGGTCAGGGTACGGTTGGTATCGTTCACCGCTGAGGTGTCGTACGCCACACCGCCGCGCAGCACGGTTTTATTATTCAACTGGTAAGTGGTCCCCACCGCCAGGCGGTAGTTGTCTTCCCAGTTCTCTTCTTTGATGTCCACGAGGCCAATGGAGTTGATATCGGCAGATAGCTTGTCAAAGCTGCTCCAGTCGGTCCAGTTGAAGCTGGCATGGATCGCCAGTTTATCGCTCAGCTGGTGGAAACTGGAGAGTTCTGCGGTTGCAGGCAGCGTCAGATCCATACTGCCCGGCAGTTGCTGACCCGGCTTCAGGCGGAAGGCGGCACCTTCAGCATGGCCTTCCAGAGTGAAATCCACGGCTGAACGGTAGTTCAAGCCAATGCGGTGGGCATCATTGATTTGCCAGACGGTCCCCAGTTGCCAGCCCCAGGCGGTGTCATCCCCTTCCATATACTTCAGGGTTGTGCCTTTTTTCAGGACCAGTTCACGGTTTGCGTTGTAGGTGTCGGCTGAGCTGACGGCACCAAAGTGGCCTTCACCCAACACATAACGGACGCCGCCGCCGATGTGCCATTGGTCATTTATTTGATAAGCCAGGTTCGGGTTGATCTCGACCGACTTCACCATGGCTTCGTTGCCGAACTGGGTGCCTCGGAATTCACCTGGCAGCTCGGTTTCCATGCCGTAGTTGGTGGCCAGGGCCAGGCCGACCGCCCATTTGTCATTCAGCTGATGGCTCAGAAAGAAGTTCGGGATCACCGCACCGTGAGCGAAATCGTCGGCATTGCTGTTGACTGATGCGCCGGTCAGGTTGCCGTTCGCTTGGTGTGGGGTGGCGGAACCTTTGATGTCAACATTCGGGTTGACATAAATTGCCCCGATGGAAAGCTGTGTGCCTTCCAGGTAAGACAGCAGCGCCGGGTTTCGAAATTGCGCACTGGCGTTGTCGGCCATCGCGGCTTCACCGGCAAATGCACGGCCCAGGCCAGTGGCCGAGTATTCGGCCAGCTGGAAACCGGCAGCAGTGGTATTGGCGCTAAAGCCCAGGGCCAGCGCAGCGGCTAAAGAAAGTGTGATTTTATTCTTGTTCATCAGTCTGAATGTTCGCTGAAATTTGATGCCGTCAATCATACGGTCTAGAGTGATTGCTTTAAATTTTTCTTGTGAAATCACACTGTTTTAGTTGTTATATCTGAAAGTTAATTAATTGATGGTTTTATATCTGGTATAAAACAGGCGTTTTAATCTGGTCGGATGTGATCTCGGCGAACAGCTGTGTTGTTTTTGGCGGGTTTCAGCGACGCACTGTTCACTGAAATGGATCTTGTTGTGGTTGGTGGGTAAAAGTTAGCTTTATGTTTCATGAGCTTATAACAGCAATAAAAAGGGGAGCATCATGCTCCCCTGGTATTGTTGTTATGCTTTTGTTCGCTGAATTAGAACGAACGGCTGTACTGAACGCCGTACAGCAAGGCATTGGCACGGGTTGTTGCATTCACCGAGGTGATGCCGTTGGTTTCAACTGCTTCCACATCTTTACCCATCAGGTAGGTGACCCCGACATCAATGTTTGACTTGGCGTCCAGGTGGTAGGTAAAGCCGCCGGAGAGCCACTGACGATCTGAATCCGGTACTGAAATTGACGTCAGCTGATCCTGAGCACTGGTGTCGTACATGTAACCGGCGCGTAGCGTCCAGTCTTTGTTCATGGTGTAAGTGCCGCCCAGCGCGTAGTGCCAGCCGTCTTGCCACTCATAGCGGTTCAGGACTTTATTGCCGGTGGTTTCCAGCTGGCTGAACTCGCTCCAGTTGATCCACTGAACGCTGTAGTGCACGGCAAATAGCTCGTTCAGCTGGTGGAAACCAGAGAACTCCGCCATATCCGGCAGTGGCATGATCAGTTTCTCATGACTGATATCGCCGCCACCCAGTTGGTATTGCATGTCGCCTTTCGCTTTCAGGTCCGGGCTGTAGCGGTAGGACAGGCCGAAGCGGTTGTCGTCGTTGTACTCATAAACCGTACCGACGTTCCAACCCAGCGCGAAACCATCTGCATCAATGTCCAGCAGGGGTCCCTGAACCCCAATTTTCTGGGCGATACCGGCTTCCAGTTTTTTGTTGGTGCGCTGGAGCTTACCTTCACCGTAGATCACATCCAGACCGGCACCCACGCTCCAGGCTTGGTTGATGCGGTAAGACGTGCTCAGCGCCAGGTTGATGCTTTTCACATCGGTTAAGCCGCCAAACTCGTTCCCGGCAAAGTTGTCATCAAACTCGGTTTTGGTGCCGAAATTTGAGTACAGGCCGGTACCGACAGTCCACTTATCATTGATTGGGTGGATGTAGTAGATATTTGGCGCGTAGGACGTGTCACCCACTTGCGAGTCGCCCAGCGGCAGTACTTTGCTGTAGGTGGTATTTTTGACTTCAATATCCGTATCAATGGCGTTGATACCCAGCGACAGGGCCGGCGCATCAAACAGCGACATGGCCGCGGCATTTCTTGCCATCGCAGATGCATTGTCGGCAATCACCGCATCACCGGCAAAGGCGCGGCCCAAGCCGGTGGCGGATTGGGCGTTAAGCTGGAAGCCCGCTGCCAGGGCTTGTTGTGAGGACACGGCAACCGCCATGGCCACGACTGATTTTGTAAACAGACGCTTCTTATTCATATTTGTTGTTTTTCCAAACATATTATCGTTATTTTCTGCTGCGAACGGCAGAGGCGCGAGATTGTAGGGGGGCAGCTTGAGGGAGCAAATCAGACCAGTTTAAGAATCAGATAAAATTCAGGCACATCCAAGGCATTATGCATGCGGAAATGCCCCCGGAAGCGAATAGAATGAGAAAGGCTTAGAATTAACCAGTTGATCTATAAGGACTTGTTTGGATATGACGAAAACCGGCAGCGATCGTCGCCGGTTTTCGCCCAAAATGTTACCGAATTTGTTAGATTTTTTGCTGTAGGTCAGTTTTTAACCGTTTGGCAATCGGCATCACGTCTTGTCCTTTGCTGCCGACCACGATCAGGCTGGTTTCTTGAAGGGGCATCACGACCCCTTGCAATTGGTTGTCGTTAAACGCAGAGACCGCCGGGCTTTTTTCCGGCACGACAAACACCGTCACTTTGCCCCCTTGGCCGGCCATGACCATATGCAGGGCATTTTTACCGCCGAAACCGCAGTGATTGACATAATAGACATGCGCCCCGAGCTCGGTCAGCTCAGCGCCAAACGGGGTGAGTTTAGCATTGACCTGTTGCAGGGACACGGATTCGTCGACATGGTCGACAAACGGGGCCTCATTGTAGATATGCTCCAGTGCAATTTGGGCGATGACATCGGCGCCCTGGGCACTGCCCGGTAACCATTGCTGATGAAACTGGCCGAGAAACAAACCAAACACAAAGGCAATCGAGGCGGCAATCGCTAAATGAAAGCGTATCTTGCTGCGGTTATTTTCCGGTTGGCCGGACTGGTGGAACAGGATCCGATCGGCCAGATCGTCCGGGACATCGACTTTAAGGAGTTGGTCGAGTTTGGCATCTAACTGCAGCAATTCATCCGCAAGTTGGCGATTGGCTGGCGAAGCATTCTTGGCTGCAAGCATTTCCTGGCTGTTGTCATTCGGATCGGCCAGGAGACGACGACGGAATTCAAGATCGTCCATTGTGTTGACCCCTCCGTTCGGATAATTTTTCAATTTGCTCTTTTAACTGGTTCCTGGCGCGAAACAAGCGCGTCATCACGGTGTTGCGATTGAGGTCGAGGATCTCGGCGATCTCATCGCCGCTGAATCCCGCCATCACCTGCAGCACCAATGGCTCGCGGTACTCGGGTGCCAGCTTCATGATCTCCCGGTGCAGGAGTTGTTGCTCGGCATCGAGGTCGCCCCCCTGATGCTTGGTGTCTGCGATGGCGTAATCATCAATATCAACCAAGTCCAGTTGTTTGCGTTCGAATCGTCTGGCGTTTTCACGGCGCAAAATCGTGATCAGCCAGGACTTCGCGGCTTTATCATCGTGCAGGCTGTCGAGTGATCGCCAGGCGCGCAAACAGGTCTCCTGCACCAGATCTTCCGCGATGTGGGGATCATGGCACAACCAGTAGGCGTAGCGATATAAGTCCCGATGCCAGGCTCTGACCAGGGCTTCATAGCGTCTTTGTTTATTCATGTCTACAGAGACCGAGGCATCCGCTTTTTTCTTTCGGAAAAATTGCTTCATCATAGGTATGCCTATCCAAAAATGTCACGGGTGTGCATGGTTCTTCTCGTGATACGTGTGATCAGGAATCATCCGATTATCAGCCCTAAAATTGATCTGGTTCAAATTGTATCGACACAGGAAAGTTATAGTAGTTCACGTCATCTGAGAGTAAGCATGGATTACAGTTCCGGCTTTTGTCTGGGTCTGAAGTTGATGATTACTGTCTGTTGAGCAAGATGACAACTTCCTTTTGAAGGCTGACTTTACTTTCTCCTATCAGGTTTTGCCTGATTTGCAATTGGCTTTACGTTAATTGACTTATACCTTAGCCGGATGAATTTCCGACTATTGATAACCATACCACACCGGTATGGTTTTTTTTTATCTGCTGCCGAATTCCTGCCTTGACCACAAAACCTAAAACGATTGTTTGAAATTAATAACAACTTGATTACAATCATTGTGGTCTGACCTCTAGTATATGCACCTTGGGTGCCCCTGAAATCATCAAAAGGAGTAGCGATGACACGTCTCCAGAATCTCACCATACGTCAGGGTGAGCGCATCGCCGTTGTCAGCGGATTACGGACCCCGTTCGCCCGCCAGGCCACGGCTTTTAATGGCGTCCCAGCCCTGGATATGGGGAAAATGGTCGTCAATGAAATGCTGCAACAAATGGATTTTGACCCGAAACTGATTGAGCAGGTGGTCTTTGGCCAGGTGGTGCAAATGCCGGAAGCGCCGAACATTGCCCGGGAAATCGTGCTGGGCACCGGGATGAATATCGGCACCGATGCCTACAGCGTGACCCGGGCCTGTGCTACCAGTTTTCAGGCGGCCGCCAACGTCGCGGAAAGCATCATCTCCGGGACGATTGATATCGGGATTGCCGGGGGGGCAGATTCCTCTTCCGTCTTGCCGATTGGGGTGTCCAAGCAGCTGGCAGCGACGTTGCTGGCGCTGAGCAAAGCGAAAACCATGGGCAAGCGCCTCAAGTTGCTCAGCAAGCTGAGCATGAAAGATCTGATGCCGGTACCACCTGCGGTTGCGGAATACTCGACGGGCCTGAGCATGGGACAAACGGCCGAGCAAATGGCCAAGACCCACGGCATCACCCGTCAGGAGCAGGACGCGCTGGCACACCGCTCGCACACCCTGGCAGCCCAAGCCTGGAACGACGGCCTGATCCGCGATGAAGTGATCACCGCATTCCCGGAGCCGTACCGCCAGTGGATCGACAAAGACAACAATATTCGGGAAGACTCCAGCCTGGAATCCTATGCCAAGTTGCGTCCGGCGTTTGACCGCAAGTTCGGCTCCGTGACGGCCGCGAACGCCACCCCGCTGACCGACGGCGCAGCGGTGATTCTGCTGATGCGCGAAGGCCGGGCCAAAGAGCTGGGCCTCAAGCCGCTCGGTTACATTCGCTCTTATGCGTTTGCTGCGATTGGCGTCGAGCAGGACATGCTGATGGGACCATCGTACGCCACGCCGCTGGCGCTGGATCGCGCGGGCCTGAGCCTGTCGGATCTGACCCTGATCGATATGCACGAAGCCTTTGCGGCGCAGACCCTGGCCAACGTGAAGATGTTCGGCTCGAAGAAATTTGCTGAAGAAAAGCTGGGCCGCAGCCAGGCCATCGGTGAGATTGATATGGACAAGTTCAATGTCCTCGGTGGCTCGATTGCCTATGGTCACCCGTTTGCGGCCACCGGCGCGCGCATGATCACCCAAACCTTACGTGAGCTGCAACGCCGTGGTGGCGGTTTTGCGCTGAACACCGCTTGTGCCGCAGGGGGCCTGGGCGCTGCAATGATCCTGGAGGCAGAATAATGACCGAACACGCATCCGCATTTTCTTTATCTTATGCTGACAACGGCGTGGCCTGGCTGAAGGTCGATGTGCCGGAAGAGAAAATGAATACGCTGCAGTCCGCCTTTGTTGAGCAGGTCTCCGAAGTGCTGGCTGAGCTGAAAACCAAGACCGACGTCAAGGGCCTGGTGGTCTATTCAGGCAAGCCGGATAACTTTATTGCCGGGGCCGATATTCGCATGCTGGACGCCTGTACCACGGCCGAAGAAGCTGAGCAGCTGGCCACCCAAGGACAGGAGCTGTTTGACGCCCTGGAGTCGCTGCCGTTTCACGTAGTTGCGGCAATCCACGGCCCGTGTCTGGGCGGTGGTCTGGAGCTGGCGTTGGCCTGTCACAGCCGGGTGTGCTCAGATGATGACAAGACCCGTCTGGGCTTGCCAGAAGTCCTGTTGGGCCTGTTGCCGGGCTCGGGCGGTACTCAACGCCTGCCGCGTTTGATTGGCGTCGCCAATGCGTTGGATATGATCCTGACCGGCAAGCAGCTGCGCGCCAAGAAAGCGAAAAAGCTCGGCGTGGTGGATGAATCCGTGCCGCTGAGCATTTTGCTCGACATTGCTGAAAAGCAAGCGCTGAAGCCGAAACCGAAACGCAAGCATACCTTCCAGGAGTGGGCGCTGGGCGGCAATGCGCTGGGCCGCTCGCTGGTGTTTGATCAGGCGGCGAAGAAAACCCGCCAGAAGACCCGCGGCAATTATCCGGCGGCCGATGCCATTCTGGAAGTGATCAAGTACGGCCTGCAATCGGGACTGGACAAAGGCCTACGCCTGGAAGCCAAGCGCTTCGGCGAGCTGGTGATGTCGCCGGAATCGGCGGCCCTGCGCAGCATCTTTTTTGCCACCACGGCGATGAAAAAAGAGACCGGTTCCGAGGCTGAGCCGGGGACTATCAGCCGCGTCGGCGTGCTGGGCGGCGGCCTGATGGGCGGCGGGATCAGCCATGTGACGGCGGTGAAGGCCGGCTATCCGGTGCGGATCAAGGATATTGCCAACGACGGCCTGCTCAATGCCATGGCTTACAATTACAAGCTGCTGGATAAAAAGCGCAAACGCCGCATCATCAGCAAGGCGGATTTGCAAAAGCAGATGCTGTCGATCACCGGCGGCACGGATCACACCGGTTTTAACCAGGTTGATGTGGTGGTCGAAGCGGTGTTTGAAGATCTGAACCTCAAGCACCAGATGGTGCGTGAGATTGAGCAGCACGCCAAACCGGAGACCATTTTTGCCACCAATACGTCCTCATTGCCGATCCATCAGATCGCAGAAGCGGCTGAGCGTCCGGCGCAGGTGGTTGGGTTGCATTACTTCAGCCCGGTCGAGAAAATGCCGCTGGTGGAAGTGATCCCCCATGCCGGGACTTCGCCGGAGACAGTGGCGACTGTCGTTGCGCTGGCGAAGAAGCAGGGCAAGACTCCGATTGTGGTCGGCGATAAAGCCGGGTTCTACGTCAACCGGATCCTGGCGCCTTATATGAATGAAGCGGCCAATGTGCTGTTGGGCGGTGAGCCGATTGAACACCTGGATACAGCGCTGCTCGACTTCGGCTTCCCGGTCGGCCCGATCACCCTGCTGGATGAAGTCGGTGTGGATATCGGCGCGAAAATTATGCCGATCCTGGTCAATGAGCTGGGCGACCGTTTCCAGGGGCCGGACGTGTTTGAGACGCTGCTTAACGATGGCCGCAAAGGGCGCAAGAGCGGCAAGGGCTTCTACCTGTATAACAGCAAGAAGAAGTCGGTCGATAAGAGCGTGTATAAACTGCTGAATGTGCAGCCGGAGAAAAAAGCCGACGCGAAGACGATCGCGATGCGCTGTACGCTGATGATGCTCAATGAAGCTGCCCGCTGTCTTGACGAAGGGGTGATCCGCTCACCACGCGACGGCGATATCGGAGCGATTTTCGGCATCGGGTTCCCGCCGTTCCTGGGCGGTCCGTTCCGCTACATGGATCAGCTCGGCGCAGCCCGGGTGGTCGAGCTACTCAATGAATACACCAATAAATATGGTCAGCGCTTCAAGCCGTGCGACAAGCTGGTCGCCATGGCTAGCGAAAACCAGCGTTTCTATGACTAACGTTTTGATGATGAAGGCTTTTGTCCTTCAGTAACCTCAATCAAACGGCCTGCACATGCAGGCCGTTTTTTTATGTTCTGGACAGTGCTGAAGGCCAGGGGTTTTCTCCAACCTTGCGTGTGTTACTGAAGTCGTTTGGCCCAGTTGCCCTGGTGCTGCCGGTCGCAATTCTCTTCACTGTCATAAATGACATGCCGGGCGATCGACTTGAGGCGGATCCCCATCGAACCGAGTTGGTTCTGAATGAGCGTATTCAGCTGCGCCTGATGTGTACCCGATGTGAAGTTGGCGAGCTGCGCATTGGTCTCGAACACGCACACGATTTTTAAGCTGTCCGGAAAATTGGCGTAGTTCACCACATGGGTCAGCCACAGAAAGCCGTCGCAGGTGTTCAGAGCGGCGTCGCATACATTGGTCAGTACGGCTCTGAGCTGGTTGTCTGTTTTCTTATCTTGTTTTCGCACAAAAGGCCTTTTCTTGGATTGAAGCCGTGGCACTCCCTCATAGAACGTGTGCCGGATGATTGTGATTGCTCAACGTGGTCCAAAGCATGTGTCAGACGGGGATTCAGCCCGCTCAGCGGGCTTTTTTCTGGAACTCACTGACCGATGCAAGCGGCTCGCCGATCATCAGCGGATCTAAGTTGCTGTGCGCCTGGCCCTGGCAGTGCATGATCAGCCGGTTGGCGGTGCGCGGTTTGATGATATCGACCACAAAGCGCACCATATCAGCCCGGGTCAGATCGCGCAGCGCTTCGGCGACTTTCTGGCGCTGGTTAAACTGCTCATCCTTGTTGCCGATGCTGACCCAGAAACGCTGGGCCCGGGCACGCAGGTTGGTGTCCGGCTCGGTGATTTGCGCCAACAGCCCCTGTTTGCTGGCCTGCCACTGGGCTTCGTTAAGCTCCAGCAGCACCAGGGCAAAGGCATTGGTGAATTCATCAATGGCTTCGGAGAGCTGCGCCGGCGAGGCGACCGGAGACTGGATATAGAGGATCAGCCCCGGATGGCGGTTCAGCGGCAGGTTGGCTGTTCCGACCATATACCCCAGTTGCTGCCGGGTCCGTAATTCATGGAAGAAGGTGGACGACATCAAATGGTTGGCCAGGGTATAGATGGCAATTTTACGTGGTGTCGGTTTGCGTGACTGGTAATACATCAAGATGGCCGAGTCGGCATGATTACAATTCACTTCGTGACGCAGCGTACCGGATTTGCCCAGGTGAACCAGTGGCCGCTGGGATTCCCCGTACAGTTGATCCGTGACCCGGAAGGCGTCTTTGAGAATTTCAGCCAGCGCCAGAGCGTCCTCCTGACGCCAGTTGCCGTAGACGAAGGTGTCGATGTGCAACTCGGCAAACATGGCATCAACAAACTCGGGCAGCTCGTCCACGCTCAGGGATTCGAGCGCTTCCAGGAGGACCGGAAACGGCGGGTTGTTTGGCTGCAACAGGCCGGTCAGCTGGTTAAACAGCTGGGAGATCGGTTTGTCTTCGGCTGCATTGCGCCAGTTACGCAGCATCTGGGCCTTGATGTTGTCAAAGCGATCCGGATCGAAAGTACGATTGGCAAAGCGATCCAGCAGCAGTTGCATCAGCAGCGGCTGTTTCTCGCTGAACCCGGACAGTTGCAGGGTGACCCCGCCCTGGTGGGCATACAGGTTATAGGACATGCCGGCAATTTCTGCCGGATAGGCAGATTCGTTGATCGCTTCGAGCAGCATTTCGACGCACACCCGGGTTTTGACGATATTGCGCGGTGAGCTGACGGCATGCGGGCTGTCGATCGCCACATAGACCACGCCCTTGGGCACCCGGAATTCATGCTCCTGTTTATACCACAGGCGGAAACCGGGCAAATCCTGGATCAATTGCGGCGGTAGCTCGGCTTGCGGCGTCAGCGGGAGTGGATCGAGTTGCTCGCAGAGGTACGGGTTGCGCTCGGGCAGCTTCAGCGCCGGCTCATCGCCCGGTTGCTGCCAGCGGCGGAGTTGCGCGTCGCTGAAGGGTTTGACGGCGTACGGCGTGTGGTACCACTGGGCAACCCGGTTATATTCCTGCCCCTGGGCGACCAGCACCAGGCGCATGTTGTCCGGGGTGAAATAGTTGAGCAACTTGCGGATCAGCGGCTCGTCGTAGCCGGCCATCATGTAGTCGCCGTAAATTACATCTTCCGGTGCATAGTGGAATAGGTTCATGACCAGATAGCTGACGGTATCGAGCGGGCGGCTTTTTTCCTGGTAGCGAAACGCCATTTCCAGCACCGAGCGCTTTTCTTCGTAGCGCCAGGCATCCAGCCCTTCGCGCTTGATCAGCGCAATCGTCTGGAACACGGTCGCGACAATCTCGTCGAGCTGCTCCAGCCCTTTCGGGGTCAGATTGAGGCTGACGGTAAATTCACGGAAGTTACTGCCGCTGACCCCCCCTCCGGCGGCCAGCGTATTGATTAGGCCACGGCTTTTCAGCACCGACATCAGGCTGCCGCTGCCTTCGTTCCCCAGCAGGTGGGCAATATAGGACAGGGGTTTTTGCCGGTAATAGTGCTCAACCGAGGGCATGGTGAACGACAGGGTGAGCTTGCGCACTTCCTTGATCGGTTCAATGGTAATGAGTTTGCCGCTTTCATGGGCGGTCAGCAGCGGCTCTTCAATGGCCGGTTTGGCCACGCCGGTATTCGGCACCTGGTGAAAATAGGTCCGGGCATAGCCTTCAAGCTGATCCAGTGATTGCGGCCCCAGCAGGACCAGGCACATCAGCTCGGCGGAGTAATGGGTGCGGTAAAAATTGAGCAGCTCATCGCGGATCGAGCGGCCTTCGCGATCTTCCAGGGTGCTGAGATCGCCGACGGAAAATTTGGCAAACGGGTGGGCCGGATTGATGGTTTCCTTATGCACCTGATACAAGCGGCGGACATCGTCTTTGATTTTTAGTTTGTATTCGGAATCAACGGCCTGGCGCTCTTTGTCCAGCGCTTCGGCGTTGAACAGCGGGGCGGTAAAAAACTGGCCGAAGCGATCCAGACCTTCTTCAAAGGTCGGCGGGGTGACTTCAAAAAAGTAGGTCGTATTCTCGGTCCCGGTCCAGGCGTTGTTGCTGCCGCCGCTGCGGTTGATGAAGGTCTGGAACTCGCCGACCTTGGGATATTTTTCTGTGCCCAGAAACAGCATGTGCTCGAGAAAATGGGCCATGCCCTGACGGTCAACCGGATCATCAAAGTGCCCGACGTTGACAGACAACGCGGCAGCGGAGCGGGGAGCGTCCGCATCATGTACCAGAAGCACCTTGAGCTGGTTATCGAGAGTCAGGTAGCGGTACTGCTTGAGATCGTTGGGGCTGATATGCACGAGGAGCGCCTATTTTTTTGTAAATTAAGCTAATTATGACGCCCATTACCGAGGCTGGCAAATCAGTCCGCAGGGACGAGCCAGCTGCCGACGGCGGGAGATTTGACCGGGCCGGGACCCCATCTTTGGGGCAGGTCGTCTGGTCGGTCACGCTTCGGCAACTGAAACAGCAGTATGGCTATCCAGCACCGATAGGACTTGCTAGCATAGCGGCACGATTAACTGTGAATGTGATCCGGTTTACCCCCGCGCCAATGGGCAGCGATTAGTTGCTGCGTTTGTGTGGCATCTTTTGTGCCAAAGTGGCTGCTTTGACGTATCAATAAATGCTTTGTGAAAAATAAGTGCTTCGCAATTTAAAAAGCGTTTTAGTGAACCAAGAACAGCTTTTGCGTAAGAGACCGCAATAGCAGCGGTCTGGATGGGTAGAGCGTAAACGGGACTGGATAGGCGATATGCGAATTTATATTATGCGTCATGGTGAAGCGCAGACGTTTGCTCCGACGGATGCGGAACGACCGTTAACCGGACACGGTCAGCAGCATTCTGAGCAAATGGCGCTGCAACTGGCCAGCCAGCTGTCTGGCGGGTTGGATCTGGTTTGGGTGAGTCCGTACCTGCGGGCGCAGCAGACCTGGCAGGCGATGGCGCAACACCTGCCAACCCCGGAAAAACTGATGACGGTCGAGGAAATCACCCCATATGGCGGTGCGGAAGATGTCGCGACTTACCTGAAAGCGATGATTGCGATCGAGCGGCCAGAAACTGTGCTGATTGTGTCGCATTTACCCCTGGTCGGTTATCTGGCCTCTGAGCTGGTGCCGGGTTTGCCGTCACCGATGTTCCGGACTTCCGCGATTGCGGCGATTGATTATCAGCCGGATACGGAAGCGGCGGAGTTTTTGTGGCAGGCCAATCCGGAAGGATAAATTGTAAAAAAACGTGATCCGGGGTTAAGGAAGCCCGGCAGGCTGCCGATATAACCAGAGCAGCGGACGCTGGCATAGCGAACAGTATGTCGCTGATGTTGCTGCGGAGTTGCCGCGTGGTTGAATGCCACCCTTATTTACCGAACAAGAATTGATAAAGTTATTGTTATGAAAGGAATAATACTCGCACTACTCGGGACTGTGCTGCTGGCCGGTTGCGTGCAGGGGCCAAGATCACCTCAGATTAATGCCAATGGCGCCATCAAGTGGGCGAACGGGATGCGTGAAGAAATGCATATTTCGGCATCGGGCAGTACGCTGACTTTTGCGGTTCCGCCAAGCTTGTTCGGAGCGGGAGGCGTCACGATTTTCTCCCGGATTGACAGTGCCCGTAATGGTAACTGTGAGCACTATTACAGTGAAGGGGCAGTCAAAACCCGGATGCAGATTTGTGACAGCGGGGAAGTGACCCTGATTGTCGATGGCCGGGTGATCAACGTCGGCGCGTTGGCGAAATACGTCTACTAATTCTGGGACCGGCGCTATAGCCGCTGTAGCTGTAGCTGTAGCTGTTGGCAGTGAAAGTATAAAGGTAAAAGCAAAGGAGGCGAACTGCATGCGTGCGGGGATCGCCTCTTCGGCAACGCCACATTAGCGCTCAGGAATCTCAATTAACACCAGCAGGGCACCGTCGCCGCCAAATTCCAGCGGTGCCTGGTGAAATGCCATCACATCCGGATGCTGGGCCAGCCATTGCGGCGCTTTTTGTTTCAGGATGTGTTTGCCGATCCCGTGCATCACACAGGCACAGGCAACATTTTCTTTGATACAAGCCGCGATCATCGCTGCCAACTCGCGTTTGGCTTCCCGCTGGGTCATCCCGTGCATATCCAGATACATATCCGGGACGTACACGCCACGGCGCAGTTTTTTCACTTCATATTTCGACACCCCGGTCCGGGCGTACTGGGTTGGTCCGTGCTCATCCAGGTGGGGTTCGAACTCGTCGGAAAAGTAAAACTCGTGGTTCAGGGATTCTTTTTCTGACACTTTGGGACGATTAGCCTTCGTGCTCTGTCGGCGCGGCGCGATTATGGTATCATGCGACAACTTTTTTACGCCTTTTACCGCATCCTGAAAGAGTGCCAGGTCATCTTCCAGGGTCAGATCTTTTTTACTCATAATGAATTTCCAACAACTCTATAGCGGTATTGTAGCGTCATTCGGAGGCTATTTTGGATAAGATTTTTGTCGACGAAGCCGTCAACGAACTTCACACATTGCAGGACATGCTACGTTGGACGGTCAGCCGTTTCAATGCTGCCGGTCTTTTTTATGGTCACGGGACCGATAACGCGTGGGATGAAGCGGTGCAGCTGGTGCTGCCGACTTTGTATCTGCCGTTAGATATTCCGTCAGAAGTGCGTTTTTCGCGCCTGACCAGCAGCGAGCGCCTGCGCATTGTTGAGCGGGTGATCCGCCGGATCAATGAGCGGACGCCGGTCGCGTACCTGACCAATAAGGCGTGGTTCTGCGGCATGGAATTTTTCGTCGATGAGCGGGTGTTGGTGCCGCGCTCGCCAATCGGGGAATTGATCGAAAACGGGTTCGAACCGTTCCTGGCCGAGCCACCGACCCGGATCATGGATCTGTGCACCGGCTCTGGCTGTATCGGTATTGCCTGCGCCCATGCGTTCCCGGAAGCGGAAGTGGATATCGTCGATATCTCGACCGACGCCTTGGCCGTGGCTGAGCAGAATATCCACGACCACGGTCTGGAGCAGCAGGTGATCCCGCTGCGCTCGGATCTGCTGCGTGATGTGCCGAAAGATCAATATGACCTGATTGTCACCAATCCACCGTATGTGGATCAGGAAGATATGAACAGCCTGCCAGATGAGTTCCGCCATGAGCCGGAGCTGGGCCTGGCAGCGGGCACCGACGGCCTGAAACTGGTTCGCCGGATCCTGGCCAACGCGCCGGATTACCTGAAAGAAAACGGCGTGCTGATCTGCGAAGTCGGCAACTCCATGGTCCATATGGAAGAGCAATATCCGCATATTCCATTCACCTGGATCGAGTTTGAAAACGGCGGCCACGGGGTGTTTATGATGACCCGTGAGCAACTGGTTGCCTGCCAGGACGATTTCAAGCTGTATCGCGATTAAGCGAAACCGCTGGAAGAGAAAACAAAAAACCGAAGCCCAGGCTTCGGTTTTTTTTGGCTTTCGCGATAGCTTCTGCATCATCCGACGGCCGGATATTCAGGCCTTCGCTTGCTGTTGTTTGGTAACCAGTGCGGCCATGATCTCAGTTTGATTGTTGAGGTAATCTTCAAGGCCGGCGCGGCGCAAATCGCACGACGGACAGTCACCGCAGCCGTCACCAATCACGCCGTTATAGCAAGTTAGGGTTTTCTCCCGAACAAAGTCCAGCTTGCCGCATTGATCGGCCAGCGCCCAGGTTTCGGCTTTGTTGAGCCACATCAGCGGGGTGGCGATGTCGAGCGGGCGATCCATCCCCAGCACCAGCGATTGGTTCAGGGACTTGACGAATTCATCCCGGCAGTCCGGGTAGCCGGAGAAATCCGTTTCACACACGCCGGTGATCACGGTATCAGCCCCGATCTGGTAGGCATAAATGCCCGCCAGGGTCAGAAACAGAATGTTGCGGCCCGGGACAAAAGAGTTCGGCAGGCCGTTGTCCTGCAGCTCATGGGAAACGGGAATGTTGTCGCGGGTCAGGGAACTGATCGCCAGCTCATTGAGCAGACCGACATCCATGACTTTATGGGCGGCGACGCCCAGTTCGCGGCAAATGGATTCGGCCACTTCAATTTCCAGCTTGTGTCGCTGACCATAATCGAAGGTGAGACAGTGGACTTCATCAAACTGGGCCATGGCCTGGATCAGGCAGGTGGTGGAGTCCTGGCCGCCACTAAAAACCACTACGGCTTTACGCATTGTTGTATTTCCTGTGTTGTTGCCGCATACCCGCACGGGTATTACCGAAAAACAGTCGGTGGCATAAATCATTGATACCGGCAGCAGGTTCTCCGCCGGCAGGGCAATGCTACCGCAGAGTGATACCAATCTGAATCAATATCTGATCATTTTTCATGGCTAAAATTCCCAACTGCTGTGTTGGGGATTTTGTAATTAGAGCCACTAGTTACGGCAATCCCCGCCTTGCATTTGGTTATTTTTTCTCATGAAAAAGTAGGCCATCTATTGGTTCACATGGGTATGGCAGGAGAAGAAAGGCTGACAAAACAATGCAGGGCCACCGTGAACCGGTGGCCCTGCAGGTCGGTGTGGTCGAGAAGAAACCGGGGATGTTTACAAGGTGCCGGTTTGCTCAAAGGCTTCGAGCTGGCTGAGATAAGGCGTGATATCGCCGATGTTCTCGCGCACCCACTGGGCATCAAAATAGGTATCGAGGTAGCGCTCACCGCTGTCGCACAGCAGGGTGACAATCGAGCCGGTTTCGCCGCGGGCTTTCATTTCACTGGCCAACTGCAATACGCCGTACAGGTTGGTGCCGGTTGACGCCCCGGCTTTACGGCCGAGCAGTTTTTCCAGCCAGTGCACAGTGGCGATACTGGCAGCATCCGGGATGGTGCGCATGTCATCGACCACATCGGGAATAAAGCTTGGTTCGACCCGTGGTCGGCCAATGCCTTCAATCCGGCTGCAGGCCGGGCTGATCAGGCTGAGATCCCGCGACTTGTAGTAGTCATGGAACACAGAGTTTTCCGGATCGACCACGCACAAGCTGGTGGCATGCATCTGATGGCGGATATAGCGGCCGATGGTGGCAGAGGTGCCGCCGGTGCCCGGGCTCATGACAATCCAGGTTGGGATCGGATGGGCTTCCAGCTTCATCTGCTCGAAAATGCTGTTGGCAATATTGTTGTTGCCGCGCCAGTCGGTGGCGCGCTCGGCGTAGGTGAACTGATCCATGTAGTGGCCGCCCAGCTCTTTCGCCAGTCGACGGGACTCATCATAGATTGCGCTCGGGCTGTCGACGAAGTGGGCCCGGCCGCCGTAGAACTCGATCTGTTCGATTTTTTTGCGCGCCGTTTTGCGCGGCACCACGGCAATGAACGGCAGGCCCAGCATCCGGGCAAAGTAGGCTTCAGAAACCGCCGTGCTGCCGGAAGATGACTCAATGATCGGGGTATCTTTACCAATCCAGCCGTTACACAGGGCATACAGAAATAGCGAGCGGGCCAGACGGTGCTTGAGGCTGCCGGTCGGGTGGGTGCTTTCATCTTTGAGGTAGATGTCAATGCCGTCCAGGCTCGGCAGATCCAGCTTGATCAAATGGGTATCGGCTGAGCGCTGATAATCCGCTTCGATGGTACGGATAGCATGGTTGATCCATTGTTGATCATGGCACATGGGGGAGACCTTCTGATTTCGGCTGCGTGAAACGGGCGCCGGATATTCATTATCGATAGGGAACATATTAATCGAATGCACAGAAAAAGCTTTGCTTAATTTGCTCTGGAATCACTAAAATAGAGAAATATTTTCTACTAATGTTGAGTTTTATAGAAATGTATCATCTGGATCAGACCGACCGGGCACTCTTGCGCCGATTGCAGCAGGATGCGACGGTTTCACTGGCGGAGCTGGCCGAAGCCGTGAACCTGACGACCACCCCGTGCTGGAAGCGGCTCAAGCGGCTGGAAGAGAGCGGGATCCTGCGCCAGCGGGTGGCATTGCTGGATCCGGTGAAATTAGGACTGACCTTTACCGCGTTTGTCCAAATCAAAACCAGCGACCATTCCAAAGAGTGGTATCACGCTTTTGCCGACACCGTGGTTGATTTTCCGGAAGTCATGGAGTTTTACCGGATGGCCGGTGAATACGATTACATGATGAAGGTGCAGGTGGCGGACATGACGGCGTTTGACTTGTTTTACAAAAAACTGGTTAACAGCATTGAAGGGCTGACCAATGTGACCTCGACATTTGCCATGGAATCCCTGAAATATACAACTGCTTTACCCCTCTAAAGTACTGTATAAAAAAGCATATTCATTAGGATTTATAAAATGGTGCCGAGGATTTCTTCGTATTCCCGGCTTTGGTTCGCTACATCTTTGATTATCTGTCTACTTTTCAGATAATAACCCCATCTGTTCCAATCGGGGAGCAGCGGGGATTGCCCCGTTTCGAATCGGTTCCGTGACCTTGTCGGCTCGCGCGCCGGTTATCTTCTTGTCAGGATACGGTTTCACACCTTCCGTTTTATCCGCAGAGCATTTGTTGCTCTGACTCACTTTGATTCATCATAAATTAAATGATGGCATGCCTGTTTCTGTGGAGGGATTATGCAGATTTTCTGGCAGCTGAGATGGTATTTTCGCCAGCAGTGGCGCCGTTACGGCGGGGCGATTGCTATCTTGGTTCTGGTTTCGTTATTTGAATTGTTGCCGCCGCGGGCAATCGGCTGGATCGTTGATGGCGTGGTCGCCGGGACGATGCAATTGCCGCAGATGCTGGCTTGGCTGGCCGGTCTGGCCGGCTTGTGGTTTGGCGTTTATCTGCTGCGCATTATCTGGCGGGTCTGGTTGTTTGGCGCCGCTGCCGAACTCGGAACGGTGCTGCGCAATCGCCTGTATCGTCACTTTTCATCTCATCCGCCGATTTTCTTTGAGCGTTATAAAACCGGCGATCTGATGGCGCGCTCGACCAATGATGTCAACGCGGTGGTGATGACAGCCGGGGAAGGCGTGCTCACCGCAGCAGACTCGTTGATCACCGGGATCGCCGTCCTGCTGGTGATGACTACCACGCTGAGCTGGGAGCTGACACTGCTGGCCCTGTTGCCGATGCCGCTGATGGCGTTGGCGGTCTTCCGGTTTGGCCGCCAGCTTCATACCTGTTTTTCCAAATCTCAGGCCGCTTTTTCGGATCTGACCGAAAAGACTCAGGAATCCCTCAATGGCGTGCGGATGATCCGGGCGTTCGGGTTAGAGCAGCGCCAGCAGGCGGATTTCGCTGCGGTGGTGGATCAGGTCGGAGAGAAAAACCTGGCGGTGGAAAGAGTCGATGCCAAGTTTGATCCGGTGATCCAACTCACCATCGGAATGTCGTTTTTCCTCAGCGTGGCCGGGGGCGGTTATATGGTGTCGCAGGGACGGCTGAGCCTGGGGGATCTGACCGCGTTTGTATTGTATCAGGGCCTGATGGTCTGGCCGATGCTGGCGATGGCCTGGCTGTTTAACATTCTTGAGCGCGGCTCGGCGGCCTGGGAGCGCCTGCAGCATATTTTTGATGAATCCCCGGAAATCGTCAGTGGCGAGGTGGCGCTGAAAGCCTCGCGCCAGTCGTTGACCGTTGACATCCAACAGTTCTGCTGGCGCAGCCAGAGCCATCCGGCGTTGAGTGAGGTTCATTTTACCCTCCGGCCCGGCATGCTGCTCGGCCTTGCCGGGCCGATCGGCAGCGGTAAATCGACCCTGATGTCGCTGCTGCTCCGTCAGCAGGAGCTGGCACAAGGCCGTATTTGCTACGGCGGCGTCAGTATTATTGAGGCGGATCTGAACCAGTGGCGCAGTCGATTTGCTGTGGTCAGCCAAAGCCCGTTCCTGTTCTCCCGCTCGGTGGCGGATAACATCGCCCTGGGCAAACCGGATGCGTCGATGGCTGAGATCCGCGAAGCGGCGCGTGCGGCTTGTATCGATGAAGATATCAGCCAGTTCCCGGCCGGGTATGACACCCTGGTCGGTGAAAAAGGGATCACACTTTCCGGTGGGCAGAAGCAGCGTATCGCCATTGCTCGGGCTTTGTTGTTGGGGGCGGAAATTCTGGTGCTGGATGACGCGCTGTCTGCCGTCGACGGCAAAACCGAACACCGGATCCTGACCAACCTGCGCCGGAAGAAACAACAGACCGTGATTGTGATTGCCCACCGTCTGACCGCGATGGAGCAGGCCGATACCATTCTGGTGCTGCAACATGGCCGGATTGCCGAGCAGGGCAACCACGCCCAATTGTTGGCCGCCGGCAGTTGGTATGCCGAAATGTATCAATATCAGAAACTCGAACGCGTGATTGAGGGGGCGCAATGACCGATCATACCGTCAATAAAGCCGTGTTGCGGCGGCTGCTCAGCTATGCGCTGCATGACAAGAAAAAACTCGGCTACGCCATTTTGCTGTTGCTGGTTGCTTCTCTGGCCGATGTCTCCGGCCCCTGGTTGATCCAGCATTTTATCGATCACTACATCGCCAAGGATCAGTACCCGCTGGCGATGGTGGCGGGACTGGCGCTGGCTTACGTGACCCTGATGGTGACGGCGGCCTGGTTTCGCTATAAACAATCGTTACAGTTTAACCAGATCGCCATCAGCGTGGTGCAGCGGGTCCGCAAGCAGCTGTTTGAGCGGATGATTAACCAGCCGCTGTCGGCGTTTGACTATATGCCGACCGGCAAGCTGGTGTCGCGGATCACCAATGACACCGAGTCGATCAAGGACTTTTATGTGTTTGTGATTGGTTCGGTGTTGAAAAACTTAGTGCTGATCGCCGTGATGCTGGTGGTGATGTGTTTGCTGAGTCCACGATTAGCCGCCGTGGTCGCCGTTTTGCTGCCGGTGGTTCTGGCGATCATGGTGATTTACCAGCGCAAAAGCGCCGATGCCTACCGGACCATGCGCGATTTGCTGGCCGATATCAACGCGTCGATGAGCGAGTCGATTCAGGGCATGAGCCTGATCCAGCTGATGCGCCAGGAAAAGGCGTTCAGCGAGCAGTTTTCCGCGCTGACCCGTCGTCATCTGGCCTCGCAAATCGGGGTCATGAAGCTGAACGGATTGCTGTTGCGACCCCTGATCGATTTCCTCTCCGGGGTGGCCCTGCTGTCACTGGTGGCTTTGTTCGGGGTCAGCGGCACAGAGCTGATTGGGGTTGGGGTGCTGTATGCTTTCATCAGTTATTTGGGCCGGGTGACCGAGCCGCTGATCGAGCTGACCCAACAGCTGTCCTTGTTGCAACAGGCGATGGTCGCCAGTGAGCGGATCTTCGGCTTTATCGATGCCAAGCAGCAAGCTTACGGCGATGATACCCAACCGCTGGTATCCGGCCGGCTGGCCTGTCGTGATGTCTCGTTTAGTTATGACGGTCAGCAATCGGTCCTGGATGGGATCGATGTCGAGCTGCCGCATCGCGGCTTTCTGGCGCTGGTCGGTCACACCGGCAGCGGCAAGAGTACCCTGGCCTCGCTGATGATGGGTTTTTATCCGCTGACGCAGGGAGAGCTGACGCTGGACGGTCGGCCGCTGTCTTCACTGGCTCAACCGGTATTGCGTGAAGGAATTGCCATGGTGCAGCAGGATCCGCACGTGCTCAGTGACACGGTGCGGGAAAACGTTAGCCTGGGACGGCCGGTCAGCGATGACGCCATCTGGCAGGCGCTGGATAAAGTCGGACTGGCGGCGCAAATCCGCCTGTATGATGCGGGGCTGGATACCCGGTTGGGCAGCGGCGAAGCCAATTTATCTGCCGGTCAGAAGCAACTGCTGGCGCTGGCCCGGGTGCTGGTGGCCCGGCCGAAGATCCTGATCCTCGATGAAGCGACGGCAAATATTGATTCCGGCACCGAGCATCAGATCCAGCAGGCGCTGCAGATTCTGCGTCAGGATATGAGTATCGTGGTGATTGCCCACCGGCTGTCGACCATCATCGAGGCCGATGAAATTCTGGTGCTGAGCCGGGGGCAGATCATCGAGCGTGGGAATCACCCGCAGTTGCTGACGCAGCAAGGCCATTATTGGCAGATGTACCAGCTGCAACAGGCCGGTGAACACCTACATCAGCTCGAAGAAGCCGCAGGTGTCCCGGAGGTGTCATAAACCTGACACTCAGATGACATTCCCGTGACGGCTGTCACGTATAACTCCCGCCACAGAACTGAACACTGTACAGCAGCCATGAATTCAGCGCTGCTGTACAGTGACGACTACTTTCTCTGACGCATCAGGCCTTCCTGCACGGCCGAGGCAACCAACTCACCTTGCTGGTTATAGATCTCGCCGCGCACCAGGCCACGCGAGCCACTTGCCGACGGACTGTCGATGGCATACAGCAGCCATTCGTCCATCCGGAACGGGCGGTGGAACCACATGGAGTGATCGATGGTTGCGACTTTCATGCCCGGGGTCATCATGGTGACGCCATGGGGATGCAGGGCAGTGACCAGGAATCCCCAGTCAGACGCGTAAGCGAGCACATACTGGTGGATCCGCGGATCATCGGGCATCGCGCCGTTGGCCTTGATCCACAGGTATTGCTTGGGCGCTTCGACTTTAGGGGCCAGCGGATTGACGGGGGTAACCGGGCGAACTTCAATCGGACGTTGTCGGCCGAAGGTTTCGACCGCCTGTTTCGGCAGTTTGTCCGCAATGGCGTGGACCAGCGCTTGTTCCGAGAGCAGCGATTCCGGCGGTGGTACGTCCGGCATGGTGGACTGGTGGTTCAGTCCGGGCTCTTCAGCCTGATAGGAAGCCGTCAGGTAGAAAATCGGGCGGCCGTACTGAACGGCTTTGACGCGTCGGGTACTGAAGCTTCGGCCGTCGCGCAGGTTTTCGACATCGTAGATGATCGGCTTTTGCGGATCACCCGGACGCAGGAAGTAACTGTGAAAAGAGTGGACCTGGCGGTGTTCGTCGACGGTTTCTTTGGCAGCCGACAGGGATTGACCAATCACCTGACCGCCATACACCTGCGGTAGACCCAAATGTTCACTCTGGCCACGGAATAACCCTTGCTCAAGCTGCTCTAAGTGTAACAGAGTGAGAAGTTCATTCAGTTCTTTGCTCATCGGAGCTCCAAGTTCCATGTTATTATTTGTTGATTTTTACGGATTGTTTGACATGAATTCAAGTCACGACGTTATCTATCTGTAAAATATTCAGTTTGTCTCTAGGTTTAAAGGGGAGAGGAATGAAAAAGCTTTTTACACTGTTCTCAGCGTTAATGGTGGTATTGGTAATTTCTGCGTGTACGAACTTAATGCAGCAAAACGCAGATATCGGGACAGTGGAAGGCACGTTGGCATATCGTGAAAGAGTGGCCCTGCCGGCCAATGCACGGATCACCGTGACCTTAGCGGATGTGTCTAAAATGGATGCCCCTGCCGAAGTGATCAGCCAGCAAACGTTCCTGGCCGACGGACAACAAGTGCCGTTCGCATTCCAGCTCGATTTCATGAAAGATGAAATTAAGCCCAATCATACATACGCAGTCAGTGCCCGCATTGAAGTGGGTGACAAGCTGTACTTTATTACCGATACCCGCAATGCGGTGCTGACCGACCCTGCGGCGACCACCAAGCTGGATATCCGACTGGTGAAAACGAACTAATATTACCTGAGCGCCTGCACACAGCTTGTGCGGTCGCTGTGACCGCGGTTGTTACAGCCCGTCCCAGCGATAGCGTCTCAGCGGCAGTTTCCCCGCCTCCGACACCTCAATCCCCTCGGCCAGCAGCCTTTGTCGCTGGCGATGTAAGTCCTCCCCTTGTTGGGAAATCATTCCTGCAGCATTGACCACCCGGTGCCAGGGCAGCGTTGAGCCTTCCGGCAGCGTCGCCAGTAAACGCCCGACCTGGCGGTGATAGCCGGGGTAGCCGGCAAACTTGGCGATGTCACCATAAGTCGACACTTTTCCTGGGGGAATTTGGTGAACCTGGCTATAGATTTGGCCTGCAAAATCGTCCATATTTAAACCTGAACCAAACAAACATTCCGATAGTGGCATAAATTCTGCAATTTTCCTACGTGCGCTATCGGTCAACGCATGGAGGAGCATCGATGTTGTATGCCGCGTTGCTTGTTGTGGTCAGTATTGCACTGACTGTATTGGGGGTCAGTGCGTTAGGGCATAGCCATGGAGAGCTGCCCGCGTTAGCACTGGCTATTCCCGCTTTATGGCTGCTCCCGCAAGGGGGGATCTACGCCTGGTTACTGTTGGTGGCGCTCGGCGCATACGGGATGGTGTTACCGGAGCAGCCGCTGGCGCTGTCAATCAGCCTGTTTATGATGATGCCGGTGTTTGCAGTCAGCTTCTCGCCCAAAGGCGGCTGGCAGCTGGCGGCTTTACTGATCTCGATTGTGCTGGCGATGGATGTCGGCCTGATGGCCTTGCAAGGGGAAGGCAAACTCGCCGGTTCGGCGTCCTATACCGTGATTCAAATTCTGGCGGTGGCTTTAATGTGGTATGTGGGCCGTTGCTGGCGTCCGGTGCATGGCAACACCTGGTGGCCGCTGTTTCTGGTGGTGCCATTGTGGGTCGGCGGGATGGAGCATGCGGCGCTGGTCGCCCTGTGCATCACCGGCCTGATTGCCGCCTTGCAGGAGATGATGAAGAGCAAGCTTCATGACTGGGTGCCGCGATTGGCCTGGATCCTGCCGGCTGTCGGCTTTGCCACCCTGGTGCTGGTGCCTTATTTCGACGTGCCGAATCCGATCCTGGTGGCTTGGCTGCTGGTGCTAGGGGGGGCCTTGCTGGGTGAGTTCTTGTTGCAAGAGAGCGAAGAAGAAATCTAATTGCCTGATTTTTCAGGTGAGCTGTTGTAATCCATCACTAAATTGTCATTTTTGGGTAATAAAACAGCAGTCAGTCGAAAAAGGCTGGCTGCTCCCTTGCATTGTATTCCACGTTCACGGATAATCGCTCTCGTTCTCGCAGCAAAGCATCCTCGCTTCTGCTCTAGAGACAAAGAATCTATGGAGGCCCCCATTGGTCCTCCCGCAACACTAACTTGTGAACCCGGTCAGGCCCGGAAGGGAGCAGCCGCAGCGAGCGATGTGTGTGCCGGGATGTGGCTGGTGGGGGCTTCCACCCATCTGGCGTTTGTGTAGTTTGCACCATAAGCCTGCATAATTCCCCTAAAAGCGTACATAATTGGCACCATAAGTCTGCATAAGCTATTTTTGTTGTAGTTTAACAACAAATCGGGTGAGGGCTTATGTATCGTCGTCAGCTCAAACACTCTCGAGTGAAGAACCTTTTCAAGTTCGTCAGTGCCAAGATGAACCAAGTGATGACCGTTGAGTCGTACCTTGAGTACTCTCCTAAAGTCACCTCATATATTGCTCAGCCTGAAGGCTTTTTTATCGCTTTGCCGAAAAAGGCTGTCCCTATACACCGGATTTCGAGGTGACGGAGAGCGGCCAAGTGGAATGGCTTGAAGTCAAACCCTATTCAAAAGCACAACATTCGGACTTTTTCATTCAATTCAAAGCGAAGCAAGCCAAAGCGCAAGAGATAGGTATTCCATTGATTCTGGTGACAGAAAAGCAAATCAGGGTGAATCCAGTATTAAATGGTAATCCTCCCATTTTTAACCGCAGTTAAAAGTAGAAGTTAAGCAGCCATCAACGGTGGTTTCCCTCAGTTGGCTTTGTGTGGTCGCTCATGATTGTAGAACCACAACCATTTTGTTGCATAGTCCTGAACTTCTTCCAGTGAGTCAAACAGATGCTTGCTCACCCAGCTATATCTCATCGTACGATTATGACGCTCAATATACGCGTTCTGTTGTGGATTACCTGGCTGAATATAATCTATTCGTATCCCTTTTCTTTTTGCCCACGCTGTAAACTCATGGGAAATGAACTCGGGACCATTGTCACAACGAATGGCAACTGGTGTGTCGCACCATTCTATAAGCTGTTCCAAAACTCTAATCACACGCAGTGTCGGCAGCAATAAGCCTGCTTCAATCGCGATACCTTCACGATGGAAGTCATCGATGATATTGAGTAGCCTATAGCTCCGTCCATCCGACAGTTGATCATGCATAAAGTCCAACGGCCAGACTTGATCGGCGCGGGCCGGCTCTTTCCATGGCTCCGGCTTGTTTCGGTTGAGCCTTCTCCGGGGACGTATCCGCAGGTTCAGTGCCAACGCACAATAGATACGGTAAACCCGCTTATGATTCCACAGGAAGCCTTTAACATTGCGCAAATAATCAAAACATAGCACGAAGCCCCAGTCACTTTGCTCAGAAGTGAGCGTGACAAGCAATTGAGTTATCTCAACGTTTTCCGTTGCCATCTTAGGCTGATAACGGTACCCGGTTTCGCTGATGCTGAACCACCGGCAAGCCTTGCGAATGCTAATTGAAAATCGCGCCATCGAATGCTGAGCAAGCAAGCGTCGCTCACAGGGCTTTACCACTTTTTTCCATGGCGTCTTTGATGACTTCTGCCTGTTTTAAGATCGCCAGGATCTGACTGTCCGTGTACCGTGATTTTTTCATGCAGAATCTCCTTTCGTTTAGGTTACGAGAAAATTCTACTTTTGGCTGCTGTTATTTTTCGCGGGGATTACCTTTGAACGCTAGCGAAAAATCTGCTTTGGTATCTACTCACACCGTGGGGATCTGTTCAGCTCACACGTATTGTCGGTGGTGGGAACATGTATGAAACGAGGGTTTTCTGCGCTGGGTATCATCAGCGGCATCGTGATGGCGGTCATTCGAAAGCAGACCCACTCGGATTTTTTGGTCTCATTCCTGCCTAGTCAATCCCCTCTGGTGAAGGATTACATCGTCGCATGATTGCTGCTGCTATTTGTATAATAAAAATATGCACCATTGAGCATATGCGTTCTAAGATATGAAGGAAGGTTCATTTAAGTCATTCTATTCCCAACTTTTTTGGGCAACAAAGTAACGGAGTACACCATGACAAAAGCACTCGTTTTTTTTTCAGTAGCGCTAGGAGGACTGGCTTGGTCGTCTGCACCTTACAGTGCAACAGCCAGTGGGACAATTAATGTATCTATCACGCTGGAGACTGGATGCGTCGTGAATAGCCAGCATATGCTCAATGGTGATACGGGCGGGAATTTCGGAACGCTGGGCTTCGGGAGTGTACCGACTGTGTTTACCCAACAGGATGTCGCGGTGAATGGCGGTGGCGCTAATGGTATTTCGGTTGTCTGCTCGAGTGGAACCACGCCGCAGTTTTCGATCACGAGTGGGGCGAATGACGGCAGCGTTGATGGTGGCTCCCCGGGAAACCACGCCATGAAGAATGGCGCGAATGTAATCAACTACGCTATTTTTACGGATGCTGCCCGCACGAATCAGCTCGAGAATGGTGTCGCAGTCAATCTTGCCCCGTTTACAGATAATACCCCCCAGACAATTGAGCTCTATGGCCGGGCATATGGCAGTAGTAATGTGGCTGGAGCATATAGCGATACGCTTAATGTGACTTTGAGCTGGTAACCCTGTGTTCAAATCTGTATTGATCGCGGTTTTCATATTGGCCAGTAGGCACGGTTTGTTGCATGCGGCGACCAGCGATACGTTTCAAGTTTCTGCGACAATTGAGGACGGCTGCCTGGTGAATGGTGCTGTCGCCGACCCGGATCACGTGCTCGGCATCATCGCGACGATGGACTTTGGTAGCGTACCGGTAACACTTCCGACAGCTGTTTCGGCGTCGCTGATTTACCAGTCGACTTTTACACTCAGTTGCACGCCGGGCATCACGATGAATGTTTCGGTCAATGGCGGCACCAATCAAACCGATGGTAGTCGCCATCTCAAACACCAAAGTGAGCCAGAGTTGATTGCTTATCAGTTGTATCGGGATGCTGCCAAATCGCAGGCTCTTGCAATTGGGGTGGCTTATCCGGTCGATACGAGTTCGGATCCTGATGATATAAAAATATTCTTGTGGGGATTGGCCACAATCACAGGAAACGAGCCTGCGGGAACCTATTCTGATGCATTGACCCTGACGCTGTCGTGGTAACTGTTATCGGTGGAGAATATAAAATGCATGGTTTGTCGATAAAATGGGGAATGGTATTTTTTCTCTTGATGTGGCCTGTCATTTCGGCCGCAAACTCGTTGCTGATCTGGCCTATTTACCCGAAAATTCTGGCGAACCAAAAGGCGACTTCTGTTTGGATTGAAAATCGGGGAAGGAATACGGCTTTCTTACAAGTTCGTATTTTCCGTTGGGATCAACGTGACGGTCAGGATATTTTCGCCACGCAAACACAATTGCTTGCAACGCCTCCATTTGTTCAGATCCCTGCCGGTGAAAAACAGCTGATCCGTGTGATCGATCAGACACTGGAAAACCAGACTCAGGAGTATGCTTTTCGAGTACTGATCGACGAGCTTCCGCCCCTCCGGCCCCCGGGCCAGCCGGAAGATCAGCATTCGAGGATGGGGGTGAATATTCGAATGCGCTATTCCCTGCCTTTATTTGTGTACGGGAAAGGCTTCGCAGAGGCTGGGGCACAACGTATTGCTACACCCTCTTTGCAAGCCTGGCTTGTAACTGAAGCGGGGGAACACTACCTCCGGATCTGGAATCATGGCCGTTATCATGTTCGCCTTACCAATATGGATGTGAGCACAGATGAAAACTCTGCTCAGTTCAGCATCCCCGGCTTGGCTGGGTATATTCTTCCGAATCAGTATAGGCAATGGCCTATTTCATCTGTTGCATTTTCCGGTACCCGTTTGAGTTTCGAACTATATGGAACACGTTATACGATTCCACTCAATCGTGATGCTAGCTAGGTTCATTTCAGGGTGCTGGGTGCTTGTTCTTTTAGGGGGATGGGTCGCCACCGGATATACCAAAGAGCCAGTGCCTGATTTACAGGTTATTCCTTTGTCACCGGAAGTTTATTCCGAAGCATTGTTCAATACTATGACCTTGCAACTCGAATTGATTATCAACCAGAATCCGACTGGGGTGGTGACAACTGTAGAGCGTCAAGAGAATGTATTTGTTGTGCCGCGTCACAGCTTAATCAATGCCGGCCTGGTTGCCGAACATCTTCCTGAAGCGGCACTCGTGAATGTAACAGCATTGTCAGATGTGAGGGTGAACTATCTTCAGGCGTCACAGCAACTCGCTCTGGAAGTACCCACGAGTTGGCTGCCGGTACAGTTTTACTCAGCACACGAAAACAATCGGTATCTCCCGGCTAAATATGGCCGGGGAGGGCTGATCAATTATCGGCTTTTTGGTACGCGTAGTACTGACGGGCAGGAAGAGTTGTCACTTAGTCATGACTTCCGGGCATTTTCTGAGTGGGGAATCGTTTCGTCAACCGGCGTGTTCAAACATCAATGGCAAGAAGCTGATACTGATAAATCCCGGTTAGATAGTTATACCCGGTTTGACAGTCGGTATGAGTATGCAGATCAGGATCGTTTAGTGCGATGGGAAGTTGGGGATTTTATTACGCGACCGTTAGCCTGGACTCAGCCAGTACGCATGGCCGGGATCCAATTTTCACATGACTTCTCTATGCGGCCGGATATCGTAACGGCGCCGTTGCCTGCATTTTATGGCGCAGCTACTGCGCCAACAACATTGGAGTTATTTGTGAACGGACTTAAAACGGATGAGCTACAAGTTGAGGCTGGTCCGTACGTTATCAATAATATTCCGATGATATCCGGCGCCGGTGAAGCAACGGTGATTGCCACTGATATACAGGGGCGGCAAACTGTGATCACGACGCCGTTTTTTCTTGCTTCGCAGTTGTTGAAAGCTGGCTATGCCTCATACAACATCAGTGTGGGGGCAATGCGGGATAATTTTGGATTGAAATCCAACGACTATGCAGACGGTGCTTTAACGGGAGCTTGGCGGTATGGTTTGTCGGACTCCCTGACACTTGAGTTACAAACTGAGGCCTCTGATGATCTCTTGGTATCCGGGAGCGGCTTGGTTGCCAGTATTTTTCGTCTTGGAACTTTAGATACAGCAGTACGAGTCAGCCGATATCAGCAACGCAGTGGTTACGCATGGTCTGCTGGTTATAGTTATCAGGCGCAGGGAATGAATATCAGTCTGCGAACACAACGGGAAGCAGCGGTATTTACGGATTTGTCGCAAGTCAATGTACACCCTTCTATGCCCAGTGATTCTCAGAGCCGGGTCACTCAGGCTACATTCGGTATGAGCCTGGGAGCGTTCGGTTCACTTTCAGGGGGATATTTTGATATCGATCAGAATGATTCGCGCTCGCGAAATGTCAACCTGACATACAGTTATACTTTACCTTTCCAGATCAATATGTCTGTATCGGCTAATCAGGAGATTGGTGGCGATACGGTAGCCCTTGCTCAGTTTACACTGCCGCTCGGGCCTGAAACCGGCAATATCGGATTATCCCTGAAGCGGGAAAATGAGGGCAGGGTGGCTGGTCGTGTCAGCTATAGTCGACATGCTCCCATTGATGGCGGGTGGGGGGAAGCATTTCCCATGATTTCAATGAACAGCCTACAAACCGTGGTCAGTTTGATCTCACCTATCGTGCGCCATGGGCGCAGTTGCGCGGAGGCTTGTCCGGGACTGCCGGGTCGTATAATCATTTTGCTGAGATCGATGGTGCACTGGCTGTAATGGATAACCAGTGGTTCGCAGCCAACCAGGTTAATGACAGCTTCGTGGTGGTTAGCACTGATGGTTTTGAGGGAGTGCCGGTAAAATATGAGAATCAAGTCGTGGGACATACAAATGGCAGTGGCTATTTCCTCGTTCCCTGGTCAACCGCATATTACACCGCAAAGTATGCGATCGATCCGTTGGGGCTACCGGCGAATGCGCAAATGCCGGAGATCGAGCAATTTGCCTCCGTTCATGCCGGTTACGGTTATTTACTGCGTTTTCCTATTCGGCTGCAGGTCGCACTGAGTCTGACCGTGACCGATTCGCTGGACCAGTATTTGCCGCTGGGTACCTATGGTGTGAGCGAATCGGGCCTCAGCGGTCAGATTGGTTGGGATGGGATGGTCTATTTTGAAGGCATTGAACCAGGTCGTTTTGTTACGTTTTATCCGGTAGGGTCATTACCATGCCGTGTCTGGACCGAGGGAATGTACACGCGCGATGTTGAAGGAATACAAACCTTGGGCTCCCTGCGTTGTTATCCGCTCAACCAAGGAAGCCAACCATGAGAACTATGTTCCTCTGTCTGATATTACTTCAGCTCAGCTTTCTGTCACCAGTCCTCGCCTGTACATTAACAGCCTCGTCACCGTTAGCACAATTTGGTTCGGCATCGTCATTCACCGTAAAATCCGCCCCGCAACAAACATCTGCCCAACCACATGCCGGCTTGTCTTGCGATTTCTCTAAGCTCTTGTCGGTGCTAAGCGGTGATCGGATTTCAGTGACTTTGGTCAGCGCCGCCAGCGGGCAGTTAACGACTGCAAGTGATCCAGGCTCAGTGATCGACTATCAAGTTTTTGGCAATCCGGATTTGACGTTTCAATATATTTTAGGCCAGACCTATAACTATTTTGAAACCGAATTGATTGATGTACTCGGATTATGGGGGGGGACAGCCGAGTTTCCGCTCTATATACGAACGCAAAACGGGAGTAATTTATCTGCCGGCCTCTATACCGACCAAATTACTGTTTTCTGGGACTGGGATTACTGCTCAGGAATTGGTGTTATGGGGGCTTGTTTGGGGCGAAGAAGTGGGACGGCACAGAGTCTCATCACCTTAGAACTGACAGTGACGTCTGATTGTGTCATTACGGCTCCGGATTTGAATTTTGGAACGGCACCTCTTGTCGCAGGCTTTGTACCTGTAAATCAGACAATTACCCTGACTTGTACCAAGGGGAGTGCGTACAGTATCGGCCTTGGAGATGGCGCTCATGTCAGTGGTAGCCAGCGACGAATGAGTTCAGGAACGGATTACTTGGCTTATGAAATCTATAAATCGGCAGGAAATGAGCGGTGGGGGAGTTTAGGGGGAGAGCGTCGTGAGCACACTGATGCGAACAACCGTAGCGGGCTCCCAGACGGTCTGACCCCCCAAGGATTTGACTATCGGGGGGTCATCTTGTCGGGCCAGGTTACCCCGCCCCCGGGAACTTACAGCGATAGTGTTATTGTTGATGTGCATTTTTAACGCTCAATAGGCGTTTATCATCATGGGTACGGTGACATAAAAAGCATAAAGTAACGACCAAGCTTTATCCCAAGCCCTCCCCTTCAAATTACTCAACAGTCTCTGTAAACAGCTCTAGATCTTACAGGAGCGGCTCACCACACCGAACTCCATCAGCACCCAGACTATTAGTTGAACCCCTGGATTACACGCCCCCAATTTTTCATTTAACCGGTACAGATGACGATCGATTTCAAACCTCCGTATTTCACTCATTGCTGTAGAGCCTGACTGATGCAACGGGGATACGTCGCTCGCCGCACCGCGAAGGCGGGAAGTGGTATGGGAAAACGACATGCTGCGGTTCAAAAAACAGATAACACAAACACTTTAATTGTTCATTTTGTCACCCACACACTTGCATCAGGAGCAGCACTCGACTAGATTGGCCCGGTAATTCCCTCCAGCCTTTTCCACGACCGACCAAGGTATCACCTTTTATGGCGCAATCCCCGACGTTGAAAGTTGATCTACGTAAATTGATTCTATTACTGACCGTTGTCAGCGTATTCGTCACGATGAGTAATTCGTTTTACTCTATTTATAAAGTCCAGCGTGACCTGCTGATCAAAAAAACGATGGAATCCAACCAGGTTTACGCGCGGAAAATGGCGGAAACGACGGACACCTTCATTGAATCGGCCCAGGAACAACTAGCCTTTAGCGCTCACCGATTAAGTTCATTGATGCAGGACGAATCGCAGCTAATGGCGGAGACTGATCGGCTGCGCCGGCAAACCAAAACCTTCAACTCCGTGGTCATTGTAAACGCAACGGGAAAAATTGTTGCCGTATCTCCGGAAACCCTGCAAATCAAAGGGATCCGCCTGAGTACAGAAAACTCAATGCAGTCTTTACAAGCCAAGCGGCCTCTGGTGACCGATCCCTTCGTTTCACCTGCAGGAAACTACCTCATCAGTATTTCCCACCCTATTTTTTCTGTGCAGGGGAAATACCTGGGTTATATCTCTGGAAGCATTTACCTGGAAAAGAAAAATATCTTGTCTGATGTTTTAGGCAAGCACAGTTACCAGGACGGCTCTTATCTATATGTTGTTGATCGCAATAAAACGCTGATTTATCACCCGGAACAATCCAGGATCGGAGAAGTGATTGACAATAACGATGCCATCAATTACGTACTCTCCGGCAATCAAGGCTCAATGAATATGATGAACTCTTTAGGCATCGACATGTTAGCCGGATTCTCGCCTGTTGAGCGTACCGGATGGGGGATTGTTGCCCAACGGCCGAAAGTCAGTACACTTTCCGAGCTGGACGAGCAAATGATGGCGGTGTTTGTCACGACCATTCCGGTCGGACTCCTGACCCTTGCTGGGATCTGGATCTCAGCCATCTTTATTTCACGGCCCCTCTGGCAATTGGCCCGGGAAGTGAAAACACTGGATCATAGCGATACTGTTGAGCACATTCAGGATATCCGCTCCTGGTACTTTGAAGCAGCACAACTGAAAGCCGCGATCACCAAATGCCTGGATATGATGGCACGAAAGATCAGCCAATTAGATGCCGACAGCCATACCGACCCGTTAACCAACCTTTTTAACCGGCGCGGAATGCTGAAGGCCTTAGATGCTTTCAGTGACAATCATCAGGCCTTTTCCGTGATGGCCTTAGATATCGATCGATTCAAACAGGTCAACGATACCTATGGTCATGATGTGGGAGATAGGGTGATAGCCACCGTTGCCGAGCTGATGCGATCTCATGCCAGGCAAGGAGATGTCCTGTGTCGCTCGGGTGGTGAAGAATTTCTCATTTTTCTCACCGACACCGACCTTGAGCACACGTTTAAGGTTGCTGAACGCCTAAGGGAAGCCATCTCAGCTTATGAGATTCCTTCCGTAGGAAAAATCACAGTATCTATCGGGATTGCGCATTGTACGGGGGAACACGCCCATGTTCATGATTCCATCAAACGGGCAGACAGCGCCCTGTATGCGGCTAAATCCAACGGACGAAACCGCACCGTGCGCAGTGATGAAAAGTTGCTTGTCTAGCGGTCAGTTATGGCAGAAACATGAGTTGCTCCTGTCGCAACTCATGTTTGAATATTAACGCATGGGTGACTTGTCAGTTCAGGCTACATTCTTAAACGAGAATAGGGAGTTGACTAAGTCAACCAGGGGCAGCTTTCATGACTAAAGCTGCTTAGCAAAACTCCCTACAGCCTCGTCAACCTTTTCAGCTCCCAAGCGAATATCATTCATCACCTGCCCGGCTTCGTTTGAAAGCTGAAGGGCCTCTGATGCCTGTAATAAACTTTGCTTGATTAAAGTCACGGCATTTTCCGTTAATGACAAGTTTTCTGACACCACAGCCACAATTTCTTCGGTGGTCTGGCTAGTTCGCGACGCTAACTGACGCACTTCATCAGCCACCACGGCAAACCCCCGCCCCTGATCACCTGCCCTGGCGGCTTCAATTGCTGCATTCAGTGCCAGAAGATTCGTTTGGCCAGCAATACCATCAATGCTGGTTACCAAGTCATTGATTTTTTGCGACTGGGTATTTAAAGCCTGAATTCCCTCGTTCGCCCGAGTCATTTGTGATGCCAACTCTTCAACCTTATGAATTGTCGCCTCGATGACTTCCATCCCTTGGGATGTCTGTAGCCCCGTTTCTGTCGAGACTTCATGCGCTATTCCTGCCGCCTCAGCAATTACATTTTCACGCACGACTTGGTCTGTAATCACCGTGGCAAACTTCACGACCTTATACAGTTCACCATGGGCGTTATAAATCGGATTGTACGAGGCTTCCAGCCAAACTGTATTCCCGTAGCTGTCAATACGCTTAAAACGATCTGAAACAAATTCACCTCGGCCCAATTTCTGCCAGAAAGCTTCATAAGCCAGGGATTTTGCATCTGAAGTCTCACAAAACATCCGGTGATGCTGGCCAATAATCTGAGATTTTTGATACCCCATAGAGGCCAAAAAGTTCTCATTCGCATCGACAATAGTCCCGTCCAGGTTAAACTCAATTACAGCAGTCGAACGATGCAGCGCCTTAATCAAATCTTCCTGTTCACGGGAAGTTGTAATCGTTCTGGTCAACTCTGAAGCATAAATATGAATATGACGAATAATTGCATCAGATTCCACGATTGGCTGGAGAATCGCCCTTAACCAAGCGACATCTCCATTATTCTTTCTAACTTCGATGGCACCGTTCCAATGATGCCCCTTCTTGATTGCTTCCGCCATCCGCTGACAGTGCAAGGTATTCCGGGATTTTTCAGGCACTAAATCCGTAATATGCTTTCCCTGAATGACCATCTCATCCAATTGAGTTTCTTGTTGGAATAAAGAGTTTGCAGAAAGGATCACCCCGTGACTATCTAGGGTTAAACGTAACATACTCGACTCTAGACTCGATTTCACTTGCGATAAGACATTTAACTCGTTTTTCAGTTTTTGATGTTCTTGCTGCGCCGATCTATTAAAAAACATATGGTGTCTCTTCTGAGGTTTAAGCATCAAGAAAAACGTAACCATAACGTATTTTTTGCACTACACAAAGTTCAGGTGGAGACAATCAACGCATTTTAATAAATTATAGCCGACTGATAGTGCAGGTTTGGCAAATACACGTCATAACACCGACAGATTAAATACAGCAAATGTTCAATCCGCAAGCAACGCAGTAGTGCAACGAATATGCGGCTGGACAAAGGATATGAGATATTATTGCTCGGAAGTATTTCCTGGGCTGGACAGCCAGGCGGCGATCAGTCGGTGAGAGGATAATATAGGCGTTCGAATAACCTCCAGAAACCCCGAACGTATCACGTCTGACAAATAAGCCGCGATAATATATGCTTTACCCATTACGCCTGCCAGACCAACATCGCCTCAACCATCATTGATAAAGGTGGTGATTATTTACTTGCAGTTGAAGGTAACCAGGAAACACTGGCTAAAGCTGTACGTCAGGCGTTGTCTGCGAAGACTTCGATTCAGAGCGCCCCTGAAAATGTCACGGTGGAGCAAAGCCACGGACGAATCGAAGCCCGAGAATATCATGTACTACCTGCTGGTGAGTTGGTACAACAGTTTCCTGATTGGAAAGGGCTCAACAGCATCGGCGTTAACATTGGTTATCACATTGATAAATCAGGTAAAGAGTCACTCGAATATCGCTATTACATCAGCTCAGCTGAGTTGGAGAAAGAGCGTTTTGCCACCGCTGTGCGTGGCCACTGGGGAATTGAAAACAGCCTGCACTGGGTACTTGATGCATCAATGAACGATAATGCTTGTCAGATTTATCGCGGAGATGCAGCTGAGATCATGGCCTGTTTTCGGCACATTGCACTGAACATGTTGCGAGCCGAAACCTCGAAAAAGGCTAGTATCCGACGTAAACAGAACATTGCAGCGATGAATTCCGCTTATCTGGACAAGGTGTTACTGGCTGGTTTTAAGGCGGCGCTCAAAAAATGAGCATTCATGCTCTCGCCCTGTCCCAAAAGCCATCACTGATGTCGATGGACTCTTCTATACTTCCATGTTTATTCAAAGCTATTCCTTGCTGTTTTATTGTCCAGATAAATTAAAATCAGAAACTCAATTGACATGATTGTCCTCTGAGTGATGATGAGTTTTATATTTTTTTGATTTTACGCTGGTCTGACAAGCAATAATTTCTGACGTACGGTTAAGATAAACTTAACTGTGGATCGCCACTCACACGGTAGACACTCATCTGGCGTTTGCTATCTGTACCGCCAGTTAACATCGTTAATTCATCTTACTTGTTAATCGCATCTCTGTCGTTCAGGGGCTTTGTGAGTGGCCTCGTTGCTTGCCTTAAACTTACTCGGCCCCAGCACCTACTTGTATGCTCGCGGCTTGAACATACTCAATAAACAAATCAACTGATTTGGAGGTTCTGGCCGGGTTCCAGACCATATGAATATCCCAGCGGGTCTCTTCTGCAAACGGGATGAGTTTGATGGCGTCATAAATGCCGAGAATAGACTTCTTCGGGAGAATCGCCACGCCGGCATTGGAGAGGATTAAGGTGATAATAGTTTGAATGTCAGCAGAGATATTGGTGATGTTATGTGATCTGTCTTTCAGTAAGGCCATGGTTTTGATATTCATCATGGATTTACTGTGATTGCTCATCATCAATAAATTGAAATTCTCCAGATAGAAATCAATCTGATCTTCAGTATAGAGATCTTTGGATACGGCCAGCACAAATTCATCGCTGGAAATCGGCATGCTGTGGAGAACTTTAGATTTCGGTTGCCGCATAAATCCAATATCTAAAGAGCCGGAAAGTAATTGTTCCTCCTGCTCAAAAGAACAGATATCCGAGAGTGAAATGGAAATATTTTTATACTTGTTCTTAAATTCTCGAATATAACCCGGCAGGAAATCATTACTCGATTTTCCGAAACCAATCGATAAGCTGGCGAAATGATTCTGGGCGACACTTAAAATATGATCGTTTGTTTTCTGGATGTGCCGATTTAAGGCAATGATCTCATCGATGATCAGCTTCCCTGTATCGGAGAGTGTCGCCCCCTGATTATCCCGGATGAATAGCTCAATGTCGTAGGTTTCCTCAACATTCTTGATTTGCTTGGACAGTGCCGGTTGTGAAATGCAAAGGATTTCGGCGGCGACTCTGAAGTTCTGGACTCTGGCCAGGGTTTCAACGGAATGCAAATACTTGGGATTGATCTTCATAACTTTTGGTTATCACCCTTCAATAAAAGTCACTAGGCACTATAGCATAACAGTGGATAATTCCAATTTGTCATATTGAGTTGGAGGTGTTTGAGATGCAGTTCTGTGTTTTAGCAAAAGAAGATGTATTTATTTTTGAAGATATTCATACCGAGTGTTCATCGGAAATTATATTGAGCTTATTAAAGCAGGGTTTTATTTACCTGCCGGTGTCCATTGAGGCCAATAATGCAGAAAACGCCCGCGTTTGTTTTCACAACCGATATCAATGGGCCGATCTGACGCAGGCATTTCAATCTAAACAGGTGTTGCGGTGCTAAGGGGATCTTAAAACTCGGTGAGATTTGACTTGATTGATCACTCGGGTGGCAGTGTGACCAAGTCCATGATTCACCCATCATGGGCGGCATGGCGTGAGTCATGCGAACCTTTTTCTGGAGAGCACGTCATCAAACGCACCGTCGATGCTGGGGCGTTTGATGGGTGCCATGTGACCCCCTTTCGTTTTATACCCGGCGCGAGAGGGTGATTGCCACGATGCCAATGCCACAGGCGATCAGGACGGTGCCGAGGTTCTGAGCCGCACCCGCCAGACCCAGGCCACTCCCAATCAGCAGATAATACATCAGTCCGAATAGGGCGCCGGCACTGCCTGCTTGCTGTTTGTAATGGTTCAATGCCATGCTGAGTACATTGGGGATCGCAATGCCGAATGCCATCACGACCATCATCATCGGGGCGAGAAACCCAATCGAAGTTAACATGGCATCCACACCGACAGCACCCAGCGTAAATAACATGGCGGCGACTTGTAATAACCGGGGCTGCGATACATTTTTCGCCAGCAGGTATTTGTTGAGGTAACTGCCCAGCAGCGAGCCCAGCCCCAGCACAACGCCGCTGTAACCGAATTGTTCCGGCGTGAAGCCAAGCGCTGCCAACTGAAATCCGCCCAGCTGGTAATAAGAAAACAGGGCGATGTTGTATAACGCCACGATCAGGGCAGATTGCCAAATGTGCCCATCTTTCAGCATTCGAGCACTGAGAGAGCCGAGCTTGAACGGCTGCTTGGTGGTTTGGGTTTCAGGCAACCGAAAGAAGTTATAGCAGAATAAACCAAGGGCCATCGCAAAGAGCGCGAAGAACACATAGGTGTGGCCGCCGGCTTGGGAGAGCTGGCCGCCCAGGAACATGCCGATCACTGGACTGATGGCGATCCCCAATCCCATGACACTGAACACTTTGCCGAGGGCTGCGCCATCGAATGCGTCACGCAGCATGGTTTGGGTGACCACAGAGCCGACCGCAATGCCGAAAGCACTCAAAGCGCGAGCCATCATCAGTACGGCGAAGCTTTCCGTTTGCATGGCGACAAATGCCGCCCATCCGTAGATCACCAGGCCCAGCAGCATGGTTGGCCGTCGGCCTAATTGATCCGCCAGAACGCCCCAGACGGCAACGCCAACAGCGAAAGCTGAAAAGTACACCGATAATGTTTGCGCGGCCTGTGTTTCAGAGACGGCGAATGATTGTGCAATTGAACCTAAAGCCGGGCTGTAGATGGTCTCGACAATCTGCGGAAACATCAACATGAGCACCATCAGCCACAGAGAGGGTTGAGTCTTCATTGTTTTTTCTCATCATGCTTGAACTTGGCGCGCAGTGTATACTGGCGTTTGTCAGGCAGGTTAACGATATTCAGACTCAAAACATCAAGATTCGGACAAATGGCGATTATTACTCAACAGACAGTGTTTGATGCGGATGCCTTGGCGGCGAGCGTGATTGGGATCGCTGCCGATGTCGGTCAGCATGACTCGGGGGTCCACCAGCACCGGAAAGGTCAACTCCTGTATGCGCCGCAAGGGTGCATGACTTTTGTGCTGGACGATGCCCTGTGTCTCTTGCCGCCGACCAAGGCGGTCTGGATCCCGCCTCACACTTCACATCGGGCCGTAATGACCAATGTTGTCGCTTACCGTTCTCTTTACTTCGATGCTGCGGTGTCCGAGGGGCCCGATGCGGTGACAATGATTGAGGTCGATGCGTTGCTCAAGGCCTTGATTGATAAAATGGCGTTCTGGCCCTGGGATAAAGCGGAAGGGGAGATGACCAATACCGTGGCGCTGTTCTGGGAAGAGTTTTTTGCCGCGAAACGTCATTTTTACCAGTTGCCGTTGCCGTCAGATCCCCGGCTTAACCAGTTCCGGATGCAAATGATGCAGGAGGCGTTCTTAGCGCCGCCGGCTGCCGACTTGGCGCAAGCGGTTGGGCTAAGCACCAAAACCGTCACCCGGCTGTTCAAAGTCGATACCGGCATGTCTTATCAGGCGTGGCGGCAGCAATGGCGTGTGCTCAAAGCCATTGAACTGTTGTCTGCCGGGATGCTGGTCGCGGATGTGAGTGCCTGGCTGGAGTTTTCATCCGACAGCGCGTTCATTGCCTTCTTTAAACAGCAAACCGGGCAAACGCCGTTGAATTTTATCAAGTCCGCAGCGGTTACGGACGAAGGCATCGCTCGTTGAGCCCCGCACCGTTTTCCCGGCAACCTGCGGGTTGATATGCTGAAACCGGCACAATCTTGATGCTTCAGGCATTCATCGTCCGTGGCGACTTGTCACAATCTCAATATTCTGAGGTTGAAACGACGGCCCTCGCCATCGAGATCGCCCTTGATCAAGGCTAAGAAGGGAAACAGAAGCGAGCCTGCGGCTGCACGGCGGGCTCGCTTCCTGTAAATAGACCGGGACTGATCCATATCGGCATCAACAAGACGGGCTGTGACCAGCAATCCCGGCAGGTTACGACTGCTGCTCGACCAGTGCTTCTTCCGGCTTTGGCTTTTTTTCCGCCAGGATTTTGATCACGCCTTTTTGCAGGATCAGGTTGTTCGGGTAAGTGATGATATTGCCGCTCTCGTGGCGGAGGATCACGTGGAACATGGTAATTTCAATGATCACGCCGCTGATATCTTCGTCCTTGTCTGAGACTTTAACTTTGTCGCCGATACGGTAGGGAAACACGAAGAAAATCAGCACGCTGGCGGTAAGGTTGCTGAGAATCGACCACTGCGCGAACAGGGCAACCCCCAAGACCGCGAAAATCGAGGACAGGAACAGGGATATATCCCCGAAGCCTAAATCGAGAATAATGGTAAAAATCGCGATAAACATCAGGAACGCCGACGCATTGAAACACTTCAGCACAAACTGGGTGCGCTTGAGTGTCACGCGCTTGTTTTCAGCCAGCGTTTCGATCCACTTTCGGCCAATGCGCCGGATGGCGACATAAGCCAGAATTAACAGCAGCCCCAGGGCAATCTGCTTGACGAGCATGTTGGACTGAAGAAACTCAATCATCAAATAAACCTTAATTTTTTCAGAATAATCACTTCAAGGGCCACCACAATCAGGAGGCCGATACAGAACACCGTAAATGCGACCGGGTTTTCAACGCCGGGGATCCCGCCGATGTTCACGCCGAGTAGTCCCGTAAAGAAACCGGCAGGCAGGAAAATACCTGCAATCACCGAAAACAGATAGGTATTTCTGTTCATCATCTCGGCTTGCTGCTGATTAACGTTCGCGAGGTAGAGGTTGATTTGGTCGATGTAGAACTCAATCGATTCATTGAGCCGCGCGATGGTGTCGAGGCAGTTCTTAAAATGGTTTTTCTGAGCGCTCAGCGCCGGGATATCCGCATGCAGCAGATCATCAAACACGTAGCGTTGCGGCTTGAGGTAACGGCGAAGCCGGAGCAGCCGGGAATGCAGGGCATGCAGGGCTTTGACATCGACCTGGGTGTCGATATCCAAATCATCAATTCGCGTTTCCACCGGAGCCAGGAAATCAGAGATAATGCCGCTGATCCCGTTTGAAATCTCGACCAGCAAGGACGGCAGGCTGTCCGGACCGGCACCATCTTCAAGCTGTTTGACCAAATTGGACACCGCGCGCGAGGACAGTTTACGGGTGGAAATCAGTGCGCCCTTGTACCAGAGGATGCGCAGGCTCAGCATGTCATCCGGCGCCGAACCTTCATTGAGGTTGATACAGCGCAGGATCATCAAAAAACAGTCGTGGTTGAACTGTTCAAACCGGGGCCGGGTATCATCCGTGAGCAGGGAGTCAATAATCGCATCCGGCAGGGCTTGTGCTTCCAGCCAGTCCCGTAAACCAGCGGCGTCGCGTTGGCAGTGGTACCAGTGACCCGAACGAATTTCCCGGGCTTCCGGCGGGTTTGGTTGCGCCGTGCCCGAGGTGAAATCCCAGCTGGAAATCATAAAGCCGTCCATGCGGTATCTCCTTATGCAAGTGAATGTGTTATTAACCATCCAAAGCGCACGTATTGCAACGTTTTTCGGCCGTGTATTTGGATGGTCATCATTCAATTACCGGGTCATTCTGGGGTACTATGCCCACTGGACGTGCGACGGCAAGAATGCGCTCACGTGACACACAAACATTGGAACGGACGGCAGGAGGAATCATGGCGCAGGAGCTTTATATCGGCGTGATGTCGGGCACCAGTATGGATGGGGTCGATACCGCGCTGGTCGCGATTGAAGGGGAGCGCATTGCGTTACTGGCCAGTGACGATTTTCCGATGCCGGCCGCGTTGAAACAGCAACTGCTGGACATTTGTCTCGGCCAGCAAACCAGCCTGGTTGAAATCGGCCGGTTGGATCATCTGCTGGGCCATCTGTTTGCCGATGCGGTGAATGCCTTGCTGGCGAAATCCGGCTACCAGCCTTCCCAAATCCGGGCGATTGGTAACCACGGCCAGACCGTGTTCCATCAGCCGACCGGTGACACGCCGTTTACCATGCAGCTCGGCGATGCCAATATCATTGCTGCCAAAACCGGGATTGATACCGTGGCTGATTTTCGCCGCAAAGATATGGCGCTGGGCGGTCAGGGTGCGCCGCTGGTGCCTGCGTTTCACAAAACAATTTTTCATTCCACCGACTCAAGTGTGGTGGTGCTTAACATCGGCGGGATTGCCAATATCTCGGTGATTTGCCCGGATGCGCCGGTGTTGGGATACGATACCGGCCCCGGCAATATGCTGATGGACGCCTGGTGTTATGAGCATACCGGCGAGAAGTTTGACCGGGACGCAGCCTTTGCCCGTCAGGGCGAGGTGAATCTGCCGCTGCTGGCCAAACTGATGCAAGAGCCGTATTTTGAGCTGTCGCCGCCGAAAAGCACCGGCCGGGAGCTGTTTAACTTGCCCTGGCTGATGGCGCAGTTAGCAGACATGCACGTGTCGGCGGCTGATGTTCAACGCACTTTGTGTGAATTTACCGCCGTCACCATTGCCAATGAGGTGCGCCGTCATCAGACCGGCCCGAAGCCGGAGCTGCTGGTCTGCGGCGGTGGGGCACGCAATCCGCTGTTGATGGCGCGGTTAGCCCAGCTGTTGGACGACTGGCAGGTCGCTCCGACCAGTGCCAAAGGCGTGGACCATGATTATATGGAAGCGATGGCGTTTGCCTGGCTGGCACAGCGTCGGCTTCATCATTTACCTAGCAATTTACCCGAGGTGACCGGTGCCAGTCGGCTGGCCTCTCTGGGTGTTGTTTATTATGCGTAGCCGTGTTGATACGACGGCGTGAAAGGACAGATATGACTCACGATACATTGCTCGCCGATCTTGCCAAACTGGTGTCTGAAGGGCGAAACCCGGACACCATGGATATCGATCTGCTGCCTGCATTGGAGATCGTCAAGCGGATGAACCTGCAGGATCAGCAGGTGCCGCTGGCGGTCGAAAAAGTGCTGCCGGAGATTGCGCAAGCGGTCGATCAAATCACCGCAGCGTTCGAGCGCGGTGGGCGACTGGTCTATATGGGCGCGGGCACCAGTGGCCGGTTGGGCGTGCTGGATGCCTCGGAGTGCCCGCCAACATTCGGGGTGTCGGATCAGATGGTAGTCGGCCTGATTGCCGGTGGACCGGAAGCGATCCTGAAAGCCAAGGAAGGAGCGGAAGACTCGCCGGAACTGGGCGTCGCCGATCTGAAAAGTATTCAGTTCAGCGCGCAGGATGTGCTGGTCGGGATTGCAGCCAGCGGGCGGACCCCTTATGTGATTGGCGGGCTGAATTATGCCAATGAGCTCGGTGCAACCACGGTGTCGCTTTCGTGCAACCCGGACTCCGCGATTGCCGAGATCGCGCAGATCGCCATCAGCCCGGTGGTCGGCCCGGAAGCCCTGACCGGCTCGACCCGGCTCAAGTCCGGCACCGCGCAAAAGCTGGTGCTCAATATGCTGACCACGGCCAGTATGATCCGTCTTGGCAAAAGCTATCAAAACCTGATGGTGGATGTGAAAGCGACCAATGAGAAGCTGGTGGCCCGTGCGGTACGGATTGTGATGCAGGCGACCGACTGTGAACAGGCGCTGGCGGCCGCCACGCTGGCGCAAACGGCAAATGATGTGAAGCTGGCGATTTTGATGATCTTGACCGGATTGGATCGGGACGCGGCCCGGCAGCAACTGGCGCAGCAGCAAGGCTTTTTGCGTCGCGCAGTGGAAGCACAGGCGACGGATGAAGATTAAAGCCCGCACAGGCGGCGGAGGCTTTGATGCTGAATCCCGCTGAAACCGCCTCCCCTGCCTTGGATGCGACGGCCGGAGCCATTGCGGCGCTGCGCATGCCGCAGTTTACGGCGCAGTTTGTTGCCTTGCTGTCGCAGCTGATTGATTTCGACTGTGTCGTGATCCTCGGCTACCGGCAGGGCAAACATCCCATTTATCTCTATGATTCGATTCAGCGTCGTCGGGAGTTACTGTTTCAGCGTTACCTGACCGATTCATTTTTGCAGGACCCGTTTTATCTGGCGCTGACCCAAGGCGCCGAAGAGGGCGTCTACAGTCTGAGCGAGGTTTCCCGGCGGATCAGACAGTCGCCGGATTACCGGCAGCAGTTTTATGATCAAACCGGCTGGGAAGATGAAGTCAGCCTCTCGGTCCGGTTGGACCCGACACGCTGGATTGTGGTCTATCTGGGCTATCTTGATCGGCCACTGCGCGCGGCATCGCCAACGCAGCTTGCCGCGTTGAAACAGCACTATGGTGTGTTGCGGGCGTTGTGCGTGCAGCACTGGCAACCGGCTGATTTCAGTCTGGCCCAGCCGCCGGGCGAACAGGCGGTGATGCGCCTTGCCGTCGATCAGGCGCTTGCCAGCTTCGGCCAGTCGTTGCTGACGGCGCGAGAGCAACAGGTGACGGCGCTGCTGGTCCAGGGGCTGGATTCGCGGGAAATTGCCGAGGCGTTGGACATTGGGATCGGCACGGTCAAGAACCACCGCAAGCGAATTTATGCCCAGCTTAAGGTCTCCTCCCTCAGCGAACTGTTTCAATTGTTCCTCAATCACCTGATTGCGGCGACCTGATCGGCAACCAAGTCGCCGATCTGTCCCTTTAGGGATATCGTCCTGGCCGCTGCCCTTCTTTACGCTTGCTGATTCATCCATGAAGAGCAAGCAATCCATGACTTCTGAACTACTCCAAGACCTGAACTGCCGGGGCCTGATCGCCCAGAGCACCCATCCGCAATTATTGGCCGAGACATTGCAGTCACCTCTGGCGGTCTATTGCGGCTTTGACCCGACTGCGGGCAGCCTGCATATCGGTCATCTGGTGCCGTTGCTCATGCTCAAGCGTTTTCAGGATGCGGGGCACCGGGCCATCGCCCTCGTAGGTGGGGCTACCGGAATGATTGGCGATCCGAGCTTCAAAGCGGCTGAGCGAAGCCTGAACGAAAGTTCGACCGTGGCGCAATGGGTGGCGGATTTGAGCGGGCAAATCGAGCGGCTGATGACGCCGCATTTGGATACGCCGCTGACGCTGGTAAATAACGCCGACTGGCTGGGACCGTTGGATGTGATCACTTTTTTCCGCGAGGTCGGTAAGCACTTCTCGGTCAATGCGATGGTGAACAAGGAGTCGGTCAGGCAGCGACTGGCGCGCCCGGATCAGGGGATCTCATTTACCGAGTTCAGCTACAGCCTGCTGCAAGCTTATGACTTCACGCAACTGAATCAGCGATTCGGTTGCCGTTTGCAAATCGGCGGCAACGATCAGTGGGGCAATATTGTCAGCGGGATCGATCTGACCCGGCGACTGAACCAAGCGCAGGTGTTCGGCCTGACGTTGCCGCTGATCACCAAATCAGACGGGACCAAATTTGGAAAAACCGAAAGTGGCGCGATTTGGCTGGATGCTGAGAAGACCTCGCCGTATGCCTTCTACCAGTTCTGGCTTAATACGGCCGATGCCGATGTGTATCGTTTCCTGCGTTACTACACCTTTCTTTCGTGTGAGCAGATAGAGGCCATTGAAACGGCCGATCGCGCCGGGAGTGGCAAACCGCAGGCCCAGCGGGTGCTGGCAGAGGCGCTGACCTGCTTTGTCCATGGCAAAGCCGGGCTGTTGAGTGCGCAGCGGATCACCCGGGCGCTGTTTGGCGGCGAGGGCCACACCAGCGGCCATGTTCATTCGCTGACCCTGGCGGAACTGGACCAACTGGCACTGGACGGATTGCCGTGTACGGCGATCAAGATAGATCAGGACACGCCGCTGGATGTGCCGCAGCTGCTGATGACAGTGGAGCTGGCCAGCTCCAAGCGCGTGGCCAGAGAGCTGATCACCAGCGGGGCTGTGCGAATCAATGGCGAGCGGATTGCTGATGAGGTGATCTCACCGGGTCTGGCGCTGTTTGAACGCTACCTGGTGTTGCAGCGGGGGAAAAAGCAGTTTCACTTGTTCAGGCTCCAGGGCCCGTGTAATCAAGTGTAATGTACATTTGCGCGCAAAAATAAGAATTTATGTCATGTAGCTGTGCCGCGTGATTCACGGGCATGCTTCCGTGAGTGCGATGAAATGAGCATGTTTATCCCTCACGCGTTGTACCGCCGGGATTGTTGCTGAGGGTGGCAGCAATCCCGGCAACTATTCAGACAACCCTGTTGTGACAGGCGCTGCAACCCTGTGTGTTGTAACACGGTACTTCGCAGCACTTTTTTCTGTTCCAGCTACCCATTCGACATGGAATGGGTGGCTGTTTTTTTGCGGGTTAGGTCGCTGGGGTGGGCGCAGTGTTGGCTGGCGATGCTGGTGTGAGTTCGGTGTCGTCGGCAGGCTCCGGCCAGTGGCTGCGGGTTTCCAGGATCTCCGACAGGCATTTGAAAAACGCATCAACCATCGCCGGGTCAAAGTGGCTGCCGGCTTCGCTGCGGATCAGGTCGGTCGCCTTGTCGATCGGCCAGGCCGGTTTGTAGGGACGGGCGCTGGTAAGAGCATCGAAGACGTCGGCAATCGCAACAATCCGGGCAGAAACGGGGATCGCTTCGCCTTTGAGACCGACGGGATAGCCACTGCCGTCCCATTTTTCATGGTGGTACAGGGCGATGTCCCGGGCCATGCGCATGAGCGGGGAGTCATCTTCACCGATGATCTCTGCGCCGATTTCGGCATGACGGCGCATGACGGCCCACTCATCCGGATCCAGTTTGCCCGGTTTTTGTAAAATTATATCCGGGATCCCGATCTTGCCGATGTCGTGCATGGGGGCAGCGTGGAGCAAATTTTCGGCCTGGTATTCGCTGAATCCGGCTGCCCGGGCAATGATCTGGGCATAGCGGCTCATCCGGATCACATGCAGGCCGGTTTCATTGTCTTTGTATTCCGCGGCGCGGCCGAGCCGCTGCACGACGGAAAGCCGGGTGGATTTGAGCTCTTCCATCCGCACCAAGGAAAGATGATTCTTGATCCGGGCCTGGACGATCGAAGGGCTGACCGGTTTGGTGATATAATCCACGGCACCCAGCTCAAACCCCTGGGCTTCCTCGTTTTCACCCGACAGGGCAGTAACGAAGATCACCGGGATATGCCGGGTCGCATCGTCGCGCTTGAGCGTTTCACACACCTGATACCCGGACATGCCCGGCATCATCACATCCAACAGGATCAAGTCCGGGGTTTCGCGCCGGGCCAGCGCCAGGGCGCGCTCGCCGTCTTTGGCAAACAGCAACCGGTAGGAAGTCGCCAGAATATTTTTCAGGACCTGCAGGTTGGTTGGTTCGTCGTCCACCAACAGCAGGGTTTTCTTGTCATTCAACATCGTCATGGCAGGCTAAACTGTGCTTTTTATAGGTGATTAATAGATCTGCCGCGCGTTCCGGTTCGAAATCGTGGAGTGCTTCCGCAACGTTGTCGGCCACATCAGCCGGAAGTTGCATTTTCAGCCCGGCAAACATTTCTTCCGGAATCTCCCCTTGCTGGAGCAGGCTGATCAAGGTATTCAATTGCTTGATATCTAAAGGTTCAACCGGTGTGAGGGACGCTTCCGCCGTTTCTGGTGTAGGTGAGTGTTCATCCAGTAGTTCGGTGATTTCAGTCAAAGACTGTTGGTACATCTCGAGCAGGGATGGAATTTCCGCGACATCTTCCTGTTTGAGTAGCGCTTCGATATTCTCGGCACAACGGGCCAACTGCGGCAGGCACAAGTTCCCGGCAATGCCTTTTAACCGATGGGCTGGTGCAATGGCTGCTTGCGGGCTCTGCGCAAAGGCAGGTGTCAGGCGATCTTCTGTCCCTTCGCTGTCCATAAAGCGTCGAATGGCATCCAGGTGTTTCTGGGTGCTGCCCCACAGGGTTCGGCCCATTTCATAGTCGATCGGAAGCTGCAAATCATTCTTGCGCAGCTCCGGATACATATGCTGACTGGCGGCTTGGCGGCCAAGGACCCGGGCGATTTCTCCCGTCAGCTCGATCACGCTGATCGGTTTGCAGGTAAAGCCATCCATGCCGGCCGCTTCGGCCTGGCGCTTATCCTGCTCCATCACACTGGCCGTCAGGGCAATCACCGGGGTCGGGGACAGTCCTTGCTGAGTTTCATAGCGCCGGATCGCCTGGCAGGCTTCATGGCCGTTCATGTCGGGCATTTGCACATCCATCAGCACCAGATCGAACGGTTGCCGACTGAAGTGCTCAACCGCTTGCCGGCCGTTGCGCGCGGTGACCAGCGTGTGGCCGCGGGATTCCAGCAAGGCGGTGAGCAGTTCGAGGTTTTGTGTTACATCATCGGCCACCAGAATATGCAGAGGCGGCAGACGCATTTCTTCATCGCCGTAGATATTGCCTTCCACCGGTTTGCCGGTGTTCAGCGGCAGGGTTACCCGGAAGGTGGTGCCTTCGCCCACAGTGCTGGTGACACTGATGTTACCGCCCATCAGCTCAACCAACTGACGGGAGATGGTGGTGCCCAGCCCGGTGCCGCCAAACCGGCGAGTCATACTTGAGTCGGCTTGCGAGAAGGGGGCGAAAATTTTCTCTAACCGATCGGCAGAGATGCCGATACCGCTGTCTTCGACTTTAATGATCACGCCTTTGCCGCGGGTTGCCGGGCGAACCCATAAAGTGACATGGCCGCGTTCAGTAAACTTCACTGCATTGCTAAGCAGGTTGAGGATCACCTGCTGGATCCGCAGTGGGTCTCCGCGGAAAAATTCGTTGAGCTGCGGCGCGTAGTTTAGCGACAATCGCAGCCCTTTTTTGCGTGCCGCCAGTGATAATGTGGCGATGACCTGATCGCAGACCTGATGCAGGGAAAAATCCCGCACTTCCAGTTCGGTCGAGCCGCTTTCCAGCTTCGCCGAGTCGAGAATATCGTTGAGCAGCGCCAGTAAGGATTTTGCCGAAGAGCGGACGATCCCCAGGTTCTTTTTTTGCAGCTCGTTGAGCGGGGTGTTCATCAGCAGCTCGGTAAAACCGAGAATCGCGTTCATCGGGGTGCGGATTTCATGGCTCATATTGGCCAGAAAAGTGCTTTTGACCTGAGCGGCTTCAATGGCCTGCTCTTTGGCATGGTGCAGATCGGCTTCCATTTTTTTCCGCGCGGTGATGTCAGTGACAAAGCCGACAAACTGGCGGGTGCCCTTAATCCGGGACTCGCCCACGGCCAGGCGAATCTCAATCGTCCGGCCGTCTTTGCGTCGTGCGGTCACTTCCCGGCCTGAACCGATGATTTTCTTGTTGCCTGTGGTGAGGTAGTTCATCAGGTAGCCGTCATGGGCGCTGCGGTAGGGCTCCGGCATCAGGGTGCTGATATTTTTTCCGGCCACTTCAGCTTCGGTGTAGCCAAAAATACGCTCGGCAGAGGCGTTGAACGAGAGGATCTCTCCCTGCGCTGAAATTTTGATGATGCCGTCGACTGCCGTGTCGAACATCGCCTTGAGCTCAGTTGCGGTTTCCTCCGTTTTTCTCAGCAGCGCTCGGTAGCGGACCAGGGCGTTGAGCGCAGCAACCGTCAGGCTGAGCAAAATGGTAACCACTGCAATCGCCACAGCCAGGGCGTAGTGCTTCTGGCTGTGTGGATCAAAGCCCGGCTCCATTTGGCCGACGAACCGGGTGGCTTCCATCGCGGTATAGTGCATGCCGGCAATTGCCAGGCCCATGACTAAACTGGCAAGCAGGCGGATTTGATAGCCGGGCAGCGAGAGTTGTTTTCGCAACCCGAAGCTGATCCACAGCGCCAGCGTCGCCAATCCGGCGGCCACGATAATCGACAGGCTGAAAAAGAACGGCTCGTAACGCAACGCTGGTCCTAAGACCATGGCGGCCATGCCGATATAGTGCATGCTGCCGATCCCCAGTCCGACGATGAGGCCGCAAATTAGCAGCTTCGGCCAGTTGACCTGGCGTTTGGCCAGCAGGTTCAGGGTAACGAAGGCGGCCAGAAAGCTCGGCAGTATCGACAGCAGGGTAATCCCGGGGTCGTAGGATACCGTGGTGCAGATCTCAAAGGCCAGCATGCCGATAAAGTGCATCGACCAGACCCCGATCCCCAGGGAGGCCGCGCCGGTCAGCAGGTGCATGCGCTGCATCAGCGGGGAAGCTTTTCGTTTGGCCGCAGCCGCCAACGACAAGGCCATGAAGGAGGCGCCGACGGCAATGCACAGGGACAGCAGGACTAACCACGGGCTGTATTGACCGGTGACCAGCAGAGAAGGGTCCGGCTCATTGATAATGAAATACTGCTGCAGAGAAAACATGGATGCTGACTTTGAGGCTGGCGTGAGAATGATGACGGGCATGATACGCGAAACCGGGACAGAACCATAGGAAACATCATGAACATTTCGGGGCGATTTCATCTGCCCCGAATTGGGGCTTCAGCGTTGTTCAATGCCTGTTGCGTGTCAGCGCTCGCGGGCTTGATGGCTCAACCGGCAGCGCATTCAGGGTATCAGCACATCAGGGGGTCGCTGCAGCCGTTTGCTGCGCTGCCCCGAGCTCGGGCCAGGCCCAGTAGCAACTGGCATTGCCGGCGGTATTAAAACTGTAAAAAGGTTGATCCGGGTAGGATTGCTGCCGTTTGACCTTGTCCACAAAACGCTTTAGATACGCGGTGCTGGGCTGATCCGGGAAGCGGTTGATATAGGCCAGCATCCAGCCGACACCCCAGGTCGCGTTGTTGGTAAATGCCTGGTAATTCTGATTTTCAGCCGCGAGGCCCCGGCAGGCAAAGCAGGTTTGTGCGTAGTCGATCATCGTGCTCGGATCATCCATCGAGTTGACAAAGAAGTCGACGGCCCGGTGAATGGCCTGATCATTGTAGTCATACAGGTTATCCCCTTGCTGGTGGGCGATTTCCGCTATGGTGACCAGGTTGGATAAGGCCAGATTGGTGTAGAAGGTTGCCCAGCCGCCCCGCTTGGTTTCTTCCTTCAGGCTGCCGTCGTCGCGGACATGGGCAGAAGAGAGGATGTCCTGCGTCGCATCCAGTCCTTTTTCATACCAGGCGGGTTGATTGGTGGCGATGCCATAGAGCATCTGCATATGGGTCCGCATCAGGCCATGGTTGTTGTAGGTGCTGGTTGCCGAGCGGGATTTGATCCGGCTGGCGGAACGCACCATTTTCCCCAGCCAGGTTTCAATCTGCGCAGTATCTGCCGGCGTCACGTTCGGAGCATCTTTGATCATATACCAGCTGATCAGGGCATAGATGGCCAGGCTGCGTTGGGTAAAGCGGCCATTCCCGTCATCGCCGTTGCGCTCAATCTGGGTGAAATAATCATCCCGGGCCCAGTCCTGCAGGTGAGTTAATACAAACTCGGCACTTTTCGGGTTGCCGAGAAAACGGTAAGCGGTGGCTTCAGCGGAAATATTTTTCAGTTGCTCACGGGCATAGCCGCTCGATAGGCTGGGCAGCGCCGGGATCGGTTTGTTGATGACGAACTGCTCATCATAGCGGTCGAACCCAAACAAAGGGACATGGTCACACAGCTGCAGGGAATTGCTCGCCGTCAGGGTCGCTTTGCGTTCGTTGTCGTTGACAACGAGCCGATTCGGTTGGATCTGCCGATCTGTTTGGGCGAGTTCTACGGCCGGAGCGGAACATCCCGAAATGACTAATGTGATTGCCAGAGTACAGGCTGATTTGTCAGTGCTCATGAGTTTCATCCTTGAATCGAGTGCATCGGTGTTCGAACAGTGGCTTTGTTTTGCTGGATTGCGAACTGTCTCTTAATCATAGAAAGTTATTCAGGCAGTAGGGTCAAGCTTGCCAGACGTTTTATCCCGAATAAACCCAGTCTGTGATCTGATGCCGGATGGAAGGGTTGCGCAGGCGGTTTTTCTCTGCAGCCAGCGCGACAGAGAGACGGAAAAATGTCAAAGTTTTGACCTCTGTCACTCTATTTAGCGAAAGATTGATAAAACGCATAGCCCTTCGCGTGCTTTGTGCATAATGTCTGTGATGTTCGAATGATTGAAATGAAAGGTTACAAATATGTCTGATGTGCCAGCAACTGTTACACAAGCTGCCGAAGTCGTTCAGCCGGTAGCGGAATCTTCAGGATCCATTTGGGGATACGTAGCAGGTGGTGTGCTGCTTCTGGTCCTTGCCGGATTCTACGGGTATAAGAAAATCAATACCCCGAGCTTTATGATTAAGCAGGTCAGAAAACGAAATATGAAAGAGCTGCAGAAACAAGGAGTCGAGAACTCCGAGTTTGTGCAGGATCTGGATAAGTTGCTTGACTCTGTGCTGACGTATGCAAACGACAACAAGAAAAAAGGCACGGATGTGGTGAAATTGCTGAGCCCGCTCAATGATACGGCCCGGATTAAAACCCCGCGCGATATGTATCAGTCCATGATCTATATTGCCAACGAAATCCGCGATGCCGGGTTGGCCCGTGAATTCAAAGGGCGTGCGAAAAATGTGAAAGCGAGCTCTTCACTGATGAATGGCTTGCTGAAACGCGCCGGGATTTAATACTCAGCGTTTCGGTACTTCATATCTTCTAACCAGTGGATGACTCCACTGGTTTTTTGTTCTTTCCGGTAGAAGAAATCACGCCAGTGTTCATTTTTCATATCAATATGGTGGCGATACCCGGTCATATATGCGAAATAGTGCGGTTATATTAACACTTACAAACACATCTGGTTGCGTATTTCGGGGCAGTTGAGTAAGTTGTCAGCCTTCTCATATTGGCTGGTTAAGGTTATGAAATATAAAATATTAGCGGTTGCTGTTTCGTCTGTTTTCGGTCTTGTCGGTTGTGGTGGTGGGGGTGATAGCTCCTCAGGAAAAGCCACGCCGGTTATTTCTACAGCAGATTTCGCCGGAACAGTAAATAAAGGGATTCTCTCAAACGCTAAAGTTGAGGTCTGTGATAGTTTTGACGCGCAAGGCTGTCATACTGGTGCGGGCTATTATCAGCAAACGGTCACGAATGCTAGCGGTAAATATAGTGTTCAGGGCGCTCCACTGGATAAACCAATCTTAGTCGCTGTCTCCAAAAAAGATGGCTCGACAACAATGAAATGCGATGTTGAGCAGTGTGTTGATACCAATGGTGCTCCGGTTGGATTTGGGCAGAGCTTTGTGGTCAGTGACGGTTGGCAATTGAAAACGATTTTGCCTGCTGCAAATACAGCGACAGACGTTGTCAATGTGACATCTTTGACTGACATTGCCGCAAAACAAGCACTGAAAGATGCGGGTGGTTTAACCGTAACGACTGCGGGCGCAAATGTCGCGAAGGAAGTCGTTGAGAAATTATTCGGGTTGGAAGGCTCTATTACAGAATTAGGTGCCGTTGACCTGACAGATCCAACGCAAACGGAAAGTGCGTCTCCTGAAGAAATGAATGTTGCTCTGTATTCGGCTGCTGTGATGAGCAGTGCGGTAGATACAGATACCATGATCCAAAATAATGCGGGAGCTTATCAGATCTCGCCAACTGTATTGAAGATTATTGATGCAGCCGAAAAGTTAGTTAGCCGGGATCAGGGTGAGCCTCTGGTAAAAATATCATCAGCCAGCCAGAAAAAGTTAGATGATCATAAACACGCTCTAACGCAAGGGGAAGGCAGCTTCAAGGATATTGATAATGACGGAACGCTGGATCCAATCGAGGTCGTTCCTCAACCACCGTCAACCGAGGCTGTTCAGGCTGCGAAAGCTTTTATCAATGATGTTCGCACCACTTATATGTCAGTCCAGAATGAGGGCGATCTGAAATCAGGTTTGGAGAATTTTGCTGCTGAGCTCGAGGACGTCGCACCATTAGCTGAATCTGATGCTCAGCAAGTCGTATTGAACGTACAACATGCAGTTGAGGCGATTGCTGCATTCTATTTGAATACACCTGATAAAGCGCCGGAAGGCATTCAAGTTAAGGCCGAGTTAAAGGACACTGGAACTGAATATACCGCAACGCGCACAGACGCCAGTACTGGTTCGGTGACAGTTGTTGCTTTGGTGAAGCAGTTTGAGGAAGGTGATGAAAACACGCCGACGAATATCAACCTTGAAATTACTGATGTTCGTAGCCAATATCAAACGGTTACGCTTGCTGCCAAAGGTGTCGCAAAAGTTGTCAATGCAACTTTTTCCGATAAAAACTCTGAGACTCCCTCAGAGCCAATATGGACATATGACAGTGAGTTTGCTCTGAAAAGTGATCGGGTCTCGTTGGAACTATCCGATGTATCTTTGGCCGTCAACCGCGAGGGCGCTCAGCCTGCAGAATTCACCGGGCTTGTTTCGTTGAATGTCGAAAATCCAACCTCAACTGGAGCGGAATTTTTAACAGGCAATGACAGCAATGTATCTGGCAGCGAACAACTGAAAGCACAGTTCGCATATGCCAAGATTCAATTTAGCGGGGATATTGCGACGGGCACGGATTCACTGGGAGTCTACCTGAATCTGATTGCCGATAATAAACACGGTTATCAGCATTCTGAGTGGACAGAGATGTATCGTTCCTGTGATTATTGGTATCCCTTCCACTGTACAGAACTATCCCAAGGAGACCATTCTGCAGAAAGTGCAGATGCGTTCGTTGAGACATATTTTACAGTTGAAGTAAAAACCAGTGTGAATAATGCGCTGAATAATGCGATAGCAGCTTCAGTCAAACTTGAGATTGACCGTGCAGAGTTTGATGTTGCAACGGCGAAAGTCACGGTTCATTACAATGATGTCGATACAATTATCGAGTCGCCTGTAGGCCTGTATAATAACCCGCTTAAACCAAGTGTAACCGTTCGAAACACGACTGGTGCTGTGGCAATGCTTAGTAGCATTGAAAAAGAAGTGGCAGGCCTGATTACCATTCATGGTGAAAAAGTCGCATCGATTCAAGAGCTGGATAGTGGTTTAGTTCTGGTCCGTTACCGTAATGGTGACTTTGAAACATTATTTTAAGATATGAGTTAAATAGGGAGGCTTCGGCCTCCCTACTTTTTATTTGAGTTTTCAGTAGTAACATGTTGATTTTTTCTACAGCAGCTTCGCTGAGTTTATTACCATTTTCTGCCATCTCCGGTCAGGGGATGGATGTTTATTTGTCGACAAATGCAATGGCCTATGCGGAGAATAATTCGGCTTACCAGATCATTAAAGGAAAGGAAGGGACCTATCACGGTAGTGAGAGTGCGTTTACTTTTAATGAAGCTGCGCTTGGCACACGGTTTAATCAGGTCTCCTTTTCGTTGATCTCTCGGTACGACTGGTTCCTCGGTTTTTCAAAGGACACGATGGAATTGTACGGGACTACGGTTAATGGAACACTGATCGAACCGGATAAGCGCTATGATTTATACCTGAAGACAAATCATATTAAGAGTGATGGTTTTCGGTTGGGGTATCAGTATGACTTTCATCAATCCATTAAATTTTATGGGGCAGCATCATACCTGAAAGCGAAGGAGTTGATGGTTGGTGAGACGAGTGGTTGGGCGTCACTCACAGGAAATTGTGGAGATGACTTCGAGTGTTATTCCGGAGAAGTGAATCTTTCTTATACCTATACCGAAGATAAGCTTTTCGATCGCGTAACCGATGCACCTCAAAGTGAGTATGGGTATAGTTTTGATGTTGGTGCTGACTGGCAGATATCAGAGCACTGGTTGGCCTCCGTCTATGTGCAGGATGTCTTCAGTGAGATCTTATGGCATGAGTCACCGTTTACTAACGCCAAAGCAACGACGGCAACCAGTCAAATCGAAGACGGTAAGATAAAAATTAATCCCGTGATTACGGGCCATGAAGGGAACCGGGACTTCAAGCAGAAATTACCGATTAAATACAATGCGTTAATCGGTTACTCGTTTGACGGACACGCAACTTATATGCGTAGTTTTCAGGCCTATGATACGACTTTGCTTCAATTAGGCTATCAGTATCAAAGAGGGAGTGCTCAGTACCGGGTCAAAGTCTACCCGGAGCTATGGGCCTTAGGGCTTGAATATCAAGGATCTATGTTTAATGTGGCTGTCACGAGCGACTCCTTTGACTATCAGAAATCCGCTTTGCTTGAAATTAAGCTCGGGTTATCTATCCCGATCTATTGATCGCGCCAGCCCATCAGTCGTCGACTGAACTAGATTTTTATAGGGGTAAACCTGAACATGAAGATCGTCACGGCAGGGTTGTGCCCGGCTTGCTAGGCTCAAAGGAGCCTGGCTGAGAGTCGAATCAAATGTGCCGTGGCGGCTGGGTTTGACGGCGTGTCGTAGTGAGAGGGGATGGCGTATGAATGTTCAGTTAACGATTACCATTGCGGGTCCAGATCGTCCTCAGTTGATCAATCAACTGGCAGCGCAGAGTCACGAGTTGGGCGGAAAATGGCTGGTCAGTAAAATTCACCGACTGGATAACCAAATCGTGGGGTTAATTAAAGTCGATATTCCGGAAGCGTCTGTGGCTGCGCTGAAACAGGTCTTTAACCGGTATCCGGAGCTGCAGCCCAGAGTGCTGGAGATCCCGCAACCGACAACATCGGCCGATTTGGTCTCGCATAAGCTGAAGGTCGAGGCGGATGATCGCGCGGGAATTGTCAACGATATCACGCATATTCTGGATGATCTCGGGGCGGAGATTGTCCATATTGAAAACCACCGGGTCGGCTTGCCGGAGCTCGGCAGAACCCTGTTTTTTGCCGAGTTGGAGATTGAGGCGCCTCGAGAATTGAACCTTGAGCAAATGCAGGAAGCGCTTCAGCAGGCGGAAGAGCAGCTGCGGGTACATATTATCAGCTAGTTTGCGGGCTCAGTTCGCGAAAAAAGGCTCACATCGGTGAGCCTTTTGTTTGAGCAATGATCAGTACCGTCTACTGCCGTCCGGCAGGGTACGAAGAATGCTCATAATCCACATATATTGCTCGGGTTGCTTGCGGATCATGGCTTCAAGTACCTGGTTCATCGAACAGGCATCGGTGTATTCATCGCCTGACGGGAAGTCAGTCATCGGCGGCTGAATGCTAATTTCGAACCGCCCTGTTTCCATATTAAAGGCTGGAAACACCGGCAGCACGGCGGCATTGGAAAGCTTGGCTAGTTTCCCGACGCCTTTGACGGTGGCTTTTTCATGACCGAAGAAGGGGGCGAAGACGCTCTGTTTGAGCCCATGATCTTCATCCGGCAGGTAATAGGCCAGGTAGCCTTCCTTGATCGATTTCAGGTAGGGTTTGATGCCCTGGTTGCGCTGGTAAATCCGGCCGCCGAAAATTTTGCGCTGGCGGTTCATCAACCACTCGGCAATCGGGTTTTGCTGCGGACGGACCATCGCAACCATCGGCATCTCCTTGGCTGCAAAATACAGCGCTGTGAAATCAATGGCCCAATTGTGGGGGACCAGCATGATGATGTTCTTGTTTTGCTCCCGCAGGGCCTGCAGGTGGTGCTCACCGGTCACGTCGTGTTGGTTCAGGATAAACCGACGCCCTTTGATAAAAGGTTGGGCAAACCCAAGCAATACGGTCCCAGCCGTAGCATAGGAGCGCTCCAGCAGGGCGAGTTGCTCCTGCGCGGAAAGCTCGGGGAAACACAGTTCGATATTCATCAGGGCTCGGCGTTTGGCGCCATTGTTTTTACTGACGAAATACTTGGCAAGGCGGGTCGCAAGCGCCGCCCGAGCGCGATGGGGAAGCATGGCCAACAGGATGGCGAGCGGCAGCCCAAGCCAGGTCGGCCAGTGCTTAGGGTGAAGAAACGATGTGTTAAAAACGGGGCTGTACTCGTTGTACTGTTGCTTGCTCATGCTGACTTATTCAACGGTGTAGCAAAAATCGGAGCGCACGGTGCCCTGACGTTGACAGGGTCGGTTGGGGGGCACGGGAGTTGGTTGTGTGGGTGCGGTTGATTTCTGTTTGCCGGTTGAATTCCAAATTGTTGAGAATGAACCGGGAATTGTAAGTCTTCTCCAAGCGGAATCAAGTGTTATCCCCAAGTTCTGTTGGGAAAGACGCAGCGCCGGCCAATTCTGGGTTGAAGCTCGCGTTGGTCACGCGAGGCCGTAGTGACACCGGGATAATCACCTTATACTGGCGGCGGCTCAATAAGAATTGAATGAAGGTGGCGAGTGATGAAGACCGTTTTTGCACACCGGGGGATCTCGACTCTGGCGCCGGAGAATACGCTGGCGGCTTTTGCTCTGTGTAAACCCCATGGGATCGGGTGGATTGAATGTGATGTGGATATTTTGGCCGACGGGACGGTGGTGGTTTCACATGATGATACACTGGATCGTTGTACGGACCGGAGCGGTAGCTTGTATGATCTTCAGGCGGGCGATCTGGCGCAGATTGATGCCGGAAGCTGGTTTGCCGATCAGTATATGGGTGAGCGGATCCCGACGTTGGCTCAGCTCATTACGCTGGTCAACCAGGATCAGCTGAATATCAATGTCGAAATCAAATCGTGCAGCGCGGGCTGGGCAATGACCGAACGGCTGATCGACAATGTGATTGCAGCCCTGGATCATCTGGATGACGGGCGTCAGCTGATTGTGTCGAGTTTTAACCATCAGGCACTGGCAGAGTTTAAGCGGCGGCGGCCACAAACGGCTGTGGCTTGTCTGTATGAAGCCGGGCAGCTCGGGGAAGACTGGCTGGCGGTCTTGCAGCAATGTCAGGCGGAATTTATCCACCCGGCCGATCATGGCCTGACACAGCAGATGATTGGCGACTTCAAAGCCGCAGGCTATCGCGTCAATGTCTACACCGTGAATGATTTAGCACGGGCCAATCAGTTGTTTAACTGGGGCGTGGATGGTGTATTTACCGATATCCCCCACTGTTTTCCGGCGAAATATCGCGCGATAGGGTCGTGACTTTCGGCCGGTTCACGCAATGAAAAAAAACGCCTCCATTCGGAGGCGTTCATCAGCTGTCGGTGTCGGGAATTAACCTTCCTGACTGGAAGCATCCTCAGTGTCAACCGTCGCAGGCTCTGTGATTGCTTCTGGTTGAACCGGCTGTGTCGCTTCTGCTGCCTCAGTTTCAACCGCTGCTTGCTTCATAGGTGCCGTATTTACAGCTGGAGCTGCTGGTACAGGCGTTGGTGCTTCCGGTTTCGAAACCGCTTCGGCGGCTTGCTTAGCAACAATGAGCTGGGCTGTCAGCTTGCCAACTTTTTCTTCCAGCAGGGCGGCACGGGTGCGCTGATCCTTCAGATCCTGACGTAGCTTTTGCTGAGCCAGCATGGTTTCCTGCTCGCTCTTCAGGTTGTCCTTGATATATTGCACTAACCCTTCGCCTTGTTTGGTGAGGGCTTGATCGCGCATGTCATCGGCACCCAAGGCTTGCGTAATGTTAAGCAGGATCTTCTCGTAGCTCAGCACATGGCGCTCATAGTCGCTCTCCGGCATCGCTTTCAGTTTCTTCACCACCGTGGCAATTTGCTCGGCATGCTTGAGTGAGAAAACGGCCTCATCGACTTTGTCGATAATTTGTGCGGTTGCACGTGGCTCTGCCGCGATAAAGGCTTTGGCCGCAGTCACAGCAGCTGCTGCCTGGCTGAGTGTTTTCGGCGCATGCATGTCAATTTTCGCCAGCTTCAGGCGCTTGAGCTCTTGTTGTGCGTCAGACAGGTAAATCTTGGTGACGGTCTTGACTTCCAGGGCGCGCTGTTTGGTGACCAGTTTCGGCTGACCGTTGATGGCATCGTCGGTATTTTCATTGGCGACATCATCAACCAGGCGTTTCAGTTCGCTCTCGAGCTGGCGGGTCGTGGTTGGATAATATTTCGCGGCGTCGATTTCTTTCAGTTGGTTATGGTAACTGAAGGCTTCTTCCAGAATGGTCAGCACTTCGGTCCGGATCGACTTTGCTTTATTGATGTGGGCATTAAATGTCGCAATGCCTTCTTCGGCGGCCTGGATGTTGGTCTTCGAGCTGAAGAAGCCACTGGAGCTGTTGGCCTCAGACGGATCCAGCTCGAATTCCTTGTAATATTCTTTAGCTTCAGCAAGGGCTTGCTTGGCGTCAGTGACGGCTTTGGTTGCAAACCAGTCCAGCTCGGTCTCTTTGGTCGATGCCAGCAGTTTATCTGCCGCGTCAATTGATTGTTTTACCTTATCAATTTGGATTGCGGTCTGTGATTGATTGGTCTCCAGCGGCAGGCTTTCGACGGAATCAGAATTGGAGTTTGAGGCACAGCCGGACAGGGTCAGCGTGACAGCAGCTGCAATAACGGCAACTTTCAGTTCCCTCTTCATAAAAGCTCCTTGGCAATAAAAATATGATAAGTATGTGTCATGATGAATCTAATAATAATAGATGTGTGGGTTATTCTAGGTTTATTTTGTTGCAAGTTAAACAACCCGAACAAAATATATTGTGACACTTTTATCTTGTGCAAGTTTTTATATTTTATTGACGGTTTTGATAATTGATTGGTCATTATTTTGACGGGTTTTGATGATTGTCATGCCGCTGGATACCGCGAGAGGAATCGGCATCGCGGGCATGAAAATCAGGCTCCGACCGGGAGAAGAGGCAGGTGTAGAGCGCTGTGTGAACGGGGGACGGCAGGCTCCGGGGGTGGATGAGCCGCGAACGGCTCAGCATCACTGACGTTTTTTCTTCATGTCCTGCAGAACCATTTCCAGGGCTGAAATGGCAATATCCGGTTCAATCTCATGGGTTTCCAGCAAATAAATTAAGTCGACAGCCAGTTTGATATCTTCCGGCGCATCGTCCAGAGAAGAGGGCGTATTTTTAGGCTCGGTCATCGTGTGGTTTCTCTTCATTGAAAGTGAGTTCCGGGTTCGGGCATCCATGGCCCAGGTACGTCTCCATCGCTGCATGCAGCAACTGGCTGTGCGGTGCAATAAGCGTCTGGTGATCGTGACGGTATCCGCCGCCGATCACTGCTGCTACGGGGATCATCTGCTCCCGGCACAGGCGCAGCACCAGGCGATCCCGTTCATATATCCCGGCCAGGGAGACATTAAAATAGCCCAGCTCATCATGCTGATGGATATCCACGCCGGCATCATAAAGCACCAAGTCGGGCTGGTGCTGGGCCAGGGCGAGATGCAGGACACCGCTGAACGCATCCAGGTAATCGGTGGTATTGGTGTCGCGCGGCAGGGCCAGATCGATATCAGAGTCCGGCTTGCGGGCCGGAAAGTTTTTCTCGCAGTGCACGGAGAAGGTGATGATATGGTCATCATCTGCCAGCAAGGTCGCGGTCCCGTCACCGTGGTGAACGTCGCAGTCGATGATCATCACTTTGTCGATCCCCGGCAGGGTCAGGGCATGGCGGGCAGCAAACGCCAAATCATTGACCAGGCAAAAACCGCTGCCGAAGTCATGGTGGGCATGGTGGTAGCCGCCGCTGAGGTGAATGCTGATCCCATACCGGCAGGCCAGGTCAACGCTCAGACGAGTCCCGGCGGTTGAGGTGAATGTCCGATCGAGGAGTTGCTGGCTCCACGGAAAACCAATCCGCCGCATTTTGGCCGCCGGAAGGGTATTGTTGAGCAGGGCATCGATATAGTCGGGATGGTGCAATCCTTTGAGCTCATCTGCCCGGATGGGGACCGGCTGGTGGATTTCAATGTCTGAGCGCTGCAGGAGATCCAGCTCATCCGTCAGGTGTTGATAAAGTCGGCGGTACTTGCTGATCGGATAGCGGTGATTGGCCGGGAGCTCTAATTCTGAATAAATCGGATGATAGACCAGAGGTAGCATGGATTATCCTTTTCGTTCCCGTGTGCTGATTTCTTGCTCGATTTTCGCTAGTGCGGTACGGCAGCGTGACAGCCTGCCTTCCAGCGCCAGAATTTCTTTTTGCAAGGTTTGTTGCTCAACCTGGCTGTGGCATCGGTTGATCTGTGCTTCTTTATCCCGCTGCATGGCGGCCAGGCGCCGCTCCCAGTCCTGATGCTGTGCCAAATCCTGATAGAGCTCGTGGATTGGGCGTCGGCGTTTGTACTGGGGCTTCGGCTCGCGACGACGGATTTGCTGGGTGGCCAGTTCGCGTTGAATCGCCTGGATCTGGGCAATCACTTTGTCGCAGATGTGCTGGGTGCGTGAGGGAAGCAGTTTCCCGGCCTTGTGCTCACGCTGCAGGGCGGTGATCTCGTTGCGCACTTCGTTAACACAAGGCGTCAGCAGTTTACCGCGACAGAAAAACAGTTGCTCGTCGAATAACGGGCGGGGCGCTTCACCCCGCTGGCGGTCAATGTTGGCCGCTTCAACTGCGAGTTGTTCCACAAGGGTTGTAAACCGGTTTAAATCAGGCATAGAGAACGTCGTTTATAACCAGGCTTGCCAGGCGAGTTTGATCGCAAGAGCAATGACGACGGTGACAAACACCGGTCGGATGAATGTCGCGCCGAAACGAATGGCTGAATGCGCGCCAATGTAAGCGCCCAGCATTAAGCATATGCCCATGGTCAGCCCCAGGGCAAAGTTAATATGTCCCAGAACGGCAAAGGTGATCAGCGAAGTCAGGTTGCTGGTAAAGTTCATCGCCTTGGCCAACCCTGAGGCCATCAGAATATCCAGGCGATAGAGTGCCATATTTGAGACGGTCCAGAATGCCCCGGTGCCCGGGCCGGCCAGCCCGTCATAAAACCCGAGGCTGGTTCCCTGCAGCCACTGCTTTTTACGAAATTTTCCACATCGCTCGGGAAGCCTGCGGGTGTGTGCTTTCGGGTGAGGGTGCCAGACCGTATAGACGGCAGCCGCCAGAATGATCAATGGCAGGACTTTTTCCAGCCAATCGGTACTGATGAGATCGACAACCAGGGTCCCGGTGATGGCGCCAATTAAGGTTGCCACAAAAGAGGCACGCCAGAAACGAGGAGAAAAGAGCTGCTTGCGATAGTAGGTCCAGGCTGCGGTGGACGAAGCAAAGGTCGCGGCCAGTTTGTTGGTGCCCAGCGCGATATGCGGCGGCAGCCCGATAGAGAGCAACGCCGGGACCGTTAGCATCCCGCCGCCGCCGGCAACCGCATCAATAAATCCGGCCGCAAGAGCCACCAGACCGAGGATGATCAGCATACTCGGTTCAATCATTTCTATCATTTCGCGTTATTCTTGGCGTCAAATATGGTTCAGGGGTATTCGATGACCCGTTTAAATGGCGGTAGTGAATCAAGCAGCGCTTTTCCGTAGCGGCGATTGATGATCCGGCGATCAAGCAGCACGACTCTACCAGAATCTTGCTCCTTGCGCAGCAGACGTCCGACCGATTGGATGAGTTTTTTGCTGGCTTCGGGGACCGAAATTTGTAAAAACGGGTTGCCGCCCCGGCTTTCGATATACTCGGCGTGGGCTTCTTCGACTGGCGAAGTCGGGACCGCGAACGGGATCTTGGTAATGATCAGGTTGGTGAGCAGTTCGCCAGGTAGATCAAGTCCTTCAGAAAAACTACCGGTGCCAAATAAAACGCTGGTTTTACCTTTTTCACAGTTTTCTTTATGTTTTTTTAGGGTGAGGCTGCGGGATTCTTCCCCCTGAACCAGCAATTCCCAGCGGTTTTTCTTCATCAGGGGTTTGAGGGCATCAGCGACCTGGTTCATTTGCCAGTAAGATGAAAACAGCACCAGGCTGGCTTTTTCGCCTTCGAGATATTCCGGCAGTGTTTTGATTAACAGATTGGTGAACTGCTGGGCTTGAGGTTCAAGCGGCATCGCCGGGATCACCAGCCGGGCATTGTTCTGGTAATCAAACGGGGATGCCAGGGCCAGAAATCGCGTGGCTTCTTTTTCAAAAATTCCGGCCTGGCGACAGAAGTAATCGAACTGGTTCAGGGCTCTCAAGGTGGCCGAGACCAGCACGGAGCCGGCAGCCCGGCTCCAGAGCAGTTGATCGAGCCGGTGTCCGACTTCGAGCGGCGAGACTTCGATGATGTAGTCGCCTTCCCGATCCGGGCTCTTTTCAATCCACCGGGCTAAAGGGGCGCCCTTGTCTTTGTTAGGCTGTGCCATCAGCAACCAGACCTTTTCCAGGTTTTCCAGCCGTTGCAGGTAAAACCCGGACTCCGCCAGGGCCTGATCACCAAGACGCGGGCTGATTTCGTTTTCCTTGACGCGCTCTGCAATCAAATCATGAATTTTGCCGAGAGACTTGGCGGCTTTCTTGCTGGCTTCTTTGCATCCTTTGGCTTCTTCTTCCAGCCAGGACGGCAATTCGCCGTGTTCAAAGCGCAGGATCCCGTCTTTGTTGAACAGGGCCGGGTCAATCTGGGCTGAGATTTGCCGCAGTGCCGGGATTAAATGGCTGATCGCCTCATTCAGGGCACTCTGAAAACGACCTGCCTTTTGGTAGTCTGCCATCTCAGCCAATTTTCCGGTTGATTGATTGAGTTTTTCCAACCAGTTGGCGGCCCCTTTCAAACTGGCTGCGGCGGAAGAAAAGTCGCGTGCGACCTGGGGCAGGTGATGTGCCTCATCAATCAGGTAAATGGTCTGCTCCGGCTCCGGCAGAATAATCCCGCCGCCGAGTTCAATGTCGGCCATCAGCAAGGCGTGGTTGGCGATGATCACATCTGCCTTTTCCAGATGTTCGCGAGCTTTGCTGAACGGACAGCTGCGGTGCTTGGGCATCCCCGCGTTACAGCTGTGTTTGTCGGCGACGATTTGCTGCCACACACGGTCGGGGACCGCGGTCGGCCAACTGTCTTTGTCACCATCCCATTTCTGGCTTTCCAGTGCTTTGTGCATCCGTTTCAGTAATTCGAGATCGGATTTTTTGGGTTTCTCTTCCCAGAGTGAGACTTGTTGATCACTGCCGGTGACGCAGCTGGCTTCCAGTTTATGGGCACAGCAATAGCGCTGGCGTCCTTTGGCCAGGATAAAACTGAACTCCTTGGGGAAGATCTGGTTAAACAGGGGCAGATCTTTATGGATGAGCTGCTCTTGGAGCGCCACGGTTGCGGTGGAGATCAGGACTTTTTTGTTGTTGAACAGGGCGAACGGAATGCCGCCTAGCAGATACGAGAGAGATTTACCAATGCCGGTACCGGCTTCGGCCACCAGCATCCGGTGCTTAGCATGGTATTCACCGGCCAGCGTTTTGGCGATTTCGGCAACCAGATAGTTCTGCGCGCGTCTGGGAATGAAGTTGTCCAACTGGATCCCCAGGTTCTCATAGCATTGTTTGATATCACGTTTTATCTGGTTGTGTAACATATCTGAAACTTTGTAAAGGCAGGGAGTCGCATTATAGCACGAACATCTAATTGTGAGCGGCAGCGTGTTCTGAACATTAATTTGAACAAAATGCGATTTTGCTCACGAAAATAGATTGAACCTTGGCGGGCTATCCTGGGGTTTCCTTAATGAACAATGAATTAACTATTTTGAATGGTGTTTTTTAGTTTTTTGTTCTGATATTTGTTGTTTTTTTGCCTTTTTTTGGTGTTTTCACATGTCGGTTCACGTTGATGATAAGTGCCACATCATGGTGTTGGGGCGGTTTATCATAAAAAATGAATAGTAAGCCTGGTTATAAGTTATTGTTTTGTTTGGTTGTTTATTTTTTTTGAGGTGTTTTTTAGATTATTTGACACGGAGATAAAAGTTCTGTCAGGATGAGCTCACAAGTTACTGACCTGCGGTTCATTCCTTGCTTTATGTTGTAGGGGAATTGATGGGCCTCAGGGATATAAAGAAAAGGAATTCTGGAAACAGGAATTCCAGTCTAAATAAGAAAAGGCAGTGGATATCATGAAAAAGACACTTCTAGCACTATCAGTACTAGCAGCAGGTTCTGCGAACGCAGGTGTAAACCTATATGACCAACAAGGCGTAATCGTTGACGTATCTGGCGCAGCGGAAGTTCAATACTTCCAGGGTTATGCAAAAGACAGCGATTCAGCTTTCCGCTTGGATGACGGTGATCTGGCTTTCAACACTACAGTTCCTGTAACTGACAGCCTGAACGCTGTAGCTGCAATGGCTTATGAATACGAAGACGGCGACGTAACTAACGATGAGCTGTGGGTTGGTTTCCAAGGTGACTTTGGTACGCTGACTTTCGGTCGTCAGTACCTGCTGGCAGATGATGCTGGTATCGGTAAAGACTACGAGCTGGGCGGTGACGGCCTGGACTTCGTTGTTGCAAACGGTGACCAAGTTGCGAAATATGTTTTCGACAACGGCCAGTTCTACGCCGGTGTTTCTGCACTGCTGACTGAAACTCAGAAAGCAGATGCTGTAACGGGTAAAGACGTAGACGAAGCTCAGGTTATTGAAGGCCGTTTGGGTGCGCGTTTTGCTGACCTGGATGCGCGTGTATACCTGTACTCTGGCTCTGACATCGCATCTTCAGACATCTTCGGCACAGCTTTCACTGGCGGTGTGATCGACGTTGAAGGTTACAACCTGGAAGCTGAGTACGTTATGGGCGCTATCGCGCTGGCTGGCTCTTTCGGTCAAGTTGAGTACAAAAACGTTGCAAACTCTGCAAACAAACTAGATGTAGACACAGCAGCACTGGCTGGTTCTTACACTATGGATAAGACCACTTTCGCTCTGGGTTACACATACCTAGACTTTGACACTGATGATGTAAGCGCTGTTTACGCGAACGTAACTCAGCAACTGCACTCTAACGTGAAAGTATACGCTGAAATCGGTAGCTCTGACGCAGATGATTCTGAGTTCGGTTACCTGGCAGGTATGGAAGTACTGTTCTAAGGTGTCTTAACCTGAACACTGATAAAAGCCGCCTTTCAGGCGGCTTTTTGCTATTCTAGCGCTTTGGCATGATGACCATCAGGAGAAGGAAGAAAGATGAAGAAGTTGCTATGGGCGGCATTGCTGGGGCTACCGGCATTCGGGTTGCAAGCGGCGACGTTGTCGGTTGGCGAGAATATCGAGTTACTGGTTGTTGACGGCAATGCGGTCGAAAGTTCATTCTGGTCACCAACCCAAAGCGTTGAGCTGACAGCGGGGAAACACCAGGTGGTGATCCGCTACGACGGTGAGTTGAAAAATGGCTCCAAAACGACGATGTTTACCACCCGTCCTTACCTGTTTGAGCTGGATGTGCCGAGCCAGGATGCCAGTATCGTGATCCCTAACTTAAAGACGCTCTCACAGGCTAGAGCGCATTTTGATCGGGGACCGGAGTGGTCGCTGGCGCTGGCAGACGGATCGTTCAGGGTTCTGAGCTATGTCGAGCTGGAAGGGAAGGGGTTCGGGTCTTTCAGCAACATGGAAGAGCTGGTTGCGGCGTATAACCGTGCGCAGGGCATTACCTTTGAACAGGGCTATGCTGTTGATTTAGCCAAAGCGACGGTCGAAGTGACTGAGCAAGGGGAAGTGTCGATCACCGGTGATGCCCTGGCACAGCTGAAACTTTGGTACAGCAAAGCCGACGCCAACGACAAAGCGGCATTTAAGGCATGGGCGGCCGAACAGGACGCGCTATAGCCAGCCAGATGTGCTGCACCGTCTCGGGACGGAAGTAAACGTCTTGTACGCACCCCTTGCCGAACAGTGGTTGTTATCACTGCGATACTCATGAGTCGTGGTGATAACGACTATGGCTCCGACAATGATGACAGCGGGGCTGCGCCGGATCAGCGTCCAACTCATGGAGCGCAATTGTCTCTTCACAATCGGTGCACAACCCGTACATGCCGAGCTTGATGGCACATACGGCGGCATCGACGATCTCCATCCGTGCGGCCAGTGCATGCAGGTTGCCGAGATAGGAAGACGCCGCCATGTGAATGAGCGCGTTCAGATCAGCCTGCTCAACGGCTGTGGCGGACGGAACCAGCGTATTGAGCAGTAATTCGTGTTTCAATTCTTTCAGCAGTGTATCATGCTCCTGCTCTAATCTTAGCTTCAGCTGTTGGTAGATTTTTTCTGACGTTGTCATCGCTCTTATATTATGTTTAGAAGTGGTGAATTCAGTCTAAAACGCTTGGCGGGATTGATTGTGATTTGAATCAATTCTTTATACAGTAATCTACGGAATAGCCCTACTCTTGACAGGTTTTTGTCGCTTTCTTGATCAGATATAGTACTGCCCGCGAAAGATCTGTGGCCAATGAAGCCTCAGACAATCAGCAAGTCAGTCATATTCAATATCGAAGAAGGAAGTGATTCATGGAGCAGGATTTTAAAGATCCATATAGTTTTAAGTATTTTGTTGGTTTTCTGGTTGTAATGGGACTGCCGACACTGCCGGCAAGCCTGACCTGGCTGGGGATCCTGAGCCAGTAATTGACCGGGCAGAGCACCACACGCTCCCGCCGGTCAGGAAGGAGATGTGATTCAAGTGATTAAGCAATTTATGTTGCTGCTGATCGGGTGGCTCTGCGTTGGGTTGGGAGTTGTGGGAATTTTCTTGCCGCTGCTCCCGACCACACCCTTCTTGCTGCTGGCCAGCGCCTGCTTTATGCGTGGCTCACCCCGCCTGAGCCGATGGTTACACCAGCACCCGCATTTTGGCCCCATCTTGCACAATTGGCACCAGCATCGTGCGGTTTCCCGGACCGTCAAACGCCGCGCCAATCTCATGATTGTGCTCAGTTTCCTCCTCTCGATTTATTGGGTTCCCTTACTCTGGCACAAAATCATGCTGATCAGCATGGCGACGGTGTTGTTGATTTGGTTTAACCGCCTGCCGGTAATTGAGCCTTCCGCTGCTTCCCCGGTGACAAGCCACCAAAAATAAACGGGGATATGGTCACCACACCCAGCGGCTGGATGGGGCGATCATTTGATACAGGACAAAGAACCCCGGGTATCAGTTGCTCCGGCATGCGAAAATCACTAGTATTTGAACCCAAATTGATTTGGTCTGCTGTCTGCATACGCCCGCGGCAGGCTTTCTCGTGAGCGCAAACACACTGTGTTGTATCTCCTCGCGGTGTAATGGAAAACAATGATGACTCAAGACAACTATGCTTTGATTAAGAGCAGTATTCAATCGATCCCGGATTACCCGAAACCAGGCATTTTGTTCCGCGATGTGACCAGCCTGCTGGAAAACCCGACCGCTTTTAGTGCGACGATACAAGTGCTGATCGCGCAGTATAAAGATAAAGGGATCACCAAAGTGATTGGTACCGAAGCCCGTGGTTTCCTGTTCGGCGCACCTTTGGCGCTGGAGTTGGGTGTCGGTTTTGTTCCGGTACGCAAACCGGGCAAATTGCCACGTCAGGTGATTGGCGAAAGCTACGAGTTGGAATACGGCCAGGATACGCTGGAGATCCATGTCGATGCGATTGGTGAAGGCGATAAAGTGCTGTTGGTCGATGATCTGCTGGCGACCGGCGGAACGATTGAAGCCACGACCAAGCTGGTCCGCCGTCTGGGCGGCACGGTGGAAGATGCGGCTTTTGTGATCAACCTGCCGGAGCTGGGTGGTGAAACACGACTGAAGAACATCGGTCTGAATGTCTTCAGCATTTGTGATTTCGACGGCCACTAAGGCCAATCGGGTCACAACCGGTGACCTGGTGAATCCTTGGGCGCTCGTAAGGCGCCCTCTCGCTCCCCAATCCTCCCTGTGCTAGCATAGCTGTCTTGATTCTGTAAGGTTAGTTAACATGAGTTACCAGGTTCTGGCACGGAAATGGCGGCCGCACCAATTCTCAGATGTTGTCGGGCAATCCCATGTCCTGACGGCGCTGGGCAATGCTCTTGAGCACAACCGCCTCCATCATGCTTACTTGTTCAGCGGGACCCGTGGCGTCGGCAAGACCACGATTGCCCGAATTTTTGCCAAAGGTCTGAATTGTGAACAAGGGATCACGGCGACCCCATGTGGTCAGTGTGAAACCTGTCGGGAAATTGATGATGGGCGTTTTGTCGATTTGCTTGAAATCGATGCGGCTTCACGGACCAAAGTGGAAGATACCCGTGAGTTGCTGGATAACGTTCAGTACAAGCCAGCCCGGGGCCGTTTCAAGGTCTACCTGATTGACGAGGTTCATATGCTCTCTCGTCATAGTTTTAACGCCTTGCTGAAAACCCTGGAAGAGCCGCCGGAATACGTGAAGTTTATTCTGGCGACGACCGATCCCCAGAAACTGCCGGTGACGATTCTGTCACGCTGTTTGCAGTTTCATCTGAAGCATCTGGACAATACACAGATCCAGACTCAGCTCGAGCATGTGTTACGTCAGGAAGCGGTGGATTTTGAGCCGCGTGCGTTGAGCCTGCTGGCCCGTGCGGCGGAAGGGAGTATGCGTGACGCCCTGAGCCTGACGGATCAGGCCATTGCACTGGGCAATGGTCAGGTCCAGGCTGAGTCCGTGTCGGCGATGCTCGGCACCCTCAATACCGATCAGGCATTGTATTTGCTCGAAGCGATGGCCGCGGGTGAGGCTCAGCCGGCGATGGCCTGCCTTGAAGAACTGGCGGGTGTCGGCGTGGCGTGGGACAGCCTGCTTCAGGAGCTGGCAGCGCAGTTGCATCGCGTGGCAATGGTTCAGGCGCTGCCTGCGTCCCTGGATGCCACCGCGCCGGATGCAGAGCGGGTGATGGGCCTGAGCAAACAGGTGTCGCCGCAGGAAGTTCAGTTGTGTTACCAGATTGCACTGCAGGGACGGCAGGATCTGGCGTATGCACCGGACGGTCGCACCGGATTGGAAATGGTATTGTTGCGAATGCTGGCGTTCCGGCCGGTGGCCAGCGGTGGGATCACGCCGCAGGTTGTCAGTGTGCCGGCCTCAGAGCCCGCGCCAGCACAATCCGGTGCGACGATGGCGCATTCGGGGCAGGGACAACCGGCGATGTCCGCGCCAGCACCAAGTCCGCAGGCAATGCAGCGGGTCCAGGCACTGAAAAGCCAGATGTCCGGTCATCCGGCGCAATCCGGCCCCGAGCCTGTTGCTCCGGAGATGATGGCACAAGGTCAGATGCAGCCGCCCGTGCAATCGTCCATGCAGCCATCCACGCAGCCATCCACGCAGCCGTCGATGTCGCCACAAGCTATGCCGCCACAAGCTATGCCAGACCAACCGGTGGCGCCGGAAGCGGGCATGATCCCGCCAGGTCAGCCTGCTCGGTCGGTCCAGCAGCCAATGCCTTCGCCGAGCCAACCGGCTCAGCACACGTCATCGCAGCCATCGTCGGCGGCTTCCGGGCTGCTGGCCGCGAGAAACACGCTGCGCAGTCAGGCCAAGCGGGGTCAGGACGGGCAGCCTGCGGTAAAAAAGGGCCAACCGGCGCCAGCTAAAAAAGTCGCAACCAATGTGCTCGACCGAATTGCTTCCAAGCATTCAGGTCAGCCGGCTCCTGCCCATGGAGCCTCTGCGATGCCGGCGTCGCCAGCTGTTGAGTCGCCACAGCCTGTGGAGCAAGAATATCGCTGGCAACCCTTGTCTCAGCCGGAGCCGGCTGCGAAGAAGGCAGAAGTCGCCCCGGCTGAATTAAAGCGGGCGCTGGAGCATGAAAAAACGCCGGAAATGGCAAAATTACTTGTCAAAGAAGCGGCAAATCAGGATAGTTGGTCCGATTTGGTGACCCGGCTGGACGTCGGCCGAATGGTACAGCAGCTGGCGCTGAACTCCGCGCTGGCACGCGAAGAGAGCCAGGTCACTTTGTTCTTGCGTCCATCGCAAAAACACCTGGATACCCCGAAGGCCCGGGATCAGCTGGCACAGGCTTTATCTGCGCTGTATGAGGCCCCCATCGAATTATCCATCGAATTAAGTGATAAAGGGCGTTCGCCGCTGGAATGGCGGGAAGCGATTTATCAGCAAAAACTGGATCAGGCCAAACAGAGTTTGCACACTGATCCGAACGTGACCTTTATCTGTCAGCGTTTTTCTGCTGTGCTTGATGAAGAGAGCGTGAGACCCTTATAGACAACCAGACCCATAGAGAGAGAGCATATGTTTGGTAAAGGCGGTATGGCTAACATGATGAAGCAGGCGCAGCAAATGCAAGAGCGCATGCAGAAGATGCAGGAAGAGATCGCAAACATGGAAGTCACTGGCGAGTCCGGTGCCGGCCTGGTGAAAGTGACTCTGACGGGTAGCCACAGCGTGCGTCGCGTTGAGCTGGATGACAGCCTGATGGAAGACGACAAAGACATGCTGGAAGATCTGATTGCGGCAGCATTTAACGATGCCGCGCGTCGAATTGAAGAAGCACAGAAAGACAAAATGGCCAGCGTCACCGGCGGGATGAACCTGCCGGCCGGCTTTAAGATGCCATTCTAATCCATGCGGACCAGTGTTTTACTGGAGCAACTGATGGAGGCCTTGCGGTGTTTGCCGGGCGTGGGGCCGAAGTCTGCCCAACGGATGGCCTTCAGTTTGTTGCAACGAAATCGCCAAGGCGGCTTGCAGTTGGCAGATGCGCTCAGCCGCGCCATGACGGATATCGGTCATTGCCAGAGTTGCCGGACATTTACGGAAGAAGATGTCTGCGCGATTTGCGCCAACCCGCGCCGGCAGGAAAGCGGCCAAATCTGTGTGGTTGAGAGCCCGGCTGATATCGTGGCCGTTGAAGCGACCGGACAGTTTTCCGGTCGCTACTTTGTGCTGATGGGCCACCTGTCACCACTCGATGGGATCGGCCCGGCCGATATTGGCCTGGACGTCCTGGAGTTTCGCCTGCAGCGCGAGTCAATTTCCGAATTGATCCTGGCGACCAATCCGACTGTTGAAGGTGAAGCGACCGCTCACTACATTGCTGAATTGTGCAGTGAATATGACATTCCCGCGACCCGGATTGCCCACGGGGTTCCGGTGGGAGGGGAGCTGGAGCTGGTGGATGGCACGACGCTGTCACATTCATTTGCGGGCCGACACAAGCTGTATTGAGCCGGCGCCTCCCGAGCGATGGCGCTTCTTTTGCGGCGCACCGACATGAAAAACCAACGCCAGTGCAAACGGGCGTTGGTTTTTTTTTGGGGCTGGGCAGGGTACAGGCGACGGGAAATTGGCCTGAACCGGGCGGAAGCCTTGCGCAGACGTCGCTAGAGAGAGTAGAGAATATTGGACCCGTAACTGAGGCTGGTTAACAGCAGCGCTTTTTCGTTGAGAATATCAATTCGCCGGCTCTGCTGGGCATCCATCCTGAAGATTTGGCGGATCACACTCAGGTGCTCCGGCTGGAAGTCCTGATTCTGGCCGGACGTCACATCTTTGAACTCTCCCGGCGTGGTCAGCAGGTATCCGCCGCTCAGATCCCATTGCCCGGTTTCGGAGATATGCAGGGTCAGTGGCTGTTCACTCTGGCTGAATAGTTTGAGCAGGGTGATCCGCGAATAGGTCTGGTTGGGCAGATAAACCACATGGCTGCTCTGCTCAACCCGGCGCAGCATCCCCAGCTTTTCCAACTTGGTCGGCTCGATCCGGCTGACTGACATCGATTGCCACTCCCGCGACATCAGGAGTTGCTGCTGCTTATAGTCACTGGCCAGGTAGAGCCAGGCACTCAGCAGGACCGACAGGGCCAGCAGGAGAAACGCCCAGTAACGTCGCAAGAAGCGAAGCAGCAAGCTGCGGGTTGAATTAGTTACTGGCATAGCTGGGTATTATCCTCTTGGCTGGTGTGTAAGCGAAGCGTCACGTTTTCTTGGGCCATGCTCGGGGGATGAATGTAGTTCAGCCATAACTGGTTGCCCTGACCCCCGGTTGCAATCACTTCGATCGGATGCGCCGCGTCCGGGTGGTAGTCGAGATAAGTTTTTACGCACGCCGTGATCATCGGCTGCCACGACGCCAGATCCGGATGTTGACTTGGGGTCAGGATCTGAATGTTGTTGACCGTAAACCAGGGCGTGAAGGCGTCGGACTTCGGCGGCGCTGCATGATTGACCAGTAGTGGCAGAATGCAGGCGAGCGACAGCAGCGCCAGACTCAGCAGGGCCCACTTGGGCCGGGATGAGGAAGCGAGCGTCTGCGGCGGAGGCTCTGGCAATACGTCTGCCGCAAGACCGGAAGCACTGCGTTCGAAGTGGGCGTTCGCGACCGCATCAGACACTTGGGACACGGCCGATACGCTGTCTGCGGTTTTGGCTCCGGCCTCAGTCGTGTCAGCCGGTGGGGATTCCGGTTGCCCGTCGGCGACGGGCACAGGCTCTGCCTGAGCGGAGGCTTCTTCGAAGTCACGGACGCTGGCGATCATCTGGTAGCCGCGTTTCGGCACCGTCTTAATAAAACCAGGCGATTTGGTGGAATCTTTGAGCGCTTTGCGCAGAGTGGAAATTGCCTGGGTCAGACTGGAGTCATCGACTTCAAACCCCTGTTCCCGCCAGACAAAATCATGGAGTCGGGTACGCGAGATGATGGCGCCCGGCTCTGCAATCAGCAGGCTCAGCGCGCGGCTCTCATTGCTGCCGAGGCGGATCAGCTCGTGATCTTCCCACTGATCGGTGAGGCTGTTGTCACAAGGGTCAAAAAGAAATCGCTGACCAATCAAATGTTTATTTGAGGTGTTATTCATGGGTATTGCCGAAGGGAACAATTCGGCTGTAGGTATACCATGTTCTGACTGAATCTTCTCTGAATATAAAAAGATAAAAATCAGGCTGAAAAAACCTAAAGCCGCGTGATTTGGGGCGGTTTGCGAGAAAAAATACTTGAGACGGTTGAATTGCCGAATTCTGCCCCTATGTATGTAGAGAATTGTATTGATTACGTCATATCAAGAGTTTCGGAGTTGAAATGAGCGAGCAAACTATCCATAAAAATAAGGAGACACGCGGCTTCCAATCAGAAGTGAAGCAGCTGCTCCATCTGATGATCCACTCACTGTATTCGAACAAAGAAATCTTTTTGCGTGAGTTGATTTCCAACGCATCAGATGCCGCCGATAAACTGCGTTTCCGCGCATTGTCGCAACCTGATTTATATGAGAACGATGCCGAGCTGGGCGTGAAGCTGTCTTTCAACGCAGAGGCCGGCACGCTGACGATTCATGATAATGGGATCGGGATGACCCGGGATGACGTGGTCGAGCATCTGGGCACCATTGCCAAGTCCGGTACCAAAGATTTCTTCGCCAAGCTGAGCGAAGAGCAGTCGAAAGACTCGCAGCTGATCGGCCAGTTCGGGGTCGGCTTCTATTCTTCTTTTATTGTTGCTGATCGTGTGACGGTGAACACCCGTGCGGCTGGTGCGGCGGCGGATCAGGCCGTGCGCTGGGAATCGAGCGGTGAAGGGGATTACTCGGTTGAAGATATCGAAAAAGCCAGCCGGGGGACGGAAATCATCCTGCACCTGCGTGATGATGAGAAAGAGTTCCTGAGCGAGTATCGCCTGCGTGACATCATCGGGAAGTACTCCGACCATATCGGTATCCCGGTCTTCATCCAGACCACCGAACATGATGAGGAAGGCAAGGAAACCGGCACCAAGTGGGAGCAGATCAACAAGGCGCAGGCGCTGTGGACCCGGAACAAGTCGGACGTTACCGACGAAGAGTACCAGGAGTTCTACAAGCATGTGTCGCATGATTTTGCCGAGCCGCTGACCTGGAGCCATAACCGTGTTGAAGGCAAGCAAGACTACACCAGCTTGCTGTATATCCCGTCGAAGGCACCGTGGGATATGAATAACCGTGAAAGCAAACACGGCCTGAAACTCTATGTTCAGCGCGTGTTTATCATGGATGATGCCCAGCAGTTTATGCCGACTTACTTGCGTTTCATGCGTGGCCTGATCGACTCGAATGATCTGCCGCTGAATGTATCGCGTGAAATTCTGCAGGATAACAAAATCACCCAGGCGCTGCGCAAAGCGTGTACCAAACGTGCCCTGACCATGATGGAGCGTTTGGCCAACAACGACAGTGAGAAATACCAGACGCTGTGGAATGAGTTTGGCCAGGTCCTGAAAGAAGGCCCGGCGGAAGATTTTGCCAACCGAGAGAAAATTGCCGGCTTGCTGCGTTTTAGCTCAACGCACACCGACAGTGCAGCGCAGACGGTCTCGCTGGCCGATTATGTGTCGCGCATGAAAGAAGGACAGGAGAAGATCTACTTCCTGACCGCAGACAGCTTTAGCGCTGCCAAGAACAGCCCGCATTTGGAGCAATTCCGGACCAAGGGGCTGGAAGTGCTGCTGATGCATGATCGCATCGATGAGTGGCTGATGGGCCACCTGCCGGAGTTTGACGGCAAGTCGTTCCAGGCGATCACCAAGGCGGATCTGGATCTGTCCAAGTTTGAAGACGAAGCAGAGAAAGAGAAGCAGAAAGAGACCGAAGCCGAGTTCAAGTCTGTGGTTGAGCGGACCAAAACCTACCTGGGCGATCGGGTGAAAGATGTACGCACCACGTTTAAGCTGACGGATACCCCGGCGGTGGTGGTGACGGACGAGCACGAGATGGGCACCCAAATGGCCAAGCTGCTGGCTGCAGCCGGTCACGACGCGCCGGAAGTGAAGTATATCTTGGAGCTGAACCCAAATCATGCCCTGGTCAATAAGATGGCGGATGAGGCCGACGAAGAAGTCTTTGGCCGCTGGGTAGAAATGCTGCTGGGCCAGGCGATGCTGGCAGAGCGCGGAGCGATGGACGATCCGTCACAGTTCCTGGCTGCCGTGAACAAGCTGCTGGGCTAAGTCGAAGATCGGCTCGGATCCGCAGGCGACGAAGGTCGAATCGATTCCGATACCGGCTTCAAATAGTATTCTGATAACGTATGTAATCCGGGCCCGGTCTTTGTACCGGGCTTGCGACTGCAGGCTAATCAGTGTATTTTGCTTTTTTTTTCGAAAAACTCCATTTACGTAAAGGGGATTTAAGATGCGCATCATTCTTCTGGGCGCTCCAGGTGCAGGTAAAGGTACTCAGGCACAATTCATCATGGAGAAATTTGGGATTCCGCAAATTTCTACCGGTGACATGCTCCGTGCTGCCATCAAAGCTGGTACTGAGCTAGGCCAAAAAGCCAAATCAGTCATTGATGCTGGACAGCTGGTGTCTGACGATATCATCCTTGGTCTGGTAAAAGAGCGTATTGCTGAAGACGATTGTGCAAAAGGCTTCCTGCTGGACGGTTTCCCACGCACGATCCCTCAGGCTGACGGCCTGAAAGAAGTCGGCGTAGATATCGACTACGTGATTGAGTTTGACGTGGCGGATGACGTGATTGTTGACCGTATGGCGGGTCGTCGTGCGCACCTGCCTTCCGGCCGGACTTACCATGTGGTTTACAACCCGCCAAAGGTTGAAGGTAAAGACGACGTAACCGGTGAAGATCTGGTGGTTCGTGATGACGACAAAGAAGAAACCGTTCGTGCACGTCTGGGCGTTTACCATGACCAAACAGCACCGCTGATTGCTTACTACGGTAAAGAAGCTGAAGCGGGCAAGACGCAGTACATCAAGATTGATGGGACTCAGCCTGTTGCTGAAGTCAGCGCTGAGCTGGAAAAAGCGCTGTCTTAATCTGACAACGCATGCCAAGCTTTGATAAACGGGTTAGCTTTCGGGCTAACCCGTTTTTCGTCATGGGCTGAAAAACATATTTTTCAGTGATCTGGCAGGGATTTAGCCGGGTATAAGATGCATGTTTTCAGAAAGCTGATAGAGTTGTCGCGTCGGCTTTGATCCCGAGCCGGAGGCTGAGGTCTGGCTCGAGGTGGGATTTCAATATCGCGAAGGAAAATATGAGCAATAAAAAGAACCTATCCGAGAACGCATTTGGTGTCTTACTGGTGAATCTGGGGACACCGGACGGAGCATCCCCCGCTGCTGTGAAGCGATTTTTGTCTGAATTTTTGCATGATCCGCGGGTGGTGGATATGAGCCGCTGGTTGTGGTGCCCGATCCTGCACGGGGCGATATTACCCATTCGCTCACCGAAGGTGGCCAAGTTGTACCAGTCCGTCTGGATGGACGAGGGATCGCCGCTATTGGTTTACTCCCGCCGCCAGCAGCAGCAACTGGCAGCGCAGTTGGATGTTCCGGTTGAGCTGGGGATGACTTACGGCAATCCGAGTATCGAGTCCGGATTGGATCGTCTGAAGCAGCAAGGCTGCGAGAAAGTGCTGGTCTTGCCGTTGTATCCGCAATATTCACGCACCACGACGGCTGCGGTTTTTGACAAAGTGGCGAAAGTGCTGAAATCGCAGGCGGCGATTCCGGAGCTGCGGTTTGTGAATCACTATTATGACCACCCGGCCTATATTACAGCGCTGGCGGAGTCTGCCACCACGTACTGGGAAACCCATGGGAAGCCGGATTACCTGCTGTGCTCGTATCATGGGATCCCGAAACGCTATGCTGATCATGGCGATCCTTATCCGGACCATTGCCAGGGCACGACGGCACGCCTGGCAGAGCAGCTTGAGATGCCACGCGAACAGATGAGCATGAGCTACCAGTCGATTTTTGGTCGCGAGGAATGGCTGAAGCCGTACACGGAACAAACGATCAAAGACTTGGCCCTCAAAGGTGTGAAACGGCTGGATGTGATGTGCCCGGCGTTCTCGGTCGATTGTCTGGAAACGCTGGAAGAGATCGCCGAGCAGTGCAAGGAAACCTTCCTTGAAGCTGGCGGCGAAGCGTTCCATTTGATCCCGTGTCTGAATGATAATACGCCACATATCGACATGATGGCGCAACTGGTCGAATTACATACCCAGGGCTGGTAGCCGGTTATTTTCAGCGCGGTTCTGAACCTAAAAAGGTGTTGAAGCTCTCAAAATCGATGAGAGCTTTTTCTTTTCTGAACTATATTCTGTGATAGAATTCGCACAATTTTTTTAACTGACAGCTCACAGACATGAAATTTCCAGGCCAACGCAAATCCAAGCACTATTTTCCCGTCCATGCGCGTGATCCGCTTCTGAGTCAAGCCAAGCAAGAAAAGCGGCTCACACGCACTCACGTTGTGGGAATTGATCAAACGCTGGTGGATATTGAGGCCTGTGTCGATGATGCTTTCCTGGAACGCTATGAGCTGAGCAAAGGCCATTCGTTGGTGATCACCGACGAGAAAGCCGAAGCTTTGTATCAGGAGCTGAAAGATCATGAACTGGTCAGCCATGAGTTTGCCGGCGGAACGATTGGTAATACGCTGCATAACTATTCCGTTTTGGCGGATGATAAGTCGGTACTGCTGGGCGTGATGAGTAAAGATATCGAAATTGGTAGCTATGCCTATCGGTATCTGTGTAATACCTCCAGCCGGATGGACATGAACTACCTGCAGCCGGTCACTGGCCCGATTGGCCGTTGTTTTGCCCTGATCACCGCCGATGGCGAGCGGACCTTTGCGATTAACGAAGGCCGGATGAACCAGCTGAGCCCGGAGAGCATTCCGGAGTCGGTCTTTGAACGCGCATCAGCATTGGTGCTGACGGCGTACCTGGTTCGTTGTAAAGATGGCGATCCGATGCCGGAAGCAACCATGCGGGCGATCGAATACGCCAAGAAGTATGATGTGCCGGTGGTGCTGACGCTGGGCACCAAATTCGTGATCGAAGATGATCCGCAGTGGTGGCGGGACTTCCTGCGCGACCATGTGACCGTGGTGGCGATGAACGAAGATGAAGCGGAAGCGCTGACCGGCGAAACTGATCCGCTGATGGCTTCTGAGAAAACCCTGGAGTGGGTTGATTTAGTACTGTGTACGGCAGGACCGATTGGCTTGTACACGGCCGGATATACCGATGAGTCAGCCAAACGCGAAACTAGCTTGCCGCTGTTGCCGGGAGAAATTCCTGAGTTTAATCGTTACGAATTCAGCCGTCCGATGCTCAAAGTTGACTGTGAAACGCCGCTCAAGGTTTATTCGCATATTGCCCCTTATATGGGCGGGCCGGAGCGGATCAAAAATACCAATGGTGCCGGGGATGGCGCGCTGTCAGCTTTACTGCATGATATGGCTGCCAATCGCTACCATAAAGAAAATGTGCCAAAATCGAGCAAGCACAGACATAACTTCCTGACCTATTCATCATTTTCTCAGGTCTGCCTGTACTCAAACCGAGTGAGTTACGAAGTTCTGGCACAACATTCTCCGCGCCTGTCGCGCGGATTGCCGGAGCGTGAAGACAGCCTGGAAGAGGCATACTGGGAGCGTTAATCGCGAGCAGAGACAACGACAACGGGGCCAATCATTGATTGGCCCCGTTGTTATTTGTGTTTACAAAATAATATTCGCTGAGAGCGCGCCTTACTTCTATGCTTTATTGGCATGCATAAGACAAAAAGGAGATAGAAATGAATAAGAATGCAGTGGTCCTGGCACTCTTTTCTGCTCTGTCGGCTCCGGCTGCCTGGGCGAATAATGTTGACCTGTCACAAGGAACACAGGAATTCGGTTTACAAGGTAGTTTGGATCTCGATTACGTCGATGACTACCTGTTCCTGCTCAATACCTCTTACGGCTATTTTATCCGTGAAGACTGGGAAATTGGTGGGGTGCTGGATGTCAACATGAGTGACAGCACACAGCAGTTCCAGCTTGGTTTTTTTACCGAGTATAACTTTACCAACAGCAGCAATTGGGTGCCTTATTTAGGGGCTGCTTTTCAGCTCGCAAACCTCAGCGGCAGTGACGGGGATTTTGAGTTTGATGTTGAAGATGCCACCGCATTAAACGTGAAACTTGCAGGTGGTCTGAAATACTTTATTAATCCGCATGTGGCGATCAGCGCCGAAGTGAATTACAACATTGCAACGGATGACATTAATGTCACCAAAGACGGGGTTGAAGACAGTTTCACCCGGTTTGTGTTTGGTACGCGGTTCTACTTTTAATCCGGCTGAAATTTCGAATAAAAAAACCGCCATCCGGCGGTTTTTTTGTGGGATATCACTCCCGGAGTGATTAGGCTTGCTTTGAGTATGCGTCGTTGTGCACGGCAGCAACCGCGCGGCCGGATGGATCAGCACTGTTCTTGAAGCTCTCATCCCATTCAATGGCCTTGGCACTGGAGCAGGCAATGGATGGGCCACCCGGAACACATTTGGCCGCATCTTCCAGCGGGAACAGCTCTTCGAAGATCTCGCGGTACATGTAGCCTTCCTTAGTGGTTGGCGTGTTGTACGGGAAGCGGAACTTCGCTGTCTCCAGTTGTTGTTCGGTCACTTTTGCCTCAGCAACTTCCTTTAGCGAGTCAATCCAGCTGTAGCCGACGCCATCCGAGAATTGCTCTTTCTGGCGCCAGGCGACGGATTCCGGCAGGTGATGGCCGAAGCATTCACGAATAATGTGTTTTTCCATCTTGCCGTTGCCGCACATCTTATCCTGAGGGTTCACGCGCATGGCAACTTCCAGGAACTCTTTGTCCAGGAAAGGAACACGTGCTTCAATGCCCCAGGCGGCCATCGACTTGTTGGCACGGGCACAGTCAAACATGTTCAGCGCCAGCAGTTTGCGGACGGTTTCTTCGTGGAACTCTTGTGCATTTGGCGCTTTATGGAAGTACAGGTAGCCCCCGAAGACTTCGTCTGCCCCCTCGCCGGAAAGCACCATTTTGATCCCCATTGCACGGATTTTACGTGACATCAGGTACATCGGCGTTGAGGCACGAATGGTGGTCACATCATAGGTTTCGATGTGGTAAATCACGTCGCGGATCGCATCCAAGCCTTCTTGGACAGTATACGTCAGTTCGTGGTGAACGGTACCGATATGGTCTGCAACTTCCTTGGCCGCCTTGAGATCCGGTGCACCTTGCAGGCCAATGGCAAAGGAGTGCAAGGTTGGCCACCAGGCTTCAGATTGCTCATCATCTTCAATCCGGCGCGCGGCAAATTTCTTGGTGATGGCTGAAATCACAGACGAGTCCAGGCCGCCGGACAGCAGAACACCGTAAGGCACATCGGTCATCAGCTGGCGTTTCACCGCGCTTTCCAGCGCGTTGGTCAGCGCAACTTTGTCAGTTTCGGCATCGGCAACGCTGTCAAAGCTCATCCAGTCACGCTTGTAGTAACGAACCGGCTCACCATGTTTGCTCCACAGGAAGTGGCCCGGAGGAAACTCGCTGATGGTTTTGCAGACCGGAACCAGCGACTTCATTTCAGAGGCAACATAGTAGTTCCCGTGCTCGTCGTAGCCATGATACAGCGGGATAATCCCGATGTGGTCGCGACCGATCAGGTACGCATCTTCCTGCTCATCATACAGAATGAAACCGAAGATCCCGTTGAGGTAGTCCAGCAGCTCCGGGCCTTTCTCCTTGTACAGCGCCAGAATGATTTCACAGTCGGATTCGGTCTGGAACGGGTAATCCGGGGCGAATTCGGCCTGCAACTCTTTGTGGTTGTAGATTTCACCATTCACCGCCAGCGCTTGTGTTCGATCCAGATTGTACAGGGGTTGCTCACCGCTGTTGAGGTCGACAATCGCCAGGCGCTCGTGCACCAGGATGGCTTTGTCTGAAGAATAGATCCCGGACCAGTCCGGGCCGCGGTGGCGCATTTTTTTCGACATTTCCAACGCGGTTTCGCGCAACGCCGCTGCATCACTTTTTATATCGAGGATACCGAATACTGAACACATACTGCTGACTCCGACTTAATTTGCTATCCATAATCTTTCAGGGAAGGGGCGGCAGTCGCACTGCGCATTTCCCTGTTGCTGATTGTTAAAATTGCGTATTCGGTAATAAATTGCAACCGATAATCCGTATTCAATCAAACAAAAGCCTTGTTGGTGAATATTTTCTAAAAATAATTATATTTAGTGAATTTTATCTATATCGGGTCGGTTTTTTGAACGAAAAAACGAACGGCGGCCGAAGCCGCCGTTGAAGGTGGGGGTCGCATCAGCCGATCAGCGACGCGGAATTTGAGGCGAGAGATGCTCGCAGACATGGCGGGCAAATCCGCTGCCGGCTTCGTTGTAAATATTGAAGGCAGCATCGACGCCCAGCTCGTGCAGGGTCTGCTCGTCGTCACTGTATTTGGCGATGGCGGCAATCTTGCCCTGGTATTTCCGCTCCCGGATTTGCTCCAGGGCGAAAGAGTTGGCCTGGCTGTGCGGCATCGAGAGCAGGATCAGCTCGGTGCTGTGACGGGAAATGACCCGAGCCCAGAAATCCGGGTCCGTTGCATCGCCATGGATCACATGACGGCCGGCTTCCTGGTGCAACTTCACCGAGTCTTCCCGGGTTTCAATCCCGACTACCTGCTCGCCGAAGCGGTTGACCAGCTCATCATAGGCGCCGGTGCCGATGCGACCCATCCCCAGGATCATGATTTTCTTATCGCCGAGGTCAATCAGGCGATCGGTCGGATTGAGTTTCTCCGGTTCAAACTCTTTCAGCCATTTGGATGCGTCTTTATACAGGCGATGGCCGGCGCTGTTCAGTGGGGCGGCAATCAGGAAAGATATCGACACGGCAATGGCAATCGCCACCAGGAAGCTGCCCGGCAGCAGTCCCATGTTATAGGCCAGTCCACCGACAATCAGCCCAAACTCACTGTAGTTAAACAGGGTCAGGGTCCCCAGCAGGGAAGTGCGCACCCGGAACCGGAACAGGTTGAAGACGCCGTAGTACAGAAGTCCTTTGAGTGGCAGCAACAGCATCAGCAACATCGCCATCAGGAAGCCGTCCAGGGTCGGCTCTTCCGACAGGCCGATATTGAGGAAAAAGCAGACCAGCAACAACTCTTTGAGGTTGAACAGGGATTTCGACATCTCAGAGGCTTTCGGATGCGCAGCCAGCATCATGCCCATGATCAGTGCACCGAGGTCGGCTTTCATGCCGACTGCATCAAACAGTCCGGCACCGGCCACCAGGGCCAGGAATACGCCGTACAGGACCAGCATTTCGCCGTGGCCGGCGCGGTCGAGCACCTTGAACAGGGAAGGGCGCAGCAGAGGCAGAGCGAACAGGGCCAGGGCGGCAATATCCGGGACCTTGCCGGTCGAGACGGTCAGGAACACCACGGCAAAAATGTCCTGCATGACCAGGATCCCGATGGCCAGGGTTCCGTAAGTGGCGTTGAGCTCGCCTTTTTCCTGGAGGGCTTTGATTGCGAACACGGTACTGGAAAATGACAGAGCAAAAGCCAGCAGCGCCAGTTGCGTGAGATCCAGCTCGCTGAGCATGCCCAGCCCCAGCTGTTTCAGTGCCAGCAGCGCCAGGGTAAACAAGGCTGTTGTCAGCAGGTTGTGCAGGGTTGCACCACCCCAAATTTCTTTCGCCAGCAGGGTTTTGATGTCGAGTTTCAGGCCGATCGAAAACAGTAAGAGCGTGACCCCCAGATCGGCCAGGGTCGAGAGGACTGCGGTTGACTGGTAACCCGTGGTGTTCAGGGCGAAGCCGGCAACCAGAAAACCGACCAGCGGGGGGAGCTTACATCTGAGTGCGAGGTAGCCGGCCAGAAAGGCGGCAATGATGTAGATGAGTTCCATAGAAAGACTGATGATCCTAAGTTATTGTTCTTACGATAACCCATCACGATCCGGTCGGGGTGATGGCGGTGTGCGATGTTATTTTTGCGGCGCAATATAGCATAAGGGGCATGTGCCTGTCCGGAACATGCCCCTGATAAATTGTTACGATTTAATTGCTTATCGAATGAGGAAAGATGCTGTGTTCGGCTGGAAGGGGGGGTTAATCTTCCAGCAACCGCTGCAGCAAGACGCCGTTGAGCATGGCGCGCTTAATCATGGAAAACGCCCCGATGGTCGGCTGGCCATACAGCTCAGAGGCGACGATCGGCAGGTCTTTATGGAAGGTGGACAGCGACTGGGTTTCGATACAGCGGCGGATCGCCGGGAAGATAATATCCTTGGCGCCCGTGATCTGACCGGCAATCACAACCTTTTGCGGGTTGAATAAATTCACCGTCATCGCCAGTGCTTTTCCGAGCTGGTTGCCGACTTTGATCAGCGCCTGGCTGGCCAGCTCATCCCCTTTATTGGCGGCTTCGCAAATCGCCGGCATGGTGACGTCTTCCAGCTCCTGCAAGCTGCTCGGATAACCCTGCTTCAACAGGCTTTGCACATGCGAAATAATGGCCGGATCAGAGGCAACGGTTTCCAGGCAGCCAAAGTTGCCGCATTGGCATTTATCCCCCAAAGGGTCGATCTGAATATGGCCAATTTCGCCGACATTGCGGTTTTGGCCGAGGAAGACCTGGCCATTGACGATGATCCCGGAGCCGGTACCGTGATGGACACTGACTAAGATAGAGTCGCTGCAATCCCGGCTGGCACCGAAATAGTGTTCTGCCAGGGCCAGACCGCGAATATCGTTGCCGACGAAACAGGAGACTCCGAATGTTTCACGAATGAGTGCCGCCAGCGGGAAAGGCTGGGCAACCTCAATATGCGGCATGTATTCAACGACACCGTTTTCCGGGTCAATCAGGCCCGGCAGAGTGATCCCAAAGGCGACCAGTTCACGCATCACGCCCTGGTTGTCGGCGATAAATTGGCGGATGTGGCCAATCAGCCCGTCAGTAAGCGTCTGTTGATCGGGATAAACAAACGGATGGGCTGCACTGGCAATATGCTTACCGCTCAGGTCGAAAATCGTCAGTTCGATGTAGTCCCGACCCAGGCGAATGGCAATGGCGTGAAACGGTGCCGATTCCGTTGTCAGGGAAATGGCACGTCGGCCACCGGTGGAAGCTTGTTGCGCGACCTCTTTGATGAGGCCGCGCTCGAGTAACTGGCGGGTAATTTTTGTCACACTCGCAGGGGCCAACTGACTGACGTCAGCAACCTGAATCCGAGAAATAGGGCCTTGCAAGTCAATGAGTCGGTAAACAGCTGCGCTATTGAGCTGCTTTACCAGATCTACATTACCAATTTGTCCGCCTGTCATAGTTTAGTTCTGCTCGTAATTGCCGTTAACAACAGTCGCCTGAACGTGGAAGTCGCGGTCAAAAACAGCCAGGTTAGCCACCATGCCTTTTTTAACAGCCCCCAGTTGCTTGTCCACACCAATGGCGCGGGCAGGGTACAGAGTGGCCATGCGTACAGCTTCGTCCAGAGCGATTCCTGCATGCTCAACACTGTTTTGAATTGCTTCAATCATGGTCAGTGCCGAGCCGCCAAGTGTGCCATTTTCATCAACGCACTTGCCATCCCGGTAATATACTTTCTTACCGACAAAAATAAAGTGATCAATGTCTGCTCCTGCAGGCGCGGTTGCATCGGTAACCAGAACCAGCTTGTCCCCTTTCAGGCGATGTGCCATGCGGATATTGGCATAATCGACATGGAAGCCATCGGCGATGATCCCGGTATACACCTCCGGTGTATCGTAGATGGCGCCGACCATACCCGGCTCACGGCCGGCAATCGGGCTCATGGCGTTGAACAGGTGGGTGGCAAACGTGATCCCGGCTTCAAATCCCTGGCGGGCCTCAACATAGGTGGCATTAGTATGGCCGGCAGAGACGATGATCCCGGCATCGGCCAGTTGCCGAATATGGTCGTGATCGTTGCGTTCCGGCGCCAGGGTAACCTTGGTGATGATGTCGGCGTTGTCGCACAGAGTCCGGATCATGGCATCGTCGGAGCGGCGAATGTGATCGACACTGTGGATGCCTTTTTTCATCACGTTCAGGTAAGGCCCTTCCAGGTGCAGGCCGAGCGAGTGATTCTGGTACTGGCTGTGATAGTCGCGCGCGGCTTTGATGGCGGCTTTCATATCGTCATCAGACGAGGTGATCAGCGTCGGCAGAAAGCTGGTGCAGCCGGACTTCAGGTTCGCGCGGTGCATGGTGTGGATGGTGTCGGCGTTGATCTCGTCATTAAGCATGACACCGCCACAGCCGTTCAGTTGCAGGTCAATAAAGCCTGGCGCGAGGTTGGCACCCGCTAAATCGCGGACCTCAATCCCGTCAGGCAGTTCGGTTTCCGGGCAAACAGCATGAATGTTCACGCCGTCAATGATAACGGCGTGGTGATTCAGCACATCGCTTCCGGTGAAAATACGGCAGTTGGTAAGCGCGTACATGAACAATTCCTTACGGGTTATAGGTGTTTGATATTGTCAGCTTCCAGTTCCTGGAAGTATTTCACGGTTTTGACTTTCAGTTCCTGCGTGGATGGCTCATCGCAGACAATCAGCGATTTCGGATGCAGTTGCAGGGCGGAAACCGTCCATAGGTGGTTGACTGAGCCTTCAACGGCCGCTTCGAGCGCCTGGGCTTTGGCATGGCCGGTCACCAGGATCATGATTTCAGCAGCGTCGAGCAGGGTGCCGACCCCGATGGTCAGGGCGTATTTCGGAACCTGCTTGATGTCGCCTTCAAAGAAACGGGAGTTGGCGATGCGCGTATCTTCGGTCAGGGTTTTGATCCGAGTCCGTGAAGACAGAGAAGAAGCCGGCTCATTAAAGGCAATATGACCGTCATTCCCAACGCCGCCCATGAACAGGTGAATTTTGCCGTAGGACTTAATTTTCGCCTCGTAACGTTGGCATTCTGCCTCGTGATCTAGGGTGTTGCCGTTCAGCAAATTGATGTTTTCTTCTTGAATATCAATATGGTTAAAGAAGTTATTATACATGAAGCTACGGTATGACTCCGGATGGTCGGCCGGGATCCCGATATACTCATCCATGTTGAAGGTCACCACGTGCTTGAAACTTACTTCTCCGGCTTTATAAAGCTCAATCAAGCGCTTATATGTCGCCAGTGGTGTTCCGCCCGTCGGCAGACCCAGAACAAAGGGACGTTCAGCTGTAGGTTGAAATTTATTAATACGATCAGCGATATAGCGCGCTGACCACAGACCAACATCTTTCGCATCTTGCAGTGGGATTAGTCTCACGGTGACACCTCATTCCAGTAGAAAACACAATAAAATCGTAGCGGATTCATCCTTTGTTTTGAATGATAAAATAAGTTTTATGATCGGGCTAGCAAAATCGCTCTGTCATGGCCTGAGCTGGTGATAGTGATCACAATTGTTGAGGTTTTAATTTGCGGGTCAAAATTAATCTCTTACACTGCTGATAACTTAATCGGGTAGCTAAAATAAGTTATCCCTATCGCATCTGAGAAAACCACAGGGGGAATCAAGGTGAATATTCTTGGATATATGCAAAAACTGGGTAAAGCGTTAATGCTTCCCATTGCTGTACTTCCGGTCGCCGGGCTGTTACTGCGCTTGGGACAAGCGGATGTGTTCGATATTCCATTTATGGCGCAAGCGGGTGGCGCAATCTTCGGTCAGTTGCCGTTACTCTTCGGGATCGGCATCGCGATTGGTTTGTCTAAAGATGGTGCCGGTGCGGCGGGCCTGGCTGGTGCTGTGGCTTACTTCGTCTTGGATGTTACTGCTAAAACGATTGATCCTTCTATTAATATGTCGTTCTTCGGCGGCATTATTGCAGGTATTATTGCCGGCCATTCTTATAATCGTTTCCATATGACCAGCCTGCCACCGTGGTTGGGTTTCTTTGCCGGGAAGCGCTTGGTTCCTATCATGTCCGGTCTGTTTGCCTTGGTGTTCGGTGCTGTTGCCGGTGAAGTTTGGCCGCATATTCAAGCCGGTTTGGACGCGTTGGCACATGCGGTATCCAGCTCTGGTGCGATTGGTCAGTTCGTTTACGGTGTGTTGAACCGTGGCTTGATCCCTGTTGGTCTTCACCATGTTCTGAACTCATACTTCTGGTTTGGTATGGGAAGCTGTCAGGTGATCAATGTCGAGCCGGTTGCCATCTTGAATGGTGCAACTCAGCTGTGTGTTGACCCGGCGCTGGCGAAGCAACTGGTCGTTGGTCAATCACATGTCTTTGAGTTTAAAAACTCAGTGACTCCGGAAGTGACTGCTGTTGTGAAGGGCATTACTGAAACCGTGAACACTGGTGATCTGAACCGCTTCTTCGCAGGCGACAAATCTGCCGGCGTATTTATGAACGGCTTCTTCCCAATCATGATGTGGGGTCTGCCGGGCGCGGCGCTGGCGATGATCCTGGCTGCACCGAAGCAAAAACGCAGCCAAGTGATGGGTGCACTGGGTTCTGTGGCATTCTGCTCTTTCCTGACAGGGATCACTGAGCCGCTGGAGTTCATGTTTGTCTTCCTGGCACCGGCACTGTATGCGCTGCATGCGGTCTTCACCGGTCTGTCTCTGGTGGTCGCCAACATGTTCGGGACGCTGCACGGCTTTACCTTCTCTGCGGGTCTGATCGACTTTGCCCTGAACTGGGGTCTGGCAACGAAGCCGCTGGTGCTACTGATGATCGGCATCGGTTTCTTCTTCCTGTACTTTGTGACCTTCAGTGTGGCTATCCGTGCCTTCAATCTGAAATCACCAGGCCGTGAAGATGACGACAGTGAAGAAACTGAAGCTGTAACGGGATCTCAGGAAACCGGTGAGCTGGCGAAGCAATACCTCAAAGCGCTGGGTGGCCACGGCAACCTGGAAAACATCGATGCCTGTATTACCCGCCTGCGCCTGACGCTGAAAGACAGCAGCCTGGCGGATGAGAAAACGCTGAAGGCGCTGGGTGCGATGGGTGTTGTGAAGCTAGGGACGAATAACCTGCAGGTGATTCTGGGCCCGCTGGCTGAAATTGTGGCAGGGGAGATGAAGAAAATCCCGGCTTCGGAAGACCTTTCTTCTGTGAAATTGCCTTAAGTTTTTGCTTTCCTTCGCGACTGAGGATGACTCATCGCCAGAAGGGAGCCCGGGACTTGGCGGTAACCTAATGGGTTGCCTGGCAATATCCTCCAAGAAACCCCGCAATAGCGGGGTTTTTTTATCCATATCGACAAACAATGCATACTATTTGTTGAGTCGTGACCCATATTTATGGATCATAGAGAATCCAAATCCTGTAAGCACACGAGGTGTCTTTGATGAGTGAGTCTGAAGCTCGTCCAACTAACTTTATCCGCCAGATCATCGATGCGGATCTAGCCAGTGGCAAACATACAAGCGTTCATACCCGATTCCCGCCGGAGCCGAATGGCTACTTGCATATCGGTCATGCGAAATCCATCTGCTTGAACTTCGGCATTGCTCAAGACTATCAGGGTCAATGTAATCTTCGTTTTGATGATACCAACCCTGAAAAAGAAGACATCGAATACGTTGAGTCGATTAAGAACGATGTTCACTGGTTGGGCTTTGAGTGGGACGGTGAGATTTGTTATTCATCGAACTACTTCGACCAGCTACACGGGTATGCGATTGAATTGATTAATAAAGGTTTAGCCTATGTTGATGAGCTGAGCCCTGAACAAATCCGCGAGCTCCGTGGAACACTGACCGAGCCTGGGAAACCAAGCCCGTACCGTGATCGTCCGGTTGAAGAAAGCCTGGCGCTGTTCGAGTCCATGAAAAATGGCGAAGTGGAAGAAGGCAAGATGTGCCTGCGTGCCAAGATCGACATGGCGTCACCATTTATGGTGATGCGCGATCCGGTGTTGTACCGGGTCCGTTTCGCGACACACCACCAAACCGGTGACAAGTGGTGCATCTATCCGATGTACGATTTCACGCATTGTATTTCCGATGCGCTGGAAGGGATCACACACTCGATTTGTACCCTGGAGTTCATGGATAACCGCCGTCTGTATGACTGGGTTCTGGACAATATCACCATTGACTGTCGCCCGCACCAGTATGAGTTCAGCCGCCTGAACCTTGAATATACGGTGATGTCGAAGCGTAAACTGAATCAGCTGGTGACCGAAAAACTGGTTTCCGGTTGGGATGATCCGCGGATGCCGACGATTTCTGGTCTGCGCCGCCGTGGTTTCACATCTGCTTCTATCCGTGAGTTCTGTAAGCGTATTGGTGTGACCAAGCAGGACAACACCATTGAGATGAGCTCGCTGGAGTCCTGTATCCGTGACGACTTGAACGAGAATGCACCACGTGCGATGGCTGTGCTGGACCCGATCAAAGTGGTTATCGAGAACTTTGACGGTGCCACGGAACTGCTGGAAGTTGCCAACCATCCGAACAAACCGGAAATGGGCAGCCGCCAGGTGCCGTTCAGCCGCGAAGTCTACATCGAGCGTGAAGATTTCCGTGAAGAAGGGAATAAAAAGTACAAGCGTCTGGTGCTGGGCAAAGAAGTCCGCCTGCGCGGGGCGTACGTCATCAAAGCTGAGCGTATCGAGAAAGACGAAGACGGCAACATTACCACCATTTTCTGTACATATGATCCAGACACCTTGGGTCAAAACCCGGCTGATGGCCGTAAAGTGAAAGGGGTGATTCACTGGGTTTCTGCCGAGGCAGGTGTTCCTGCGGAGTTCCGTCTGTATGATCGCCTGTTCACCATCCCGAACCCGGGTGCAGCGGAAGACTTCCTGGCGGTGATTAACCCTGAATCACTGACGTTGAAGCAGGGCTTTGTTGAGCCGTCACTGGTGGAAGCTGAAGCTGAGAAAGCATTCCAGTTTGAACGGACCGGTTACTTCTGTGCTGACAGTAAAGATTCGAGCCAAGAGCACCTGGTGTTCAACCGTACGGTCGGTCTGCGCGATACCTGGGCCAAGATTGGCGACTAAGGTGCGCGAAGCTGCTTAAAAAAACCAGCCGGATGGCTGGTTTTTTTATGGTTTCAGAGCCCGGGCAGAGCAGGCAGCTGTTGCCTTTGCCCGGAAGCGAGATTATTTGCGATCGTGCAGCTTCGGATTTTCGTTGCAGTCCCCTTCCATGCAGTGACCGTATAGGTACAGGCTATGGTTGGTGAGTTTGACGTTGAAGCTGGCTGCAATGTCTTTCTGGCGCTCTTCAATGAGATCATCTGAAAACTCAATGACTTTACCGCAATCCAGGCAGACCAGGTGATCATGGTGGTGTTGGGTGGCCAGCTCAAAGACGGATTTACCGCCCTCGAAGTGATGGCGGGTGACAATGCCGGCATCATCAAATTGGTTCAGAACGCGGTAAACTGTTGCCAGGCCAATTTCTTCACCGATATCAATCAGTTTCTTGTATAAATCTTCGGCACTAATGTGCTGGCATTCCGGGCTCTGCAACACTTCCAGAATTTTGAGACGCGGTAGCGTGACTTTTAAGCCTGCTTGCTTAAGTGCAGTATTGTTATCTGACATTCGAGTTTCCTATTGGCTAGCCGCAGCAAAAAACGGTGCGGTAGTCGTTCTCATTTATATTCATTATAAGGGACCATTAGGCAACAATAAACCTTAAAAAAAGAAGGGCTCTTCACAAGCGCGGACTTTTCCTTGGTTGCAAGTGTGTTAAAAAGATGTATATTAATCTCATCCTACCAGTTGGCAGAGGTGACATTCGTGAAAGCACTCTTCTATCACCCCAATATTGTAAAGTTTGCCCTGAATCTGTGGCCGCCTTTCTGGGGTGCCGGGATCAAAATTCTCGAGATTTCTGACGATTACCGTCGCGTGACGGTTCGGCTGAAATTGCGCTGGTGGAATAAAAATGCCAACCGGACCCAATATGGCGGCAGTATTTTCTCGCTGACGGACCCGATTTATGCGCTGATGCTGATGGGGATTCTGGGCAAAGAGTATTACGTTTGGGACAAGCAGGCTGAAATCAATTTTATTAAACCCGGTAATACAGATTTGACGGCTGAGTTTGTGATTTCAGACGAGCGGGTCCAGGAAATTCGCCAGGCGACGCAATCCGGGGAGAAATATTTCCCGGAGTTTGTCGTGAACGTGAATAATGCGCGGGGAGAGATGGTCTCTCAAATTCGTCGCGTGCTCTACATCCGTAAAAAGCCGCAATACCGGGAAGTTTCGGTGGCCTCTACACCTTGCTCGCAGGAGTCCTGAATCTGCCGAACGGCCTGCTTGAGCCATAAAAAACGCGCCGTTCGGCGCGTTTTTAGCAAAGGTTTTTCGCTCAAGTTTTTAGCAAAAGACTTTAGCGGCGGGCGTGTTAGTCAGCCAGCTCAGCCAGGCACATTTCTTCGTAGATCTGATGAACCCATTTCTCAACGCGCTCGTCAGTCAGCTCCGGCTGGCGGTCTTCGTCAATGCACAGGCCGACGAAGTGATTGTCATCCACCAGGGCTTTGGATGCTTCGAACTCAAAACCTTCGGTCGGGAAGTGACCGACAACCGTTGCGCCTTTCGCTTCAACGATGTCGCGAACGGTGCCCATGGCATCACAGAAATACTCGGCGTAATCTTCCTGATCGCCACAACCAAAGATAGCAACCAGCTTGGTCGAGAAGTCAATTTGCTCCAGCTCCGGGAAGAAATCATCCCAGTCACACTGCGCTTCGCCGTAATACCAGGTTGGGATACCCAGTAGCAGCAGGTCAAAATTGTCGATATCTTCTTTACTACTCTTCGCGATATCTTTCACATCAACCAGTTTTTTACCCAGTTGTTTCTGGATCATTTTCGCGACAGCTTCAGTGTTACCTGTGTCGCTACCAAAGAAGAGTCCTACACTCGCCATAGTAGAGATTACCCGTAATTAATAGTTGACCGTTATCGCAATCATAACGGTATACATGAATCGAATCAGGGGAGGCCCCGAATGGCACTGACGGCTGGTGTATTCAGCAGCGGGTGATCTCTCCGCCCTGGTTGCCGTCATTACCCGTGGTGTTCGTGATTCAGGATTTCCTGCACTTGCAGCGGCCGTATTGCCAAACAGTTGGGCCATGCTGCCATTCAAAAATGAGGAAACTGAATGTTAGCCGATGCCGGCCCCTTCCCAGCTTAGCTGGATCAGCCCTTTGGCGACAAAGCCGGCACAACCCAGACAAAGAACCACCCAAACGACTTTGCGTCCGAATGGCGGGACATTTCCTTGCTTAAGCACATCTTTAATCGCCATACCGATAAAGAAGAAAATGGCAGCAAATAGCAAATCCAGACCAATGGATTCCAGCAAATCCATGTGCTCGTATAACATTCATGTCTCCTTACTGCAGCAAAAGCCTGGTCAGGCGCGCACTATACCACAGACAATGGGCTGCTGTTAACGGTCTAAGCTGCTTGTAAAAAGTTCAGAATGACCCGGCTCACAATGTCCGGTTTTTCAGCATGTAACCAATGCCCGGTATTGGCAACCATATGCGCTTTTGCACTCGGGAACTGTCGGGCGATCGCGTCGCGATGCTCGTTTTGAATGTATTCGGAGTTCTGTCCTTTGATGAATAAGGTCTTGCCGTGAAACGGCGGAACTTCCTGCCAGCCCATGATGGTGGCATAGTTGGCAATCAGGCCGTTGACGTTAAATCGCCAGCCATAACCGGTATCGGTCTTGGCAAAGGACTTGAGCAAGAACTGACGCACCCCCGGCTCCTGGACGTGTTGCGCGAGGTAGCGCTCGGCTTCACTGCGGCTGCTGACGGTGTGTTTGGCCACTTCCTGCAAGCCGGCAAAAACATTTTCATGGCGGTGAACCTGGTAATGGACCGGCGCCATATCAAGAACAATCAGATGATTGAGGCGAGAGGCGGCCAGCTCGGTCAGGGCCATGGCCACTTTGCCGCCCATAGAATGACCAATCAGTGAGAAGCGTTCAATGTCGCATTGATCGACCACCCGTAAGACGTCAGCAGCCAGATCCTGGTAGGTAAATGTCTCGGTGTGGGGGGAGCGGCCATGGTTGCGTAGATCGACGCTGATCACTTTATATTGATCTTTCAATGATCTGGCGAGAAGCCCTAAGTTGTCGGCGCTGCCGAACAGCCCGTGGATCAAAATGATCGTTTCACCTTGCCCGTCGATTTGATAATGAAGATTCACTGACGATTTTCTCTTGTTGATAACGCTTTACCGTAGAGTATAACCGCGTATCACGTTATAATCTCTCGGTGATTTTTAAACGGAACGATAATGAACACTACGATGAAGAGTATTGAGGTAGACGAAGAGCTATATCGTTATATCGCGAGCCAAACCCAGCATATTGGTGAGAGCGCATCCGATATTTTGCGCCGATTGCTGATGATGCCTGGGCAGGACGGTGTGTCACGGCCAGAGGTGGTGATGCCGGTACGTCCGAAGGGGATCGTGGTAAGTAAAGACGCAGGCAATGTGTCGACAACCGATCGGGTAAAAGAGATGCGATCGGTCCTGATCTCTGATGAATTTGCCGCTCAGGAGAAAGCGATTGGCCGCTTCATGATGATTCTGTCCTCGCTTTATCGTATCGATCCAAAAGGTTTTGCCGAAGCGGCTGCAATCAAAGGTCGTACCCGGGTTTATTTTGCGGATAGTAAAGAGACGCTGCTGGCCAGTGGTAAAACGACCAAGCCGAAAGCGATCCCGGAAACGCCATTCTGGGTGATTACGAATACCAATACTGATCGCAAACGCCAGATGGTTGAGCAGCTGATGAATAAAATGCAGTTCGGCGGCGATATCATCGATAAAGTTTGCGGTGAAATTTAACTGGCGTAAGCCTCTTTACTTACAAGGATAAGTTCATGGCGATCCATCCTCGAGCCGGTCAGCGCGCCCGGCAAGAAGATATGCATAACATTCCGGCGTTAGTGGCGAACTATTTTCAGATTGAACCGCAAGCCGGTAACCCGCAGCAACAAGTGGCGTTCGGAACCTCCGGCCACCGCGGCACGGCGGATAAAGGTACCTTTAACCAGCATCATATCTGGGCGATTGCCCAGGCGGTGGCAGAAGTACGTGCCGCCAACGGTGTAACCGGCCCGCTGTTTCTCGGCAAAGACACCCATGCGCTGTCTGAGCCGGCATTCGCATCGACGCTGGAAGTGCTGGTGGCCAACGGCGTTCAAATCGTCATTCAGGAAGGGCGTGGCTATACGCCGACGCCGGGCATTTCTCATGCCATCCTGTGCCACAACGTCGCCAATGCTGCCAAAGCGGACGGCATTGTGATCACGCCTTCTCATAACCCACCGCAGGACGGGGGGATTAAATATAACCCGGTTCATGGCGGTCCGGCTGAAGGGGCACTGACGACAGCGATTGAGTCTCGTGCCAACGAGATCATTGCTGCGGGCATGGTGGATGTGAAGCGTGTCTCCATCGAGCGGGCGTTAGCCAGCGATTTGGTTGTCGCGCGCGATCTGGTTGCGCCGTATGTGGACGATCTGGTCAATGTCATCGACATGGCGGCGATCCAGAAAGCCAACCTGAAGATCGGTGTCGATCCGCTCGGTGGCTCCGGCATTGAATACTGGCGCCAGATTGCCAGCCATTACGGCCTGGATCTGACGTTGGTGGACGAATCGATTGATCCGTCATTCCGCTTCATGTCGCTTGATAAAGATGGCGTGGTCCGCATGGACTGCTCGTCGCCGTATGCGATGGCAGGACTGCTGGCGCATAAAGACAACTATGATCTGGCCTTTGGCAATGATCCGGATTATGACCGCCACGGGATTGTTACGCCAGCTGGGCTGATGAACCCGAACCATTTCCTGGCGGTGTGCATTGACTACCTCTACCGTCACCGTCCGGATTGGTCGGCAGACGTTGCGGTCGGCAAAACGCTGGTCTCCAGTGCTTTGATTGACCGAGTGGTTGCGGATCTCGGCCGTGAGCTGTGTGAAGTACCGGTCGGCTTTAAGTGGTTTGTTGACGGACTGTACAGCGGCAAGCTGGGCTTCGGTGGTGAAGAAAGTGCCGGGGCATCCTTCCTGCGCATGGACGGAACGCCTTGGTCAACCGATAAAGACGGCATTTTGCTGTGTCTGCTGGCGGCGGAAATTACCGCGGTTACAGGTCAGAATCCGCAGCAATACTACGAAGCGCTGGCGGCCAAGCATGGCGCGTCGGAGTACAACCGTCTGCAAGCGGTGGCTAATGGCGAGCAAAAAGCAGTGCTGAGCAAGCTGTCTCCGGAGATGGTGGCAGCAGAGACCCTGGCGGGCGATGCCATCACCGCGCGTCTGACGCATGCGCCAGGCAATGGTGCAGCGATTGGTGGCCTGAAGGTGACGACGGCAAATGGCTGGTTTGCCGCGCGTCCGTCCGGCACGGAAGACATCTACAAAATCTACTGTGAAAGCTTCCAGGGCAAGGCACATCTGGCACTGATTGAGCAAGAAGCGCAGGAGATCGTCAGTAAAGTGTTTGCAGACGCCGGTTTGTAAGCTGGTTTTTGGCAAGTGATTTGAAAAACGCCCGGTCAGTCGACCGGGCGTTTTTGTCTTCACGTTTTGTCTCTGTTGTCTCAACGCTTTTGGCCTTGCTTCATTTGGGGTGAATCCCGTCCCGACGCGGCCAGTCTTGTGGCATCACAAACCAAACCTGCTGGTCCGGCGCAATGGCCTGTGTCGGGCTGGTGATGGTATCCACATTAAGTCGGGATTTCAGGGCGTCGTAGCTTGGTGGGTTGATCCATTGTGTTTTGTCGATCGGCTTGAGCCCGAGTGCTGCGGCGTGCTCCGGATAGCACCAGGTCCCGGTTAAGGCGTGGGGATTTACGGTCAGCGAAGATCCGGTATCTTGGCCATGGTGTGGGTAAAATAACCGTCCTTGCATCAGGAGTCGTTTGATGCGTGGCTCGCCATATTGAGGGGCCAACTGTTCGAGGAAGGCCGGGTGGTCGCTAAGCTGGAGCTGGTGTTCGAGCATCCGGTTGGTTTTCTTATCCAGGTTATCCTTGGCATTGGGGCCCGGCCATTGGTGCTGAAAAGCCAGATAGAATTTAATCGCGACTTCCCAGTGCTCGATGATGCCGGTTTGGCAATCTTCGACTAAGAAATCGATCGCCCCCAGCGTTTGATTCTGCCAGGTCAGTTGTACTTCTTCTGCCAGAAGCCGGTAGCGGGGATGGGCATCGATCAGTTGTTGCCAGAGCCACTGATAGTAGAAACCCAGTCGTCGATTCCCCGTATAAGGCGCGACTTCGGGGATCACGGCATGGGTACGGAATTCGGTCAGCCACTGATCATCCATCGCATAGGGCGCACAAATCAGGGACGGGCAATGGAGCAGGGCTTGCATGTCGTTAAGCATGCGTTGCTCATCTGTTTCTTTATTGTAAATTAACTGCATATCGAAACTTTAAGTTACCTTTTAGCGACACTTTTGCCGAAATTAGCAGGATGGAACACTAGTGTCGAAGCGACTTTTGGATTAGCTTAATAACAGGTTAGACCAGATGGGAGGCTATATGTACCAGCCCTATTCTTTGCTTCATATTCTGACGCGCCGGCTCGGTGTGGTTCTGCTCGGGATCGCAGCACTGCCATTGATGTTGCTGTTGCCGAAACCCAAGCGCGCATCTTTCTACAGTCTGATGCACCGATTCTGGACCAAAACCAGCACCAAGCCGGTCTGGTTGAAAGAGTCGGAGCATGGCACGCAACAGCTGTACTGATCACTGTAACATAATCCAAGGCATGGCGCCGGTAACTGGACCGCCGGTCGAGGAATGTTGCATGACACGGAGGCTGCTCCTGACCCGGAGATAGGATAAACTATTCGGGAGTGACAAGAGGGAGCACGAATGAATCATCTAACATTGGAAGCAGTGCTGAACGAGCTGCTCAGCCCGCACCTGATCAAAGACTATTGTCCAAATGGGTTACAGGTCGAAGGGAAAACTGAAGTTAGCAAAGTGATCGCCGGGGTGACGGCCAGCCAGGCTTTGATTGATCGCGCGATCGAAGCGCAGGCGGATGCGTTGCTGGTCCATCACGGGTATTTCTGGAAAGGTGAGCCATCGGAAATTCGCGGGATGAAGTTTCGTCGTATTAAGGCGTTGATTGATCACGGGATTAACCTGTACGCTTATCATTTGCCTCTGGATGTCCATCCGCAATTAGGGAACAACGCCCAATTGGCAAAATTGCTTGAGATTGAGGTGCTGGGTGGTATGGAAGCCGGAAATCCGCAGTCGGTCAGCGTGTATGGTCAGTTTGACCGGCCACTAACCGGTGAGGAACTGGCTTCCCGGCTGGCGATTGCATTGCACCGTGAGCCGCTGCACATTCCAGGTGGGCCTGCTGAAATTAAGACGGTCGGCTGGTGTACTGGCGGGGGACAGGACTTTATTGAGCTGGCTGCACAGCGTGGGCTGGATGCGTTTATCTCGGGTGAGATTTCCGAGCGCACAGTACATAGCGCACGTGAGCTGGGCATTCATTACTATAGCGCCGGTCATCATGCGACGGAGCGGTACGGGGTAAAAGCGTTGGGCGAGTGGTTGACGCAAACCCATGGCCTCGACGTCAGTTTTATCGATATTGATAATCCGGTTTAAGCACCCAACGTACAAAACATACAGGGACAAAAAAAGGTTGAGCGTAATGCTCAACCTTTTTATTTTGAAACACGCTCCGAAGCGTCGGCGATCTTATTCGCGCTCGTGGATCGGTTGAAATTCACGTTGTGGATAGCCGGTGTACAGCTGACGCGGACGGCCGATACGGTTGCCCGGATCGTTGTGCATTTCGTTCCAGTGCGCAATCCAGCCAATGGTCCGGGACATCGCGAAAATCACGGTGAACATGGAAACCGGGATCCCGATGGCTTTCAGGATGATACCTGAGTAGAAGTCCACGTTCGGGTAGAGCTTCTTATCAATGAAGTATTCATCTGATAGCGCGATACGTTCCAGCTCCATGGCGACATCCAGCAGTGGATCGTCGATCTTCAGTTCTTCCAGCACTTCATGGCAGGCTTCACGCATTACAGTTGCGCGTGGATCGTAGTTTTTGTAAACCCGGTGTCCAAAGCCCATCAGGCGGAATGGGTCATCTTTATCTTTGGCGCGCTCAATATACTCAGGGATATTGTCCACGCTGCCAATCTCTTCCAGCATCTTCAGGCAGGCTTCGTTCGCACCGCCATGTGCAGGACCCCATAGCGAGGCAATCCCGGCAGCGATACATGCAAACGGGTTGGCACCGGATGAGCCGGCCAGACGAACAGTAGACGTCGACGCGTTTTGTTCGTGATCAGCATGCAGGGTAAAGATTTTGTCCATCGCACGGGCGACGACCGGGCTCACTTCATATTCTTCACACGGCGTTGCGAACATCATATGCAGGAAGTTCTCCGCATAGTCCAGGTCGTTGCGCGGGAAGATAAACGGTTGGCCAATGGAGTATTTGTAACACATCGCAGCCAGCGTCGGCATTTTCGACAGCAGGCGGAACGCCGTGATTTCACGGTGCATGTCGTTATTAATATCCAGTGAGTCATGGTAGAAGGCTGCCAGGGCACCGACCACACCACACATCACCGCCATTGGGTGTGCATCGCGGCGGAAGCCGTGGAAGAAGCTGGCAATTTGCTCGTGAACCATGGTGTGGCGCGTGACCGTGGTGCGGAATGTTTCGTATTGCGCACGGGACGGTACTTCACCGTATAGCAGGATATAGCACACTTCCAGGTAATCAGCGTTATTGGCTAACTGGTCGATCGGGTAGCCGCGGTGCAGCAGGATCCCTTTATCGCCATCAATATAGGTAATTTGAGATTCACATGACGCTGTGGCCAGAAAACCAGGGTCAAATGTAAAGTAGCCGCTCGCGCCAAGCTTACGGACATCTATGACGTCAGGCCCTTGTGTACCCCCGAGAATCGGCAGTTCGACTGGTGCATTCCCTTCAATATGAAGAGTCGCTTTCTTGTCTGCCATAACAATCTCCTTTGCTTTTTATAATCCTGATCCAGATTCGGATGTGCAGTTGTTGTACCGGGGGATCCCGCATTTGTCAATTTTTGTACTGCTTTGTGTGCGCTTGTTAATAACTTTTGGTAAAAAAGTGCAAAATCTCGAAATCGTGTTAGAGGTCATGTAACCGGGTTTGTAATTGCTTGTTACGAGGCGTATACTCGCCGCAGGTCTCTGGTTCCGCCGCCGCCAGATACAAGTGCTTAAGTACTCAACAATATTAGTCACTTAGGTTGAACTGTGTTTTGGGTTCCCTACATAAACATATTTGCAACCAAAGGTTACGAAAATGTTGCGATCATTTGTCCTGGCTCAGCGAACCGGAGAGTTTAATAAAAATAAGATGCTTCAATGGAGCTGAGTGGGCAAATACCGTGAAAGTAAATAAGCCAAGACCTGTTAACCTCGACCTACAGACGATTCGCTTTCCTCTGACGGCGATTGCGTCCATCCTGCACCGGGTCTCCGGTGTCATCACATTTGTTGCTGTTGCCATTCTTCTGTGGCTTTTAAGCCTTTCCCTGTCATCTCCAGAAGGTTTCGCCAGTGCTGCCAACATTGTTGACAGTTTCTTTGTGAAATTCGTGCTGTGGGGGATCCTGACGGCGCTGTTCTACCACATTGTGTTAGGCGTGCGTCACTTGATGATGGATATGGGATATTTTGAAGAAATGGATACCGGGATTGCAAGCGCCAAAATCAGCTTTGCAATTGTCGCGGTACTGGCTGTCTTTGCAGGAGGCCTGGTATGGTAAACAATGTGTCAACGGTTGGTCGTAATGGTGTACACGACTTTATTCTGATCCGCGCAACGGCGATCATCCTTACGCTTTACACCCTCTACATGGTTGGATTTTTCGCCTTCGGGCCGGATCTGAGCTATGAAACCTGGACTGCGTTTTTCGGTAAGCTGAGCACGAAAGTGTTCACCATGCTAGCGCTGTTCTCCATCATGATCCATGCCTGGATCGGCTTATGGCAAGTCCTGACGGATTACATTAAACCTGCCGCACTTCGTGCAGGGATCCAATTTGGCGTGGTTGCCATTCTTCTCGTCTACCTGTTTTCTGGCTTCTTTATTGTGTGGGGTGTGTAAGTGAGCATTGCAGTTCGTGAATTTGATGCCGTCGTGATCGGTGCTGGTGGTGCAGGTATGCGCGCCGCACTTCAGATTTCAGAACAAGGCCTGAAATGTGCCTTGTTGTCTAAAGTTTTTCCTACTCGCTCTCACACCGTTTCGGCGCAGGGCGGGATCACCGTTGCCCTGGGGAACTCACACCCGGATAACTGGCAATGGCACATGTACGATACCGTCAAAGGTTCAGACTACATTGGCGATCAGAATGCCATTGAGTATATGTGTAAAAATGGCCCGAAATCAGTCATTGAGCTGGAAAAAATGGGCCTGCCGTTCTCTCGTTTTGATAACGGGACCATCTACCAGCGCCCATTCGGCGGCCAGTCGAAAGAGTTTGGCGGCGAGCAGGCTGCGCGAACCGCTGCTGCTGCGGACCGAACCGGCCATGCCCTGCTGCACACCCTGTACCAGCAAAACATTAAGCACAAAACCACAATTTTCTCGGAGTGGTATGCACTGGATCTGGTGAAGAACCAGGACGGCGCCATTCTGGGCTGTACTGCGCTGTGCATGGAAACTGGTGAGATTTGCTACTTCAAAGCCAAGGCAACGGTACTGGCGACAGGTGGTGCGGGCCGCATTTATGCGTCGACAACGAACGCCCACATCAACACCGGTGATGGTGTCGGGATGGCATTGCGTGCCGGAGTGCCGATGCAGGATATGGAAATGTGGCAGTTCCACCCAACCGGGATTGCCGGTGCCGGGGTACTGGTCACCGAAGGCTGTCGTGGTGAAGGCGGCTACCTGCTGAACAAAGACGGCGAGCGCTTTATGGAGCGTTACGCGCCGAATGCCAAAGACCTGGCCGGCCGCGACGTGGTTGCGCGTTCAATGATGGTCGAGATCCGTGAAGGTCGCGGTTGCGATGGCCCATGGGGTCCGCACATTAAACTGAAACTGGATCACCTGGGTAAAGACGTACTGGAATCTCGTCTGCCAGGGATTTGTGAGCTGTCTCGGACCTTTGCTCACGTTGATCCGGTCAAAGAGCCGATTCCGGTGATCCCAACCTGTCACTACATGATGGGTGGGGTACCAACGCAGGTCTCCGGCCAGGCTGTGAAGCAAACGGCAGCCGGTGATGACGTGGAAGTTCAAGGCCTGTTCGCTTGTGGTGAAATTGCCTCGGTTTCTGTTCACGGTGCGAACCGTCTGGGTGGTAACTCTCTGCTTGACCTGGTGGTCTTCGGTCGTGCGACTGGTCTGCACCTGGGTGAAACGCTGGCTGCCCAAGCAGAAGCGCGTCCGGCGACTGACTCTGATATTGAAGCTTCTCTGGCACGTGTGAACCGCTGGAATACCACGCAGAAAGGTGAAGATCCGGTTCAAATCCGTAAAGATCTGCAATCCTGCATGCAAAATAACTTCTCGGTCTTCCGCGAAGGCGAAGCCATGGCGACTGGCCTGGAAGAGCTGAAAGTGATCCGCGAGCGTCTGAAAGATGCGCGCCTGGATGACACCTCGACTGAATTCAACACCCAACGTGTTGAATGTCTGGAGCTGGAAAACCTGATGGAAACGGCTTATGCAACGGCTGTGGCGGCGAACTACCGTACCGAAAGCCGTGGCGCCCATGCCCGTTTCGACTTCCCTGAGCGTGACGATGCAAACTGGCTGTGCCACTCCATTTACAACCCCGAGACAGAGCAAATGTCGAAGCGTGATGTAAACATGACACCAGTTCACCGTGAGGCATTTCCGCCGAAAGCGCGTACTTACTAAGGGAGGTAAGCATTATGAAACTGAATTTCTCAATTTACCGCTACAACCCTGACGTTGATAACGCTCCGCACATGAAAGGATATACCCTGGATGTGCCGGATGGCTCCGATATGATGGTGCTTGATGCGCTGATCCTGCTGAAAGAGCAGGATCCGACGCTGTCTTTCCGTCGTTCGTGCCGTGAAGGGGTTTGTGGCTCAGACGGCATCAACATGAACGGGAAAAATGGGCTGGCTTGTATCACGCCGCTGTCGGCGCTGATGGGCGAGAAAACCATTGTGATCCGTCCGCTGCCAGGCCTGCCGGTGATCCGCGACCTGATCATCGATATGGAGCAGTTCTACACCAACTACGCCAAAGTGAAACCATTCCTGATTGATGATGAGTCGCTGCCGCCGGCACGTGAGCATCTGCAATCTCCGGAAGAGCGTGCCCACTTGGATGGTTTGTACGAGTGTATTATGTGTGCATGTTGCTCAACATCTTGCCCGTCATTCTGGTGGAACCCGGATAAATTTATCGGTCCGGCCGGCTTGCTGGCAGCGTACCGCTGGCTGATTGACAGCCGTGATACGGCCACAGATGAACGTCTGTCTGATCTTGACGACGCATTTAGCGTTTTTCGTTGCCATGGCATCATGAACTGTGTAAATGTCTGTCCGAAGGGATTAAATCCTACCAAAGCGATCGGCCATATTAAGTCAATGTTGCTGAAACGCGCGGTATAAAAAGTCGAATTATCGATATGCTGGCTTTCTGACTCGCTATCGAAAGCCAGCTTTTAAGCCCGGCCTTGAGACCGGAGCAAAATGGCGATAACTAGTGGTTAAGGGAAAACAATGCAGAACGGCGTTATGAAGGCTTGGCTTGAGTCTTCACACCTGGCTGGCGCCAATGCAACTTATGTAGAAGACCTCTACGAGTTGTATCTTAGCGACCCAGAATTAGTTGACGAAGAGTGGCAGCACGTATTCAGCGAGTTGCCTGTGGTGAATGAGGTTGTTGTCGAACAGCCGCACTCCCGCGTTCGTGATTATTTTCGGCGTTTAGCGAAAGAAACAACCCATCTAAGTGCGACCGTCAGCGATCCAGACGTTGATGCCAAGCAGGTTAAGGTATTGCAGTTAATTAACGCATACCGTTTCCGCGGGCATCAGCATGCAAACTTAGACCCGTTAGGCTTATGGCAGCAAGATCGAGTGCCTGATCTCGATCCGGCTTTTCATAACCTGACCCCAGAGGATTTCAATGAAACCTTCAATGTGGGTTCCTTTGCCGTCGGCAAAGACAGCATGAAGCTTTCAGAAATCTTTGATGCACTGAAGAAGACTTATTGCGGGTCGATTGGTGCAGAATATATGCACATCACCAACACAGAAGAAAAACGCTGGATCCAACAGCGACTGGAATCTGTGGTTGGTCAGGGTGCATTTACTGACGTAGAAAAACTCACTTTCCTGGATGAGCTCACTGCAGCGGAAGGTCTGGAACGTTATCTGGGAGCGAAGTTCCCGGGTGCCAAGCGTTTCTCGCTCGAAGGCGGCGATGCGATGATCCCGATGGTGAAAGAACTTATCCGCTACGCTGGGACCAATGGGGCCCGCGAAGTTGTCATCGGTATGGCCCACCGCGGTCGTCTGAATATGCTGGTGAACGTGCTGGGTAAGAAGCCTCAGGATTTGTTTGACGAATTTGCCGGCAAGCATGGTGAGTCCTGGGGGACTGGTGATGTGAAATATCACCAAGGATTCTCGGCAGACTTTGCCACTCCGGGCGGCGACGTGCATTTAGCACTGGCATTCAACCCGTCGCACCTGGAAATTGTCAACCCTGTTGTCGTCGGCTCGGTCCGTGCGCGCCAGGATCGCCTGGGCGATAAAGACGGCTCTCAGGTTCTGCCAATCACAGTTCACGGTGACTCGGCCATTGCTGGCCAGGGGGTCGTGGCTGAAACGTTCAATATGTCCCAATCACGGGGCTATCGTGTCGGCGGTACTATCCGTATCGTGGTCAACAACCAAATCGGCTTTACGACCTCCAACCCGAGCGATACCCGCTCTACGCAATACTGTACCGACATCGCCAAGATGGTCCAGGCGCCAATCTTCCACGTCAATGCTGACGATCCGGAAGCGGTGGCATTTGTCACCCGCATTGCACTGGATTTCCGCAATACCTTCAAGCGTGATGTGGTCATTGATCTGGTGTGTTACCGCCGCCATGGTCACAACGAAGCAGATGAGCCGAATGCGACTCAGCCGCTGATGTACCAGAAGATCAAAAAACACCCGACACCGCGCAAGATCTACGCCGATGCCCTGACGGATAAAGGCACGATCGAGCTGGAAACGGCCACGGCCCTGATCAACGAGTATCGTGATGCACTGGATCGCGGTGAATGCGTGGTCAAGGAGTGGCGTCCGATGAAGCTGCATTCCGTCGACTGGTCTCCGTATCTGGGCCATGACTGGACTGTGGATTGGCCGAATGCGGTCGACGCCGAGCGCCTCAACGAACTTGCCCACCGTATCTGCCAGTTCCCGGAAAGCCACAAGCTGCAGAGCCGGGTACAGAAACTGTACCACGACCGGACGCTGATGGCTGACGGTGAGAAGCCGGTCGACTGGGGGATGGCAGAAACCTTGGCTTATGCCACCTTGGTTGATGAAGGCAACCGTATCCGGATCACCGGTCAGGACTCCGGTCGCGGTACGTTCTTCCACCGCCATGCCGTGCTGCATAACCAAAGTGATGCCAGCACCTATATCCCGCTTGCCAATATTCATGACAAACAAGGTCCGTTCCAGGTGTTCGACTCCGTGTTGTCTGAAGAAGCGGTCCTGGCGTTTGAATATGGTTACGCGACTGCCGAGCCGGGTGGTTTGACGGTTTGGGAAGCTCAGTTTGGTGACTTTGCCAACGGTGCCCAGGTGGTGATTGACCAGTTCATCAGCTCCGGTGAGCAGAAGTGGGGCCGGATGTGCGGTCTGACCATGCTGCTGCCGCACGGGTATGAAGGCCAGGGGCCAGAGCACTCCTCCGCACGTCTAGAGCGTTACCTTCAATTGTGTGCCGAGCAAAACATGCAGGTCATTATTCCGTCGACACCCGCGCAGGTCTATCACATGCTGCGTCGCCAGGTCGTGCGTCCGATGCGTCGCCCGCTGGTGGTCATGTCGCCGAAATCACTGCTGCGTCACCCGCTGTGTATCTCGTCGATGGACGACCTGGCAAGCGGCACGTTCCTACCGGCTATCGGTGAGATCGATGCGCTGGATCCGAAGCAAGTGAAACGTGTGGTGCTGTGTTCCGGTAAGGTGTACTACGACCTGCTGGAACAGCGTCGCAAGAATGAGCAGACTGATGTTGCCATCGTGCGGATTGAGCAGTTGTACCCATTCCCGAAAGAGGATGTGGAAGCAGCGCTGGCCGATTATCAGCACGTGACAGACTTTGTCTGGTGCCAGGAAGAGCCGCAAAACCAGGGTGCTTGGTATTCAAGCCAGCACAACTTCCGCGCGGCGTTGCCAAATGGCGCAGACTTGACCTATGCAGGCCGAGCGGCTTCTGCATCACCGGCAGTAGGCTACATGTCGGTTCACCTGAAACAACAGAAAGCGTTGGTTGAAGACGCTTTGACAATAAATGAATAGAACTGGAACAAAAAGGACAACGCGGATATGACAATCGAAATTCTGGTTCCCGATTTACCTGAATCAGTTGCAGATGCAACAGTGGCGACTTGGCACAAGCAGCCGGGTGATGCCGTGACTCGTGATGAAGTTCTGGTTGATATCGAAACAGATAAAGTCGTGCTGGAAGTACCGGCACCTGAAGATGGTGTTCTGGAAGCAATTCTGGAAGCAGAAGGCACCACCGTCCTGACCAAGCAGCTGATCGGCAAAATTAAAGTCGGTGCCGTTGCGGGCGAGCCAACGAAAGATGTTCCTGCTGAAGCAGAAGCATCGCCGAACAAGCGCAGCACTGCGGCGCTGGCTGAAGAGAGCAGTGAAGCCCTGAGCCCGGCGGTTCGTCGCCTGCTGGCTGAGCACGACATTAACCCGGCTGACGTCAAAGGCACCGGTGTCGGTGGTCGCATTACCCGCGAAGACGTGGAAGCGTTCGTGAAAAGCGGCAAGAAAGCTGCGCCGGCTGTGGCATCTGCCGTTGAAGCGAAAGCTGAAGCGCCACTGGCACTCCGCAGCGAGAAGCGTGTCCCGATGACACGTCTGCGTAAGCGTGTTGCCGAGCGTCTGCTGGAAGCGAAAAACAGCACGGCGATGCTGACGACGTTCAACGAAGTCAACATGCAGCCAATCATGAACCTGCGTCAGCAGTACAAAGACATCTTCGAAGAGCGTCATGGCATTCGTCTGGGCTTTATGTCTTTCTACGTGAAGGCTGTGGTGGAAGCGCTGAAGCGTTATCCGGAAGTGAACGCGTCGATCGACGGTGATGATATCGTCTACCACAACTATTTCGATGTCAGCATTGCGGTTTCAACGCCGCGCGGTCTGGTGACCCCAGTGCTGCGTGACTGTGACAAGCTGAGCTTGGCTGAAATCGAGAAAGGTATCCGTGAGCTGGCGATTAAAGGCCGCGACGGCAAACTGACGGTTGAAGAGCTGACCGGCGGTAACTTTACCATTACCAACGGTGGTGTGTTTGGCTCGCTGATGTCGACGCCAATCATCAACCCGCCACAAGCGGCAATTCTGGGGATGCACAAAATCCAGGATCGTCCGATGGCAGTGAACGGCCAGGTTGAAGTCCTGCCGATGATGTACCTGGCGCTGTCTTACGATCACCGTCTGATCGATGGTAAAGAGTCTGTGGGTTACCTGGTGACCATCAAAGAACTTCTTGAAGACCCAACACGTCTGCTACTGGACGTTTAATACCTGTGCCTGGCCGGGGAAGCTCAACCCCCGGCCTTTTTTCCGGTACCAGGTAGGACAATAGACGAAGAAATACCCAAGAGTATTTCACATGGAAATAACAAGTCCCAAAGGGATATGAAAACGGATAGAACATCATGAATCTGCACGAATATCAGGCAAAACAGCTATTTGCTGAATATGGTCTGCCAGTTCCAGAAGGTTATGCTTGCGATACGCCGCAAGAAGCGGCGGAAGCAGCCGGTAAAATCGGCGGTGACAAGTGGGTTGTTAAATGTCAGGTTCACGCGGGTGGCCGTGGTAAAGCGGGCGGTGTTGAACTGCACGATACCAAAGAAGGCATTAAGGCATTCGCACAAAAGTGGCTGGGTAAAAAACTGGTGACTTATCAGACAGACGCCAACGGTCAGCCGGTTACCAAAATTCTGGTTGAAGAAGCGTCAAACATTGCCAACGAACTGTACCTGGGTGCAGTGGTTGACCGTGGCAGCCGCCGTATTGTTTTCATGGCATCGACTGAAGGTGGTGTGGAAATTGAGAAAGTTGCGGAAGAAACCCCTGAACTGATCCACAAAGCTGCGATTGATCCGCTGGTTGGCCCACAGGCTTACCAGGGTCGTGAACTGGCGTTCAAACTGGGTCTGAAAGGCGATCAAATCAAGCAATTCACCAAGATCTTTATGGGTCTGGGACAGATGTTTGCCGATTACGATCTGGCGCTGCTGGAAATCAACCCGCTGGTGATCACCGGTGATGACAACCTGCTGTGCCTGGATGGCAAGATCAACATCGACTCCAACGCGATGTACCGCCAACCAAAACTGCGTGAAATGCACGATCCGTCTCAAGAAGATGAGCGTGAAGCACATGCGGCGAAGTGGGAACTGAACTATGTTGCGCTGGACGGCAACATCGGTTGCATGGTGAACGGCGCGGGCCTCGCGATGGGGACCATGGACATCGTCAACCTGCACGGCGGTAAGCCTGCGAACTTCCTGGACGTTGGTGGCGGCGCGACCAAAGAGCGTGTCACGGAAGCGTTCAAGATCATTCTGTCTGACAGCAATGTAAAAGCGGTACTGGTGAATATCTTCGGTGGTATCGTTCGTTGTGATCTGATTGCGGAAGGGATCATCGGTGCCGTCGAGGAAGTCGGTGTTGAAGTACCGGTTGTGGTACGCCTGGAAGGTAACAATGCTGAACTTGGCGCAGAAACGCTGGCTAAGAGTGGCCTGAACATTATTGCTGCGACATCCCTAACTGAAGCAGCGGAAAAAGTAGTTGCTGCAGCGGAGGGTAAATAATGTCCATCCTAATTAACAAAGATACTAAAGTCATTTGTCAGGGTTTCACTGGCGGTCAGGGCACATTCCACTCAGAGCAAGCCATTGCGTACGGTACGCAAATGGTTGGCGGTGTGTCTCCGGGTAAAGGCGGTACAACGCATTTGGGTCTGCCGGTATTCAACACAGTTCGCGAAGCGGTTGAAGCAACCGGTGCAACAGCCTCTGTGATCTACGTTCCGGCGCCTTTCTGCAAAGATGCGATCCTGGAAGCGATCGATGCTGGCATCAAGCTGATCGTGACCATTACTGAAGGGATCCCGACGCTGGACATGCTGGACGTGAAAGTACGTCTGGACGAAGCGGGCGTCCGTATGATCGGTCCAAACTGTCCGGGTGTGATCACGCCGGACGAGTGTAAGATCGGTATCATGCCGGGTCATATCCACAAGGCGGGTAAAGTGGGCATCGTGTCTCGCTCAGGTACCCTGACTTACGAAGCCGTGAAGCAAACGACCGACGAAGGTTTCGGCCAGTCCACTTGTGTCGGTATCGGTGGTGACCCAATCCCGGGTTCGAACTTCATCGATATTCTGGCGCTGTTCGAAAAAGATCCGGCGACCGAAGCGATTGTGATGATCGGTGAGATCGGCGGCACAGCGGAAGAAGAAGCGGCGGCTTACATTAAAGAGCACGTCACCAAGCCGGTTGTATCTTACATCGCAGGTGTAACGGCGCCTCCGGGTAAACGTATGGGCCACGCGGGTGCGATCATCTCTGGCGGTAAAGGGACGGCGGACGACAAGTTCCAGGCGCTGGAAGCGGCAGGCGTGAAAACCGTGAAGAGCCTGGCCGACATTGGCAAGGCACTGCGTGAAGTGACGGGCTGGTAAGCCTTTCCGTCACCGACTATGTAGCAAAAACCGTGCCCCGGTTTGACGGGGCGCGGTTTTTTTATGCCTCTTTTCTGTGTTTGATGAGTGGCGGTCTATGCACACCGCGTGTCCGGTTGACCGGGCTGCGCAGTCATGATCAGGCAACCATGGGGTTGAGGGTTGCGCTGACAATGAACGGCGCATCGGTTGCAGCTTCGATGTCTGCGACGGTATAACCCGGTGCGATCTCGGTCAGTACCAGTCCTTCAGGTGAGACGACAAACACGGCCATCTCGGTGATGATGAGATTCACCTGACCCGCAGCCGTGAGGGGTAAGCTGCAATGGGACAGGATTTTGGGTTGTCCCTTCACGGTATGCTCCATCGCCACAATCACTTTCCTGGCACCCACCACCAAGTCCATGGCCCCGCCCATCCCGGGCACCATTTTCCCCGGGATGATCCAACTGGCTAAATTTCCCTGCGTATCGACCTGAAGCGCACCCAGAACGGTGACATCCACGTGTCCGCCGCGAATGATGGCAAATGAGTCTGCGCTGTTGAAATAACAGGCTCCGGGAATCGCTGTGATTGCTTGTCCGCCGGCATTGACCAAATCCGGATCGTGGTTGTCGGCATCGGCGAGGGCCTGGATCCCCAGCAGGCCGTTTTCGGATTGGAACAGTACTTCAATGTCGGCGTCAATTTCATCAGCAACCAAAGAGGGCAGCCCTATTCCGAGGTTGACAATATCGCCATCCCGAAGCTCCCGGGCAACCCGCCGGGCGATAGTCCGGCGAGCGTGTTCTTTATCGGTAATCGTTGACATGATTCAGGCCTCCTGGTGGTAGATGTGATCGACAAACAAGCCGGGGGTGTGGATGCTTTCTGCTTCGATCGCACCGGCCGCAACCAGTTCGTGGGCTTCGACAATCACGGTTTCAGCAGCCATCGCCATCAGCGGATTGAAATTTTGTGTGGTCCGTCGATAAAAGGTGTTGCCTTTGCTGTCGACGACAGAGCCGTGGATCAGCGCCAGATCCGCCCGCAATGGTTTTTCGAGTAAAAACATCTCGCCGTCGACCTCGATCACCGGCTTGCCTTCGGCAATGACGGTGCCAAGGCCGGTCGGGGTCAGCACGCCGCCCAATCCGGCACCGGCTGCCCGGATCCGCTCGGCCAGGGTGCCCTGCGGGATCAGGTCAACTTCAAGCGCTTTAGCTACCATTTGACGCCCGGTTTCCGGGTTGGTACCGATATGGGATGCCAGTAATCGGCGGACGCGCTTGGCGGCAATGAGGCGCCCGGAACCCGAGGTCGGGGTGCCGGTGTCGGTGGTGATCAAGGTTAAATTCTTCACCTGGCTGTCCAGCAGGATGTCAATCAGGTGCTCCGGGGCACCGTTGGCCATAAATCCGCCAATCATCACGGTCATGCCGTCATGGAGCTGGGCCTGGATGTCGTGTTGGTTGATACGCTTATTCATTGCTCTTGCCTCAAACAGTGCGCAGCGCTACAGCCAGATGCAGCCGCGGCTCGCTCAGAATATTTGTCGGGTTTCTCTGAGTGTATGGGGGGCAGGGGCGGAGGTGTTAGCGCCATTGCGGCAAAGCCAATTTGCGAAAATGCAAGCGTCGGTGTTCACTGGATTGATGTCGGCGAAACGCAGAGATGGATCCGCCAACCCAAAACTAGCCTGGGGCTCGCTCCAGCAAGAAGGCCTTAAAACTACTGGCTGCCGCCGACGCGCGTTGTGGCGGGTAATAGTACAGGTTGAGGCTCCAGGTGCTGGTGCCGTAGTCGCTGAATAAAGGGACTAAGTCACCGTGCTGAATGTCGTCCCGGACCACGAATTCGGGCAAATAACCGATCCCCGCCCCGCTTTTCACCCCTTGCAGCAGGAGATCGCTGTCATTGACCTCCAGGGTCTTCGGGATCTTGATCATCTGGGTTTCCGGGCCGCAGGTAAATATCCAGTCGTTGCTGCCGGTCAGCGTGGAGGCAAACAAGCATCGGTGATGGCTCAGTGCCTCGGGAGAGCACGGGGTTCCGAATGATGCCAGATATGCTGGTGAGGCGACGGGCACGAACGGGCATTGCATGAGCTCCCGGCGGACCAGATGAAGATCCTGCTCACGGTAGCCCTGATAGGTGGCATTGGCGCTGATCATCAAGTCCGCTTCACCGGCATGATCTAGCGCCCAGGGGGTGATATTTAATGAGAAGGTGACGTGGGGTTGCTGGGTCAGATAATCGCTGATGTCGCGCATCAGGTAATGGTTGGCATACACGGGGGTGCAGGCAATATTGATGTGTCCCTTGTCGTGCTCCTGATAGTCGAGCAGGGACTGTTGAATATGGTTGGCACTATCAACCAGCGGCGCAAATTCATCAAACAGTTTTTGTCCGGCTGGGGTCGGGGTCAGCAGTTTGTTGGTCCGCCGAAGCAGTGGCATGCCGAACTGCGACTCCAGGCTTTGCAGCCAGCGACTGCCGGCAGAGACGGAAATCTCGAATTTCCGCGAAGCGGCCGAGATTGAACCACAGCGTATAACGTTGACGAAAAAAGCCATCTTATCCAGCATGAGATCCCTTTTGCTTGATAATTATTGGATACAGCGGCCGGTATGAGACTTATCCCCCGTCTCATGCCGGACATGTTTGTCGGTTCTTTTCGGCCAGTGTTCAGCGGAACTGTCCTGTCAGCGAAAGGAACACAGTGGGGTAATGTAACTGATATGTTAAGTGATATCAGTGATATCGGCTGGGATCTGAGGATGGAGCGGGAAGGTGCGTCTGAGAAGGCAGGTCATCCGCGGGCGAGTAAGAGCCAATGCCTGTTTACAGAAGCGGCCTGCCCGGCGATAAGTCCGGCAGGCCGTTGGTGGAGTCGATCAGAGCAGAACGAGTCCCAGACTGATGATCAGGCCGGAAGCCAGCAGTGCAATCAGACAATAGCCCATGATGTCTTTGGCGTTTAACCCGGCAATACTTAAAGCTGGCAGGGCCCAGAACGGCTGGATCATATTGGTCCAGGCATCGCCCCAGGCAATCGCCATCGCGGTTTTTGCCCCCGGGACGCCCAGCGCTTCACCGGCCGGCATCATGATCGGAGCCTGAACCGCCCATTGGCCACCCCCGGAAGGCACGAAGAAGTTGACGATCCCGGCGCTCAGGAAGGTGAACAATGGAAAAGTGTCAGGCGTGGAGATACTGACGAACCAATCAGACACCGCTCCGGCCAGGGAGATCCCTTCCGGGCCTTTGGCCACCATCATCCCCATGATCCCGGCATAAAATGGAAACTGCAGCAAAATTCCGGCGGTGTTTTTGGTGCCTTCCGCGACTGCGGCGATCAAGCGCTTGGGAGAGTCGTGCAGGAGGATCGCGGTGAACAGGAAAATAAAGTTCACGATATTCAGGTTCAGTGCAAATCCGTGCTCGGCAAAATAACTGATGATGTAGCTAAAGCCGAGCAGGGCCAGTAAGCGGTTGACCCAGGGGCTGTGCTCCAGTTTTTCGGCGGGCGTCAGGTCGTGCGATGGCTGTGCTGGCGACGGCTCTGTTAAGAGCACCGGATCGATGGTCACCACCTCGCTGGCACGGCTCGGGTGCATGGCCTTATTGAGCAGCGGGATCACCAACAGCATGACCGCCACGATCAATAGGTTTGATGCCGAAAAGAGGGTTTCACCAGTCGGAATAGCCTGTGAGACCGCCCCGGCGGTGACGACTTCCAGATTACTCCCGCTGGCCAGCGCGAGTGGGATCGAGCCGGACAGGCCGGCATGCCAGAACAGGAAGCCGGTATAGGCCGAGGCAATCAGCAGGCGATAGTCGACCCCTTTGACTTTTGCCGCCAGCTCCCGGGCAAAAATGGCCCCGACCACCAGACCAAATCCCCAGTTGATCCAGCAGGCAATGGCACTGACGATTGTGACGATGAAGATTGCGTGGCCCGGGGTTTTCGCCGTCATCGCCAGATAGGCCAGGCCGCGTTTGAACACCGGTGCAGAGGCCATCGCATGGCCGGTGACGACCACCATCGCCATTTGCATCGCAAACTTGAGCAGGTTCCAGAACCCCCCGGCAAAGGCATCGACCATTTGCATTGGACTTTGTTGGGTGACTGGCATCGCGATGAGAAAGACCACAAGGGTCAGGATGGCGGCAAACAAAAAGGGATCGGGGAGGTAGCGTTGTACCAGGGTCGTGCACAGGAACGAAAAGCGTTGCAACAGTGTGGGCTGTTGATAGCCAACAGTTTCAGTCGACATGGTTGACTCCTTTCCATGGATGGTTCATCACCCGTTCGTTGGGTATGTCGTGATGGTTATCAAAAAGATCTAAAATTGTAACAGATTAGATTCAAGACGATTCTCCGCCGGAATGAAACCGGTATTAATGGGAATATGCTTTGCATATTTTCAAGGCCCATGCCGGACGGAGACGGAGGTTGGCGATGAGACGAATCGTGGCAATGGGGCTGATCGTGGTATTGCTGACTACGGTGTTGTTGATTGGTTTTGTTGTGGTCGGCAGTGTGGCGGCAAAAGAAGACAAAGCTGCCTATCAGCATTGCGTGCTGACCCATGTGTCCGGGGTAGAAGACAGTTTAGCTGCCAATTTAATGACTTACGCCTGCCATCGCCTGTATATCGATAATTTTATGTTGTCGGCGGAAGATGAAGGGTACTTTCAGTGTTTGCTGACTTACTTACCGGAGGCAAAACAACAGCAGGTGACTTTGCTGGTCCGACAAACCTGTCATCAGCAGCATCGCAGCTTGTTTCGTTAAGGGAGCGCCAGCTGACAGCAGCTGGCGCGGCGGGAAATTACTCGGTGCGTTTGAACTGACAAAGCATGAACAGGGCTGCGGCTGCGACCACAACCGACGGACCGGCCGGGGTGTCATAATGCCACGACATCATCAGCCCCAGTACCACGGCTATCGCGCCAAACACTGAGGCCAGAGCTGCCATTTGTTCCGGGCTTTGCGCGAATCGGCGTGCTGTAGCGGCCGGGATCAGCAGCAGTGATGTGATGATCAGGGCGCCGACGAACTTCATCGCGACCGCAATTACCAGCCCGACCATCAGCATCAGTATCAGACGCATCAGATCGACATTGACCCCCTCGACCTGGGCCAGCTCTTCGTTGATGGTCATCGACAGCATCGGGCGCCACAGTGTGAACAGCAAGGCGAAAACCACCAGGCCGCCGCCGTAAATCCACAGTAGATCGTGCGTCGTAACAGCCAGCAAATCCCCGAACAGGTAGGCCATCAGATCAATCCGGACATGGTCCAGAAAGCTGACGGCGACCAGGCCGAGGGACAGGGCGCTATGGGCCAGGATCCCGAGTAGGGTGTCGGTGGCAACCACCTTTTGTTTTTGCAGGCTCACCAGAATCACCGCCAGGGCGAGACAGCAGATCACCAACGCCAGATTGAGGTTGATATTGAGCAAAAAGCCCAGCGCAATGCCGAGTAACGAGGCATGGGACAGGGTGTCGCCGAAATAGGCCATCTTGCGCCAGACGACAAATGAGCCCAGCGGTCCGGCCAGGGCGGCGATACCGAGACCCGCGAACAGGGCCGGCAGAATCAATTCAAGCATGGGTGTTTCTTATGCCTCGTTGTGGTGATGCTGACATGGACCGACCGGGCTCCCGGCAAGGTCATGCTCATGATTATGATGGTGGTGGTAGAGCGCCAGTTGTTCGCTCTGCTGCGTGCCGAACAAGGCGACATACGACGGATGGCTGGTAATGGCATCCGGCGCGCCGGAACAACAGACATGGTGATGCAGGCAGATCACATGGTCCGTTTTGGCCATCACCAGATGTAAGTCGTGCGAGACCATTAAAATAGCGCAGTTGAGTTGATCGCGCAGGGACTGGATCAGGCTGTAGAGCTCCAATTGGCCATTCACATCGACCCCTTGTACCGGCTCATCCAGCACCAGCAAATCCGGATGCTGCAGTAATGCCCGCGCCAGCAGAACGCGTTGGGTTTCCCCCCCGGAGAGCGCATGCATGTTGCTGTGGTGCAGATGCAGGCCACCGACCAAGGTCAGGGCTGCCTGAATTTCATCGGGTCGGTAGCGACCGGCCAAACGCATAAAGCGATCCACCGTCAATGGCAGTGAGGTGTTGAGTTGCAGTTTTTGCGGGACGTACCCGATCCGCAGCCCACGTGCCCGGATCACATGGCCGCTGCTGGGCTTGCACAGTCCGGTGATCACCTTGACCAAAGTCGATTTACCGGCACCATTGGGACCAATCAGGGTGGTGATCTGGCCACGGGCCAGTTGGAAGGAAACTTGGTCAAGGACGTGTCGATCCGCGAAGGTTACGGTAACCGCCTGTAATTCAACTAAGGTTGTCATAAAAAAGTACGTCAGGGAATTGCCAAAACGAGATGTTATAATATAACATCTTTGGTCTGGGTTTGTAATTAATAATCGCTCTGGAAAATATTATGCGCCGATTTTTTGCCTGTTGCAGCATTCTTGCTGTGCTGTTTTCATCTTCCGTCATGGCCCAAGAATTAAAAGTGGTCACGACCGTCAAGCCGCTTGGGCTGATTGTACAAGCATTAACCGATGGCGCTGCCCAGACTGATATTCTGTTGCCGCCGGGGACATCCCCGCATGATTATGCACTGCGCCCGTCTGATATGCAGAAGCTGAATGAAGCCGATCTGGTGATCTGGGTCGGCCCGGAGCTGGAAACCTTTTTGGTGAAGGTTCTGGCTGAAAAAAGCCAGAATCTGGCGCTGACGGCTCAGGCTTCAATTGACCTGCACCATTATGAAGAGCCCGGGGTGGTGGACCACGGGGACCATTCACACAGCCATGATGGGGTCGATCCGCACGTGTGGCTGGGGCCGGTTCAGGCAATTCAAGCGGCAAAGGTCATTTCTGGGCAGCTTGTCAAATTAGATCCATTGAATAAAAAGGCCTATGACGATAACCTTGCGCAGTTCGTCGCAGCAGTGGAGCAAATCACCACCGCCCTGCGCCAGCAACTCAAGCCACTGGGTGATCGCGGCTACTATGTCTTCCACGATGCATATGGTTATTTTGAGCAGACGTTCGCGCTGAACAAATTAGGGCATTTTACCGTGAATCCGGATCGTCGTCCGGGTGCGAAAACGTTGGTATCGATTCGTCGGGCACTGAAAGCGGAAGAAGCGGTCTGCGTATTCAGTGAGCCGCAGTTTTCACCAGCCGTCGTGAAAAGCGTCGTCCGTGGCACAAAGGTTCATATCAGTACCCTGGATCCGATGGCAACGGAGATTGCCGAAGGGAAACAGGGATATGTCCAGTTCTTAACCGAATTAGGGCAGAGTTTTACCAATTGTCTTAAATAATAATGAAAATACTCAGGGCGACAGCCTTTTCGATAAAAAAGTTACCCCGCCAGCACCGGATTGCGCTTTTCTCAACATGTGCCGTAGTCGTGGCACTCACGGTATGGCAACCCACCTCGCCGTTGCCGCAGACGGCACCCGGGCAGCGTACCAGCGTTGATATTCCGCTGGGCGCCCTGGATGTCCTGTCTAACCAGCGTCATCAGGAAGCCTCTGTCGCCCGGGCTCAGCCTGAGCCGCTGATTGAAGAAAACAGTGAGCCACTCGGTGCCGTACTCGACCCGGAAGACCCGGAGTTCCTGGCTCCGAAGGATGAGCTGGAGCAGCAATTGGCGCAGGTGACCGATGTCGCCCATACCCACAAGGTCGAGCCGGGGGAAACCCTGGGCGCAGTGTTTGAGCAATACGGCCTGCCGCAGGCGGATATGTACCGCCTGATTGCCGTCAACCGTTCGATTCAGAACCTGCGGGTCGGCCAGCAGTTGGAGTGGTCGGTTGACGACGATGGCCGGGTGAAAGAGCTCAGCATCAAGCGTAGCGCCAAGCTCACCGACAGTTTTACCCTGACGGCAAAGGGTTATCAGTTCAAACAGCTGGAAGAGAGCGGTGAGCTGAAACCTGTGGTGCTGACGGGCCGAATTTCAGGCAGTTTCTATCAGTCGGCCCGGGCAGCCGGATTAAGTCCCTCGCAAATTCAGACCCTGGTTCAGGCCCTGCAGTGGCGGTTTGATTTCGGTCGCGAAGCCCGAAAAGGCGACCGTTTTGCGGTGACCGTGGAGCGGGAGTTTATCGACGGCAAAGCGGTCTCCCGCGGTGACGTGAAGGCACTGTATTATTTGAGCGGTCGTCGGGAAGTCTTCATCATGCGCCATGATGACGGCGAATTTTATGATGAAGAAGGGCGTAGCCTGAACCGGGCGCTGCGCCGCTATCCGTTGGCTAAGCGCTATCGCATCAGTTCACCGTTCAATCCGCAGCGGCTGCACCCGATCACCAGGCGGACGTCTCCGCATCACGGTACCGATTTTGCCACCCCGATTGGAACGCCGGTTCTGGCGGCCGGAGACGGTGTGGTGGTGAAAGCCAGCAAGCATTCACTGGCCGGTAACTATGTGGTGATCAAGCATGGTCGTGAATATACGACCCGCTACCTTCACCTGCACCGCCTGCTGGTGAAGGTCGGTGACAAAGTCACCATGGGGCAGCGGATTGCGCTGAGCGGAAACACCGGCCGCTCCACCGGGCCGCATCTGCATTATGAGCTGCTCAAGAAGAACCGGGCGGTCAATGCCATGAAAGTCCCGCTGCCTCAGGCTGCACCTGTGCCGAATTCGATGCGTGGTCGATTCGTCCAGAATGCCCAGAATGAACGGCAGAAACTGCTGGCAGTGATGCCGGGTTGATGATAAAGCGCACATGAGTGCGCTTTTTTTTTATGCCTTACCACTCAATTTATAAATCCTGGTGACCAAAAAGTGCGGTGGTCCTGCATAATGGTCGAACGATGTACACGCGTTCGCGGTATTAGTATTTTCTTCGCATGATAAACGCCCTGGTCACCTTATTATTGTTGTTGTCTGTGTGGACCTACAGCGGAGCTGCTGTGGCGCAGCCAGGCACCGAATATGTGTTTTATCCGCTGCCTTATCAAGATGGCGGCAGCTTTGTCACGCCGGTCAAAATGTTCAATAACCCGGCTGGTGGCCTGTGGATCCTGGATGTCCGGGGCGAGCTGCTGTTCTATGATGGCCGTGCGCTGAAAAATGTGACGGATGCGAAAGGCCAGTTAATCACCGGCGTCAAAGATGTTGCGATGGTGGCGCAGACACTGTGGTTAGTGATTGATGGGGCCGGCTATACGTACTCCCCGGCAACGCTGCAATTACGCCGTTTGCCGATCACCCATAGCAATTTACGGTTTGTTGAAGTTCAGGGGGACACGGCCTGGTTTGCCGCTCAGGAAGGCTTGGTGGCTTTTCAGCGACCGGTCGGGCGGGCAACGTTTTATCCCTATCCGAACAATGAAACGGTGACCGGTCTGTTCAGTTCGGGGCAGTCGCTGTTTATTGCCGTGGAGAAAGGGGCATATGAGTTCACCGCGCGTCAGTTCTCAGATGCTGTGCTGTATCCGGAGCAAAAGGTGACAGCAGTGTTCACCGATAGCCGGCAACAGCTGTGGTTCGGCACCCAGCGTGGCCTCTATGCGTCGCGCAATACCCAGCATGAGCAATCCCGCCAACATATCAGGCTCGATAATTTACCGATTTCCGCAATCAGCGAAACTTCGGCCGGGCTGTGGGTCGGGACGCTGGACGGGCTGCGCTTGCTGGATCTTCAGGGGCAGACGCTGAATCATTTCCAGGCCCGGAGCCGTGATTTGATGTCGCTGCACGGTAATCACATTACGGCTTTGCTGGTTAATGACCGGGATGGGTTGTGGGTCGGGACCAATCAAGGGCTGAATTACTCCTCATCCAAAGTCGATATCTTCAAGCTGCGCCCGTACGGGGCCGGGCTGAATGCGCTTCCGGCCAGCCAGATCAATGATATGGTCGAGCTGGCCGATGGGTCGATTTGGCTTGCCAGTGACAACGGGCTGGTGGTGTTGAATGACCAGCTGGAAGAGATCCGCCATCTGCCGCAGCTCGGTCCGATCCAACACATGGCCTACCGTGACGGTACACTGTGGCTGGCTGCCAATGAGAGGTTACTGGTGTATTCCGTGGCGACGCACTCCTGGTCGTCGGTTGCGCTGCCGAGTCGGGTACGGCCCGGTGCGATCACCAATTTGCTGGTGGATCACTTTAATTCGGTTTGGATCGGCAAGCATTCGCGGCTCTATCGCTACTGGCCGGACTCCGGGGAAGTGAATGCATTCGGCCAACACTGGATTCAGGCCCCGCACGGCAGTGAGTTGATCACCACCTTGTTTGAAGATCGCCAGAAGCAAATCTGGGTCGGGACGGATTATGCCCTGTATCGGTTTGATGCCGGCCGCTTGCAAGTGGTGGCGTCTGCCAAGGCCCAGGGCGGGGTGACTGAATTATTTGAAGATAAGCTGGCGCGATTGTGGGTGGTGAATAACCACAGCCTGCAATATCTCGAGAGTCGTCAGCCGGTGTCGCTGCAACCGGCACAGCTGAATGATCAGCATGCCCGCCTGTACTGTATGATCGGCGGCAATGGCGGCAATTGGATTGTGTCGAGCCAGGGGATTTTGTCCGTTGCTTTTTCCGGTGTATTGCAGCAGCATTTACGGCCGCCCGTCGGTCTGATCAGCACCGAGTTCTATGCGCCGACCTGTCAGCGGCTGCGCTCGGGCGCTTTACTGATCGGCGGCCGGAACGGTCTGATGATGGTCGAGCCGGGCAAGCTCTTGGATGCCAGCAAAAAGCTCATTTCGGTGATCATGAGTGAAATCTATATTGATCACCAACTGGTCCGGCAGGGTGGGGCCACAGCTCCGGTCCTTGAACTGCAGCAGGGGGCCTCTCTCAGTATTCGTGTCGGGGTATTGCCTTTTTCCGGGATGCGTCAGTTGCAATATCGTTTGCTGGGCAGCTCGGAAGAGTCCTGGCAGTCGTTTCATGATTCCATGCTTTACTTTGATCAACTGGATGCCGGAACTTACCATCTTCAGGTTCGTTTGGCCGGGACCGGTGCATCCGGTGCCGTGATGGTGGAACTGCCGTTTCGGGTCCAGCCCCCTTGGTTTATCTCGCCGTTGCTGGTGACGTTGGCGATTGCCTGTCCGGTTCTGCTGATCCTGGGGCTGACCCTCTGGCGGATCCGGGTAAAACAGCGGGAGCAACTGGCGGTGCAGCAGTCGGTGTTTCGGAACACCGCTCAGATAGAACTTGAAAAAAAACAGTTGTATGCCAGTAACCTGCATTTAAAGCAGGTCTTGCAGATGCGCCAAAATTTTATGGCGCAGTTACATCAGGAGCTGAGCACGCCATTTACCCTGATCCAGGATTTAATGCCGCAGTTTCAGGCCAGTAAATCCGGGGAAGGGGCACAAACGCTGCAAGTGGCGACGCAGCGGATTGAACACTCGCTTCACTTGGTTGAGGAATTGCTCAAGCGTGATACCAAGGCGTTTATGACGCCGGAACATATCTGTGTTCAGCTGATCACACCGGTGATTAAAGCGTGCTGTATGAGCTGGCAGTACGAGGCTGAGCGTAAGCAAATCGCGCTGTCACTGGAAGATGAAACCCGGGGCGTGAGTGTGAAGATAGCGCCTTTTCACCTGGAGATCATGCTGGGGAACTTGTTGTCGAATGCGCTGAAATATACCTCGCATCAGGGGACGATCAGCGTGGTAGTGAAAACCCGGGGAGAGCGGCTGGTCCTCTCGGTCAGCGACACCGGCAGAGGGATGTCCGAAACCCTTAAAGAGAAAGTCTTCGACAGTTACAGTCAAGCGACGGAACCGGTGCGTCCGGATGCGGCAAAGTTGGCGTCGGGATTCGGCTTAGGGCTCAGCACGGTGAAACAGCTGGCAGAATCCTATGGCGGCGAAGTATCGGTGATTAGTTACCAGGGGATCGGCAGTGAATTCATACTCAGTTTACCCCTGTATCAGCAGACGGCCGCACCATCGCAGGTACCGGTGCCTGTGGCCACTGCTGCATCCAGTGCGCCTCAAATTCTGATTGTGGCGTCCGAACCTGAGGTGCTTGCCTGCCTGACGGCGCTTCTCCAGGCCTATTCTTGTCTGGAGGCCCATGATGGCTATGAGGCTGTGATCCTGGCCAAGCATCATTGTCCGCAACTGGTGATCTGCGATCAGGATATCCCGGGCTTGCGCGGCGACGTGGTCGGGGAGCGCCTGGCTCAGGAGATGCCTGAAGCTGACTACTATTTCATCCTGTTGGTCGATCCCTCCGATCAACGCCGGCAGGCATACCCTGTCGCCTCCCGTTACTGCAAGCTGACCAAGCCGCTGGATCCGGTCGCAGCCCTCGAGCTTGTCGAGCAGCGACTTCCCGCCTCGGTGACGGTTTAACCCGTCACTCACACTGGATGAGCGGTTCAGGTTCGGGATCGGTTAACCCCGTTTTTCCGGACCATTGCGCATCTGCGTGCCATGCAAAATCCATATAATCAATATGGCTATTTATTGATATCGTGATGATTTATTGACGTAAGACAAAGCTCGACATGTTTCAAACTGTAAAATTGCAACTAGTAATGAAAACAATTATCAATAAGGTGTGGCGTAAATATGAAACTGTCAGAGTTGTCATGCGGGAAAAGCGGGAGGGTGACGGCCATGTCCGCCTTGCCGACAGCGACCCGAAAAAAATTGATGGTCATGGGGATGCTGCCGAATACGGAGGTCACGGTCGTGCGACTCGCGCCGCTGGGCGATCCGCTGCAGGTTCGGGTGCGCGGTGTGGATATGGCCCTGCGTAAGCAGATCGCTGCGGCAATTGAAGTGGAGGTGCTCTCATGACTTATCAGATGCTGACGGTGGGTAACCCGAACAGCGGTAAAACCACATTATTTAATGGCCTGACCGGGGCGAAGCAGCAAGTCGGTAACTGGGCCGGGGTCACGGTTGAGAAAAAGAATGGTTACTATACGCATGCCGATCAGTCGTATTCGCTGACGGACATGCCGGGCATTTATAACCTCGACAGCGGCAATGACGCCAACAGTCCGGATGAAGCCATTGCGTGTCGTGCGCTGATGGCGCTGCCGGCCGACCTGGTGATCAACGTGGTCGATGCTGCGTGTCTGGAACGGAGCCTTTATACCACCTTGCAATTGCGGGAACTCGGCCGGCCGATGGTCGTGGTCCTGAATAAAATGGATGTGCTGGCCCGCCAGCGCCAGTGCATTGATCTGAAAGCGCTGGAGAAAGCTTTGGGTTGTCCGGTGTTTGCCCTGTCGGCCAACGACAAGGCGCAGGTGAATACCCTGAAAGCGAACTTGCACCAATTGTTGCAGCAAGGCTTTTCGTTACAGCCTCTTACCTTGCATTACGGCGACGTGATGGAGCAGGCAGTCGGGCAGTTAACGCCGTTGTTTGCTGATGGTGTGGTGAATGCGCGTGCTCAGGCCATCCGCCTGTTGGAGCAGGATACCTTGGTGCTCAAGGGTCTGTCGCCGAGCGATCAGGATCAGGCCTGTAATGTCCGCAATACCTTGCTGGTGGATGTGGATATCGATGTCCAGGTTGCGGATGTCCGGTACAGTTTCTTGCATCAGCTGTGTCAGCGCGTCCGTCGTCAGGAAGGCAAACTCAGCCGCAGTGTCAGCGATCGCATCGATCGGGTATTGCTGCATCGGGCGTTCGGGATCCCATTCTTCTTTGTCGTGATGTACCTGATGTTCATGTTCTCGATCAATATCGGCAGCGCCTTTATCGACTTCTTCGATATCAGTGTCGGTGCGGTTCTGGTCGACGGTGGCCATTACCTGCTGGACGGGCACTTACCGCTCTGGTTGGTGACTGTGATTGCCGATGGTCTCGGCGGTGGTATTCAGACTGTGGCGACCTTCATTCCGGTGATCGCTTGCCTGTACCTGTTTATGGCGCTATTGGAAAGTTCCGGCTATATGGCGCGGGCTGCGTTTGTACTGGATAAAGTGATGCAGCAGGTGGGCCTGCCGGGTAAGGCATTTGTGCCGCTGGTACTGGGTTTTGGTTGTAATGTGCCGGCGATCATGGCGACCCGGACGCTGGAGCAGGAGCGCGAGCGTAAGCTGGCGGCGGCCATGGCACCTTTCATGTCCTGCGGCGCCCGCTTGCCGGTCTATGCCCTGTTTGCTGCCGCTTTCTTCCCGGAAAACGGTCAGAATGTGGTGTTTGGTCTGTATGTGCTCGGGATCCTGGCTGCGGTACTCACGGGATTACTGTTACGGCATACGCTCTACCCGGGCACCAGTACCAGCTTTATTATGGAAATGCCGGACTATGAACTGCCAACGCTGCACAATGTCGGGATCAAAACCTGGCAGAAACTGAAGCGTTTTGTGCTGGGCGCCGGGAAGACGATTGTGGTGGTGGTTGCTTGTTTGAGCTTCCTGAACTCGCTGGGCGTGGACGGGACATTTGGGAACGAAGACAGTGAGAATTCTGTGTTGTCTAAGGCAGCGCAAGTGGTCACACCGGTACTGGCACCGATTGGCATCCAGGAAGATAACTGGCCGGCGACGGTTGGGATTATCACGGGTATTTTTGCCAAAGAAGCTGTGGTCGGGACCCTGAACAGCCTGTACGCGCCTTCGGCGGCGGAAGAAGAGGCAGAATATGATCTGCTGGGCAGTTTGCAAGAAGCGTTGGCCTCGATTCCGGCCAACCTGGCCGACCTCAGCTACAGCGATCCGCTGGGGATTGAAGTCGGTGAGCTGACGGATCTGGATGCCGTGGCAGAAGCGCAGGAAGTGGATGCATCGGTGTTCAGTAATATCCAGGCCCACTTTGTCAGTGGTTCAGCCGCGATGGCGTATTTGGTGTTCATCTTGTTGTACACGCCCTGTGTGGCGGCGATGGGAGCATATGTTCGTGAATTTGGCCAGAAGTTCTCGATGTTGATTGCCAGCTGGACCATGCTGTTGGCTTACACCTGTGCCACCTTGCTGTATCAGGTGGCCCACTTTACCGATCACCCGGTCAGCAGTGCGCTGTGGATTGCGCTGTTTGCTGCCATCAATACCGGGTTAGCGATCGCCTTTAAGGTTCAGGGACGTAAGCAGCCGCGGGAGGTCGTGGTTTTATGATTCTACAACAGCTGCGGCAGTTTCTTGAAAAGCGTGGGAAGACCAGTCGGGCTGTGCTGGCGCAGCATTTCGGGCTCAGTGAAGATGGCGTGGATGCGATGCTGGAGATCTGGGTGAAGAAAGGCAAACTCAGCCGGGAACTGAGCGGCTGTGAAGGGACGCCATGTTGCCGGGAAGCCGCCGGGGTCTGGTATCGCTGGTTGTCGGCCCGGGAGCTCGCGATTACGGTGGTCCATTAACGTTCAGGCATCATCCGAGGGTCTGAGGTCAACAAGCAGCCTGTTCAGGCTGCTTGTTGTGTTTTGGGGCCTTCAAATGCCATCAGGTGCTCGGTGTAAAGCCGGGAATGCTGCTTAACTCATCCCGTAACTCTTCGGCCAGCGCCGTTTGAACGGCCTCATTGCGCTGGGCACCGTCGGTGTTTCCCCAAACCGGTCCGGGCCAGGCCATATCGGTTTTAAATCGGGCGATATGGTGGACATGCAACTGCGGAACCAAATTGCCCAGGGCTCCGACGTTAATCTTATCGGCCTGATAGTCTTGCTCCAGCAGGGCGGCGACCGCACTGGATTCCCGCATCAACTGAAATTGATCGGCCTCGGGCAGGTGGTGAATTTCGGTCAGCGCTTCACGACGCGGAACCAGGATCAGCCAGGGGCCCAGGGCCTCTTTGGACAGGAGAACCTGGCACAGGGGCAGGTCGCCCAGCAGGGTGGTGTCTGCGGCCAGTCTCGGATGAAGTGAAAACTGCATCAGGTGATTCCTTAAATGTATTGTGTGGCTCACATGCTGACACTTTGCTCATCGTGCTCAGCAGGGGCTGCGTTATGCTGTGACACGACTATAGGGGAAACCGTTCGCACAAGCCAGGGGCAAGCCAGTGATGTCGAACTGATTTCTGAGAGATACCCAAAGAGACAGGTAGCGTTGATACAGGGGGGAGATGATGACAGCTGAATATCAGGAAGTGCTGGATTTTTGGTTTGGTGAGCTGGATGAAGAAGTTACGGTCAATAACCAGAATTCACTGTGGTTTCAGGGCGGAGAAGAAACTGATCGCCTGATCTCGGAGAAGTTTCAGCCGTTGATGAGCCAGGCCGGCCTGGGCAAATTGAGCCATTGGGCGCAGGAGCCGAGAGGGGCGCTGGCCTTGATTATTCTGCTCGACCAATTCACGCGCAACATCTATCGTGGTCTGAGTGCGGCGTTCCGGTACGACTCGCTGGCCCTGGCGATTTGTAAGCGGGGGCTGGCCAGCAATCAGGACGAGTCCTTGCGCCCGATTGAGCGGGTGTTTTTCTATTTGCCACTGGAGCACTCGGAAGCGGTCGAAGATCAGGAAGAAGCGGTGTTTCGTTTCGATCGCTTGCGCCAGTCGGTCTCTCCGGCGCATGCGGTAATTTTCGACGGCTTTTATCAATATGCCGTCAGCCACCATGAGGTTGTGAAACGCTTCGGACGCTTTCCCCATCGAAACGCAGTCCACGGCCGACTGTCCACCCAGGAGGAGCTGGACTGGTTGCAGGCGAGTGGGCAGCGTTTCGGGCAGTAGGCGGCTTTTTCGGTGATAGCCGGCGGCATCACCGCAGGTGAATCCCGACGGCGACAGAGGATTCAGTTGAGGGGCAGAACCCGGTTTCTGCCCAGTTGCTTGGCTTTGTTCAGGAAACTGTCGGCCCGCTCAACGACGGCCAGATAAGGTTCGGCGGCGTTTCGGGTTGCCAGGCCGAATGAGGCGGTGACTGAGCTGATCCGCTTGCCGGTTTTCTTGTCCAGCACAGAGATGATCTCGATCATCCGGCGCAGGGATTCGGCTAACTGACGGGCGGCTTCATGGCTGCTGTTGGGGTAAATAATTGCAAACTCCTCTCCCCCGAAGCGGTAACACTGGGCTTGTCCTTCACAGCGCTCGCGGATCCGGTGGGCAACCATCTTCAAGACCTGGTCACCCAGGAGGTGACCGTAGGCATCATTGAAATCCTTGAACTTATCAATATCGAGCAGGATCAGGCTATAAGGGTGCTTGGCCTGGGTGTAGCTCAGCAGATCACGGTCAAATGCGCGGCGGTTGAACAGGCCGGTCAACCCATCTTCATTGGCTTCTTTCTGGCTCTTTGCCAGGGCATGGCGCAGGGTGGAAATTTCTTCCTGGGCCTGGCTGAGTTGCCCCTGGAACGAGCCGGTGGAAGCCTGGATCTGGCGTGACTCTTCCAGCAAGGTGCGGACCAGCTTCATGGTGTCTTCCAGAGACAGACCGTCTCGCTCGGCGCGCTCAAGTTGGTTGAACGTGGCATCCAGTACCCCCTGAAACGACTCGGTCGAAGAGAGGGTATCCGACATGGTATGCGACAGTTCCTGCATCATGGCGGTCAGGCTTTGTCGGAGTTGGACCATATCCCGATCGGTCTTACTGGCCAGATGCTCCTGATACAGGCTTTCGCACAGGCTTGGCGGGCAATGACCTAAGGCTTCGATCCCTAAGTCGAGCGCCAGGTTCAGTTGCGGGTGCTGCTGTGTGGTATAGGTGTACCAAAGGGCATAGTTGGTTGGGGTGGTCGGGACTTTGTGTTTGATCATCAGTGGCACTGTTCTTTTTAAGATGTCCGTTGATTCCACAAAGCTGTCTTTGCTCATACCATCAATTCCGTTTTTCGCAATGCGTTGTCTTCTGAAGACGATCATCCGGCCCCCTGGCGGCGGGTGACCGTCTACACCGTGATCAGAAACTCAAGGATGTGATCTGATCATCCATCAAATTGGCACAGGCAGGTGCGCTGCTCGCGGGTGTGGTCAGATATGCACTTGCTGGCGTAGTATTGTTGTTGTTTTGATAAGCGTATAGAAAAGCCTTCTAAGGATACCTTAGAAGGCTTTGAATTTTTAGAAAATATTCACGCTTTCTTGAACGAGCGTAGCAGATTTTACATGCGTTCCAGAGTCTCGATACCCAGCAGGTCTAAGCCTTGCTTGATGGTATTGGCTGTCAGCATGGCCAGCTTCAGGCGGCTTTGTTTGACGGCTTCTTCCGCGTTCAGGATCGGGCATGCCTCGTAGAAGCTGGAGAACAGGCCAGCCAGCTCAAACAGGTATGCACACATCACGTGCGGGTGGCCTTCGCGCGCGACAGTCTGGACGGCTTCTTCAAATTGCAGCAGTTTCGACAGCAGTGTTTGCTCTTTCTCTTCGTTGAGTGCGATCGGATGGGTCAGATCCGCCAGCGCGATATCGGCACGCTTGAAGATGGATGCCACGCGGGTATAGGCGTACTGCATATAAGGGGCAGTGTTGCCCTCGAAGGCCAGCATGTTGTCCCAGTCGAAAATGTAGTCCGTTGTGCGGTGCTTCGACAGATCGGAATATTTGACCGCAGCCATGGCAACAGTTTGCGCGATCTTGGCTTTCTCGTCGGCATCCAGCTCCGGGTTCTTCTCTTCGATCAGCTTGGTGGCGCGCTCTTCGGCTTCATCCAGCAGATCGGCCAGGCGAACGGTCCCACCGGCACGGGTCTTGAACGGGCGGCCGTCTTTACCCAGCATCATCCCGAATGCGTGATGCTCCAGACTGACCTCTTCCGGCACGTAACCGGCTTTGCGCACGATAGTCCAGGCTTGCATCAGGTGCTGGTGCTGGCGGGAGTCAATGAAGTACAGGACGCGATCCGCACCCAGCTGCTCGTAACGGTACTTGGCACACGCGATGTCCGTGGTGGTGTACAGGAAGCCGCCGTCACGCTTCTGGATGATCACACCCATAGGTTCGCCGTCTTTGTTTTTGTACTCGTCCAGGAAAACCACCTGCGCGCCGTCATCTTCAACCGCCAGACCTTTGTCTTTCAGATCTGCAACGATCCCCGGCAACATGTCGTTGTACATCGACTCACCCATCACGTCGTCACGGGTCAGTGATACGTTCAGGCGATCGTAGTTGCGCTGGTTTTGGATCATGGTGACATCCACCAGCTTCTTCCACATGTCTGCGCAGTAGGCGTCACCGCCTTGCAGTTTCACCACGTAGTTCCGGGCGCGCTCGGCAAACTCAGGATCTTCGTCGTACAGTTTCTTCGAATCACGGTAGAAGGCTTCCAGATCCGCCAGCTCCATGGAAATTTCACCGGATTCCGCCTGAACGCGTTCCAGGTTGGCAATCAGCATCCCGAACTGGGTCCCCCAGTCACCGATGTGGTTGGCGCGGATCACTTTATGGCCCAGGTGCTCCAGGGTACGGACCACCGCATCCCCGATAATGGTGGAGCGCAGGTGGCCAACGTGCATCTCTTTCGCAACGTTCGGTGCGGAGTAGTCAACGACAATCGTTTGTTGTGCTTCTTTGGCCACACCCAGACGCGCATCGGCCAGGGCTTTTTCGCCTTGCTCGGCCAGCCAGGTTTTGCTCAGGAAAATATTGATGAAACCCGGACCCGCGATTTCGACTTTGTCGGCAATCCCGTCAAGATCCAGAACGTCGATCACTTTCTGTGCGAACTCGCGCGGGTTGGTACCGAGCTTCTTGGCAACACCCATCACGCCGTTGGCCTGGTAATCACCAAACTGGGCTTTGGCAGACTGACGAACGGCGGCCGGGCTGCCGGCAGGTGCACCGGCGGCTTCGAGTGCCTGAGAAACTTTATCGTTGATTAGAGCTTGAATGTTCACACGCCTATCCTTTAAATCATTGAGTACGCTAATGGTACGGGCTTATTAGCGAGGCAAAAACGTGACGGTATCCAAGAGTGACAGCAAGCAAAAAACCGTCAAAAATAGTCACGCAACCCGCGAGATGCCAGGAGGCATTCCCCATACAGGCCGGCGGTACGTGAATATTGTTGACGGGATAGCCCTCCGGAAGCAGAGGTGGTCTCTTGAATACGTCAGTTGCAATGCCTTAATAATACCCACAAACTTAGCCCTTTTGGCAACCCGAAAAAGGCATTGGCAGCGATTTTTTTTTCGTTTCGGAGATGCTGGAAAAATTATGCGCAAATCAAGCAGCGGCAAGGCCTGTCGTCATCTCGGTTTGGGTTTCTAACCCCGGGAAATTATGGATAATTATGCGTTCGTTATCCAATGCTGTCAGAACTGGAGAAAAATCATGCAGAAGTTACGCGAAGCCGGTCTTCACCCTGAGCAAATGTTGGCTCAGTTGCCCGAGTTTGTGGCCCGGATTGAAGCGCTGGCCCGGGAGATGAACCTCTCCCTGACGGCGTACCAGGCCGATCACCTGGCATTGCGGGTCAATGACCGGGAGATGGCCGAAGCGTTGCACCTGGCTTGGCTGGCATACGGCGAGGAGTGGTCTTGCACTCAGATTAATGGCCGTCCGATCATTGTGATTGGATTTCATCAGCCGTTGCAGGTCGGCTGCTGGCAGATTGAAGCCCTGGAGCTGCCGTATCCGGGAGAGAAGCAGTATCCGCAGCAGGGATGGGAGCATATTGAATTTGTCATTCCGTCTGAGGCCGACACCACGGATGCGCTGAAGATCGCGCTGGATGAAACTTTCCCGCAGCTGCCGTGGGACGAACTGGCCGCAAAGGGGATCAAAGTCAAAGCCAGCTCGCCGGCAGGGGAGCATGAGCGGTTGCCGAACCCGACTTATGCCTTCAAAAAAGGCGGGGTGTGTATCAAACTTCACCCGTGCTCACTCAAAGCCGTGATTGAAAGCGAGGCGAGCGATTCATAACGCTTCGCAGTGAGGCGGCGGCCGAACCGGTGCTGGAGATCAGCACCGGTTCGGTTTGAACATGAACAGGCGTCGGCCAGATTACAGGATCACGGTGCGATTGCCGTGGACGAAGACCTTGTCTTCAAGTACCAGTCCCAGCGCTTTGCTGAGCACGGATTTCTCGACATCCCGCCCGGAGCGGGCCATGTCCTCAGCACTGAAATTATGATCCACCGGGATCACGTTTTGGGTGATGATCGGCCCTTCATCCAGATCATTGGTGACGAAGTGGGCGGTTGCGCCAATGATTTTCACCCCGCGCTCAAACGCCTGCAGGTAAGGCTTGGCCCCGATAAAAGCCGGCAAGAAACTGTGGTGGATATTAATGATTTTGTTCGGGAAACGGGCGACAAACCCAGCCGTCAGGATCCGCATGTATTTCGCCAGCACCACGTAATCGGGCTGGTATTGTTCCACGGCGGCCAGAAGCTGCGCTTCGTGCGCTTCCCGGCTGAGGCCTTCGTGGCACACATGGTGGAAGGGGATCCCAAATTTTTCGACCAGCGGTGCCAGGGTGTCGTAATTCCCGACCACGGCTGCGATCTCCACATCCAGCGAGCCGTCAAAGGCTTTGACCAGAATATCCCCCAGACAGTGGGCTTCCTTGGTGACCATAATGACGATTTTTTTGCGTGCTGAGCTCACCAGGCGACGGTGGCTGCCCTCTGGCAGCGCCCGGTCGAGGTCGAACAGAAATGTTTCGTCATTGAACACCCCTTCCAACTCCGTGCGCATAAAGAACTGACGATTGGTGTGATCGACAAATTCGTTGTTGTGGATGATGTTCAGCTGGTGTTTGTAACAGATGTTGGTGATTTTCGAGATCAGGCCCATTGCATCCGGGCAGTCCGTGAGTAGTGTTTTCTTTTCCATGGTCTTCCTTGAACTAAAATGTATAACGAGATCAATGTGCCTTTCGGGAGGCTTACAGGTTAAAACGCTGGGTACTCCGAAAGGTCATGGTCTCAACAGCATGATTGATATTTACCTTGGATTGATTTTGGGGTCAAAACATAAATGTTGAGCGAAGGGATTTGGTGTCTGTCGGCGACAGCCGAACCTGCGAGGATCATCTATGTCTGTTCAACGAAAAACAATCCTGAAACCTCTCTGTTTACTAGGGCCTTTGTTGCTGGCCGGTCCGGTTGCGGCCGAAGATGCGAAAGAGCAGAGCCTGTATGAGCGGCTGGGGGGACTGGCTGCAATTGCCGTGGTGGTGGATGATTTCATTAAAGTCATGGTGGTGGACGACACCCTCAACGCCAACCCGGCGATTGATGCCGCCCGCAAGGCGGTCCCGGCCCCCTATTTGAAGTACCATGTGACGTCCATGGTGTGTCAGGCAACCGGGGGACCGTGTGCTTATACCGGGCGCTCCATGGAAGAGGCACACAGCCATCTCAACATCACACTTGAGGAATGGCAGCACATGGTTCAGTTGCTGCGGGGAACTTTCAACAAGTTTGAAGTGCCAGAACAGGAGCAGGAAGCGCTGTTGCAGATCGTCTATTCGACCAAATCAGCGATTGTAAAATCCGCTGAGGAGCCGGCAGCCGAATCAGAATAAGCCGCTGGTTCGTCCGGGGAATTAATGATGGTCGCCTGAGAGGAAAGTTGGCATAATGGGCCGTTCGATCACTGTATAAATAACCAATATTCAGCCGATATTCTGACTCTATGATTGCCAAGTTTTTTGCTGCTGGGGGCGCTTTGGATAAAGCGATCCCGGGATTTCAGGCGCGCCAGCCCCAAATCGAAATGGCTGAAGCGGTGGCGGATGCCATCGAAACCCAGGCCCAACTGGTGGTCGAAGCGGGAACCGGAACGGGGAAGACGTTCGCGTACCTGGTTCCGGCGCTGGTCAGCGGCAAGAAAACCATTATCTCCACTGGTTCGAAAAACCTTCAGGAGCAGTTGTTTCACCGCGATCTGCCCTTAATGGCGAATGCACTGGGCTTTACCGGCCGGGTGGCCCTGCTGAAGGGGCGGGCAAACTATTTGTGCCTGGATCGCCTCAGCCGCCAAATTACCGAAAGCCACGGGACCCATGTCGATCCGACGCTACTGAGTCAGTTGGTGAAGGTACGTACCTGGTCCTCCACCACGCACAGCGGGGATCTGGGAGAGTGTGATACGGTGGCGGAAGACAGTCCGGTATTGCCGATGATCACCTCAACCAACGATAACTGTCTGGGGCGGGAGTGCCCGTCTTACGATGAATGTTTTGTGGTCAAGGCCCGTCGTCGGGCGATGGAAGCAGATGTGGTGGTGGTCAACCATCACCTGTTTCTGGCTGATTTGGCGATCAAGGAAACCGGCTTTGGTGAGCTGATCCCGGAAGCGGAAGTGTTCATTTTCGATGAAGCGCATCAGATCCCGGATATTGCCAGCCAATATTTCGGCCAGAGCCTGACCAGCCGTCAGTTGCAGGAATTGGCCAAGGATGTTGAGATTGGCTATCGTACCGAGGCCAAAGACATGCGCCAGCTGCAAAAAACTGCCGATCGCCTGTCGCAGGCGGCCTCGGAGATGCGATTGGTGCTGGGCGAGCCCGGATTTCGAGGCAACTGGCGTGAAGCCGTGACCAGCCCGACCATCCAGCGCGAGCTGACCCGGCTCAATGATGCCCTGGATTTGACCCATGAAGTGCTGAAGCTGGCACTGGGACGGAGTCAATTGCTGGATGCAGCGTTTGAGCGGGCCACCTTGCTCAAGGCGAAACTGGCCCGGCTGAGTGATACCACGATCACCGGTTATTCCTACTGGTACGAATGCACCCCGCGCCATTTCAGCCTGAATATTACCCCTTTATCAGTGGCCGAAAAATTTCACGAACAGATTGAGCAGCACCCCGGTGCCTGGATTTTCACCTCGGCAACCCTGGCAGTGGATGATGATTTCAGCCATTTCAGTCATCGCCTTGGCCTGACACCCAAACGTCAGTTTGCCCTGGAAAGCCCGTTTGACTATACCCAGCAGGCGTTGCTGTGCGTCCCGCGCTTTTTACCGGAACCCAATAGTTTCGGCATTGCGGATCGCCTGGTCGCGATGCTGGCTCCGGTGATCGAAAGCAACCAGGGCCGCTGTTTTTTCCTGTGTACCTCGCACCAGATGGTACGGGATCTGGCCGAAGGGTTTCGGGCCGTGCTCGATTTGCCGGTGCTGGTGCAGGGGGAAACCACCAAGTCGAAACTGCTGGCTGAGTATCTCGAGCTGGGAAATGCCCTGCTCATTGCCACCGGCGCTTTCTGGGAAGGGGTGGATGTTAGAGGCCAGGCCCTGAGCTGTGTTATGATCGATAAATTGCCTTTTACGGCACCGGACGACCCGCTGCTCAAAGCGCGGATTGAGGATTGTCGCTTGCGTGGCGGTGATCCGTTCGCGCAGGTTCAGGTTCCTGATGCCGTGATCACCCTGAAACAGGGGGTGGGGCGTCTGATCCGCGATCAGCAGGACAAAGGCGTGCTGGTGATTTGCGATAACCGTTTAGTGACGCGCCCTTACGGCGCAGTCTTTTTAAGAAGTCTGCCACCGATCCCACGAACCCGGGATGTTGACGGTGTCGGACAGTTTTTGTCTGTGGTGAATGGTCATGATCATGCCGTTCACTGTGATGACCAGCATTCAGAGGCTTGAATGAGCACCAAAATCCTTGCAGTCGATACTGCAACTGAAAATTGTTCCGTTGCCTTGATGGTAGGTAACGCCGTTATTTCACGCTGCGAGTATGCGCCGCGTGAGCACACCACCAAAATTTTGCCGATGGTCGATGCCGTGCTGGCTGAAGGTGGCGTGAAACTGAATCAGCTGGACGCACTGGCTTTCGGTCGCGGACCGGGCAGCTTTACCGGGGTCCGGATTGGGATTGGCATTGCACAGGGGCTGGCCTTCGGTGCCGACCTTCCGATGCTGGGGATCTCCACGCTGGCGGCGATGGCGCAGGGCACTTACCGGATCCACCAGGCAGAGCAGGTACTGACCGCGATTGATGCCCGGATGGGAGAAGTGTACTGGGGACAATATCGTCGTCAGGCCGATGGTGACTGGCAGGTTGTCGGCAGTGAGTTGGTGATCCAGCCGGCCAGCCTAAGTGAGCAGTTGACCGACACGCAAGGCCTGTGGCTGAGCGCCGGGACCGGCTGGGATGCGTACGCGGAGCAATTGGCGTCACTGCCGTTGGAGCGACAGGCCGGTGACGTGCTGTACCCGGATTCGCAGGACATGGTCCACCTGGCACCGTTTGCCCTGGCGCGCGGCGAAGCTGTCGCAGCTGAGCACGCCAGCCCGATTTACCTGCGCGATACGGTGACCTGGAAGAAACTGCCGGGCCGCGAATAAGCTCTGGTCTGCCGGATGAGGTATCGCTGAAAAAATGCGGTGCCGGAAAATTGCGTTACCGGAAAAATGTGTCGTGGCAGTTGCACAAAGCGCTGCCGCGGCGCACAATCACAGTTAAGGATTGAATTTCAGTTTCCCTGACAGGGCCTGCTTATGGTGTCTATTCAGCGTTTACCGACCGCCATCCCGGCGACCCAGAAAAATCCGGTCCATCAACCGGACCGCGCTGCTACCTCCGCACAACCGGCTGAGCCGACCGGGGGGGCGAAAGCGGCTGCCAAAACGGTCGCAAATCCTGCCTTGTTACAACAAGCCCACGCCAATATTCAATACGATCAGCCGGAAGGCAAACACCGCGAGGCACTCGACTCCTATCTTGGGGTGATGCACCAGAGCCGCAAAGAAGCCTTGTCGGATCTGGTGGGTGTCGATGTCTATGTCTGAACACGCCTGACCAACTTGACTGAATCATAAGCAATGATCCACGCATTTTCCCCCTTAAATTACGAATTATCGGGCCATATCCTTGCTGTTGTGGTAGTCTGCGCGTCAGTCACACCGCATTCTGAGTAAATTCCAACATCCATGTTTGAGACCAACTTCCAGCTGGCTGAACTTTCGCTGGCGGGGCTGAGTTCATTTGCTCACCCTAGTGGCGTGGTGCAACCGGCGTCCCCGGTCGTGTTACCCGATGATGGTCGGCCCCTACTGCTGTTTTTACATGGCTGGCAGGATAATGCCGCCAGTTTTGATGCGTTGTTTTCCCGGTTGGCACCCGCTTGCCACTGGGTTGCGGTCGATTGGCCGGGGCACGGCTGGTCTCCGTCCCGCAGTGCAGATAATTATTATCACTTCTTTGATTATCTGGATGACTTGCACCAGCTGATGGCGTTGCTTCCGTCGCGGGAGATTGTGCTGGTGGGCCATTCCCTGGGCGCGCTGGTCAGCGGTTGCTATGCCGCGGCTTACCCGGCGCAGATCACTGGCTTAGTGCTGATTGAAGGCCTGGCGCCGTTATATGAAGCGCCGGAGCTGGTGGTTGAGCGTCTGCGTCAGGGGCTAAAAGGACGCCAGCGGTATCGGGAGTTCGCCGAGCGCTTTGCCTCCCGGCGGATGGGGTCTTTTGACGAAGCCCTGGCCTTGCGTTGTGCGGTCAATTCTCTGTCAGCGTCCCAGTTGACGCCCCTGGTGAAGCGCGCCCTGTGCCGTGATGAACACGGGTGGTACTGGCGTCATGATAATCGCTTACGCTGTGACTCTCTTTATCGCATTTGCGAAGACCAGGCCAAAGCGCTGATGAGCGCGGTTGGCTGTCCGGTGTTGTCCATTATCGGCGCGCAAGGCTTTACCCGTCTGAAACAGCCCGCAGGCGGGTTTGACTGGTTACCGCAGGCCGAGCAGGTTGAAGTGGCCGGGGGCCATCACTGTCATCTCGAAAGTCCGCAAGCGGTGTGTGATCAAATCATAAAGTTTCTATCCCAGTTCAAATAACTGGTCTAATCAGTTGTTACTTGTTTGTTAATTGTGCTGTAATGGTTCGGTAAACAGTTGTTTAAATTCGTCCATGCAGCCATAGCTGGCGCCAGCGCCATGTCATAAAAGGAGAGTGCAAAGTGGATAAGGTTTGGCTTAACCGCTATCCGGCAGATGTACCGGCAGAGATCAACCCGGACTGTTATCCGTCCCTGGTTGAAATGTTTGAGCAGTCTGTACAGAAATATGCGGATCAGACGGCATTCATTAATATGGGTCAGGTGATGACCTTCCGCAAACTGGAAGAGCGGAGTCGCGCCTTTGCTGCCTATCTGCAAAACGAGCTGAAGTTGCAGAAAGGGGACCGGGTTGCGGTCATGATGCCAAACCTGCTGCAGTACCCAATTGCCTTATTCGGTATTCTCCGTGCCGGTTGTGTGGTGGTGAATGTTAACCCGCTGTATACACCGCGTGAGCTGGAGCACCAGTTGAATGACTCTGGTGCCAAAGCGATTGTGATCGTGTCGAACTTTGCCCATACGCTGGAAACGGTGGTGAAAAACACCGGCGTGAAACATGTGGTACTGACCAGCCTGGGCGATCAGCTGTCCCGTCCGAAAGGCACGCTGGTGAACTTCGTGGTTAAGTACATCAAAAAGATGGTGCCGAAGTATCATTTGCCGCATGCCACTTCGATGCGGATGGCGCTGCGCAAAGGTCGCCGGATGCAGTATGTGAAGCCGTTTATGTCCGGGAATGATACGGCCTTCTTGCAATATACCGGCGGGACGACCGGGGTTGCCAAAGGTGCAATCCTGACGCACCGCAATATGCTGGCCAACGTGATGCAGGCCAAAGGGGCCTACGGACCGGTCCTGACCGAAGGACGCGAGCTGATCGTCACCGCGTTGCCGCTATACCACGTATTTGCGTTGACGGTGAACTGCCTGCTGTTTATTGAAATGGGCGGTCGTAATCTGCTGATCACCAACCCGCGTGATATTCCGACCTTCGTCAAGGAGCTGCAGCGTTATCCGTTTACGGCGATTACGGGCGTGAACACCCTGTTTAATGCGTTGGTGAACAACGAAGATTTCCATGAGCTGGACTTCAGCAATCTGCGCCTGTCTGTGGGCGGCGGGATGGCGGTCCAGCGCGCCGTGGCCGAGAAATGGAAACAGATCACCGGCAACTACCTGCTTGAAGGCTACGGCCTGACCGAGTGTTCACCGCTGGTGGCAGCTTATCCGTATGACTTGGTCGATTATAACGGCTCGATTGGTCTGCCGGTGCCGTCAACGGACGTTCGCATCGTCGATGAAGAAGGCCAGGTGCTGGCCAATGATCAGGTCGGTGAACTGCAAGTCCGTGGTCCGCAGGTCATGCAGGGCTACTGGCAGCGTCCGGAAGCGACCAAAGAAGTCCTGACGGCCGATGGCTGGTTGTCGACCGGCGATATCGTCAAGTTTGACGAAGATGGTTTCCTGCATATTGTTGACCGCAAGAAAGATATGATTCTTGTTTCCGGCTTCAATGTCTATCCGAATGAAATTGAGGATGTGGTGGCGCTGCACAGCAAGGTGCTGGAAGTGGCTGCGATTGGCCAGCCGAGCGGCGCTTCGGGGGAAGTGGTGAAGGTCTGCGTGGTGAAACGCGATCCGAGCCTGACTCGCGATGAACTGCTGATGCATTGCCGCGAGCACCTGACCGGGTACAAAGTACCGAAGGTGGTGGAATTCCGTGATGAACTGCCGAAAACCAATGTCGGTAAAATTTTGCGTCGTGCACTGCGGGAAGAGTCCGATAAGCAGGCGCAGGAAGCATAAGTCCTGATTTCAGGTTACAATAAATGAGCTGTGGAGTGCCGGCATAATGCCGGCACTTTCTTTTGGTTCGCAACGTAAAGGTTTGCTGTGAATTTTGAAATTGTAACAACAACAGAGCGGTTGCAGGTCGTGTGCGAACAGGCCCGTCATCAGTCTACTGTGATGCTTGATACCGAGTTTGTCCGTACCCGCACCTTGTACCCGAAATTGGGGCTGATCCAGCTGTTTGACGGCCACTGCCTGGCGTTGATTGATCCGCTGGTGATCGATGATTTGTCGCCCTTGTGGGCACTGCTGCGGGATCCGGCGGTCACTAAGGTTCTGCACGCCTGCGGTGAAGATCTGGAAGTATTTCAGCATTACGCCGGCTGTTTACCTGAGCCGATGGTCGATACCCAGGTGATGGCTGCTTTTCTCGGCTACGGGGTCTCCACGGGCTTCGGGACACTGGTGAACGATTTCTTAGGGATTCAGCTGGATAAAGGGGAAGCCCGGACCAACTGGCTGGCGCGACCGCTGACACCGAAGCAGCTTGATTACGCCGCTGCGGATGTGTTCTACCTGTTGCCACTGTACGAGAAGCTTCAGGCGCAGGTCGAAGCCAAGGGCTGGCAGGACGCCCTGGTTCAGGAATGCCAAACCCTGATGGCCAAACGAGTGAAGACAGTCGACCCGGATAAAGCGTACCTGGACATCAAAAATGCCTGGCAGTTGGACCCTAAGCAACTGGCCGTCTTGCAACAGCTGGCCAAGTGGCGGGTGCTGGAAGCACGCAAGCGGGATCTGGCGCTGAACTTTATCGTCAAAGAACTCCATCTATGGAAAATGGCCCGGTATAACATTCAGTCCAAAGCGGTGATGGCAAAAGAAGGTTTTGATCCGATGGAGATCCAGCGTCACGGCAACCGACTGGTGAAAATGGTTCAGGACGTGGCGCAGATGTCGCCGCAAGCGTATCCGGAGCCGGTGGTGCGCTTGGTGGATCTGCCGGGCTACAAGCAGCTGGTGAAACTGATCAAAGATCAAGTCAGCCAGGTCGAAGCGCAAACTGGGCTGGCCCCGGAATTTCTGGCATCGAAAAAGCAGGTCAACCAGTTGATCTCCTGGGCCTGGAAGAAGGGAAGACCCCAGGACGCGCTGCCGGAAATGCTGGCCACCTGGCGCAAGCCTTTGTTTGAGGACAAAGTACTGCCGCTGTTGGATCGCTAATCCGTGCTGTTCCGGGGCTCTTCGCCTGTGCAGAATGGTCTGGAACAGATGGATAAAAAAATGCCCCGGTCTGGCCGCAATGCTGATCAGTTAAGGATCGGTTGACTGATCCTTCTGATGCGTCAAAATCGGAAATCATTTACTGGTTTCCGGTTTTTTTATGCCCTTAGCTTCCGCACTCACAGATTTTCTTGAAGAGTCTCCTGTCGATATCTCCCAGCTGACCACTTTCTCTGAACACGTTCCCGACGAGTGGGTTGCCAGAGCTACATCTTTATCGACTCAGGCAACCATCAGACGAAGACGGCTCCCCAGTGATATGGTGCTCTGGCTTATTGTCGGTATGGCCTTTTTCCGCAATGAGCCTATAGCTGAAGTGGCCCGCCGTATGAATGTCTGTGCCGAAGGGTTGGCAAACGAGGAACTCCTGGCCAAGAGTGCTCTGACACAAGCCCGTCAGCGACTGGGAAAGGAAGCGCCTAAATGGCTGTTCAAACAGTGTGCTCAGGTATGGGGTAAAGAAAGGTACCCGGAAGACAGCTGGAATAAACTTCAGGTTTTTGCTGTTGATGGGGCTCTGTTCAGGACCCCGGATACCCCCGGGCTTCGCGAACACTTCGGTTCGGGAAACACATCCGGAAAGCGCCAGACACCTTACCCTGTACTCCGTCTTGTCACCATGATGAACGTGCGTTCCCATATCATCATTGATGCCGATATCAGCCCTTATCGCCGAGGTGAAATACCGCTGGCCCAACCCTTTATCAACTCGCTGCCGGATAACTCGGTGACTTTGCTGGATAAGGGATTTTACGGAGCAAGCCTGTTGCTGGGCATCTCTGCCAGCGGGGCAAACCGACATTGGCTTATTCCTGCTAAAAAAGGCGTGGTATACACACTTCTCGACGAGGAGGAAACCAATGACAACCTTATCGAGATGAAGGTCTCGCCCCAAGCGAGAAAGAAGAATCCGACCCTTCCTGAGAAATGGCAGGTACGGGCAGTCACCTATGAGGTAGACGGGAAAGAGAAAACGGTTTTCACCTCCCTGCCAAGAGAGATGTACAGCGCCGAGCAGGTTGCCACCCTATACCACGAACGCTGGGAGATTGAACTGGGCTACCGCGATATAAAGAGCTCCATGCAGCACAATTCTCTTACCTTGCGGAGCAAAACGGTCGAGCTGGTTTATCAAGAGTTATGGGGGTTGCTTCTCGGCTACAACCTGGTCAGGAGAGAGGCAAGCCAGGCGGCTGTGGCGCATGACAGAGCCCCCACAGAAATAAGCTTCAAGTACGCCTGCCAGTTTATTGCAAGTCAGCTCAGGGTAATGAGTAAGGCACTGTCACCGGGAAACACGCCCAAGAGGCTAAAGGCACTACGGGGGGACCTGTCAGTGCTCTTCAAGGAAAATCGCCCCAGGCCATCTAGGCCCAGGGCAGTTAAGATATCAAAGACCCGCTACCCGGTTAATCGCCATGCAGCTCCCCTTAAGTGAACTGCATTGCGGTCTGGCCGGGGCATTGTTTATTTCTCTTCGTCTGGTAGCGTGACGTTGAGCTCCAGTACCGACAGATCTTCTTCACGCTGATCCAGGTTCACGGTGACCTGGTCCGGCGTAATCTCAACGTATTTGCGGATCACTTCAAGGATGTCCTGCTTTAGCTGCGGCAAGTAGCTAGGCGTCCCCTGAGCGGATGTCCGTCGCTCTGCAACGATAATTTGCAGCCTCTCTTTCGCCACAGTTGCGGTCGTTGTTTTTTTGGGGCGGAAGAATTCAAGCAAAGCCATACTGATTTAGCCTCCGAATAAGCGTTTAAGGAAGCCTTTTTTCTCTTCCTCCAGGAAACGGAACGGGCGGTCTTCACCCAGCAAACGCCCGACGGTATCGCCGTAAGCGATGCCTGCATCGGACTCTTTGTCAAAAATCACCGGTTCGCCTTTGTTCGAGGCGTTCAGCACTGCCTGGCTTTCCGGGATGACGCCCAGAAGCGGAATGTGCAGAATTTCTTCTACATCAGTCACACTGAGCATTTCGCCGAGTGTCACGCGAGCCGGGTTATAGCGTGTCAGCAGCAGGTGGGTTTTCACCGGCTCCAGCCCTTGCTCGGCCCGGCGTGATTTTGAATCCAGGATCCCCAGGATGCGGTCGGAATCACGTACGGAAGAGACTTCCGGGTTGGTGGTGACAATGGCCTCGTCGGCAAAATACAGCGCCATCAGGGCACCGCTTTCGATCCCGGCCGGTGAGTCACAGATAATAAATTCAAACCCCATGTTGTCGAGGTCTTTCAGGATCCGCTCAACCCCTTCCTGGGTCAGGGCGTCTTTGTCTCGGGTCTGAGAAGCCGGCAGGACATACAGGTTCTCAACACGTTTATCTTTGATCAGCGCCTGGTTCAGGTTTGCTTCTTCATTGATGACATTGACAAAATCATAAACGACTCGGCGCTCACAGCCCATGATGAGGTCCAGGTTACGCAAGCCGATATCAAAATCGATTACTGCGGTCTTCTTTCCGCTGAGTGCAAGACCGGATGCGATAGCTGCACTGGAGGTTGTTTTACCAACGCCGCCCTTTCCGGAGGTAACAACGATAATACGTGCCATCTATTAATTCCTTATTAAACCTTATAAAGCCAGGTGCTCAATGTTCAAATTATTTTCAGCAAGTGAGATAACGACACCTTTACCCCAGAACTCAGGATTGATTTTATCACTGAGCCAGTAGTTTCCGGCAATGGAAATCAGCTCGGCTTGTAAATTCTGACAAAAAATGTGTGCTTGCTGCTGTCCACTGGCCCCGGCAATGGCGCGGCCGCGTAATGTTCCAAGGACATGAATGCATCCGTCGGCGATGACCTCAGCGCCAGCACTGACATGATTCATGATGATGAGATCGCTGTTTTTGGCATAAATCTGCTGCCCGGATCGGACCGGGGTCCGAATAATTTTCGTCGGGGTCATTTCCGGCTCTGCCGCTTTCGCCTGGCGGGCGGCATTCATCACCGCAAATCCGGCCTGTTTTGCCTGGGTTTGCAACTGGGCGTTCTTGCAGCCGCTGATCCCGACCGGGATCATCCCGGCATCTTTGACCCCGGCCTGCAGGGCGGCGAAGTCAATGGCGGTGCCGGCCTGGCTGATGTCAATCACAACGGGAGCCGCGGCGAAAAAATTAGGCGCCTGCTCGACCTTCTCTTTGAGGAAGTCGGTTGCCTTCTGAATGTCCCCATCCACCAGGTGCAGGGCTGAGAGTGTAAAGGAACTCCCTTTTAGTTCTGCTGATTTTGTCATACTTGTTCAATGACTGTTACGAAAATAGCCGTGCTGCGCGTTATCACATAGATACTTGCATGTTATATTCCCCGGGGTGTATCAGCAAGCTATCCTTGCTCTAGCGTTGGAATTTCAGACAAGGCTCTCACCGACACCGACAAAAGGAGGCAATTGAAGGGAATGATCCCGGAAGATTGCGGTCTCAGTGAGGTGAGCGCGTAAACAAACAGGCGACTTTTGATGTTGTGTGCAATTTATAAAAGCCCGAAAAAAGAAAATACTTATCTGTATATCAAGACCAAAGATGATTTCAGTGACGTGCCGGATAATCTGATGACCACGTTCGGTACGCCACAGTTTGTGATGGTACTGAAGTTGGACAATGGGCGTAAATTAGCCCTGGCTGATGTTGAGAAAGTGAAAGAGTCCCTCTCAACCGCAGGTTATTATCTGCAAGTCCCGCCACCTGTGACTAATTTACTGGACCAGTATAAGGCGGATAAAGCCGCAAGAAATACCTGAAGGTGACTATGTATAAGCGATTGATATCGGCCCTGGTGGCCTTGGGATTAGGTCTGTCGACGTCAACGTCGGCGGCAGATGTCGGATTTGATGAATATGTGAGTGGGTTGAAAGTCGAAGCCCGGGAAAAAGGAATTTCAGAGTCGATTATCAACTCTGCTTTTGAAGGTATTCAGTTTATTGAGCGGGCCGTCGTGGCGGATAAAAACCAGCCGGAACGTAAACTGACACTGGATGAGTATCTGCCTCGCGCGGTACCGGCCTGGAAAATTGCGCAGGCCAATGAACTTTATCGTCAACATCAAGCGGTGTTGGATCGCGTCGGGCGCCAGTTGGGGGTTCAGCCTCGCTTTATTGTGGCGCTGTGGGGGGTTGAAAGTAATTTTGGCCGGTTGATGGGCAATTATAATGTGATTGAAGCTTTATCAACCTTGGCGTATGAAGGCCGGCGGGAAGCATTTTTTCGCAATCAGGTGATGGCTGCTTTAGAAATATTGGATGCCGGTCATATTACGCCGAAAAAAATGAAAGGTTCCTGGGCCGGTGCGATGGGGCAGCCCCAGTTTATGCCGACGTCCTTTTTATCCTTTGCGGTTGACGGGAATAAAGACGGTCGTATTGATATCTGGGAAACGGAAGCGGATGTTTTCGCCTCTGCAGCGAACTATCTGCATCAGTCGGGATGGGATGATCAATATACCTGGGGCCGGCAAGTGCAACTACCGAGCAGTCTCGATGCTGACTTATTCGGGGTTGAGAAGTCGAAAGGGCGTTCACTGGCAGAATGGCAGCGTCTGGGTGTTCGCCGCTTGAATGGCCAAGCCTTACCCCGTGTTGATATTCAGGCATGGCTTATTCAACCAGATGATAATAAGGGTAGAGCATATTTGGTTTATAACAACTACCAGACCTTGCTGAAGTGGAATCGTTCACACTATTTCGCATTGGCGGTAAGCCATTTGGCGGATCAGATTCGATAAGCCCCGAGAAATAAAAGCTGGATGTCAATGTCTGGCTTTTATTGTGATTGAGAACGACTGAATAAACCGAGTGAAAGTCGGGTTATTTACTTTTAGGCGGATGGCGAGGTGAAGCCATTCGGGTGTTATCTGCCGTCGGCGACCCTTTCCCACTGCTGGAAGAATGAATACAAAAAAGCCTGGTTCACACCAGGCTTTTTTTACGATAGCGATTATGGAAAATTAGATTTCAAAATCTTCCAGAGATTTACCTTCGTCCAGGGCTTTTTTCAGCGCAGAAGGCGTACGACCTTGGCCGGTCCATGTTTTCTCTTCACCGTTTTCGTCGATAAACTTGTATTTGGCCGGGCGCGCAGCACGCTTTGTTTTTGGTGCTTTGCTCAGCGTGGCCAGCAGTTCTTCTGGATCGATACCATCAGCCATCAGCATTTCACGGTATTGGTTCAGTTTATCCTGACGCTCTTTTTCTTTTGCCAGCTCTTCAGCTTCTGATTCTTCACGCTCAGTCACAACTGTTTGCAGCTTTTCCAGTGCTTCTTGAAGTTGCTCCAGTGTATATTCACGAGAAAGTGCACGCAGGCTGCGCAGGTTCAATAGTGCTTTCATTGCATCAGACATTTTAATTTTCCTGTTGGCATCAACTATTTTTAATAATAATAGCAGTCAAAAAACTATAATTGCAATAATAATACTTTTAATCACCTGATGCCAAACAAAATATTGAGCCTTGAATTCAATTTCCTTATTTCGCTTTTCTGATCCTCATTTTTAATAAATCGGGATGAAGATCTTCATCCCATGGTCGGAATATTCAGGTGGCAGTCAGGTTATTTTATTGCCACGTGTTTCATATTCTGTTTCTTGGCCATGATTGATTTTTTGATTAATTATTGCACGATGCGGCAAAATTATTCACTAATGTTGTTAATTTTTTCATTTTAACTTGTTGCAAATACACGCTGAGTGCGTAGAATTGACCATTCCTTGACTAAGGGTAGAGGCGCATTGTCTAAAAGTAGCTGGTTGGAGGGTGATTCCGACGAGAGCCAGCAAAAGGAGCCAATGCCGAAGTAAACCAGGCTTATCAAACCGGTTTGCTGGGGTTGTCACCGAATAGGGGCAACACTGCCATAGTATATAATTACATTAACTATGGAGCGCTACTGTGGGGTCCGGAATAAGGCTCGTCCTTTTCTAATGCTCTTCTCTCACGGCAACGTGCCGTGTTCAGCAGTAGATCTCCAACCAAGTTCGGTTGTCATAGAGATCATGAATATCATCGATTTTTCACATTCCTCTCTTTCGTTGTTGCCGCCATTGGTCGCGTTGGGCCTGGCGATTCTGACACGTCGTGTACTCGTTTCATTAGGTTTTGGTGTGCTGCTGGGCGCTTTGTTGCTGACGGATTTTTCCGTCGCGGCGACTGCGGGCTATATCGGCACCACTGCCAAAGGCCTGTTTATTGATGACGGGGCGATCAATAGCTGGAACATGAGCATTGTCGCTTTCCTGGTGCTGCTGGGGATGATGACGGCATTGCTGACCTTGTCCGGCGGTACCCGTGCCTTCGCTGAATGGGCGCAAACCAAGATCAAGAGCAAACGGGGCGCAAAATTGCTTGCGGCTTTTCTGGGCGTCTTCATTTTTGTCGATGACTACTTTAATAGCCTGGCCGTTGGTTCGATCTCCCGTCCGGTGACCGATCGTTTCTATGTTTCCCGTGCCAAACTGGCGTATATCCTGGATTCCACTGCGGCACCGATGTGTGTCCTGATGCCGGCATCGAGCTGGGGCGCTTATATCATTACGCTGATTGGCGGCATTCTGGTATCGCATGGTGTGACAGCTTATTCGCCGCTGAGTGCATTTGTGCAACTGGCGCCGATGAACTTTTATGCCGTTTTCGCGCTGCTGATGGTGTTTGTAGTGGCCTGGTTCCAGCTGGACATCGGTGCGATGAAAAAGCATGAGTTGCAAGCCTGTCGCGGCCATGGCTTTGACGAAGGTGATGATGACAGCATGGCTCGTGATCTGAATGACGAGCTGGACATTGAAGAGAGCGAACACGGCCGTGTCGGCGATCTGGTGATGCCGATTGTGATGCTGATCCTGGCAACCTTCTTCTTTATGATTTTCACCGGCTACCAGACCCTGTCGGCCGATGGCCAGGCGTTCAATATCCTGGGCGCGTTTGAGAACACCGATGTCGGCACGTCACTGGTGTACGGCGGGATTGTCGGCCTGATGGCCTCGCTGGTGCCGGTATTCCGCCAGCGCCTGGCGGTGGGTGATGTTGCGCAGACAATGTGGATTGGTGCCAAGTCAATGTTCGGGGCGATTCTGATCCTGCTGTTCGCCTGGAGCATCGGTAGCGTGATCAGTGACATGGCGACGGGTAAATACCTGTCGACGCTGGTTCAGGGCAACCTGAATCCAATGCTGTTGCCGGTGATTTTATTCCTGCTGGCCGGACTGATGGCATTCTCGACCGGAACTTCTTGGGGCACCTTCGGCATCATGCTGCCGATCGCCGGTGATCTGGCGGCGGCAACAGAGATTGCGTTGATGTTGCCGATGCTGGGCGCGGTGCTGGCTGGTTCGGTGTTTGGTGACCACTGTTCGCCAATTTCGGATACCACGATTCTGTCCTCGACGGGGGCGCGTTGTCACCACATCGATCATGTCTCGACGCAGCTGCCTTATGCGCTGTCTGTTGCCCTGGTCTCAGCCATCGGCTTCTTGGTGCTGGGCCTGACCAGCTCTGTGGCGGTGGCCTTTATGGCGGCGCTGATCAGCTTTATTCTGGTCTGTTTAGGCCTGTTGTGGCTGGCTCGCCGACCGAGTTCTGCGGCGGTTAAACTGAAAAACTAACCGCTGGCACTGCACATCTCTCATCCGATAAGCCCGCAGCTACTGCGGGCTTTATTGTAACTGGGCTGCGGTACTTTTATTTCGACGCGGTTTTCTGTAGGATTCTGCCAGTTTTTTGCCTGAGACGGGGAGCCGAATGGCCCAGATGTATTTTTATTACTCTGCAATGAATGCGGGTAAATCGACGACATTACTTCAGTCATCCTTTAATTATCGGGAGCGTGGGATGACGCCGGTGATTTTCACTGCGGCCATCGATGATCGCTTCGGGAAAGGCAAAGTGAGTTCCCGGATCGGGCTGGAAGAAGAAGCGGAACTGTTCGGCGATGACGATGATTTATATGCCCGGTTGCAGGACATGGATGCCACCCAGAAAATTGACTGTGTGCTGATTGATGAGTGCCAGTTCCTGACCAAAAAACAGGTCTACCAGCTGACCGAAGTGGTCGATAAACTGAATATTCCGGTGTTGTGTTATGGCCTGCGCAGCGATTTCCGCGGTGAGTTGTTTGAAGGCAGCCAATATCTGTTGGCCTGGGCTGATAAGCTGGTCGAGCTGAAAACCATCTGTCACTGCGGTCGCAAAGCCAATATGGTGATCCGGATGGACGAACACGGCCGCGCGATTGCTGATGGTGATCAGGTGGTAATTGGCGGCAATGATCGCTATGTGTCGGTTTGCCGCACTCACTATAAAGAAGCGCTGGAGCGATAAGCCGCCCCCAGTATTTGTCATAAAAAAGCCTGAGTTGAACTCAGGCTTTTTTGATCCCGCTCGTCCGGACTGCTTATGGATAGTCTCGGGCGTTTATGGGTAATCTCGGGCGCTTATGAATAGCATCGGACGCTTATTGATGGCGCTCCTGGAGCTTGGCCATGACATCGGATAGGGACAGGCCCTGATCCTGCAGCAGCACGATCAGGTGATACAGCAGATCGGCTGATTCACACACTAGCTCCGCCTTGTCACCCGACGTCGCCGCAAGTGCGACTTCAACCCCTTCTTCGCCCACTTTCTGCGAAATACGTTTGGTGCCACGGGCGTAGAGGCTGGCCGTATAGGAAGAATCAGGATCGGCATGCTTACGCTCAGCCAGCACCTGTTCCAGTTGATGAAGAAACACCAGTGCCGGTTGTGTTCCGTTGCCGGTCAAGGGGGCATTGGTGTCAAAACAGGTCGGGGTCCCCAGGTGACAGGTCGGGCCGACCGGGGTGGCCGTCACCAGCAGAGTGTCCTGATCACAATCGACCCGGATACTGTCGAGTTGCAGCACATTGCCCGAACTCTCCCCTTTCGTCCAGAGCCGATTTTTAGAGCGGGACCAGAAGGTCACCTGACGGGTTTCCAGGGTTTTGGCCAGCGCCTCATCATTCATATATCCCAGCATCAGCACCTGTCCGCTGGTCGCATCCTGGATCACAGCCGGGATCAGGCCGCCGACTTTTTCCCAGTTTATGTTTGTTGTCTGGTTCATTGCCGGACCTCCACACCTTGTTGTTTCAAATATGTCTTCAGTGCATCAATATTGATGATTTGTTTATGAAAGACCGACGCTGCCAGCGCGCCGTCCACATTGGCCTGATGGAACGCCTCGGCAAAATGGATCATTTCTCCCGCGCCACCGGAGGCAATCAGCGGCACATGGCAGACTTTGCGGACCATGTTGAGCTGATCAAGATCGTAGCCGTTGCGGACCCCGTCCTGATTCATCATATTGAGCACAATCTCACCGGCGCCGCGACGCTGAACTTCCTCAACCCAGTCTTTGGTCTCCCAGCGGGTAGCTTGAGTGCGTTTCTCATCCCCGGTGAATTGGTAGACCTGATACTTGCTGCTTTCGGCATCAAAGTATGAGTCGATACCGACCACAATGCATTGGACGCCGAATTTATCGGCCAATTGGGTGATCAGGTTCGGATCCGCCAGGGCCGGGGAGTTGATGGACACCTTGTCGGCACCGAACTGTAAGATCCGGCTGGCGTCGTCGGCGGATTTGATCCCGCCGGCAACGCAGAACGGAATATCAATGACTTCAGCAACCCGGGCAACCCAGCTTTTATCGACCACCCGGCCGTCGCTGGACGCGGTGATATCATAAAAGACCAGCTCATCGGCGCCTTCTTCGGCATAGCGTTTGGCCAGCGGGACGATATCGCCGATGATTTCGTGGTTGCGAAACTGGACGCCTTTGACGACCTGGCCGTCCCGGACATCCAGGCAAGGAATAATACGTTTGGCTAACATGTGACTTCTCTCCGTTGGTTAGCTGTTCCAGCGCTGGAATGCCTGCTCGGCACTGAATTTACCATCCAGCAAGGCGCGGCCGACGATCACCCCGGCGACCCCGCTGCCTTTGAGGGCGGCGATGTCGTCCAGGCTGCCGATGCCGCCGGAAGACTGAAAGTCGATTTGCGGGTAGCGGGCACACAGGTCGATATAGAGGTCGACATTGGAGCCGGCCAGCGTGCCGTCGCGGGAAATATCGGTGCACAGGACATGTTTCAGGCCGACGGTCAGAAAATCTTCCAGCAACGCTTCAATGGTGACGCCGGAATCTTCCTGCCAGCCGGAGACCGCGACATGGCGGTTACCCGCATCGTCAATGTTGACATCCAGCGCCAGAACAATGTGCTCCGGGCCGTATTTTTCCATCCAGCTTTTGACCAGTGCCGGTTGTTTGACCGCGGTGGAGCCGATCACCACGCGCTGGGCACCGGCATCCAGCAGATCGGCCACGTCCTGCTCGGTGCGAACGCCACCGCCGATCTGGATGTTGGCCGGGGTGCTTTGCAGCAGGGCTCGGATCAGATCCAACTGGCGGGCCGAGGTATCTTTCGCCCCGGTCAGATCCACCAGGTGCAACCAGTTGGCACCAGCCTGATGGTAGTGCCGGAACTGCTCGGCGGGGTCGACTTTATACTCTGTGACCTGGCCATAGTCGCCCTGAAACAAGCGAACAACCTGGCCATCAATTAAATCAAGTGCGGGAATAATCATCTTCAATCCTTTTGATATCGCGCTGTGTCACTCAGTCACATCGTTAAAAAGTTTTTGATCAACTGGGCGCCGGCCTTACTGGAGCGCTCCGGGTGGAACTGAACGCCGTAATAGTTCCCGCTTTGCACGGCGGCACTGAATGGCTGCCCGTATTCACAGCGCGCAATGGTGTATCCGGCCGGGGCCTCTGCGTCAGATACCGGCATGGCATAGCTGTGAACAAAGTAGAAATAGCTGCCTGCCGGAATATTGTTGAACAAAGGATGTCCGGCGACCGGGGTGATGGTATTCCAGCCCATGTGCGGCAGTGGCAACTCGCCGGTCTGCATTTTTTTCACCGGCGCGTCACACAAACCCAGGCAGGTCACCAGCTCGCTCCCGCTCTGGCCATGTTCTTCTGACAATACTCCGAGCAGTTGCATTCCCAGACAGATCCCGAGCATTGGTTGTTTGATCTGCTTGATCAGTTCAATCAGATCGCGATCGCGCAAATTCTGCATTGCTTCACTGGCGGTGCCGACGCCGGGCAGAAACAGTTTGTCTGCCGCTAGCACCACCTCCGGATCCTTGCTGACCGTCACCTGGTAGCCCAATCGCTCAATGGCGAAGCGCACCGAGGAGACGTTGGCGCAGCCGGTATCGATGATGACAATACGCTGAGAATTGGTATCCATTACAGCACTCCTTTACTGCTCGGTAGCTCGTTGCCTTCAACCCGGATCGCCTGACGCAGGGTGCGGCCAAAGGCTTTGAACAGGCTCTCAACAATGTGGTGATCGTTGTCACCGGTTGATGAAAGGTGCAGGGTGCAGGCCAGCGTATCGGTCAGCGAGCGGAAAAAGTGCGACACCATTTCGGTGGACAGATCGCCGACCTGATCGCGACTGAACTTGGCCTCGAACTTCAGGTACGGGCGGCCGGACAGGTCCAGTGCGCATTGGGCCAGGCATTCGTCCATTGGCAGGCTGAAGCCGAAACGGCCGATACCGCGTTTGTCACCCAGGGCTTCTTTCAGCGCCTGACCCAGGGCCAGCGCCGTGTCTTCGACGCTGTGGTGATCATCGATGTGGAGGTCGCCGTCCACGCTCAGTTCCAGACGGAAACCGCCGTGGGTGGCAATCTGATCCAGCATGTGATCAAAGAAGCCCAGTCCGGTCTGGATCTGATTGCCGCCGGTCTCATCCAGGTTCACTTTCACCCGGATGTTGGTCTCTTTGGTGGTGCGGACTACTTCGGCGATCCGTGGGTTGGTGGTGAGATCTTTGACGATCTGTGGCCAGCCCATGGTTTGCGGGTTGTACTGGATCCCGCGGATCGCCATGTTGTCTGCCAGTTGCAGATCCGTTGGGCGATCGCCGATCACGGCCGAGTGCGCGAAATCAACCCGGCCTTTCTGGAGGTAATCTTTCACCATGCCCAGCTTGGGTTTGCGGCAGCTACAGTTATCTTCCTCGAAGTGCGGGCAGATCAGCACGTCTTCGAATTTGACTCCTTGCGAGGAGAAGATCGCCATCATCATATTGTGCGGCGCATCAAAATCGGGCTGCGGGTAGCTATCGGTTCCCAATCCGTCCTGATTGGTGACCATCACCAGTGTATAACCGGCCTCCTGAAGCTGGAGCAGCGCCGGAATAACGAACGGCTCCAGCTGGAGTTTGTCCAGCCGATCGACTTGAAAGTCGACCGGCGGCTCGACAATCAGGGTGCCGTCACGGTCGATAAAGAGTATTTTTTCCTTGCTCACAATTTCTTCCTTCGATGTTAATCCGGCTTAGCGCTGGCTCAGTTGCTTGCGAATAAAGGCCAGGGTTTTCTCACATTCATCCCGGTTTCCGACACTGATGCGGATGCAGTTTTCGATCGGTGAGCGGCGCAGAATGATGCCGTGCTCCCACAGGGCGTTAAACAGGCTGTCGCCGTCCGGGAATTTCACCAGCAGATAGTTGCCGTAGCCTTCAAAGACGGTCACACCGTCCAGCATGCTGAGCCCGGCCTGGAGGTAAGCGCGGTTGGCGTTCAGATCCAAGACCTGGAATTTGGTTTTTGCCAGTCCGGCCGGAGCAAGTGCTTGCACCGCGATGTCGCTGACCGGAACAGGCACCGGGTAAGGGGCGATGATCTTCAGCATCAGTGCGATAATTTCCGGGCTGGCCAGCGTGAAGCCGCAGCGCAGCCCGGCCAGAGCAAACGCTTTGGACAGGGTGCGCAGGATCACCAGGTTCGGATAGCGCTCGAGCAGATCGACGGTGGACGCTTCCGGGCAGAAATCGATGTAGGCTTCATCCATCACCACAATGGCCTTGTCGGCGGTCATGTCCAGCAGGGCTTCGATATCGCGGCGGTCGATCAGGTTGCCGGTCGGGTTGTTGGGGCTACAGACGAACACCAGCTTGACGCGGTCCAGGTTGTCCCGGATGGCCGGCAGATCGAGCTGCCAATCTTCGGTTAACGGGACCGCTTTGGTTGCAATATCAAATGTCTCAGCGCTGATGGCATACATCCCGTACGTGGGCGGACAATAAAGGATGCTGTCAGTGTTGGGCTCACAGAAAGTCCGGATCAGCAGCTCGATGCCTTCATCGGCACCCCGGGAAGTCAGGACTTGCTCGGCCGAGACCTTGGCATAATCGGCATAGGCCTGGATCAGTTCCTGTGGTTGGCAGGTGCTGTAGCGGTTGAGCCGATCGCATTGCAGCTTGTATTCATTGGCAAACGGCGATTCATTGGCGTTGAGCCAGATATCCCCGCTCCCCCCGAGGCGGCGGGCAGATTGATACGGGGTCAGGTTGCGGACCGTTTTACGGGCAAGTTTTGCAATCGTCATGGTTAGGCTTCCTTGGCCGGCGACAAATCGTCCGGCTGAGCTTGTTGTAATTTTTCAATCCGAATCGTCACGGCCCGTTTGTGGGCATCCAGGCCTTCGGCTTCAGCCATGGTAACGACCGTGGGGGCCAACTGCTGCAAGCCGCTGGCCGATAATTCCTGGACGGTCATACGCTTCGAGAAATCTGCCAGCCCGAGGCTGGAATAGGTGCGAGTATACCCGTAAGTCGGCAACACGTGGTTGGTTCCTGAGGCGTAATCGCCCACGGATTCCGGTGACCAGCTGCCGAGGAAGATGGAGCCGGCATTGTCGAGTTGAGATACCAGTTCACGCGGGTTACGGGTCTGTACAATCAGGTGTTCCGGACCATAGTGGTTGGAAATTGACACGCACTGGGTGAGGGTATCGGCAATGATCAGCAGGCTTGAGCCCAGCGCCTGGCGGGCGATGTCGGCGCGGGGCAGCGCTTTCAGTTGCTGCTGAATGGCATCGGCGACCCGATCGGCCAGGCTCGGATCCGGCGTGACCAGCACCACCTGGGAGTCGGGACCGTGTTCGGCCTGGCTCAGGAGATCGGCGGCAATGAAATCGGGATCCGCGGTGGCGTCGGCGATGACCAGCACTTCGGACGGCCCGGCCGGCATGTCGATCGCCGCACCGCGAAAATCGTTGCTGACCTGGCGTTTGGCTTCGGTGACATAGGCGTTGCCCGGGCCAAAGATCTTATCCACCTTGGTGACGCTCTCTGTTCCATACGCCATGGCAGCGACAGCCTGGGCGCCGCCGACGTTATAGACTTCATCAATCCCGCACAGTTGGGCGACATAAAGGATTTCATCGGCAATCGGGGGCGGCGAGCACAGCACCACTTTGCGGCACCCGGCGATCTGGGCCGGCACGCCGAGCATCAGTACGGTGGACGGTAGCGGCGCACTGCCGCCCGGGATATACAGGCCCACCGAATTGATGGCACGGGTGATCTGTTCGCAGACCACGCCGGGTTGGGTTTCCACTCTGAGTGGCGCTGGCTTTTGTGCCTTGTGAAACGTCTTGATATTCCGGTATGCCTGTTGCAGTGCCTGCTTCATCTCATCGCTGAGGCGTGCTGCGGCGGCTTCGATTTCATCCTGGCCGACGCGAATGTTCGCCGGGCGTACCCGGTCGAATTTTTCAGTCAGATCCAGCAGGGCTTCATCGCCGCGCTGACGGACATCGTCGATGACACCGGTGACGGTGGCTGAGATATCGGCGCCGGCGGCAATGGCCGGGCGCTGCAGGAGTGACTCGCGTTGCGCGTCGCTGAGGGATTGCCAGACTACAGTTTTCATCACATCACTCCATCATCTTCTCAATCGGTAGCACCAGGATTGAGCTGGCGCCGAGCGCTTTGAGTTGCTCCATGGTTTCCCAGAACAGGTTCTCGGCACTGACCAGATGAACGGCAACGCGCTGCTTGTCGGCGGCCAGCGGCAGAACCGTCGGATCTTCTGCACCCGGCAGCAGGGCGATAATTTGCTCCAGGCAGTCGGTCGGCGCGTGTAGCATGATGTATTTGGATTCTTTGGCCTGCAACACGCCCTGCATCCGGGTCAGCAGGCGCTCAATCAGGGCTTGCTTCTCGGCGCTGAATGCCCCGGGGCGCTGGATCAGCACGGCTTTGGAGCGCAGGATCACTTCGACTTCTTTCAGGCCGTTGGCTTCGAGAGTTGCACCGGTCGAGACCAAATCACAGATAGCATCGGCGAGGCCGGCACGTGGCGCAACTTCCACCGAACCGTTGAGTAGACAGTGACTGAACTTCACGCCCTGCTCATCCATGTAGCGCTTGACCAACTGCGGATAGGTGGTGGCAATGCGCTTGCCTTGCAGGTCTTGCGGACCGGTGTATTCGGCGTCTTTGTCGATCGCAATCGACAGGCGGCAGCCGCCGAAATCCAGCCGACGCAGCAGTTCATAGTCGCACGGCTCATTCAGAGCGGCGCGCTCAAGGCCGACTTCCTCGAGTTCGTTTTCGCCAATCACGCCTAAATCAACAACGCCATCCATGATCAGGCCCGGAATATCGTCATCACGGACCAGCAGCAGATCAATCGGCATGTTCTCGGAGTGAACGACCAGACGCTCCCCAATCAGGTTGAACTTCACACCGCAGCGGCGCAGCAGGTCCTGACACTCTTTGCTCAAGCGTCCTTTTTTCTGAATTGCGATTCGTAGTCGTTGTGTCTGCATTGGTATATCCCTGTATTCAATAATTTTTATGGCCTGAAAACGAAAAAGCCCTCGGAAGTAAGTTCTTCCGAGGGCCCTGAATTTGGTGGCTTCGATTGAGCGCTGGAAGAGTGTGTTGTCGTCTTCCAGAGTGAGGCGTATCCTCCCGAAAGACTAGTCAGGATGATGATGGTGATGATGTAGGCTAACCATATTGATACGCATAAATATTTACTCTGATTAAATCGTTATTTACTCGTTGCTTGTTATTCACACTAACCAAGCTGATTTCATTTTGCAACAGGATTTTTGCCGAAAGATAAAATTAAGTGAAATCTCTGTTGCACCGGGGGAACTTCCCGGGGCATGTAATTTTCCGGGGCATGGATTCAAGGAGGGTGGGCGGGCCCAGGTTTCCGGCAATATTGCTGAGCTGCCGGAAACCAGACTACGGGAGCAGGTTACGATGCTGCTAGAGCTAGAGCTAGAGCTAGAGCTAGAGCTAGAGCTAGAGCTAGAGCTAGAGCTAGAGCTAGAGCTAGAGCTAGAGCTAGAGCTAGAGCTAGAGCTAGACATAGATATCGAGCAGCCCTTTGCGGCGACGTTTTTTCGGTGGATCATGCGGATTGTTCTGGGTTTCCTTCTCGGGTTCGGCAACTTTTTGCTTGCGCTCGTCAATCAGGGAGGCTTGCGTCACTTTCTTCAGTTGTTTCTGCGCCGTCAGGGGCAGTCGTTGATTAGGGTGAATCATCTCACAGTCTCTTGTGGTGGGGTTGCTTGTTTTATCGACAATGCGGATGAAGGATTGAGTGAAAAATGACCAGTGGGCAGGGTTGAAAGGGAGAACTCAGAGATGGTCCGTAAAAACGGGTGCAAGTGAATGTAATGTCATATCGCGTTGGCGATGGAAGCATGTGTAGGCTAAGGAAGGGAAATGAAGGGGGATATGGATGGCGCCTGACGGGATCCTGCAGGCACCAGATCGTGTCGAAGGCCGGCTTAGCCGCAGCACTTCTTGAATTTTTTACCGCTGGCACACGGGCATGGATCATTGCGTCCGACCTTGTTGCTCGAGGCTGGCGTTGTAGCGGCCGGGATCTCAGGCTCACCAGCGTTCGGGTAGTCACCGTCGATGTAATACCATTGCTGACGCTCTCCGACGGGTTCGCGGACAAAGCGGGATTTTTCATGGAGGCAATAGGTCTCGTCACCGTCACGATAAGTGGCTTTGAATTCGACAAATCCCTCGCCGTTGTCAGCAATTTCGCTGCTGATCACTGCCAGTTCCAGCCACTCGCTGTGGACGGACTCTGCGATGGCGTCCCGGTGCTGTTCAGCTTCGCAGCTCGGATGATAGGTCGCAACGACAAAGTCAACCAGGCCCAGAACGTGAGCGCTGTATCGGGCGCGCATCAGTTGTTCCGGGTGCTGTGCGTGACACGGGTCGAGATGGACGGGTTGGCAGCAAGCCGATAGCGGTTGTTTGCTGCCACAAGGACAAAGTTGGGTGGATGTGGTCATGTATTATTCGGCGGATGCTTTCTCAATAAAGGAACTCCATTGTAAAGATTCCAGATAGAGTTCTGCAACGACAGATTCAGCAACCGACAGGGTATTACACAGTTCAGTGACCTGCTCCCAGTCGGCTTGATCATAGGCTTGGCTGAGCTTCAGCAGTGCGCCGAGCTGGCCTTGCTGGTGGATGACGGCATCTTTCACTTCTTCGCTCAGCGGCAGTTGGGAAATGAGCTCTTCGATGGGGTGATCGAGCAGGGAATCGAGCAGGGAAAAGAGCCCGGCCAGGAACGCCTGGCTGCCGGAGACGGCTGGCGATAGTTTTTTACTGAGCCGCTCGCAAAACTGGGCCCGCTGAACCGAAAGGCCGTACAGGGAGCGGGGCTTTCTTTCCGTTGCATGCGCCGTGGCGACAAAGCTGATAAAGCGACGCAGCCGCTCTTCGCCGAGGTAAACCAACGCCTGCCGGAAGGAGGTGATCGGTTTGGCCAGCGAAGAGGTCATGTTGTTGACATGACGCAGTAACTTGTAAGAGAGAGAGACATCATTGGCGATGATGGCCTCGACCGTCTTGTAGTCGACGTTATCCTGGCTGATTTCCTGGTACAGTCGCAGTGTCGTCAGCGCGCAGGGCGTGAGTGTTTTTCGCTGGATCATTTCCGGCCGGCTGAAGAAATAGCCCTGGAAAAAGTCGAATCCGGCTTCTCGGGCGGCCTCAAATTCCTCATGGGTCTCGACTTTTTCGGCCAGGAATTTCAGGTGCTCGACCCGCTCCCGCTGGCGACGAATAAAAAATCCGGCTTTGGCAATGGGAGTCGCCTGCACATCAAACTTGACGAAATGAACATACGGCAGGAAGCGGTTCCAGGCTTCACTGGGCACAAAGTCATCCAGTGCCAGCAGGTAGCCTTGCTGATGCAGCTCCATGATGGCTTCTAACAACTCATCCGTCGGCTCGCAGGTTTCCAGAATTTCAATGATGAAACTTTTTTTGGAGAACATCAGCGGGGTGCGTTGGATCAGGCTGCAATAGGGGAAATTGATAAACGCGAGTTTGCCCCCGGTGGCTTTTTTGGCACTGTGGGTGAAGAAATTATCGGCGAGCAACCGATTGGTTGCCAGCTCATCTTCAACATCGGGAAAACAATTGTTGGGACCATCGCGAAACAGCAATTCGTAACCAACGGTTTCTTTGTTTCTGTTCAGAACAGGTTGTCGGGCGAGGTATGAATGCATCTACGTTTTTGAATAATTGTGTTATACCGATGATCGCGGTGATTCTTAGGATAATGGCATTTGCATCAACCATACTACAAAAGTTTTTGCTGCCACGGCGTGATAAAACTAGCAAACTGAGTATACAGGCTAACGCGATTATCAGCCTTTTTCCGCATAAATTATCCCTTACGCTCCCAGTTGTGACAAGGTTTGTGATGTAAAGCGCCATTCTCGCGCAATTGGCTTGCGTCTATGGATTCAGCTGCGTGAGCTGGGTGAGGCATTTACGGCCGTGAACCACAAAGGTACGCGTGCGGTACCCTTGTGAGCACGGGGAAGGTGTGGGGCGCGGCAATCTCTGCGACAGGTTATGCCGGTGCAAACGTGCGGGTTTGCAGCTCGCATGTTTGCGGCGCGCAGACCAACACCGAGCCGTGATCGTACCAATCGCCCAGGACGATTCGCCGGGCTGGCTGGTCTTGCACCGTGAGCTGGTGGATAGCCGGTCGGTGGGTGTGACCGTGGATCATCGTGCTCACCTGATGCGCTGCCATGGCGTCCACGACGGCTGCCGGAGTTACGTCCATGATCGTTTGCTGTTTTTCCTGGTTTGCCGTGCTGCTGCTTTGGCGTAACCGGCTGCCGATACGGCGGCGCAGTGCCAGCGGCAGGCGCAGGAAGAGCCATTGAATCAGCGGATTGTGGACTTTCTTGCGGTATGCCTGATAGCCCTCATCCAGGGTACACAGGGTGTCGCCATGCAGGATCAGGGTTGGCTGACCGTACAGATCAATCACCGTATGCTCTGGCAGCAGCGTCACGCCGGTCTCGCGGCTGAATTGTTTTCCGACCAGAAAATCCCGGTTGCCGTGGATGAAATAGCAAGGGATGCCCGAATCGGTCAGCTGTTTGAAGGCGGTTTTGATTTGTTGATGAAACGGCGAGTGGTCATCGTCACCCACCCACATCTCGAATAAATCGCCCAGCACATACAGCGCATCGATCCCCTGTGTTTCCTCTTTCATAAAGGTCAGGAAGCAGTCGGTAATATCGGTGCGTTCGGCGCTGAGGTGTAGATCAGAAATAAATAATGTCGTCATAAGAAAGGAAGGGCGACCGGAAGGTCGCCCAGAGAGTAGGATTTACTCTTCGATGGTTACGTTGTTGATCACAACTTCTTCAACCGGAACGTCCTGGTGAACGTAACCCCAGTTGCCGGTTGCCACAGCTTTGATTTTGTTGACAACGTCCATGCCTTCAACCACTTCAGCGAAAACACAGTAACCCCAACCGTCCGGAGACTCTGATTTGAAGTCCAGGAATTTGTTGTCGTTGACGTTGATGAAGAACTGAGAGCTGGCTGAATGCGGCTCCATGGTACGAGCCATGGCCAGGGTGCCGACTTTGTTGCTCAGGCCATTGTTCGCTTCGTTCTTGATTGGCGCGCGTGTTTCTTTCTCAACCATGCCGGATGCCATGCCGCCGCCCTGGATCATGAAACCGTCGATCACGCGGTGGAACAGGGTACCGTCATAAAAACCGTCACGGCAGTACTGGAGGAAGTTCGCACATGTTTCAGGCGCTTTCTCTGTATTAAGCTGAATTTTGATATCACCGAAGGTGGTGTGAAGCGTTACCATGAGCTTGTCCTTTATGGAAGTCTACTGTTTTAAACATTGGATTCTAACTGACTAAGGCAAAGCGTCAATATGATCTGCGATCAATCACTTAGTGCAGAGAACCGAAGTGGAGGTTTTCTCGTCAGTTACCGGGTGCCATGAATCATTGTGGTTGAATATCAACCTGATGACGCGTCATCTGGTATAACTATAGGTGACTCGGGGATGAAACGGGAAATTCCGCAATCACGGCACCGTGTGCTGCTTTGCAGGATGGGGTGACGGGAGCCAGCTTGGCAGGGGAATCGCGCCGACGTTCGTTTCCGTGGATTGGCATCGGCGATGAACACCGATTTACCGCATTTTTCCTTGCCTTAACGGGTCATAACAGGTGTAATTACCTGTCTGAATGTAACCCCATAAAATGAGTAATTACGAGACATGTTAAAGATCTATAACTCGCTCACAAGACAGAAAGAGGAATTTCAACCCATCCAGCCTGGTAAAGTAGGCATGTACGTCTGTGGGGTTACCATTTATGATTTGTGTCACATCGGTCACGGCCGGACATTCGTCTCGTTCGATGTCGTTTCACGTTACCTGCGCTACTCAGGTTATGACCTGACGTTTGTACGCAATATTACTGATATTGACGACAAAATCATCAAGCGTGCGGCGGAAAACGGTGAAAGTTGTGACACCCTGACCGAGCGTCTGATCGGCGAAATGTATGCCGACTTTGATGCGCTGGGCATGAAGCGCCCGGATATCGAACCGCGCGCCACCGACTATATCGCTGAAATTATCGCGATGTGTGAGCGCCTGATCGAACGCGGCTTTGCCTACGTGGCTGATAACGGCGATGTGATGTTCGAAGTCAGCAAATACGACGAGTACGGCAAGCTGTCGAAACAAGATCTGGAGCAATTGCAAGCCGGTGCCCGGGTTGATATCGACACGGCCAAGCGCAGCCCGCTGGATTTCGTATTGTGGAAAATGTCTAAGCCGGGTGAGCCGACCTGGGAATCGCCTTGGGGACCAGGCCGTCCGGGCTGGCACATTGAGTGTTCAGCCATGAACTCCGCCATTTTGGGCGATCACTTTGATATTCACGGCGGCGGCTCGGATCTGCAATTCCCGCACCATGAAAATGAAATTGCCCAGTCTTGCTGTGCAAGCGGTGCCCAGTATGTGAATACCTGGATGCACAGCGGCATGGTGATGGTCGATCGCGAGAAGATGTCCAAATCCCTGGGGAACTTCTTTACGATTCGCGATGTGCTGGCGCATTACGATGCCGAAACCGTACGTTATTTCCTGATGTCCGGTCACTACCGCAGCCAACTGAACTACAGCGAAGAGAACCTCAAGCAGGCGCGTGCTTCACTGGAACGCCTGTACACGGCGCTGCGCGGGCTGGATAGCAGCGTGCTCGCACAAGGCGGAGACGCGTTTGTTACACGCTTTAAAGAAGCGATGGACGACGATTTCAACACCCCGGAAGCCTACTCGGTCCTGTTTGATATGGCCCGTGAGATCAACCGCCTGAAAGCGGAAGATATCGCGGCGGCTTCAGCACTGGGCGCGCAAATGCGTGAGCTGGCGGATATCCTGGGTCTGCTGAGCCAGGAGCCGGAAGCCTTTCTGCAAAGTGGCGCGGGCGCCGAAGAGGATGCGGCTGAAATTGAAGCGCTGATCCAGCAACGTCTGGATGCGCGCGCAGCCAAAGACTGGGCGGCTGCCGATGAAGCACGTGATAAACTGACCGCGATGGGGATTATCCTGGAAGACGGCCCGCAGGGCACGACCTGGCGTCGTAAGTAATTCAGCCGGATTTAATTTATCTTCTTGAAAACCGGAGCAAATGCTCCGGTTTTTTTATGCCGGTCCCGGGCCTAGAATAATAAATGTGAGGTCGGTCATTGTTTGAAGCAAACGTTGGCATCGATGTACAGAAAAGATCACATTTATGCCATGTTTCTGTCATGAATTTTTCGTAAATCATTATTATGTTGAGCGTTTGTGAGTGTTTGTTTCGCAATCACTCAAAGTTAATCGCTCTGGTATTTGGTGATAATAATGAAGAAGCACACTATTGCTGCGCTGATTGGCGCCAGCTTGTTGACCCCGACGCTGGCTCAAGCCCAGTCCTCCGTTGCCGGCTCTGCAGATGACAAGATTGTCGTTGCTCACCGCGGCGCATCCGGTTACCTGCCGGAGCACACCCTGCCGGCCAAGGCCCTGGCATATGCCATGAAGCCCGACTACATCGAGCAGGATGTGGTGATGACCAAAGATGATCGCCTAGTGGTGCTCCATGACCATTACCTGGATCGTGTGACCAACGTTGCTGCGGTATTCCCGGATCGTGCCCGTCAGGATGGCCGCTACTACGCAATCGACTTTACCCTGGCTGAGATCAAACAGCTGAGCGTCACCGAAGGGTTCAATATCAAAGACGGCAAGCAGGTTCAGGGATTCCCGGACCGTTACCCGATGTGGCAGTCTGATTTCAAAGTGCCGACACTGGAAGAAGAAATCGAAATGATCCAGGGCCTGAATAAGACGCTGGGTTATGATATTGGCATTTATCCTGAAATTAAGGCGCCTTGGTTCCATCACCATGAAGGCAAAGATATCAGCCGTGCGGTGCTGAAGGTGCTCAAGCAATACGGTTACACCACCAAAGCCAGCAAGGTGTACTTGCAGACTTTTGATTTTGATGAGCTGAAGCGCATTCATGATGAGCTGATGCCGGCGATGGGTATGGATGTGAAGCTGGTTCAGTTGATGGCCTATACCGACTGGAACGAAACCATGGTTTACGACAAGAACGACCAGGCCCAGCCGTATAACTATGACTGGATGTTCGCCAAAGGCGGGATGGAAGTGCTGGCCAAGTACGCCGACGGCATCGGCCCATGGAAACCGATGGTGGTTTCGGATGAGTCGACCAAAGGGAATATTAAGCTGACCGGTTTGGTGAAAGCGGCGCATGCCCAAGGGATGCAGGTTCACCCGTATACCTTCCGCAGCGACACCGGCCGCATTCCGGCGTATGCGAATGATTTCAGCGATATGCTGGATATCTTCTATAACACCGCCGACGTTGACGGCGTGTTTACCGACTTCCCGGATAAAGCAGTCCATTTTCTGGAAGCCAAGTAACCTGTATTGGGTTGACTTGTTGTACTGAAAACAAAGCCAGTCGTTGTCGACTGGCTTTTTGCGTATGGGCCGCAGATAACCGGGTTACAGATAGCTGAGTTACAGCTGCTCCGGTAACTTCGTGCCGCATTTTCGGCAGTAGTGGGCATCGGTTTCATGGCCGCTGGCGGAGCAGTTGGTGCACCGGATTAAACTGCGCTGGGTGCGCATTTCCTGGCTGAGCTCGGCGGTAATGATCCCGGTCGGGACGGCGATAATCGAATAACCCAGCAGCATGGTCAGTGAGGCCAGCGCTTTGCCGAGCTCGGTTTGCGGCACGATGTCGCCATAGCCGACCGTCGTGATGGTGACGATTGCCCAGTAAATACTGAGCGGAATACTGGTAAAGCCGTGTTCAGGACCTTCAATGATGAACAGCAGCGAGCCGAGCACCGTCACCAGAATGGCCAGGGTGCTGAAAAAGACCAGAATTTTTCGCTGAGCCATCAGCAGGGAACGCAGCAGAATGTTGGAGTCCTTGAGAAACTGCGCCAATTTCAGGATCCGGAAAATCCGCATCACCCGGATCAGGCGGATGATCAGCAGGTAGTTTGAGCTCGGGAACAGAAAGGCCAGATAGCTTGGCAAAATAGCGATCAGGTCGATGACGCCATAAAAGCTTCGGGCATAGGCCCAGGGCTTGGGCGAACAGTAGAGGCGCAGGCCATATTCAATGGTAAACAGGACGGTAAAGACCCATTCCAGCGCCAGCAGGCTGTCGCCGTATTGCACTGCGACCGACTGAACTGAGGTGAGGATCAGGATCAGCTCGGAACACAGGATCGTCAGGATCAGGGCAATATCGAAATACTGGCCGGCCTTGGTTTGGGTACCGAAGATAATCTCAAACAGTTTCTGTTTTCGGGTGAGTGTTTCCACCGCGGTGTGCCCTTCAAAGTGCTTCATGGCGATAGCATATAAGGGAACGTGTTGATAAACAATGGAATGAAAAGCCAAGGCGGGCAGACATGCCCGCCGAAGCGTGTGGATTAAGCGGCCAGCCCGGGGAACAGGGCGCGCAGGCCGTTGGCGATGAACTCGATACCGAGTGCTGCCAGGATCAGACCCATGATCCGGGTGATGACGTTAATCCCGGTTTGGCCAAGGAAACGGACAATGATCGGTGCCGCCCGAAACAGTAACCAACATCCCAGGGCAAACAGCGCGATGGTGGTGATGATCCCCAGCGTACTGCCGAGACCCGGATAACGTGAGCCGTAGACAATGGTGGAGCTGATCGCACCTGGTCCGGCCATCAGCGGCATGGCGAGCGGGACCACACCGACTTGCTCACGGCTGATCGATTCTGATTTTTCCTGCTTGTTCTGTTTATCTTCACCCAGCTTACCGCTCATCATCGAGAAGGCGATGCTGAGCAACAGCAGGCCGCCGGCGACCCGGAATGAATCGAGGGAAATACTGAACATATCCAGCAAAAACTGGCCGGCCAGCAGCGAGACGGTCAGGATCACGGCGACGGCAAGATTGGCGGTAATGGCGGTTTTGCTCCGTTCCTCGGCATTCATATGGCCGGTCAGGGAGACAAAGACCGGCATGATACCGATCGGGTTGACGGCGGCGATCAGGCCGACAAAAAACTGTAAAAATATCGCGATATCGATTGTTTGCATGGTGGTTCATTTACCGGATAAGGAAGGGCTGAGTCTGAAAATCGGCGCTACTTTAAGGCAAAGTTCTAACCAGCTCCAATAAAAAAAATTATTTCTCTCCTTACGAATAATTATCAGTGAAGATTGTGTTACTTGGCTGTAAAGCGGTTGCAATATGAATTACGCTAAATGGGTAGTTGATGTGCAAGCAAGGCTGATTTTGTTGCGAACTTGATGGCGGGCTGAGTGAACCACGGCGGGAACATATGAGTAAAAATGTAGATTTATTACGAAATATTATTCTGCGGCTGTCCGTCATGATGATCAGGGAACAAACGTGCTTCAATAGGAAACAGATGAAACCAATTCCTATTTCTTGTAAGTGGTTGTTTTATTTGTATTTGTTGTGACACGTAAATTTTGTCTGCTCCTTTAGAGGGACAACTGATCTAAATCAATTTTTTTCACGCAGTGAAACAATATAATCAGTTTTGAAAGCAATTTACTAAGTATGTGTGTTATCGGATTGTAGAGAAAGCGTGTTGTCTGAACCCGGTAGCCTGAAGGAATGAAGACGTATCCTTATTAAAAAGTTTTCAATATTAAGTTAGGAGTTAACTATGCCTGTCACAAATATGGCTGAATTAGATGCAATGGTTGCGCGTGTCAAAGCTGCTCAGAAAGAGTTTGCGACTTACTCTCAAGAGCAAGTTGACAAAATTTTCCGTGCCGCTTCACTGGCTGCGAACAATGCACGTATTCCTCTGGCCCAACAGGCTGTTGCTGAATCCGGCATGGGTATTGTTGAAGATAAAGTGATTAAAAACCACTTTGCCTCCGAGTTTATCTACAACAAATACAAGGACGAGAAAACCTGCGGGATCCTGGACGAAGACGATAATCTGGGTACCATGACGATTGCAGAGCCGGTCGGCATCATCTGCGGTATCGTGCCGACCACGAACCCAACGTCGACAGCAATCTTCAAGTCTCTGATTTCCCTGAAAACCCGTAACGCGATTATTTTCTCGCCACACCCACGTGCCAAAGAATCAACCAACGCGGCTGCGAAATTGGTCCTCGATGCGGCGGTCGCGGCGGGTGCGCCAAAAGACATTATCGGCTGGATCGATCAGCCTTCGGTTGAACTGTCCAATGCGCTGATGAAGCATGATGACATCAACCTGATCCTGGCCACCGGTGGCCCGGGCATGGTGAAAGCGGCTTACTCTTCCGGTAAACCAGCGATCGGTGTTGGTGCGGGTAACGTGCCGGTTGTGATTGACGAAACTGCCGATATCAAACGTGCGGTGGCGTCTATCCTGATGTCGAAGACCTTCGATAACGGTGTTGTGTGTGCTTCTGAGCAGGCAGCGATTGTGGTTGATTCTGTGTATGACGAAGTGAAAGAGCGCTTTGCATCGCACAAAGGTTATGTCCTGAACAAAGCCGAAGCCGAGAAAGTGCGCAATGTGCTGCTGATTGAAGGCAACCTGAATGCCAACATCGTGGGTCAGCCTGCAACTAAGATCGCCGAAATGGCTGGCGTGAAAGTACCGGCAGATACCAAGGTGCTGATTGGTGAAGGGCTGGGTAAAGTTTCTTACGATGATGCATTTGCGCACGAGAAACTGTCTCCGACACTGGGCCTGTTCCGTGCCACTGACTTTGAAGATGCGGTTGCCCAAGCGGTGACTATGGTCGAGATCGGCGGTATCGGTCACACCTCAGGTCTGTACACCAACCAGGATGTGAACCAGGACCGTATCCGTTACTTCGGTGACAAGCTGAAAACAGCGCGTATTCTGGTCAACATCCCGACGACGCACGGGGGGATCGGTGACCTGTACAACTTCAACGTTGCACCGTCTCTGACACTGGGTTGTGGTTCTTGGGGCGGTAACTCAATTTCTGAGAACGTGGGTCCGAAGCACCTGATCAACAAGAAGACAGTAGCGAAGCGAGCTGAGAATATGCTGTGGCACAAACTACCGAAATCAATTTACTTCCGTCGCGGCAGCCTGCCGATTGCCCTGAGCGACCTGGAAGGTAAGAAACGTGCATTCCTGGTCACAGACCGCTTCTTGTTCAACAACGGTTATGCCGATGAAGTGGTTAGCCTGCTGAAAGCACAAGGCATGGAAGTTCAGACGTTCTTCGATGTTGAAGCGGATCCAACCCTGTCTGTGGTTGAGAAAGGTGCCGAAGCCATGAAAAGCTTCCAGCCTGACGTGATTCTGGCGCTGGGTGGTGGTTCACCAATGGATGCCGCGAAAATCATGTGGGTGATGTACGAGCATCCGGAAACGCACTTCGAAGAGCTGGCGATGCGCTTTATGGATATCCGTAAACGTATCTACAAGTTCCCGAAAATGGGTGAGAAGGCCGAGCTGGTATGTATCACCACCACTTCAGGGACCGGTTCAGAAGTCACGCCGTTTGCGGTCGTCACGGACGACAAAACGGGTGCCAAATACCCGCTGGCAGACTACGAGCTGACACCACAAATGGCGATTGTTGATGCCAACCTGGTGATGAACATGCCGAAGTCACTGACTGCCTTTGGTGGTTACGATGCGGTGACGCACGCGCTGGAAGCCTACGTATCCGTGCTGGCGAACGAGTACTCTGACGGTCAGGCACTGCAAGCGCTGAAGATGCTGAAAGAATATCTGCCTTCAAGCTACGCCAATGGCGCCAACGACCCGATTGCCCGTGAGAAAGTGCACAATGCCGCGACCATTGCCGGTATCGCGTTTGCCAACGCCTTCCTGGGTGTCTGTCACTCCATGGCGCACAAAATCGGTGCTGAGTTCCACCTGCCGCACGGCCTGGCGAATGCCCTGTTGATTTCGAATGTGGTGCGTTACAACGCGAACGATAACCCAACCAAGCAGACGGCGTTCTCTCAGTATGACCGCCCACAGGCTCGCCGCCGTTATGCGGAAGTGGCCGACCATCTGGGTCTGTCTCTGCCGGGTGATCGTACAGCACAGAAAATCGAGCGTCTGCTGGAATGGCTGGACGAGCTGAAGACAAATCTGGAAATTCCGAAGTCGATTCAGGCTGCCGGTGTACCAGAGTCTGACTTCCTGGCCAAGCTGGATGAGCTGTCTGTCGAAGCATTCGATGACCAGTGTACCGGTGCGAACCCTCGCTACCCACTGATCAGCGAACTGAAAGATGTCTTGGTTGCCTCTTACTACGGGAAGGCATACGTGGAAGGTGAAACGTTCGAAGGCACTACGGTGATCAAAAAGAAAGCCGATCAGAAGCCAGCTGAAGCACCGAAAGGGAAAAAAGCAGCTGCCACGGCTTAAGATGTAAAATCAGTTGTTATAGCTAGCGCACTTGCTGTACAACGCACGACGAGCCCGCCGATATGGCGGGCTTTTTTTGTTTTGAAAACAGCGATGGCGGGGTGTGTGGTCGTGAGGTATTCGAGCTGGCGTTCGGTCTCAGTTTTTGGTCTGCGATGTCGGGTTAACCGGCCTCGGCTTCAATCATCCGGCCGTTAAAGTAATCATTAGCCACGATATATTCGGCGCAGCGGACAATTTCATATTGCATCGGCAGGCTGAGGGCACAGTCGGTCTGACAAGGTTGGCGCTCCAGGCACAACGGCACGACGCCACCGACCCGGATATTGAATTCGGCCAGCTCTTTGGCCCAGCTTTGGGTCAGCCCGGAAATCATGGCTTTCGAGCTGCTGTTGGTGGGCTGGTCGGGGGTGAGGTAGCTGGCGGCCAGGTTGATGATCACCCCTTCACTGTGGTGTTCGCGCATGTAGCTGGCGGTGTGTTTTCCGAAAATGAAAAAAGGCGTCGCGCCTTCGATCATTGAGCGGCAAAAGCGGTCGACGGAGGTTGGCTCGAGCAAGGAAGGCAGTTCGGCGTTGTGCCAGTAGTTAATCAACACATCAATGGCCCCGAATCGGTGGTCGATATCCCGGATCAGCTGGGCGATCGACGTTTCGTCCTGAGCCGTGAGTAAAAACGTATCGGAATCTCCACCGGCACACAGACATGCCTGTTGCACTTGCGCCAGTCGCGATGCTTCGATATCGACCAGCGCCAGTTTGGCGCCGAGGGACGCAAAGTGAAGTGAAATCGCTTTACCCATTGGGCAGCCGGCAGCCGTGACGACAATAACTGATTGCGCGATATTCATAACCTGTCTTCCCCTCGTCGTTTCGGGTCATTATCTGAATTTAAAGGACAAAACCGTCGGTTGTTCGGGTGTCCTGTGATTTGTGCCGCTGTTGCTTTGGTCTCGGTTGACGATCATCATGATACGCTGGCCGGCACGGTACCGATCACTGCCACGCTTCAGTTTGCATCGTGACACTGACCCGGGTTGTGAACTGTGAAAAAGTGCCCAGTTCCCTTACGTCCCGTAACAATGTTAGTGAAGTGTGAGCAGGGTGCGTTTCGGGCATCACAAAGCTATGACGCCTATCACGAAAAGAGCGGGCGTCATCGCAGGTTCACGGGGACGTCTTGTTCAGGCGATTCGCTGCATTTCGGCGTAGCGCTTGGCCTGGATCAGGGAGATATACAGATCCTGCGGGGAAGCCTGGATACCGGCTTCTTCTTTGGGCGGCAGCGTCCGGCGTTCATGGCCGGAAAGGTTGTGGTAGACCTCTTCGGGAAATCCTTTGGTCCCTTGCGGCGGAAAGTCGAGGGCAATGGGTTGCAGGCCCTGAAGCAGGCGGACATCACTCAGGCCGCCTTGGTGGAAGGTGGCCGCCTGTGCGGCGCTGTTCTCGTAACAGTGCTCTGAGGCTGTGAGCGGCGGTGGGGGCCGGAGCTCAAAGTAAGCCCGCAGCTCTGCTTCCGTTTTTCCCGGAGCGGGGGCGGCATCCACCGGGACAGTTTCCAGCTGATCCGGCGACAGCATGGCCAGCATCAACGCAAAGTCAGCCCGGCGACCGCCTTCAACCGCATGGTTGAGGTGGCTGCCCAGCTGTCCTTCGTGGACGAGCAGTGCTTTGTCGAGGGTATGGACCTGCATGGACGACACGGTTTCGCTCCGGTAAATCTGGGTTCAACTGGAAATGAGTCTTACCTGATGTATCGGAGCGAGCCGTCAGAACTTTAAGTTTTTTTACCCGGCGTGGTTAAGCGGTGCTAGCCGAGCGCATCGATAGCCGCCTGCATCCGATCCAGGGCTTCATTCAGGGTCTGGCTGGTACAGGCAAAATTGAGCCGGACAAAACCGGGGTTTCCGAAGTCTGCCCCCGGTGACAGCCCGACACCGGCCTGCTCGAAAAATTTGAACGGGCTGGGGACGGGCAGGGCCGAGGCGTCAATCCAGGCCAGGTAGGTGGCCTCAATCGGGTGCAATTTGAGATAGGGCATGGCGTTGATGCGCGTGGTCAGCCGGTCCCGGTGCTGGCGCAGAAACGCCAGTTGCTGCTCCAGCCAGGGCTGGCAGCTTTCATAGGCTGCCTGCGCCGCAGTATACGCCAGCACGTTGACTTCGGGGACGATGCCGGCCTTGGTCTTGAGAAAGCGGCGGCGCAGTGCTGGATCCGGAATAATGGCCATGGACGCGCCCAGTCCGGCAATATTGAAGGTTTTGCTCGGAGCGATCAGGGTGACCGAGCGTTGTGCGGCGCTGTCGCTGAGGCTGGCGAAAGGGATATGCCGGGCGTCAGGATCCAGGATCAAATCACTGTGAATTTCATCGGCGCAGACAAACAGATCATGCTGCTCGGCAAACGCCAGGATGTCCTGAAGCTCTTTTCGGCGGAACACGGTGCCCCCCGGATTGAGCGGATTACACAGCAACATCAGTTTCGAATCCGGTGTAACGTCGGTCTGGTCCAGATCCAGCCCCCAGCGCTGATCCTGCAAGGTGACCGGGGCGATGGTAAGCGGCCGCTCGGCGAGCTTGGCTGCGGAGAGAAACGGCGGGTAAATCGGTTTGGGGCTGATCACCCCTTCCCCCGAGGCTGTGAGCGCCCGGACGGTCAGGTTAATGCCGCACACCAGGCCCGGCAGATAGACGATCCAATCCGGCTCAATACGCCACTGATAGCGTTGCCACATTCGCTCGATCAGCAATTCGGTCAGCCGCTCCGGAGCCCGGCCATAGCCAAACACGCCATGGTCGACGTGGCGGTGAAGCGCATCCGTAATGGCTTGCGGGACTTTGAAATCGCTGTCAGCCACCCACATGGGCAGGACATCCCGATCTTTGTACTTGTGCCATTTTACGCTGTTGCTGTTGCGGCGATCGACCGGTTGGTCGAAAAGCGGTTGTGGTGTCGGTGCCATTCTGAAGATCCCGTCGGTGGCGGTGATGAGGGTCTATCTTATACCAATCCGGCGCGAGATTGACGGATTTAATGCGCCTGGATGCGTATTGGTGGAGAGGGGCGTCGAAAAAGCCCCGGGCGGGACCGCAATGCAGTTCACTTAAGGGGAGCTGCATGGCGATTAACCGGGTAGCGGGTCTTTGATATCTTAACTGCCCTGGGCCTAGATGGCCTGGGGCGATTTTCCTTGAAGAGCACTGACAGGTCCCCCCGTAGTGCCTTTAGCCTCTTGGGCGTGTTTCCCGGTGACAGTGCCTTACTCATTACCCTGAGCTGACTTGCAATAAACTGGCAGGCGTACTTGAAGCTTATTTCTGTGGGGGCTCTGTCATGCGCCACAGCCGCCTGGCTTGCCTCTCTCCTGACCAGGTTGTAGCCGAGAAGCAACCCCCATAACTCTTGATAAACCAGCTCGACCGTTTTGCTCCGCAAGGTAAGAGAATTGTGCTGCATGGAGCTCTTTATATCGCGGTAGCCCAGTTCAATCTCCCAGCGTTCGTGGTATAGGGTGGCAACCTGCTCGGCGCTGTACATCTCTCTTGGCAGGGAGGTGAAAACCGTTTTCTCTTTCCCGTCTACCTCATAGGTGACTGCCCGTACCTGCCATTTCTCAGGAAGGGTCGGATTCTTCTTTCTCGCTTGGGGCGAGACCTTCATCTCGATAAGGTTGTCATTGGTTTCCTCCTCGTCGAGAAGTGTGTATACCACGCCTTTTTTAGCAGGAATAAGCCAATGTCGGTTTGCCCCGCTGGCAGAGATGCCCAGCAACAGGCTTGCTCCGTAAAATCCCTTATCCAGCAAAGTCACCGAGTTATCCGGCAGCGAGTTGATAAAGGGTTGGGCCAGCGGTATTTCACCTCGGCGATAAGGGCTGATATCGGCATCAATGATGATATGGGAACGCACGTTCATCATGGTGACAAGACGGAGTACAGGGTAAGGTGTCTGGCGCTTTCCGGATGTGTTTCCCGAACCGAAGTGTTCGCGAAGCCCGGGGGTATCCGGGGTCCTGAACAGAGCCCCATCAACAGCAAAAACCTGAAGTTTATTCCAGCTGTCTTCCGGGTACCTTTCTTTACCCCATACCTGAGCACACTGTTTGAACAGCCATTTAGGCGCTTCCTTTCCCAGTCGCTGACGGGCTTGTGTCAGAGCACTCTTGGCCAGGAGTTCCTCGTTTGCCAACCCTTCGGCACAGACATTCATACGGCGGGCCACTTCAGCTATAGGCTCATTGCGGAAAAAGGCCATACCGACAATAAGCCAGAGCACCATATCACTGGGGAGCCGTCTTCGTCTGATGGTTGCCTGAGTCGATAAAGATGTAGCTCTGGCAACCCACTCGTCGGGAACGTGTTCAGAGAAAGTGGTCAGCTGGGAGATATCGACAGGAGACTCTTCAAGAAAATCTGTGAGTGCGGAAGCTAAGGGCATAAAAAAACCGGAAACCAGTAAATGATTTCCGATTTTGACGCATCAGAAGGATCAGTCAACCGATCCTTAACTGATCAGCATTGCGGGCGGGACCGGGGCTGAAATGGAAAGAAAAAATCACTCGAACAGAGGATGGCTCCCGAATTGCTCGGCAGCGTAGTCGACCCGTTGCTCCGGGGTCAGCGGCAAATTGGGGGTGCCGAGGTTTTCAATATGGTGCAGCCGGGGCAGCAGGCCGCACCCGTTGGCGGTTTGGATCGCTAGCCCCGGACGGGCGTTGAGCTCGAGTACCATCGGACCTTTGACTTTATCCAGCACCATATCGGTGCCCATGTAGCCCAGCCCGGCCATTTCCCAGGCGCTGGCGGCCAGGGTCAGCAGCCGGTGCCAGTCCGGCACCACCAGCTCGCTCAGTAACCGGCCGGTATCCGGGTGCCGCTCGACCGGATGGTCAAACTGGACCGCCCGGACGGCTTTGCCGGTGGCGATGTCGAGCCCGACCCCTACCGCGCCCTGGTGGAGGTTGGCCTTGCCGTCGGATGCCGCAGTGGAGCAGCGCATCATCGCCATTACCGGATACCCTTTGAACACAATGACCCGGATATCCGGCACCCCTTCAAAGCTGAAGCCGTCGAAGACGTCATCGAACTGGATCAGGTTTTCCACCATGGCCACATCGTTTTTCCCGCCGAGTGAGAACAGGCCGGCCAGGGTATTGGTGATGTGTCGTTCCACATCCTGCTTGTTGATCTCGACCCCGGACGGTTTCACATAAATTCCGTCCTTGTGTTTGACCACCACCAGGATCCCTTTGCCGCCGGAGCCCTGGGCGGGTTTGATCACAAAGCCGGGCCAGTCCTTGACCATCTCATGGATACGTTTGACGTACACCTGGCTGTCGATCACGCCGATCAGCTCGGGCACCGTGGCGCCGGCACGCTGGGCAATCCGTTTGGTTTTCAGCTTGTCATCCACCAGCGGATACAGGCTACGGTCATTGTAGCGGCCGATATAGCTGTGATTGCGCTTGTTCATGCCCATGATGCCGCGCTGGTGCAGCTTGAAGGGTGACGTGAACTGGGAAAACAGGGATGACATCATAGCTTAACTCTCCGCCAGCGGTTTGAAGCGACGCAACTCGCTCAGGCGGTAGCCGGTGTAGTTCCCCAGCATCAGGATCAGCGCCAGCACAATCAGTTGAATCCCGATAAAGTTGAAGGTGAGGTGGCGCACCAGGCCGTTGGTCATGGCCAGGTAGACCAGCACAGCCGTCAAGAGGGAGCCACCGCCCTGGATCAGCACTTCTTTGGCGCCTTCTTCTTCCCACAGAATCGACATCCGTTCGATGGTCCAGGACAGGATGATCATCGGGAAGAAAGTGATCGACAAGCCTTCGACCAGGCCGATCTTAAAGGCGACCACGGCAAAGACGGAGATGATCAGGATCACCGTGATGATCACCGCCGAGATCCGGGCCACCAGCAACAGGTTCAGCCGGGAAAGGTAGCTGCGGATAATGAGGCCGGTGCCGACAATCAGCAGGAACCCGAGGATCCCGGGCAGTAGTTGGGTCTGGACAAAGGCCACTGCGATCAGCACCGGCATAAAGGTCCCGGAGGTCTTCAAGCCGACAATAATGCGCAGGAAGACCACCACCAAGGCCCCGATGGGGACCAGCATAATGGTCTTGAACATGGCTTGTTCTTCAACCGGCAGGCTGTGGATCGAAAAGTTCAGCAAATCTTCGGCCTGAATTTTATCCCGGGTTGCCTGCTGGGGCGTAATGTCCTGGGCGATGATCGAAAAGCTGATGTTGGAATTGCGCCCGCCGATCACATCCAGCAGGGAGTGGCCGTGCTGGTTCCAGACCAGGATGTTCTCCGGTCGGCCTTCGCGGCCGGATTGCGGATCGAACAGGTTCCAGTTTTCACCGTCCCACACCTCCAGCATTGGGTTGATGCTCTGGCGGCGGCGGCCGTCTTCCAGCTGCAGGCCACCGACCATCCGGGTATGGATCCCTTCGAGCGATAGCAGGTTCATGATGGCTTGCTCGCGGCTCATGCTGTTGAGCAGCAGCGACGCATTCTGGTTGGATTTGTCGTTCAGGGCTTTGATCAGCTCCCGGGTCAGGGTGACGTTGTCGGCCGACAGGCTGCGGGCGCGGCTCAGCAGGGCTGCCGCGGCGGTCTGCTGCGGGTTGTCCATGCTGACCGACAACGGAACATCGTTATTCGGGGGCTCGATACTGAAGCTGGCCTGACGGTCTACCAGCATCTGGGTTTTGTAATAAAGGACTTGCTTGCCGGATGCTTCGCGGATGGACCATTCGGCCCGGCGGCCCATATCGGTGTCAATCAGGGCGACACCGTAACCCGGCGAGGAGGTGCTCTCATCAATCAGGGTAAATCCCTGCTGGGTTTCCGGGGCGGCCATTGAGACTTTGACCGGATCGCCGATGGCATCGAATTCGATCCGGGCTTCCAGTTCCCACAGCGCACGTTTTTCACCCGGCGTCCAAGGCACGCCGTACACGTCATGGCGGTACAGGCTCAGCGCCGCGCCCGCAATAACGAGTAACGTGATTAAGAAATAAAACGGGATTCTAGACGACATGACAGCCTCTTAATTTGTTGTTGGTATTCTCTGTTCGTTCATTCCCTGGACAAATTTTTTGCCGACATCCACTAAAGCAATATCTTTGAAGAACTCGCGGCCTAACAGGACCGGATAAGTCATCTGGCTGCGATCCGCGAGGGTAAATTGCGTTTTCTCATGCAACTGTCCCAGTTTCAGCCAGGCTTCGATCACCGGCCGCCGTGTCGGCTCCTCGAGTGCGGACTGGCGGATTTTTACCCAGCGGACAATCGGGGCCTCGATAATTTCCGGTTTGGCATGCGGGTTATCCTCAGCATGGTTTAAATTGAAGCGGACCCACTCTTTTCCGTCCCGTTCAAAGACCTGGATATCAACGGCATTGAGCGATGACGTGGTGGCACCGGTATCGACTCTGGCTTTAAAGAACGATTGTATTGAGTCTAGCCAAACCCATTCTTCTTCGCCCAAAATCACTTTTCCATGAGCTACTTTTGCTTCCCGGGCCGGATCAGTCAGCTTGACGGAGTCCTGTTTTTTGCCTTGATAGACCGGGGCTGGCGCAGCCTGAGGTTGCGGCGGGCGGGAGAGCTCTGTAGAAATCGCTGAAAGTTCTTTTTCCAGGTTCGCAATGTACTCATTTTGCTCGTCAATTTGCTGGATCATGGTTGCAAGCTGATAGTTCACCCGGTTTTCCATCGTGTTGATGGCCTGCATGGTTTTTTCGTGTTGATTGTCGGCTTTCGTGAGTGTGCAGCCGGAAAGCAGGGCGACGGTGAACAAAGGCACATAGCGGCGCAACATGAGAACTCCTGGGCGTTTTATTATTTCTATGAGTAACAGTCGAGTATTGTGTGGTTGAAATATCGCTACCGGCGTGGGCCAATGCGGCCGCAGAGCAGAAAAAATGGTGCAGGGGCGCTGTGGTCCATGACGCGGCATGCGGGTATTTGGATTGCTCTCGGGGGCGCCTGATATTCGATATTTCAACTACATGGCGGGTTATTTTAGCCTACAAAAAGGGATGCGAATAGCATCCCTTGTCAATCCTCAGTCAGGATTTGTGGCAATGAGGATGGCCCGTTTCGGTGCCGGGTAGCCTTCAATGGTTTTGGACGGATCCTGCGGGTCGAGGTATTCAGGGAGTGAATTATTGGTCATCCAGTCGGTCGAGCGCTGCTCGTCGGTGGTGGTGATACATTCGTCAACAATTCGCACGTCCACAAAACCGCATTTCTCCATCCAGACCTTCAGGGCCTTGGCGGACGGGAAGAAGAAGACGTTGTGCATCTGGGCGTAGCGGCCGGTCGGGACCAGCACCGCATTTTCATCGCCGTCGATCACCAGGGTTTCCAGGATCACTTCGCCGCCTTTGCGCAGCTGGTTTTTCAGCTGAACAATATGATCCAGCGGTGAGCGGCGGTGATACAGCACGCCCATGCTGAAGACGGTGTCAAAGGCTTTCAGCTCCGGCAGTTGCTCGATGCCGAGCGGTAGCAGGTAAGCCGGGTGTTGCTGGCCCATCAGGCGCTTGATGGCTTCAAACTGGATCAGGAACAGGTTCGACGGGTCGATCCCGACCGTCAGTGTGGCGCCTTCGCCCAGCATCCGCCACATGTGGTAGCCGTTGCCGCAGCCGACATCCAGCACGGTCCGGCCGTGTAGCGGGCTGATATGCGGCAGCAGGCGATCCCATTTCCAGTCGGAACGCCATTCGGTGTCGATATGGATGCCGTGCATATGGTACGGCCCCTTCCGCCACGGGTGCAGCAGGCGCAACAGGCTATCCAGGCGTTTTTGCTCGCCGTCGGCCACGCCTTCTTCGTAGCTGACGCTGACCTGGGTTTTCAGATCAATGGTGTCCGGTTTGTCGGTCGGGAACTTTTTCAGCGCCCGTAGCCAGCGGCCCATGTCGCCGTGTTCGGCGGTTTCCCAGTCGCTGAGCTGCTTCGGCAGGATGTTAAGCCATGGGCGCAAGGTGTCATGTTGTGCGATGAGTTGGTAAAACTCGGAAAAACTGAACATAGTGAAGCAATAACCTTATTTGATAGCGAACATGGAACCGAAGTTGAAACACTGGAACCAGACTTCTATGCTGCTGAACCCGATCTCGGTCAGGCGCTGTTTGTGGGTGTCGATACTGTCCGGACGCATGACGTTTTCAATCGCGCTGCGCTTCTGGCTGATCTCCAGCTCGCTGTAGCCGTTGGCGCGTTTGAAGTCGTGGTGCAGATCAATCAGCAACTCGTGGGCTGGCTCGTTCTCGAACACGTATTTTTCCGACAGGATTAAAATACCGCCCGGGCGTAATCCTGCGTAGATGTTTTCCAGCAGGGTGCGGCGGTCTTCCGGCGCCAGGAATTGCAGGGTGAAGTTGAGCACCACGACAGAGGCGTCGCTGATCTCGATATCGCGGATATCGGCTTCAATCACCCGGACCGGGGTATCGGAGCGGTAGGCGTCGAGATGCAGACGGCAGCGCTCGACCATGGCGGCGGAGTTGTCGACCGCAATGATTTCACAGCCTTCCTGCTGAATGTGGCGGCGCATCGACAGAGTTGCGGCGCCCAGGGAGCAGCCCAGGTCGTAAATGTTGGAGTGTGGCTTGGCAAAGCGCTCAGCCAGCATCCCGATTGCCGAGATGATGTTGCTGTAGCCCGGCACCGAGCGCTGGATCATATCCGGGAAAACTTCGGCCACCCGTGCATCGAAGGTGAAATCGCCGAGTTTGTCGATGGGCGCAGCAAAAATGTTATCGCGGCCTGCCATTATCACGAACCTCTTAACTATATACGAACCGGATCCCGCACAGGGAACCCTGAAGTGACGCCGTGTGCTCCGTCACTGGCGGAAAGGCCGCGTATTGTAGAGAAAATGCGGCCATTTGTCTTTAGCCAATTGTGCGCTCGGCCTTGCTCGCTCAGAGCAACTGAAATTGTGCGCTGTCGGCGGAAGGCGGCAGGGCGATGTCGGGCAGGGCAATCTGTTGCGCCATTTGTTGCCGGAGTTGGGCGTATAGCCGAACGGCCAGCTCCGGCGCCTGGTTGTTATCCGGGGTATGGATAAACAGGTAAGGTTGTTTGCCCTCACGCAGCCACAGCGGCAACCGGGCCAGCCAGTTGGCAAAGAAGGGATCGTTGCTCAAATCGTCGGGGTGGCCGATAAAGCGGATCACAGGCTGGTCGGCGGTGGCAATGGCATGCACCGGCACCTGCGGCTTTTTCTGGTGGGCGTCGATCACCGCCTCGGAGGTCGGCGGGGCCGCAAATACCGGGCGACTGTCCATGATGATCCGGTTGGCCTGGTGTGCGATGAGCAGGCGGTTGAGGGCTTGTTCGTCCTCTCCCTTGGCGAAAAATGCCGGATGGCGCACTTCGACGCCGCAGGTGAACCGGGCCGGCAAGCGGCGCAGGAATTTCTCCAGTGCCGGCAGGGCGGCCGGTCCGAAGCTGGCCGGAAGCTGTATTTTCCAGATCCCCACTTTGTGCGCCACCGGCTCCATCACCGAGAAGAAATCGGCCAGCAGCTGATCGCAATGGCTCAGCTGGTGCTGGTGGGTGACGGCCGAAGGCAGCTTGAAGGTAAACCGGAAGCCCTCCGGGGTGGCCGCTGCCCATTTGCGTACGGTGGTGATGGCCGGGGTGGCATAAAAGGTGGTGTTGCCTTCGACGGTATCAAAGATCTCGGCATAGCGGGCCAGGCGCTCGCCGCTTTTGCAGCCCGCGCCGTATAGGCTGTGCTGCCAGTGGCTGTGTGACCACATGGCCAGGCCAAGGCGTAAAGGGCGGGCGGAAGCTGCGGGCATGATCGGTGTTCCTGTCTGTGGATGACGCGTACTCAGGCGAAACCCTGATCGTACGCACGGGTCCGTGGCTTGTCGTTACCCGGACGTGAAGGGCTTATTGTGAAGAGTCTGGCCGGGTCAGGTCAAATCCGGCAAGGTGAGCGGTGTCTTTTTGCTTGATTTCCGCCCGGGGTTTTTCCTACAGTGACGTTTTTGCTTTATAATACCTCGTTATTTTCGCCTCCCGGCGGCCTCAAAGCTTTATTTCGGATAAAGATTAACCAAAGCGGCCGGGGATTGAACCAGCCTGTGCCCCCAATCCAATTCGCTGAGCGAAGGCGCGCACAGGAGAGTTAAGTAAACAGATCGGGAAATTCATATGCGCACCCAATATTGTGGTCACCTGAACAAGTCCCTAGCAGGACAAACAGTAGAGTTATGCGGCTGGGTTAACCGTCGCCGTGATTTAGGCGGTCTTATCTTCATTGATATGCGAGATCGTGAAGGTATTGTTCAGGTAGTCGTCGATCCGGATATGAAAGATGTCTTCGACGTGGCAAACCACCTGCGCAACGAGTTCTGTATCCGCCTGATCGGTGAAGTGCGCACACGTCCGGAAAGTCAAATCAACAAAGATATGGCCACCGGTGAAGTTGAAGTACTGGCCACAGGTCTGGAAATTATCAACAGCGCTGATGTCCTGCCGTTGGACTTCAACCAGAAGAACACCGAAGAGCAGCGTCTGAAATACCGCTACCTGGATCTGCGTCGTCCGGAAATGAGCGATCGCATCAAGCTGCGTGCCAAAGCGTCAAGCTTCGTGCGCCGTTTCCTGGATAACCACGACTTCCTGGATATCGAAACGCCGGTTCTGACCAAAGCGACACCGGAAGGTGCCCGTGACTACCTGGTACCGAGCCGCGTGCACAAAGGCAGCTTCTATGCGCTGCCACAGTCACCACAGCTGTTCAAGCAGCTGCTGATGATGTCCGGTTTTGACCGCTACTACCAAATCGTTAAATGTTTCCGTGATGAAGACTTGCGTGCTGACCGTCAGCCTGAATTTACCCAGATCGATATCGAAACCTCGTTCATGAGTGCCGATCAGGTGCGTGACGTGACGGAGCGTATGATCGCGGAAATGTGGAAAGAGCTGCTGGATGTGGATCTGGGTACTTTCCCGGTGATGCCGTACGCTGAAGCGATGCGTCGTTTCGGTTCGGACAAGCCGGATCTGCGCAACCCGCTGGAGCTGGTTGACGTTGCCGACATCCTGAAAGATGTGGACTTCAAAGTGTTCTCCGGCCCGGCCAACGACGAAAAAGGCCGTGTTGCGGTGATCCGTGTCCCAGGTGGCGCTGCGCTGACCCGTAAGCAAATTGACGAATACACCAAGTTCGTTGGCATCTACGGTGCCAAAGGTCTGGCGTGGATGAAGGTCAACGACCGTGACGCCGGATTCGACGGGGTTCAGTCACCGGTTGCGAAATTCCTCAATGAAGAGGTGGTCGCTCAACTGCTGGACCGCACGCAGGCGCAATCTGGCGATATCATCCTGTTCGGTGCAGACAAGAAACGTATCGTGGAAGAAGCGATGGGCGCCCTGCGTCTGAAGCTGGGCAACGATATGGAACTGACCGACACCAACGCCTGGGCACCACTGTGGGTTGTTGACTTCCCGATGTTCGAAGAAGACGACGAAGGCAACCTGCACGCGATGCACCACCCGTTCACTTCACCACTGGGCGTGACGCCGGAAGCGCTGAAAGCGAGCCCGGCCGGAACGAACTCCAATGCTTACGACATGGTGATCAACGGTTACGAAGTGGGTGGCGGTTCGGTCCGTATCCACAACGCTGAGATGCAGTCTGCGGTCTTTGATATCCTGGGCATTGATGCCGATGAGCAACGCCTGAAGTTCGGTTTCCTGCTGGATGCCCTGAAGTTCGGGACACCACCGCACGCCGGTCTGGCCTTCGGCCTGGACCGCCTGGTGATGCTGCTGTGTGGCACTGAGAACATCCGTGACGTCATTGCGTTCCCGAAAACAACGGCGGCGGCATGTCTGCTGACCGACGCGCCAAGCGTGGCGAACCCGGCGGCTCTGGAAGAGCTGGCGATTGCGGTGAAAGAAGCAAAGAAACCACAGGAAAACGTGTAACTTAACACGACACCTTATTCAGACTGGCCGAAAGGCCAGTCTTCGTTTCTAACGTGCATCTGTTTCTAACACGTATTTGTTTCTAACGTGTATACCCAAGCAAACTCATTAAATGCGTCATCTGAGGCGGTTTGGGTATAAACCTTAAAGTTGTAAAACTTGGTCAAGAGATTGCCCAATTTAATCCGGAGAATGACATGGCTGGTCACAGTAAATTTGCCAATATCAAACACCGTAAAGCAGCACAGGATGCCAAACGCGGTAAGATTTTTACCAAGCTGATCCGTGAAATCGTGGTTGCTGCCAAAGAAGGCGGCGGCGAACCTGACAACAACCCACGTTTGCGTGCGGCGATTGATAAAGCGTTGTCCAACAACATGACCCGTGACACGGTTAACCGCGCAGTGAGCCGGGGGGCCGGTGGTGAGGGTGACGAAAACATGGAAACCGTGATCTACGAAGGTTACGGTCCGGGCGGGACGGCGGTGATGGTTGAATGTATGACCGATAACCGTAACCGCACCGTTTCCGGTGTGCGTCACGCGTTCTCCAAAGCCGGTGGCAACTTGGGTACCGACGGCAGCGTCAATTACCTGTTCGACAAGAAAGGGGTGATCTCTTACGCACCGGGCCTGGATGAAGACGCGGTGATGGAAGCGGCGTTGGAAGGCGGTGCAGAAGACGTTGAAACCAATGATGACGGTTCGATGGATGTCTACACCACACCGGCTGATTTCGGTCCGGTGAAAGATGCGCTGGATGCGGCGGGTTTTGAAGCGCAGAACGCAGAAGTGACCCTGGTGCCGTCAACCAAAGCGGATCTGGATGCGGACACCGCACCGAAACTGCTGCGTCTGATTGACGCGCTGGAAGATCTGGATGATGTCCAGGAAGTCTACCACAACGGCGATATCTCTGATGAGGTGGCGGCGCAGCTGTAACCGGCACAATTTGTCTGCGGTTTGTGAGCCGCATCCAAACACCGCCTCTCCCCATTAGCCTTGGGGAGAGGCGGTGTTTTTTTATCGGGCTCAGGATGACTTGAGGCGCTCAGCAATCACCCGGGCTTGCGTGGTGCCGTGTTCAAACAATGCTGCTTTATAGTCCGCTTTGTGGAACATGCCGTTGACGCAACCTTGTTGTGGAATTTCCGGCGTTTCCTCAAACGTTCCTCGGGTGTCGACAATCAGCTCGCCCCGGCGGTTGAACATTGCGACGTGGAACGCCGATTTAGTAAAGCAGTCGCCACCGCGAAACAGGCTCTGTTGGTCGGTCGCGAAGCCGGTGTCATGAACCAGCATCACAGCATCAACCTGGAGCGCCTGGGCGGTTTTCTCGACCCACAGACGAAACTCCGGGTAATCGTAATAATTGATCAGCTCACCATGGCTGTAAGGGAGCCCCAGGTTCAGGTAGCCGTCCGGGACTCCGGCGTCGCGACGGATGTTCTGCTGTAGCTGAATGCTCTGCGATTGCAACAAGCCGGCGCTCAGGCTTTGGTACTCAGGATTTGCCGCAACCTGTTCAGGAGTCAGGAACTGCCATGGTTGCTGTTGATGCAGCTCGGCGATCATAGCGGCGAGGGTCAGATTGGCCGCTTCGTTGCCGTCGATTTCCTGCTGGATGTCCGCCATGTTATCGAAAACATTCAGGACCTTTTGGGTGGTTCCACCCAGCAACTGACCGGCAATGGCTAGCGGGTCGACGGCGATGCCGATGTCTTTGTCGCCATTGATGTCGGTTGGCTTGCGCTCATCCGCAATGATGGTTTGCGGGACTGCGTACATGACGACTGCGACCGAGTTGACCTGATCGAGTTGCGCTTGCTGAATCATGTGCCGGGCGCAGCCTGAGAGAAGCAGGCCGGCCAGCAGGGCCATGGTCATATTTTTCATCATTGTTCGGTTCCGTTCGTGATTATTTGAGAGGGGACACCCAAGGCGGCGTTCGTCGCGCGCTGCGCCGATGCCGGGGGCGTGGTGGCCCGGGGGTGAATATCGGTTCAGGACGGACAGGTTAGCCAGGGCTTGGCGAGAGGTGAAAACACAAACACACATGTTTCCTTAATAAATATTTAATTGATTGAAATATAAGATTTTTGTTTTCTTGTTTTACGCCCGGGTGAAGCGGGTGGATTGGATGCAGTTAGCCAAGGCCGACGGTCCGGTGGTGGGGATACCACCGGGAACAGCCCTTTCGGGGTATGCATCAAAACGGCAGGGTGTCATAATATTGACGCCTTCAAGCCAAGTTGGAAGCGGCAGAGCCGGGCAATCCGGCAGCGATTTTCACCCTAAAGTTAGTTCTCCTCATGCATGACATCATTCACGACGCAAAAACAACCCAGCAGCGGATTTGGATCGCGGGGCTGCAGTACGATCCCGCCTCGCGGCAGTTTTTCTCAGGAGGGACGCCGATTGATTTGGAGCCCCGCACGGCCGAGCTGGTGGAAGTGTTGCTGTCGAGTGTCGGTACGCCGCTGTCTTCCGAAGCCATGATCCAGGCGATTTGGAACAGTCGCTATATTTCGAAAAATGTGCTGACGAACCGGATATCGACCCTGCGGGCGTTACTGCAAAAACACCTGCCGGATGAAGATGCCACCAAGATTTTGGTCACCTATCCCAGAAAGGGTTATTTTTTCAGTCCGACTTATATCCGGCTGGACACCGCGCAATGCGCCACTCCGGCGGAGGTAGTGCTTCATACGCCGCAGGAAATTGAGCGACAGGAAATCGAACCGCAGGCAGATACCCTGTCACGGATGGGCCAGGGCACAAGCGATTCAAGTGCCCCGGTTCGGTCCGGGCGATGGCCCCGGTTTCAACTGAGCCACGGCCTTTGCCTGTTACTGGCTTGCTGCGCGCTCGGCTTTGCCATGCTCTATTGGCATGAAACGCAAAGTCATGCGCAAAAATCACGGCAGCAGCAATGGATTCCCAAAGTCGAGCTGTTGCTCAACCGGATTGACGCGGTGGGGGAGCAGGCCCGGGCGCATCGCCAGAGCATCAAAGCCATTATGCTGGAGCAGCAAATTGAGTATCCGTACACGGATATCGCCAATCAGGATGTGCCGGGTTATTTCGTCGAATTGATTGATGACTCTATGTACTGGCCTGGGGCGAGGCATATCCGGACCAGTGACTACACCCTGGACATGCGGGTGAAAGACATTCCGAACAGCGATTTCCTTCAGGCCAAGGTGCGCCTGTTATTTGCCAGCACCGAGAAGCAGGTGTTTGATGCCACCTATCAAATCAACCCCGCCGATCTCAGCGCCAGCCTGCTCCCCATTCATCAGGATTTGGCCCGTTATTTCAATCTGCCGCTGCCGATTAGCTATGACTGGCAAGCCAGGCAGCGGGAAGAGGTGATACACCTGAACGACGCGCAGGCGGTGTTGTCAGCTCCCGCCCTGGATGAGTTTTCTGCGGTTTATCTGGCCCGTCGGCTGGCGCTGCTGGAGCACGATCCTGAAGTGTTGCAAACCGCTGTGAGCCGGATCCAGACGCAGTTCACGCCGTTACCGGATGAGCTGTCGATGTGGCTGGGGATTTTGTATTACCGGCTCGGGAATCTCGATATGGCGTATGAGCTGTTAACCGTGCCGGTCAGAAGTGCCCGGATCCAGAATACGCTGATTTATATGCTGATCTCCCAAATTGCGTATCAGCAGGGGAAGTTTGAGCAGTTTCGATTGAAATATTTAGAGTCAATGGTCGCCTTACTCCGAGTGGTGCCGTCAGAGTCGCTGTTTATCCGGCTCTCAGAATCCGAATCGAAAGAGACTTGTATGCAACCCTGGCTGAGCTTGCAACAGACGGTTGAAGATGAACAGTTGTTGGCGCCCTGGCGCGAGTTTCTGGATCACTATTGCCATGTGGTTGATCAGCAGATGGGGGCACGGCAAGTGTTCTGATCCCTGGGGCACGGCATGTCTTCAGGGTGACCGGAATCAACGTATCGATTGGAATCTTTGCGGTCTGATGCAAGGTTGCTGCTATTTAAGGCGCTTGGCGGGGGCGCAATGGATTCAATGCTGAAAAAGTGTGAAAATGTTGCCCATTATCGAGCGATTTCCTGCCTTTGTGACAGAAAAAACTGCAGCAGTTTTGGAGGAGGCACAGGGTGGCGATGCAATACAGGAGTGTGACTGAATGTCAGTCATCTTAGGAATTGACCCCGGCTCTCGGATCACCGGGTACGGCGTTATCCGCCAGGCGGGGAGACACCTGGAATATCTGGGCAGCGGCTGCATTCGCACTTCAGTCGACGATATCCCGGGCCGGTTGAAACAGATTTATGCCGGGGTGTCGGAGGTGATCACCCAGTTCCAGCCGGATTATTTTGCCATTGAAGAGGTCTTCATGGGCAAAAATGCCAGCTCGGCACTGAAGCTGGGCCAGGCGCGCGGCAGTGCGATTGTCGCGGCAGTCAATGCTGACTTACCGGTCAGTGAGTACGCGGCGCGGCTGATTAAACAGGCCGTGGTGGGTCAGGGCGGGGCGGATAAAGCCCAGGTTCAGCATATGGTGTGCTCGGTGCTTAATTTACCGGGAAAACCGCAGGCCGATGCGGCGGATGCACTGGCGGTAGCGATTTGTCACGCCCATACCCATAAAACCCTGATTGCGATGGCCGGCCGGGCCAGTGGTGCCCGTCGGGGCCGCTACCGCTGAGGGGCTCTGGACATGTGCTGATGGCATTTTTGTACGTCAGCAGAATGATACCTCGATCATAAAAGCAGCCCCGAGCTGCTTTTTTACTTTGTTAATATAATGTTTCATGACTATATTGGTCAGAGGTCATACAAGTTAATAACTCTCTGGAAAGGATAATAAAATGACCCCATTGGCAATATGGCGGGGCCTGTTTCTGCCTGCGGCCTCCGACTGGCAGGGCGAGCAGGCCCGCTATGTGGACACCTTGCTGTTCTTTACCCTCCTGTCTTTTTTCGTTGGCGCCTACAGCCTGATCAAGTGGTTCAGCCACGATCACCAGTTGTTGGTGATGACGTCGCTGGCGCTGATCGGCTGTGAGTTGTTTGCCGGTGCAATCCTCCGCGTGTTCCGCGCGCCGGAACTGGCGCTCAATATCGGGTTCTTCGGGATGGTGATCCACGCCACCAATATCGTTTATCAGAGTGGCGGGATTGTGGTCTCGACCCAGTCGTTCTGGATGCCGCTGCTGATCGTGGCCTTCTTCCTGGCCGCCCGGCCGCTGATGGCTGCGTTGTGGAGTGTTGCAGTGGTGTGTGTGTCCGCCTGGATGATCACCCATCACCTGTCCGGGCAGTCATTCCCGACGTTGGTGCTGACGGAATCCGCTGCGGCCATGGAAATCTGGTCTGGGGTGCTGCTGCCCTTGGTGGTGATCGGTATCGCGCAGGCGTATACGGTGAAGCAGCGCCAGGATGCGATTCAGGCTTCCGAGCAGGCCATGCAATCGAGTGAGCAGATTGCTACGCAGGCCAGAGAAGGCGAACGCCAGCTCTCCACGGTACTGGAGCAGGCCAGCGACAATGCGGTTCAGCTCGGCCAGGTGGCTGAGCAGTTGGAGCAACAGTCCGGGGAGTTGCACCAACAGGTGACGGATCTGAACGTGAACTGTGAATCTCAAGCCAGTGCGGCAGAGCAGATGAGCCAGCAACTGGCCCAGATGACGGCCGGGGTTGAGGAGTCTGATCGCTTTGTCACCGAGCTGACCAGTCGCAGTGATGCCATTCGTGAGCAGGCTGAGAAAAGCTCAGCGTCGCTGAGCGCCTCGACCGAGGCGATTGCCAAAATCCAGAGCAGTAATGATGAAATTATGTCGGTGGCGGATCTCATCACGTCCGTTGCCGAGCAGACCAATCTGCTGGCCCTGAACGCGGCGATTGAAGCGGCCCGTGCTGGTGAGCAAGGCCGGGGATTTGCCGTGGTTGCCGATCAGGTTCGGGAGTTGTCGGCGAAAAGTAACAGCTCGGCGGTCGAAATCCGTGCCTTGTTGGAAAAAAGCCGCCTGGAAGTGCAGCAGGGGCAGGCGGTGATTGAAGCCAGTGCCTCGGAGCTGACCCGCATTATTGATGAGGTGGGTGGTATTTCCACCGATGTTCGCCGGCTGGCTGATATTATGAACCAACAAGTCAGCGCGCTGCAGGAGCTCAACAGTGCCAGTGGCGCGGTGGCCAGCAGTGTGGTGGAGACCAACCAAGTCTCGGATTCCGTAGCGGTGCAGGGCGCCCAGCTCGCGGAACAGGTCGAAACCCTCAAAGCGCTCGCCGACAGCCTCAATGCCGTCGTGTCTCTGCGATCGACATTCGCCTGAGTTGCTGACAGCCGTCCCCTAAAAAAGAGCTGGATATACATCCAGCTCTTTACTATCCTAAAGCCTATTTTGTGAATCAATAAAGAGATGTTGCTGTGATAGGCCGACTGCGTGGAATCATTATCGAAAAACAACCGCCTGAAGTGTTGCTTGAGGTGGGTGGCATTGGCTATGAAGTTCAGATGCCGATGAGCTGTTTTTATGAGTTGCCGGAAGTCGGTCAGGAAGCGGTGATTTCGACCCACTTTGTGGTGCGCGAAGATGCGCAGCTGCTGTACGGCTTCAACAAGAAAAGCGAGCGCCAGCTGTTCCGTGAAGTGATTAAAGCCAATGGTGTTGGTCCCAAGTTGGGCCTGGCCATCCTGTCGGCGATGACGGCCAGCCAGTTCGTGCTCAGTGTGGAAAATGAAGATATTACCACCCTGGTGAAAATCCCGGGGGTCGGCAAGAAAACCGCCGAGCGCCTGGTGGTTGAAATGAAAGACCGCCTGAAAGGCTGGGGCGAAGGCGATCTGTTTACCCCGGCACTGGATACTGCGGCGTCCAATGCGCCGGTGGTCGATGATTCGGCTGCGCGTGCGGAAGACGAAGCGGTCAGCGCCCTGATTGCGCTGGGCTACAAACCGCAGCAGGCCTCGAAAGTGGTTTCGCAGGTCGCCAAGCCGGACATGAGCAGCGAAGCGGTGATCCGCGAAGCGCTGCGCTCGATGGTTTAAGGGGACGGATTGAAGGTGAATGGGTTAAAGGTAATGGACCATGATTGAAGCCGATCGACTGGTTGCCAGTGATTTTCCGACCACCCGTGAGGAAGAGGTAATTGACCGCGCAATCCGCCCCAAGCTGCTCCAGGATTATCAGGGCCAGGATCATGTCCGGGGTCAGATGGAAATCTTCATTCAGGCGGCCAAGCTGCGGGATGAGGCGCTGGATCATCTGCTGATTTTCGGGCCGCCGGGACTGGGGAAAACGACTCTGGCGAACATTGTTGCCAACGAAATGGGGGTCAGTATCCGCACCACCTCCGGACCGGTGCTGGAAAAAGCCGGGGATTTGGCCGCGTTGCTGACCAACCTGGAAGAAAATGATGTGCTGTTTATCGATGAGATCCACCGCCTGAGCCCGCAGGTGGAAGAAGTGCTGTATCCGGCGATGGAAGATTATCAGCTTGATATCATGATCGGTGAAGGCCCGGCCGCCCGCTCGATTAAAATTGATCTGCCGCCGTTTACCCTAATTGGCGCGACGACCCGGGCCGGCTCGCTGACTTCACCGCTGCGGGATCGTTTCGGGATCACCCAGCGTCTGGAGTATTACAAGGTGGACGATCTGAAAGATATCGTCAATCGGAGTGCCAACTGTCTGGGCCTGTCGATGGAAGAAGCCGGGGCGATGGAAGTGGCGATGCGTGCGCGGGGCACCCCGCGGATTGCCAACCGCCTGCTGCGTCGGGTTCGGGATTACGCCGAAGTTAAAGGGGACGGCCATATCTCACCGGATATCGCGGCAAAAGCCCTGGATATGCTGGACGTCGACAGCAGCGGATTCGATTATATGGACCGCAAGTTGCTGATGGCGATTATCGACAAGTTTATGGGCGGGCCGGTTGGTCTGGACAACCTGGCCGCGGCGATTGGCGAAGAAAAAGATACCATTGAAGATGTACTGGAGCCGTATCTGATCCAGCAGGGTTATTTGCAGCGCACCCCGCGGGGCCGGATTGCGACCCATCGCGCCTATCTCCACTTTGGGCTTGATCTGCCGGAATCCTGACAAAGCCGCCGCGAATGCCGTGCGGTGGGGGCATGAATTATCTACCCCGTACCGAAAATACGAAATTTAAAAACGCCCGGAGCGATGATCGCCCCGGGCGTTTTGTTTGGGTCGGTGGCTGTTTTAGTTTCCGTGTTCGTTGCCGTTGCAGGTTGCCACACGAGGTAGCCGCACTTAGAACTCGGGAGGTATGTCTGGATCCGGGCGGGGCACATCAAAGGAAAACACCACGGTGCTGATCATCCGGTACATGCCGCAGGCCACCACCAGATCCAGTAAACCTTCTACGCCGATGTTATGGATCAGGGCATCCTGGGTTTTGTGGGCAATGCTGCGCTGGTGGACTACATCTTGCGCAACTTGCCAAGTATAGCGGTAGCGCGGCGCCATGTCGGCGGTTGCGAGATCGCCGGTCAGTACCTGTTCGACCACCGATGCGGGCAGGCCCGCCCGTTCGGCCGGGCGCAGGTGCTTTTCCCAGATAAACGGTGCGCCCAACTCGCGGGCGGTAGCGAGAATCCCCAGCTCTCTCAGGTCGCCGGCAAGGCGGCTTTCGTAGCGGACATAGGTGCCCAGTTGGCCGACATGCTGGGCCAGAATGGGGTGGTTCATCAGGGTGCGGTACATGCCGGACAATCCGTCGCGCGGGCCGATTAAGGTGTCGTAGATCTGCTGGCCCTGAGCATCCAGATCGCTGCGTTCAATTAACGGAAGACTTGCCATGATGGATTCCTTGTCGTGATTCAAAGGGGCATCGGCCCGGATTAATCTTCAGCCCAGTTCGGGTGTTCGATTTCTGTGCGCCACGGGTTAATCGGGGTCGGGAAAGACGGATCACACCGGGCATCAATCACAAAAGGGCCTTTGGCGGCAAAGGCGCGATCCAGCGCCGGGCCCAGATCGGCCGGATCATCGACTACGACACCGTCGCCCCCCAGGGCGCGGGCAAACTCGGCCCAGTTGTGGGTGGTGAGTGTGGTCAGTGTTTTGGCGATCGGGGTCTGGGCCCGGAGAAAGACATTGCCGAGGGCGCTGTTGTTGATCACCACCACAATCAGCGGGAGCTGGTGGCGGGCAGCAGTTTGGATCTCGATGCCGTTCATCAGCATGCATCCGTCGCCGGTCACGATCACGCAGGGACTGTCGGGATTCGCAACTTTGGCGCCGATCCCGGCCGGAATGGCCCAGCCCATCGGTGCCAGTGCGGTGGCGGTTAAATACTGGCGCGGCCCCTGGCTCTGCCAGTAATGGCCGAGAAACGCCCGGTGCGCGCCGGAATCGCCGATCACCACGGTTTCAGGTGGGGCGATTTGCTGTAACTCACGGATCACCCGGGCCGGATGCATGGGTGAGGCATCGCTTCGCCGGTTGGCCTCGTCATAAAACCGCGGCTGCCGGGTGATGCTGTCGAGCCAGGCTTGCCGGTTGGCATTGGAGGCCAGCAAGGGGGTGAGCTGCTGTTGTTGACCGGTGGCCAGGAGCCACTCCAGCACAGTGGTGATATCGCCGTTGATGGCCACTTCGATTGGATAGTTGCGTGAAAACGCGGTCGGTTCTATATCGACCTGCACAATGCCGCATTTCGGCGTCAGGTGACCATCCCAGCGCATGGTGTCGCGCTGATTGAGACTGGAGCCGAGTACCAGCAACAGGTGGTTGTCGGCAATGGCCTGATCCGGCGCGGTTGCTTCATCCGGCGCATCGTTGAGCAGGGCCAGGGTGGCGTGGCGGGTGCCGGCATAGCCGAAGACGCCGAGCGAGAGCGGGTGGTTTTCCGGAAAAACGCCTTTGGCTTTCAGCGTGGTCGCAACCGGGATCTGATACCGCTCAGCAAAGCGGATTAGTGACTGCGTCGCGCCGGAGCGCAGGGCGCCGCTACCGGCCAGGATTGTGACATGCGGAGCTCCTTGTTCGCAGGCCTGTACCAAGCGTTGGCATAAGCTTTGTGTGGCCCCGGGATCCAGGGTTCGTGGACACTGGGTTGATACCAGTGATTGTGGTTGATGGAACCTGGGTTGCGAGTTGACGGTCACGGGCTGGGTCTGAATTTGTTTCGGCAGGCTGAGACTGACCGGACGCGGGGTGCGGCCGAGCATGGTACGCAGGGACATATCCAGCAGGTGGGGCACCATCCGGGCTTCGGGAATGGTTTGGGCTGAGGCGGTGACCGATGCGAGAAATCCGATATCGTTGATCCCGGCCGCGCTGGCATCCTGGAAGCCGCCTCTGCCCATCCATTCGGTGGGGATTTCACCGGCCAGTACCAGCAGCGGGGACTCATCGCTGTAGGCCGCGGCCAGCGGGCCGACCATGTTGGCGATGCCGGGGCCGCCAATCCCCATACACACGCCGAACTTACCGCTGGCCCGGGCATAGCCGTCTGCCATATAGGCGGCTCCGGCTTCATTGGCTGCGACGATGGCTTTCATTTGTTGCTCATCTTCACCGAATTCGTCGAGAAACGGATCGACAACGCCACCCGGTACCATAAACAGATGCGCAACGCCGTGCCGGAGCAGGGTATCGAGGATGTAGCGGGCCGCTGTCGGACCGGATTGATGCTCAGGTTGGATGGTCATATCACGCTCCTTGCGGGGGGGCGAGCTGGCGCAGGAAATCCAGGCTCGGCATAAAGAAGTATTCACCGCCGCGATTTCTGACAAAGCCGGCGAATGAGAACTCGGTGGTATCGGCGTTCGGATTGCTCCACTTGGCGCGCCATTGCTGGGGCGCAGGTGCGGTATCGGCCGGGGACTGGCCGACCAGCGGGTCGATGCCGGTTCCCTGGCGGACGAATCCGGCATTGTTACACCAGGTGTGCTGCATAAAGATAAACTGATCGACAATGCTGGCTTGCAGGCACAGGAACAGCAGGCCGGCATCGGTCCATTCCTGCGTCGGATTGAGCTCGGTATCGCCGTAGCTGATCCCGCGCCGGACAATCCGGCGGCTGCGCTCAATGGTGGGCGGCGAGTTAAACTGGCGTACGGTGTCGCCGCGCGGGTTGGTTTTGCGGGTGTGGGCGTGGAGCGGGCAGCGCAGGCCATCGACGTCCTCGTCGTAGTTGAAGTTGTTAAACAGGTTGCTCCAGCCATCATTACCCTGCTCGGAAATCGGGGTACCGTCTTTGAAGCGGCCGACACACAGGGCGCCGGCATATTCGGCGTCCACTTGAGTCGGGCTGGTTTCTGATAGGTGATTAGCCAGCAGGGTCAGGTGATCCCAGAATCCCTTGATGTTCTGTTGCAGCTTGCGGTAGACCACATAGCTGCCGTAGCTGTCGGCATCGCCCCCCGGATCTTTGGTCAGCACCAGGTTCAGCGGCGCACTGGGATCATTGCGGCTGTAGCCGCCGTTGCGAAATTCTTCGTTGAGATCACTGAACAGGAACTTCGGGTTGCTGACACCGTCCACAAATCCGAAATGTTCAATCACCTGGCCTTTGTCGTTGCGCATCACATGGCCCCGCTGGATCAGCACGATGTCCAGCGTGTCGCCACAGGTGTGTTGTAACGCTTGGATTTCTGCCTCCAGCACCTGTTCGGCATGCTCGGCATCCACGCCACCGAGCGCTAGCAGGAGCATCCCGTCGATACGGCCCTGAAAGCCGGTTTCCCACTGGCGGATATCGTCATTGAGCGGATTGGCTGTCGGCGTGTGATCGCCGCGAGGCAAGGTATCGAACGGGGTTTGCAGATCTTTCATCCCGGCCCGGAAAGCCGGATCGTCCGGCCAGTCTTGTGGGTCAATATCTAACTGCTGGTAACCGCCGGCGCTGAGCATCAGGTTGACAAACAGGTGGGCCTGGCCGGTTTGTTTGAATGACATTTGTTGCTGGTGCTGATCCAGGGCCGAGGTGACTTTCTCCGCCAGTTGGCGGATCGCTTGCCGGTTCTGGCGGGCGTCGCCCCGGAGCGCAAAAAACAGATGGCGCGAATGCTCCCGGCCATGGCCTTTGAGAATGTTGCCTTGCAGGTTGTGAAACACGGCCCGGAAGTTGGGGTCATCAATTTCAATATTGGTTTGATTGAGGTTGGCCGACATTGCGTGTCTCCTGATGAATTTTTTGTGTTGGCAAACAGGTGAAGCATGGGTTCGGATGGTCCCGGATTCGCCGGTGCCCGGCACCGGCGATACGGATCACTCCGTCAGGGTCCGGTTGCTGGGGGAAGCGTGGCGATCCGGTTCCGGCAGATGCGGCCGGTTTGCCGGGGCGGCCAGCTCGGCAGCGTTCAAGATGCATGACACCATGGCGTAATAGCCAGCCAGGGCAACAATGTCGGTGATCTCGCGGGCGCTAAAATCTGCCGTCAGTGCGCGGTAGCTGGCATCGCTGATCCGTTTCTGCTCAATCAGTTCCCGAATGCTGTGGATCAGGACCGCGGCATTGACTCCGGCAAGCTGCCCCGGGGCGATCGGCGCTTTGGCTTTGATCTGCTCAATCAGTGAGACGGGGATCCCGGCAGTTCGGGCTGCTGTTTCGTGGGCTGCCCATTCAAACTGGCACAGGTGTTCGCGCAGCGTGGTCAGGATCACCAGCTCTTTGACGGGTGGGGGTAACTGAGTTTCAAAGCGTAAGTAGCCGCCCAGCTGCGCCGTATATTCAGCCAACGATGGGCTGTTGAGCAGCAGGGCAAAAACGCCGACCACATGGCCGCGGCTCTGGTGGATCTGGTCGTAGACCCGGCAGCCTTCTGGGTCAAGTCCTTCGGGCTGGTCGAAATAGGGTAAGCGTGGGCTCATGCGTTCACCCCCGGGGTCAGTGTCGGGAGCGGATCTTCATTGACCAGCAGCGCGGCATTGACCGCTGATTCAATAGCACCTTCAATCCAGGCGTGTTTCAGCGAGGCATGTTCGCCGGCAAAGTGCAGGATTGGGCGCTGAGTCTGGGGATCGGCCCATTCGGAACGGATGATGGCGTGGTGCAGGAGTTCCAGTTGTCCCGGATAGAAGATGGCGGCTTCGCCGAAGGCATGGGGGTTGTTCATCCAGCTAACGGTCGCGGCGCCGACAATCCGGTCCTGATCATGGCGATAGCGCTCGGGCTGAAAGACACAGAGATCCCGGATTTTCTGCTGGGCTTTGCGCCGGGTGGCGTAATCGGCATCCGGCTCATGAATGGCGTGGGTGATGGCGACATTTTCCAGTGCATAGCAGAAGCGTTCGTACTCTGTCATGGAATCCCATTTCCGGGCATCGTCGGCCCAGGAGTAGCTGGCCAGCATTACGCCACCTTTGCCGGAGCCCATGCGCTCACTCGGGTAGTACATGAATCGGTTCGGCAGATCCGTGACTGAACCGCCGCCGTAAATCTGGTTTTCTGTTTCCCAGAAACGCTCGCGAAACTCTAGCAGCACTTTGGTCGCAGCATCATAGTGCAGCTCCCGGATCGCCTTGTGCTTTTCCTGGCTCATTTGCGGCCAGATGTGCACCATCCGCAAACTGGAAAACGGGATCGTCACAATGGCTTCATCCCAGCTGCGGTTTGCCAGCATTTTCGCGATTTCTTGATCGCGCGTGGTTTGCTCGTTCACTTCCGAAGATACTTCGGTCGTAATTTTGACCTTGCCGGTTTGCTCGCAGCGATAAAGGTTGGTCAGGGTCTGGTTGAGAAAGGTGATGTCGTCCAGACGGTGTTTTTCAAAGTAGGCCTGGGTGAATTTGTCCGTCCCACCCTTAATGAGCCAGAAGGGGGTATCGGGGGTAATGATGGCCAGCTCGATAAAGCTCTGAATGAAGGAGTAGGACATCCGTGATTCGAGGTTCTCCAGCACCCCGATCATCTCAATGGCATTTTCCGAAAGATCCGGCAGTTTCTCTTTCAGGAAGCGGCGCATGGAATACTCGCCATAGCGCTGGATAATTCTCGGCCAGGCCGATTTGGGGTCTTCGGCCACTTCCCGACGCAGCTCGCCGATCGCGGCCTCCAGTAATTGGCTGGCTTGCCGGTTTTCCTCGTCCTTGAGTGCGTAGTTCAGCAGTTGGCTGACATCTTCGCTGTGCTCGTACTCGGCCCGGGTGGTATGGGCGTAGTTGACATGAATGAGGTTATTGCCGGTCGCCGGCAGGTTGCTTAAATCGACATTGCCGTCGTTGTCACGCAGCGGATGGGTGAGTTTGTCTGAGGTGGCATCGATTTTGGATATGGCGCGATTGAGAAACAGCTGCTTGTCGACGCCGGTATCTTCTATCAGAAATTGCACCAGTTTGTGCATATCCGGAATGCGCATGGCGCCGGCTTCACCCGTCAGGTTGTCATCCTCAAAGTAGCGTTTTTCCGGCGTATTGCGGAAGGTTTTGATCCGTCCGCCGACGCGGTTGGCTGCTTCGACAATGGTGACGTTGTGTCCGGCCTGTTTCAGTAGCGTGGCGGACACCATGCCGGCGATGCCGCATCCGACGATCAGGATATTTTTCGGCACCACCTGGGTGCCGGGTAAGCCATGTTGCAAGTAGTGCATGTAGGCCTGGCTGATCTCATCCTGTTCATAGGGGAGCAGGCCGTGGAGTTCATCTGCAAGGGAAGTGACGTCAGTCATAGGAAGTCCTTTTATCGATCTCGGTCATTGCGACTGACGCTCGGGCAAGGCCGGGTGGTGCTGTTGGATATCGGCCGGAAACCAAAGCAACAGCCACGGAAAAGACGGCTGAACACAACGCACGTATGGTTTGTAGTGTTACGGAGCGAATGTCCGTCAAACTAGACTTTGGTGACGGACTTGACTCTTCATTGACCCTAGAACAGATGTCGGGTGCGACAAGCCGGGGTGCTGGTTTATCACGCCGGACTTAAAAAACTTGGAACCGAGGTTAGATAAATATGTAATTGAGGTGAAGAAAAGTTACGGCAGGGCGTGGCATGGTCGCGGTGATGGCGGCCAAACAGGAAAGATTGCCCGGGCGGTGACGGACCCGGGCGTTTGGCGTTTTTTGGCTCGCTGAGGTTAGAGCGGCAAACCGATCAGCTTTTGAGCATCTGCCAGTATTTCTGGTAGATCTGGATGGCATCACCGACTTCGTTGGTGAATTCCCCTTTATTGATGTCTTCCTCGGGTGGGAAAATCGTCGGGTTGTCCTGCACAGCCTGCGGCAGGAATTGCTTGGCTTTTTTGTTCGGGGCCGGGAAGCCGTACTCTTCGACGAGTTTTGCTTGATTTTCAGGCTGATAGATAAAGTTGATGAACTCGTGTGCCAGATCCTGATTCTCGCTGCCGGCCGGAATGATGAAATTGTCCATCCACAGGATCGAACCCTCGGTCGGATAGATAAACTCCAGTTCCGGCATTTCCTGCTTGGCGAGATAGGCGTTGCCGTTCCACTGCATGCCGACGTTGGCTTCGCCGGTCACGTAAGGGACATGCGGGGCATCGGAGTTGTAGACGATAATGTTCGGGCGTAGTTGCAGCAGGGACTCGTAGGCTTGCTTAATTTCTGACTCGTCACGGGTATTGATGCTGTGCCCCTGGGCTTTCAGCGCCATGCCGAAGACATCCCGGACGTCATCGAGCAGCATCACCTGCAGGGCAAAGTCCTTGGCCCACAAATCACGCCAGCCTTTCACTTGGCCGGCTTTGACCATGTCGGTGTTATACGCAATGCCCGTCACGCCCCAGACATACGGCAGGGAATAGTCATTGCTTGGGTCAAATTCCTGTTTCAGCAGGCCGGGGTAGACATCCGCCAGGTTCGGGATCTTGGATTTGTCGATTGTTGCCAGCATCCCTTCGCGGGCCATTTTTTCAATAAAATAGGTCGACGCGAACACCACATCATAGCCTTTGTTATCCAGCAACTTCAGCTTGGTGTACATCCCTTCGTTGTTTTCAAAGGTCGAATAGTTCACGGTGACCTGGTATTGCTTCTCGAATGCTTCCAACACCTCGGTCGGCATATACTCCGCCCAGTTGTAAACGTTCAGCACCTTATCTGCGGCCGAGAGAGGAAATGCGGATAATGCAAGTGTAAGTGCGGTCACCCCTTTGAGATAATTTGTCATGGTTGGTCATCCTGTGACGGGTAGTCAGAAATGGATTGCGGATCATAGGAAAGGGCGGGTCGCTGTCAAAACAATCATTTCATAAATTTGACTCGAGTCTCGATAATAAATTGCTTGTCTCCGATATGCACCCGTGACAACATTCGCGCGTTTTTTTTCAGGTTATTGGTAAGAGCAACTCGGCATGTTCAAAGACAGTGATTATATCCAGAGCTATTATCAGGCGACGGTGAACCCGTTTCCCGAGCAACCTTCGCTTGATCAGAGCGTTGAAGCGGATGTGTGTATTATCGGCGGTGGCATGACCGGCCTGAGTGCGGCGATTGAATTGCGTCAGAAAGGGTATTCGGTAGTGGTGCTGGAGTCCCGCCGTCTGGCCTGGGGCGGCTCGGGCCGCAATGGCGGGCAGTGCCTGGTCGGCTATTGCCTGGGGCTGCGTGAGGTGGATGAGACCTACGGCCCGGCGTGGGGCAAGCAGTTGTGGGATCTGTCCTGTGAAGCGGTGGATATTGCCCGCGAGCGGATAGAACGTTTCAATATTGATTGTGATTTCCGCCAAGGCTATATCGAGCTGGCGCTGAACTCTGGCCAGGAAACCGAGCTTCAATCCTGGCTCGAGTTGAAACAGAGTCGTTATGACTATCCGAGTGCCAGTTGGTGGGATCAGTCAAAAATTCATCAAGTGGCGCACACCGAACGCTATCTGGGCGGGTTGTACGATGCCAACAGTGCTCATTTGCATCCGCTGAACTACACGCTGGGACTGGCGCAGGCCGCGAAAGACCTCGGGGCCTCGCTTTATGAGCACAGCGCGGCGGTCAAGATTGAACAAGGCCAGCCCCATGTGGTCCATACCGCCAAGGGGCAAGTGAAAGCCCGGCAGGTCCTGCTGGCGTGTAATGCTTATCTCGACGGTCTGGATCGCAAAGCGCAGAGTGTGGTGTTGCCGGTGGCTTCTTATATTGCGGTGACTGAGCCGCTGGGTGAGCGCCAGCCGATCAGCAATCAGATGGCGATGTCGGACTTGAATAACTGTCTGGACTATTACCGCCCGACGGCGGATGGCCGTATTCTGTTTGGCGGGGTAAATCATCCGTTTAACGGCGAATATGCAGACTCGATGGAGCGCTTGCGCCAACGGTTGATCACTGTGTTCCCGCAGTTGTCGGATGTCAAAATGGACTATCACTGGGGCGGCCTGTTTGCCGTGACCCGCTCTTACATGCCGCACATTGCGCATCTGGGGAAAGATATCTACGTTGCACACGGCTATACCGGGCATGGCGTCGGGCTGACCAATATTGCCGGGAAAGTTGTGGCGGAAGCGATGGCGGGTCAGTCAGAGCGCTTTGATGTATTTGCTCGGATCAAGCAAGGTTGGATCCCAACCCCGCAAGTGCTGCGGACACCGGCGTTGGCGCTGGCGATCTGGAAAGCCAAACTGGAAGATGCGCTGGGCTGAATGGCCCCCTGCATTGATAGGATGAAAAACGGGTCTGACCGAAAGGGCAGACCCGTTTTGTTTTTTGGTGCGCCGTCAGCAGCAAGTTTTTTAGGCTTTGCGACCGCCAACGGCTGGAATCCATTCACAATTTGTTGACAAATTACACAGGCTTAGCCGGGTTCATGCCGGGCATCTGAAACCGGACGAACCGCGTTTGAACACAAAATAACCGTGTTTCAGCAGTTATTTTTTGCCAGTTCGGCAAAAGCAGGTTGGTAAATTGCAATTATTTTTTTCAGCAAACGGCTCATTGCGGGTGACTCACTCATTTTGGAACGGAAACAGAAAATTCATCGAAAGTGTGAGTTTTACCGACTCGGCGTCTCACTCAACTTTTCGGGTGAATTATAGATAATCTTTGTCATGGATGAAGCGATATAAATTGTCAGTTCGGATTAGTTTTACTAATCAGATTTCGGTCGGGTGACATTATTTTGGCAGGGATTTCATCCGGGCAGCAGTGAGTTGGGGACTATCAACCCTATTCCCATCATGGGCAAGCAAACGGGTTTTTCTAACGCAAGAGACAACACCATGTTCAAAAGAAAAACAACATTCCGTGATGGGGGAATGAGTCAATAAAATGCATTGAGACAGTGTTTTTTTTAGCTTTTTCGGCGGGAATCACGAATTTCGTTAAATTTGATCTATGTCAACCCAAAAGCGGCTGATTAAAAAATGAGCAGGGTTTGTTGATATTTATCAAGGCAAATTGTGCGATAAATCGATTGAGCACGGCGAATATTATCAGTAATATTAGCAATGACTTTATTAGCTGTAGCTTAACAATAAGTTAACCGGATTGGTACACAACTGCAACATGAAGAACGCCATTGATTATAAAAATAAATGGCTGCCAGGACGGTGACTGAATTTGCGGTTTTGTTGGCTACGATTTGCTAAGCCCAACCATCGGTACACTGTGTCGTACTGTCGTCAGTCAGCCTGGCGAAAAAAGGAGTTCTCAATGTTCACTGATATCGTCGAACTATCGCGGTTACAGTTCGCATTAACTGCGATGTATCACTTTTTGTTCGTCCCATTGACTCTGGGGATGGCGTTCCTGCTTGCCATCATGGAGTCGGTCTATGTTATGACCGGAAAGCAAATCTACAAGGACATGACCAAGTTCTGGGGTAAGCTTTTTGCCATTAACTTTGCTCTGGGTGTGGCCACCGGCCTGACCATGGAGTTCCAGTTTGGTACAAACTGGGCATACTATTCCCACTATGTCGGGGATATCTTCGGCGCGCCGCTGGCGATCGAAGCCCTGGTTGCCTTCTTCCTTGAATCCACTCTGGTCGGCCTGTTCTTCTTTGGCTGGGACCGCCTGTCTAAACGTCAGCACCTTGCGGTGACTTGGCTGGTGGCGCTTGGCTCTAACTTCTCGGCCTTGTGGATCCTGATCGCGAATGGTTGGATGCAAAACCCGGTGGGCGCAGAGTTCAACTTTGAAACCATGCGTATGGAAATGGTGAGCTTTGCCGAAGTGGTCTTCAACCCGGTTGCCCAGGTGAAATTCGTTCACACCGTGGCTTCCGGTTATGTGTGTGGCGCGATGTTCATCATGGGGATCAGTGCTTACTACATGCTGAAAGGTCGTGATATCCCGTTTGCCCGCCGCTCTTTCGCGATTGCGGCATCTTTCGGGATGGCCTCGATCCTGTCTGTGATCGTGCTGGGTGACGAATCTGGCTACGAGCTGGGCGACGTGCAGAAAGCCAAACTGGCGGCGATTGAAGCTGAGTGGCACACCGAAGAAGCGCCGGCGGCATTTACCCTGTTTGGCCTGCCAAACCAGGAAGCCATGCACACCGATTACGCGATTAAGATCCCATACGTGATGGGGATTATTGCGACGCGTTCTTTCGATACCGAAGTGACCGGCCTGCGCGATCTGAAAGCGGAGCACGAAGTGCGTATCCGCAACGGGATGGTCGCTTACGGCCTGCTGGAAAAATTGCGTGCCGGTGAGAAAACGCCGGAAAACATCGCAGCCTTCGACGCGGTGAAGAAAGATCTGGGTTACGGCCTGTTGGTGAAGCCTTATGCTGATAACGTGGTTGATGCAACAGAAGCCGATATTGCTCAGGCTGCGGATGACTCAATCCCAACGGTTTGGCCGCTGTTCTGGAGCTTCCGGATCATGGTCGCCTGTGGCTTCCTGATGCTGGGTATTTTTGCTGCGGCGTTCGTCCAGACCTGCCGTCACAAAATCACCGAGAAGCCATGGGTTCTCAAAGCAGCGCTGTACGGTATTCCACTGCCTTGGATCGCGATCGAATCTGGTTGGTTTGTTGCCGAGTACGGCCGTCAGCCATGGGCTGTGGGTGAGATCCTGCCGGTATCTATGGCGGCATCGAATCTGGCTGCGTCTGACATCATTACCTCAATGGTGGCGATTATTGCACTGTACACCGTTTTCCTGATTGCTGAGCTGTACCTGATGATCAAATTCGCTCGTCTGGGTCCAAGCAGCCTGAAAACCGGCCGCTACCACTTTGAAACCACTGATGCCCCACACAATGTGGTGACGCGTCAGGTCGAAGCATAAATCAGGGAGATTACGGCAATGTTTGAATATGAAGTATTGCGATTCATCTGGTGGTTACTGATCGGTGTGCTTTGCATCGGTTTCGCCATCACCGATGGATTTGATATGGGTGTGGGTGTGCTGTCTAAAATTATTGGTAAGACAGATACCGAGCGCCGCGTGATGATTAACTCGATCGCCCCGCACTGGGACGGGAACCAGGTATGGCTGATCACCGCCGGTGGTGCCCTGTTTGCAGCCTGGCCGCTGGTATACGCGACAGCGTTCTCCGGCTTCTACCTGGCGATGATTGTGACCCTGGCTGCGCTGTGGCTGCGTCCGATCGGTTTTGACTACCGCTCAAAAATTGAAAACCCGCAGTGGCGTGAAATGTGGGACAAAGCGATCTTTGTCGGCAGTTTTGTACCACCGGTGATCTTCGGGGTAGCCTTCGGTAACCTGCTGCAAGGCGTGCCGTTTGAACTGAGCGATCTGTTGATCCCGACCTATAAAGGCACCTTCTTCGGTCTGCTGAACCCGTTTGCCCTGCTGTGTGGCGTGATCAGCCTGCTGATGATTGTGACCCAAGGCGCCGCGTACCTGCAGATGAAAACGACGGCTGAGATCCGTGGGCGTGCGCGTCGCGTGGCGATGCTGACCTCGCTGGCGATGGCGGCCTGTTTCGTGGTGGCTGGTTTCATGGCGCAAAGCATCGAGGGGTACATCATTACTTCTGAGATCGTGACCAATGCACCGTCGAACCCACTGACCAAAGAAGTGATGCGTCAGACCGGGGCACTGTTTGCCAACTATGATGCGTACCCGCTGCTGTGGATTGCCCCGGCACTGGCTGTGTTCATGCCGCTGCTGACGGTACTGGCGTCTCGTGCCAACCGAGGCGCGCTGGCATTCATTACTTCCAGCCTGACCATGGCGGGTGTGGTGCTGACCTTCGGTTTCGCACTGTTCCCGTTCATCATGCCGTCAAGCCTGGTGCCAAACCACAGCCTGACCATGTGGGATGCGACGTCTTCTGAGCTGACGCTGAATATTATGACAGCGGTTGCGGCCGTGATGGTGCCCATTATCCTGGCGTACACCTCCTGGTGTTATTACAAGATGTTTGGTCGCCTGGATACGCAATACATCGAAGACAACAAGAACTCACTGTACTAAGGAGACAGACTATGTGGTATTTCGCTTGGATCCTGGGTGTGCTGCTGGCCTGCTCATTCGGCATCATCAATGCGCTGTGGTTGGAAACAACCGAAAACATGGATGCCGACAGTGAGTAATCTCGATCACTGGGTGAAGCTGGTGCACCGGCCGTTGAATTTCAGCGTGTTGCGGATGCTCGGGCTGTTGATGTCGGTTGTCACTGCGGCGTTGGTCGTGTGGGAGCCGACACTGTTCGCCCAGGCGATTGGCGGGTTCGGGCCGGTTATTTCACCGGCCCTGATTTGGGCAACGTGCGCTGCCATGGTTTACGGTGTCGGCTTTGTGCCGGTCCGTTGGTACTGGCAGCTGTTCTTCACTCCATATGCCGCACTGCCGATATTGGCTTATATCCTCTGGCTCCGGTTGCTCTGATCTGACAGAGCCTATCGAGCGCCTGGCGCGAAGCGCTGAATCTCACAGCCCGTTACTTCGGTAACGGGCTGTTTTTTATGGTCCGTTTTTTGAATTGGCAAAAAAATCTGACGATTTGTGACGGTTGGTAAATGCGCCATTTCATAATGACAGGCAACTTAGGTATAGTAAGCGACTAGTGAAACGAGGTCAGGACAGACACTGGCCGAGGTGTGATTGCATGGGATACCGATGACAGAAGAAAATGCCTTTGAATGGCCAATCACCATTTATTACGAAGATACCGATCTGGGTGGCATCGTTTACCACGCCAATTACTTAAAATTCTTTGAACGTGCCCGCACGGAACTCTTCCGGAGCCACGATGTCAGTTTACAGGCATTGTTTGCGCAGCAAATCAGCTTCGTGGTACGCCATATGGACATTGATTTTCATAAAGGTGCCCGGCTGGACGATCGTCTGGTTGTCCGGACCTGGCCGGTTAAAATCCGCCGCGCCTCCATCGAATTCTGTCAGGTTTTAGTAAACAATACTGGTGAAACCTTGTGTAAAGCATTGGTTCAGGTAGCCTGTGTCCATCCTGAAACGATGAAGCCAACCCAGATCCCAGAATATATTAAGTCGGAGATATCGAAGTGACTGCTGAACTGTCCATTTTAGATCTTTTTTTACAGGCGAGCCTGCTGGTAAAGATCGTGATGCTTATTTTGCTGGGTATGTCGATCGTCTCCTGGGCGATGATCGTGAAGCGCTCCCAGGTGCTGTCCCATGCGGCAGCCAAAGCAGAACGCTTTGAAGATCGCTTCTGGTCGGGTATTGATCTGTCTCAGTTATACCAGGAAGTACAGGCGAGAAAAGACAACCTGACCGGCTCTGAACAGATTTTTTACGCCGGCTTTAAAGAGTTTGCCCGCCTGCACCGTAGCAACGGCAAAGTGCCGGATGCGGTGATGGAAGGGACCGGCCGTGCCATGCGCGTTGCGCTGTCCCGCGAAGTCGATGAAATGGAAACCAACCTGCCGTTTCTGGCCACAGTGGGCTCGATCAGCCCTTACATCGGCCTGTTCGGCACGGTCTGGGGGATCATGCACGCCTTTATCGCCCTGGGGGCGGTGAAGCAAGCGACACTGGCGATGGTTGCCCCGGGGATTGCGGAAGCGCTGGTCGCGACGGCGATGGGTCTGTTTGCCGCGATTCCGGCGGTGATGTTCTACAACCGCTTGACCAACAAGGTGACCAAGCTCGAACATACCTACGCCACCTTTATGGAAGAGTTTTCCAGCATTTTGCACCGCCAGGCTTTTGCTGCACATCAGGAGTAATAAGCCATGGCTTATCAACCAAAAAAGCGCAAAATGACCGCGGAAATCAACGTGGTGCCATATATTGACGTCATGCTGGTACTGCTGATCATCTTCATGGTCACGGCACCATTCGTGACGCAGGGCGTAGATGTCGAATTGCCGGCCACCCAGAGTGCGAAAACTGCAGCGGAGCTGATGGGCGATGACAACAGCGGCTCGCCGATCATTGTCGAGGTAGACCGTGACGGCAATCTGGGCCTGAGTGTCAACAATACCGATATGGTGCGTGGTTTACCGCTCAACGATCTGCTGACCCGGATCCGGGCTGAGCTACAGCTGAATCCGGGCTCACCGGTGCTGGTCGGCGGGGATGGCCGTGTGCCGTATTCGTTTATCGTCGAGACCCTGGATGCCCTGAATCAGGCCGGGGTCGGTTCGGTGGGTCTGATGACGGAACCTTTGGAGCAGTAGGCGAGCAGGATGAAAGATAACAATTACAGTGCTGCCGTCATTATTTCGTTACTTCTTCATGGTTTACTGATAGCGGCGCTGTTATGGGGAACGGATTTCTCCATGAGCAAGCCCCAGCCGCAAGGCAACACGATTAAGGCGGTGGTGGTGGACCCGGCGTTGGTCAACCAGCAGGCGCAGCAGATTCGTCAGCAGCGTGAAGCGGCCAAGAAAGCTGAACAAGATCGTCTGAAGCGACTGGAGCAACAGGCGGAAGCTCTGGAGCAGCAGCGACTGGCGGAAGAAAAGCGTCTGCGTGAGCTCAAAGCTAATAAGCTGAAAGCGGAAAAAGCGGCCCGTGAAGCGGAGGCCGAGCAGAAGCGGATCGCCGAAGCCAAGCGTCAGGCAGAGCAGGAAAAGCGTCGTGCCCAAGAAGAAGCCCGCCAGGCAGAGCAGGAACGACAAGCCAAGCTGGCAGCCAAGCGTCAGGCTGAAGAAGAAGCGCGTCAGGCCGAGGTTGCCCGTCAGGCAAAACTGGCCGAGAAGCGTAAAGCCGAAGAAGAAGCCCGCAAGGCCGAACAAGAACGTCAGGCGAAGCTGGCAGCGAAACGCAAAGCGGAAGAAGAAGCACGTTTGGCGGAAGAGCAACGCAAGGCTGAGCTGGCGGCGAAGAAAAAGGCCGAACAAGAGCGGCGTAAAGCAGAAGCGGCCCGAAAGGAAGCGGAGCGTAAAGCGGCGGAAGCCCGCGAACTTCAGCGCCAGCAGGAAGCGGCACTCAATGATATGTTTGCCGGCCTGGAAGCGGAAACCGAGCAGCGTGGTGGGGCCCGCGGTCAGTTTATCGAGGATGAAACCCAGCGTTACGCCATGATTTTCCAGGATCTGATCCAGCAGAAGCTCTTGGTGGATGAGAGCTTTTTCGGCAAAGAGTGTGTGATCCGGATGCGACTCGCTGCGAACGGATTACTGCTGGATGCTTCGGAAGTTGGTGGTGACGGCGCTCTGTGCCGGGCGTCAAAAGCTGCGGTGGTGAAAGTCAGCCAGTTCCCGATGCCGGAAGATGCGGCAGTGGTTGAGAAACTGCGTAATATTAGATTAACCGTAAGCCCGCAATGATTGAGGAGTAGTAATGAAACGTTGGATCATGGGCTTGTGTATTGCTCTGTTGAGTTTTAGCCAAATCGCACAAGCTGAATTAGAGCTGGTGATCACTGAAGGGGTTGATTCTGCTCGCCCGATTGGCGTGGTACCGTTCAAGTGGGAAGGCGAGGGCCGGATGCCGACCGATCTGGCGGCGGTGATTGCCTCCGATTTGCGCCGCAGTGGCAAGTTCAGCCCGGTGGCGACCAGCAAGATGCCGCAAACGCCGTACAGCGATGAAGAAGTGGATTACACCGCCTGGACTTCGCTCGGGGTGGATGCCCTGGTGACCGGTCAGGTGACCCTGAATGCCGATGGTAACTATGTCATCAAATACCAATTGGTGGATGTGGTTCGCGGCCAGCTGACCAGCGGCGAAAGCCGGGGGCTGGATAACGGCAAGTTGGTCCTGACCAAAGATCACGTGCTGTTTACCCGCACGGCGACGGTGAAAAAGAGCCGTCTGCGTCAGTACGCGCACCGGATCTCCGATATCGTCTACGAGACGCTCACCGGCGAGAAAGGGGCCTTCCTGACCCGGATTGCGTATGTGGTGATTGACGACAAAGCCAAATATCCGTACCAGCTCCGCATTGCTGATTATGACGGCTACAACGAACAGCTGGTGCTGAAGTCGCAGCAGCCGTTGATGTCACCATCCTGGTCTCCGGATGGCAGCAAGCTCGCTTATGTCAGCTTTGAAAATAAGCAAGCCCAAGTTTTTGTGATGGACATTTACCAGGGCACCCGCGAAATGGTCGCGTCGTTCCCGCGGCATAATGGTTCACCACGTTTTTCACCTGATGGTAAAAAACTTGCATTAGTGCTCTCGAAAAGCGGCAGTTTACAGATTTATGTACTGGATCTGGAAACGAAGAAACTCGCCCAAGTTACGGACGGTCGTGCGAATAACACCGAGGCATTTTGGGATCCAGATGGTCAGTCTATGATCTTTACCTCAGACAGAGGTGGTAAACCCCAGATATATCGAGTAAATTTAGCAGACGGTTCGACTAAGCGTCTTACTTGGCAAGGAAGTCAGAACCTGGGTGGTCAATTGACGCCTGATGGACGGTTCTTGGTAATGGTACACAGATCAGCCTCTGGGTATAACATTGCTAAACAAGATCTGAAAACCGGTGCGGTTCAGATATTGACGAAGACGTTTTTGGATGAGTCGCCAAGTATTGCACCCAACGGCGGCATGGTGATTTACAGCTCGGTGAATGATAAATCGAATGAGTTGTCGCTTGTGTCGATTGACGGGCGCTTTAAAGCACGATTACCTGCGACGAACGGGCGGGTTCGCGCTCCATCCTGGGGGCCGTTCTTATAACGTTCACCTAAAAAAATAGCGATATAAAAGGAAAATAAAATGCAACTGAATAAAGTTTTAAAGGGTTTGGCAATTGCGCTGCCAATGATCACGCTGGCTGCTTGTAGCTCGAACGAAAGTACTGACAGCGCTGCGGCATCAGAAACGACCAATGCCGGTGCGGGCACAGCAGTGACAACACCTGCGGATCAAACTACAGTTGCAACGCCAGTAGAAGCAGGCGATGCAGCCCTGTCTGAGCAAGAAGTGCGTAACCAGCAGCTGCGCCAGGAGCAGACTGTTTACTTCAAGTTTGATAACGCTGAAATTCAGCTGGATTACCAGGATATGCTGACAGCACACGCACAATACCTGCGTGATAACGGTGCGGTGAAAGTGATTGTTGAAGGTCACGCGGATGAGCGTGGTACGCCAGAGTACAACATTGCACTGGGTGAGCGTCGTGCCAATGCGGTTGCGAAATACCTGCAGGCGCTGGGTGTTTCTGCAAGCCAAATCTCGATTGTGAGCTACGGTGAAGAGAAACCACTGGTTCTGGGCCACAGCGATTCAGATTACGCCAAGAACCGTCGTTCGGTTCTGGTTTACTAATCTGTAGGAAACGACTATGAACAGTAACACGATGCGTCGCCTCGCATTTACGTTGCTGGTTGGTGCGGCGACCCAAGTGGTCGCCGCACCTGCACCTGTTACCGAGCTGAATAGCGCTGGTAGCAACAGCCAGCAGCGTGATGACAGCTTGACCCGCCTGGAGCGGATGATTGAGGCGCGAAATCAAATTCAGCTGGAGATGCAGCGCCAGTTGGATCAACTGGGCTCTGAGGTCAGCGAGCTGCGCGGTGCCGTAGAGCGCAATACCTATGAGCTCAACCAGATGCTGGAGCGCCAGCGTGAGCTCTACCGGGAGCTGGATACGCTGAGCCGTCAGCCGCAAGCGCAAGCCAAACCTGAGTCTGATGAGCCAGCCTCTTCGGAGACGTACAGCACCAACGTCAGTGAAAACGATGCCTACGAGAAAGCCGTCAATCTGATCCTCAAAGAGAAGGATTACAACGGGGCCGTGGCAGCGTTTCAATCCTTCCTGAGCACTTACCCGGAATCGGTTTATCTGCCGAACGCCCATTACTGGCTGGGACAGTTGTACTTCACCCAGAATCAACTGCCGAAAGCCACTGAGCAGTTTAAAGCGGTCACCAGCTACAAAGATTCCAACAAACGGGCAGATGCGATGCTGAAGCTGGGTGTGATCGCCGAGCGCAGCAAGCAAGTGGATGAGGCGAAAAAGCTGTATCAGCAAGTGATGGAACTCTATCCGGACTCGACCAGCTCCAGCCAGGCCGAGCGGCAATTGAAAAAGCTTGCCAAGTAAAAAGAAGTTTCGCTAAAGGTCAGTTTTTACTGGCCTTTTTGCTATCTGAGATCCGGGCCTTGTTACAGACTTGTCAGAACTTTGTGGGGCTGTGTATAAATTCAGCGGCGGCGGTGTATAATGCCCGGACGAGTAAGGACGAGCTGATAGAGCAATTCGAAACATGAGCCTGACATTTGATCCCTCTGAAATGGTTTACCCGTTTCCCCCGAAGCCGACGCCGTTGACTGTCGACGAGCAGCTGGCATACAAAGAAAAAATCAAAGCCCTGCTGAAGGAAAAAGATGCGGTTTTGGTTGCCCACTACTACACCGACCCTGAAATTCAGGCCCTGGCAGAAGAGACCGGCGGTTTCGTCGGCGATTCTCTGGAAATGGCCAAGTTCGGGAACCAGCACCCGGCCAAGACCCTGGTGATCTGCGGGGTGCGCTTTATGGGGGAATCAGCCAAAATCCTGACCCCGGAGAAGCGGGTGTTGATGCCGACGCTGGAGGCAGAGTGTTCGTTGGATCTGGGCTGTCCGGCTGATAAATTCTCCGAGTTTTGCGATGCCTATCCGGATCATACCGTGGTGGTGTATGCCAATACCTCGGCGGCGGTGAAAGCGCGTGCCGACTGGGTGGTGACCTCTAGTATCGCGCTGGAAATTGTCGAGCACCTGGATGCGGAAGACAAGCCGATCATCTGGGGGCCGGATCGCCATCTGGGCGCGTATATCCAGAAGCAAACCGGCGCTGACATGCTGCTGTGGCAAGGTGAGTGCGTGGTGCACGATGAGTTCTCGGCCAAAGCCCTGCGGGAGATGAAGCATCTCTACCCGGACGCCGCCGTGCTCGTCCACCCGGAGTCACCGGCCAGCGTGGTCGCGCTGGCCGATGCTGTGGGCTCGACCAGTCAGCTGATCAAGGCCGCGAAAACCTTGCCGCATCAGAAGCTGATTGTCGCGACGGATAAGGGCATCTTCTTTAAGATGCAGCAAATGGTGCCGGAAAAAGAGTTGGTGGAAGCGCCGACCGCCGGGGCCGGCGCAACGTGCCGTAGCTGTGCCCATTGTCCGTGGATGGCAATGAATGGCCTGAAGGCCATCGAAGAAGGTCTACGCGAAGGGGGCGCGCAGCATGAGATTTTCGTCGACCCGGACCTGCGTGAGAAATCGCTGATCCCGCTGAACCGGATGCTCGATTTTGCCGCAGCGCTGCAATTGAAAGTGAAAGGCAACGCCTGACGCACAAGTGCTTTATCGCCGCGATACGCAGGCATCATAAACAAATGGCGGCCATTGGCCGCCATTGTTGTTTCGTTCACTAGCCGTTGCTGCGTTATTGCTGCGCGTCGACCAGCGCCTGGGCGCGTAGTGTGAGGCCGCAGACCATGGTCGGCACGGAGTGAAAGATCTCTTCAAATTGCGCCAGGTTGTCAGCGCCTTCCTGAGACAGGGCTTCCATCGCATTTTCCGGATCGTACAGCAGGCTGAAGCACAGCAGTACGCCGCCAAGCAGGGCATTGTCTTCACTGTCTTCCGGCATCAGGGTTTCCCAATCGTCACGCGCCAGTTGCCAGCCTTGCAACATCCCTTCGGAAAACTCACGGGTCGCTTCGCTGACCAACTCTTTATCGTCCAGGGCGCAATCTTCCGGCCACTGCCAGGTCCCTGTCAGCAGGGCTTCGCGAGTTTGGTTCCAAATCTCAACAATCGCATTGGCATACGTTTCCAGCTCTTCATGGCTGGCAAAAGGTGATGTTTCTTCGCCGCCCCACATAAAGGCCAACCATTCGGACGGGTTGATTAGATGTGGCGCCGCCGCCATGGCGGTGATAAAACCACGAGTTTGTGATTCAGACAGTAGTTGCTCGGCCAGCTGGCGATCTTGCAGTAACTCACTTAGTGGGGATGACATAATACAATCTCGTTGAACAGGATATGTGTACGTCATGGCTGCCGGATGGGTCCGCCGGGCCGCATGACGTCTGTATAAAGTAAAAGTATAAAGCTTGCATTGTAGCAGCCAGGGCCGGGCAACACAGTAGCAACAGGGCCGGATCTATGGTTTTGATTCCGGAACTGCTGCAATATTAAGCATGCACGCCGATTTTTTTTGTTTTTTATTGACCTTGCAGAGAGCGGACACTATAGTTACGCCCCGTTGAGACGACAACCATAAACCGTTGTTGCCAACAACAATCTGATTGGTGAGGTGTCCGAGTGGCTGAAGGAGCACGCCTGGAAAGTGTGTATACGGCAACGTATCGAGGGTTCGAATCCCTCCCTCACCGCCATCTTCCCGAAAAGACCGCCTACAGGGCGGTCTTTTCGTTTCTGCTACCTCTTTCACACCTTTCTATCCATTGCCAGATCTTTCTCGCCAATACAAAAGATTTGCTGTTGTGTTTCGGGACCGGTCGTCTGCGGTGTCTGCAAACCCATGCGCTTGCGTTTGTTCATGGCTTTGCAATCAAACTTGCTGTCGTGACTTAATAGTCATTAACTCTGGTGTAAATAGCTGGTATCGTAAAGAAAAATTGGTTTATTTGGCGCCTTGTCAGGTGTCGATATCGCCTGCCACCATACTGAGTGTCTATAGTTTTCTGTACTCATGCGCGGTGATACCATTTTTCTTTTTGTGTCGTGCCGTGAGAATGACGGGCCATTGATAATGATTCAACCACTGTCATGCCAAGGCTTTCTTGGGCTTTATCTTGAGTTCTCAGAGAATCGGTAGCAAACAGCTCAGAAGACAGCAAACCTATACCGTAGAAATGATTATGAGCCACCTAGAACGTATAAATATCCTCATCATTGAAGATGACTTAAAGCTCGCTGGATTGATACAGAATTATTTGGAACAGCAGGGGTTTACAGTCAGGCATGCTGAAACTGGCCAGCAAGGCTTGCAGATTGCAAGAGAAATGACCCCGCAGTTAATCATCTTGGATCTGATGTTACCCGTGATGAATGGACTGGCGGTGTGTCGTGAGCTTAAATCCTGGTACAAGGAATTGATCTTGGTGCTAACCGCCAGTGATGATGATATGGACCAGGTCGCGTTATTAGAGATGGGGGCGGATGATTTTGTGCATAAGCCTATCCATCCGCGGGTGCTACTGGCTCGCGTCCGGGCCTTACTCCGGCGTTATGAACATCAGCCAGCTTCAGCCACTAACGAGAGAGCAGAACAGTTAAACTTTGGACAATTAACCCTCCATCTCGGCCGACGTCTGGTCCAACTCAACGACAAGCCGGTTAATTTAACCGAGATGGAATTTGAACTCTTATGGTTATTGGCCAGTAACCCCGAAAAGCCGCTCTCTCGGGATGATATCAGCTTGGCTCTGCGGGGGATTGAACATGATGGTCTGGACCGCTCGATTGATAACCGGATCGTGTCGTTACGCCGGAAGCTTGGCGATCATTCGGGTGTGCCACGACGCATTATCACCGTGCGTGGAAAAGGCTATTTATTTGTGACCGATCGGTGGTAAGGCCTGAGATTTTCAATGACAAAAAATGGACAAAATTAAGCTATGAACCGAGCCGCTTTCGCAGCCACACTGACCCGACGTTGGCAAAGGATTTTGAGTCAAGGCATGTTGAAACAAGTTGTGAGCTTAGTTTTGGTGTTAACCACAGTCTATATATTGTATACAAGGGTGGTGGTGCCTTCCATTGGCGTTCTTTATTATCAGGAAGTGGCAGAAGACAAAGCCCGTGATTGGCGCGGTACCTACTTGCTCTTGCAGCGGTTGTACCCAACTCAGACGGCACCACAGTGGCAAGCGTTACTGGAGCAAGTCCGCCAAACATCCAATATTCCGATTGAAGCTCGTCCTTTGGCACAGTGGCAGCTGCCGGAACAGGGGGTCAACATACTGCTAAAAGGTGAGATTTGGGTCGCCGACTGGCAAGAAGATATCACTTATCAGCTCATTGGCGGGGATGTTGTGGCACGTATTGGTCCCATCGGAACCACAGATAGTGCCATGATGATTTATGCTTTCGCGACAAAGTACTTACCCCTGCTGTTCATCGTCACGATCACGCTCGGCTGGGCCCTGTGGTTGCAATATAGATTACAGCGTTTGGAACAGATTTCTGTCTCCTTTAGTCAAGGTGATTTTCATACCCGGGCCCCGGAAGGTGCGCTGGCGTTAGGAGATTTAAACCGTGCCTTTAATCGGATGGCCGAGCGGTTAAAGCGTCTTTTCCTTAGTCAGAAACATCTGACGAATGCTGTGTCTCATGAGCTGCGCTCCCCGATTGCCCGGCTAAGATTTCAACTGGAAATGCTGATCGATGAAAAAGATGAGGCCGCGATACAAAGCTATATTGCCGGCATGTCAGAAGATTTAGATGACATGGACGAGATGATCGATGAAATGTTGACCTATGCCAAGATGGAGCGTACCGAACCTTTGGTCCAGCTTGAGCGGATTGCTATCTGTCAGTGGTTACAGTCCCAGCAGCAGTATTTACTCGGTGAGATAGATATGGCGATGCGCCTCAAGTTACCCACTGCTGAGGTGCAAGTCGCCGCAGATCCGGCACTGTTAAGTCGTTTGTTACGCAACTTGGTGTCGAATGCCGGACATTACGCGGTAGAAACCTTGGTTGTGGGCATCGATGTTACCGATGACAGCTGCTGTTTATGGGTTGACGATGATGGGCCGGGGATCCCGCAAGAACAACGCCAGCAGCTCTTTGAACCTTTTACTCGGCTCGATTCAAGCCGTAATAAAAATAGTGGCGGCTATGGTTTGGGGCTTGCCATTGTCGCGCAAATCGCCCGTTGTCACCGTGGGCAGGTAGAAATACAAGAAAGCGCGTATGGTGGCACACGCATGCTCTTTCGCTGGCCACTGAAATAAAGCATCAGCTATGGCCCATGCCTTCGTCAGAGCGCTGTCCCGCTCCTGGGAGGCTGAAAGTCTAAATCAGGAGATGTATCTCATCACTCAGCGCCGGGATCGGCGCTCACTTCTATTGTTCCCGCTCCCGTAACCGCCATTTCGACATAAAACAGGTGTGAAAGCTGCCGCTTGAGGGGCATACCGGATCGCTGTAACGAATGTCATCAGGCCTGACAAACGACGACAAAGTACGACAAATGTCGACAGGGTTACCACTGAATCACGACATCTCTTGGGGATATTTTCGGGCATATTTTTGGGGTCCGTAATAACCGTCTAGAGAGAAAAAAATGTCCCGTTCATACGTTTTGTTGGTCATGCCCCAGGAGATCGCTAAGTCATGATGGATTTAGTATTCCGTTGGAAAAATAAATTGACCCAAACCACCATGAGTTCGACTCGGCTTACGTTACTGCTCTCGGTGAGCTTGGTCTTGTTTTATAACCTTCCGTTGTGGCAGGAAATATTAAGTTTGCACTATGAGATGAATTTTCGGAATTTGGTGTTCTTTATCTCATTGTTTGTATTTCTTGTCAGTTGTTTTAATGTTGTGTTATTGCTGATTGCTTTGCCATATATTCAAAAGCCGCTGACGATACTCATTTGTATTTCGGCAGCTTTTGCAGCTTATTTTATGGATGCATACGGGATCATGATTGATCGCACGATGATCCAAAATACGCTGGAAACAGATCCCGGCGAAGTTTTCGAATTACTCAGTCTCAAAATGCTGCTCTATTTTCTGGTTTTTGGTTTGATCCCTGCGGTAGTGATTTATTGCCTCAATATTCAAAAGCAGAGCCTCGGCAAAGAAGTTGTGAGTCGACTTGTTAGCGGGACAAGCAGTTTTATCGTGGTAGGTTTGATAGCCTTTACATTTTATCAGGATTACGCATCCTTGTTTCGCAATAATCGTCATTTACGTTATTTGCTTAATCCGTCGAACTATATTTATGCCTCGGTCACTTACCTCTCCAACGTATTGGATTCCGGGAAGATCACGATACAACCGATCGCCCTGGATGCCAGGCGTGAGTCGAGAGTGACATCGGATAGAAAAAGCCTGACCATCCTGGTGGTTGGAGAGACCGCAAGGGCGGCAAACTTTTCATTCAATGGGTATGATAAAAACACCAATCCACAACTGAGCCAGCAGGACATTATTAATTTCAGCAATGTCTCCTCATGTGGTACGTCTACAGCTGTATCATTGCCCTGCATGTTCTCTCATTTTGACCGGACGGACTATAGCCGCTCTGAAGCCAAGCAATATGAAGGGTTGCTGGATGTACTGGCCCGGGTTGGTGTGGATGTGTTATGGCGAGAAAATAATTCCGGCTGTAAAGGGGTCTGTGATCGGGTTTTTACAGAAGAGTTAAGCCAGCAGGCGGTCAGCGAATTTTGTCGGGATCAAGAATGCTTAGATGAGATCTTGCTTCATCGCTTGGAAGAATACATCGACAATTTGACCCATGATGCTTTTATCGTGTTGCACCAAAAGGGAAGTCACGGGCCTGCCTATTATCGAAGATACCCACAAGGTTTCGAAAAATTTATACCTGTGTGTCGAACCAATCAACTGCAGGACTGTACTCGACAGGAAATTACCAATGCGTATGACAACAGTATTTTGTATACGGATCATTTTTTAAATAAGGTTATCGAGTTTCTAAAACAGCGCTCGAAACATTATGATACAGCGATGATCTACTTGTCGGATCACGGGGAATCACTCGGTGAAAACAATATGTATCTGCATGGAACCGGCTTTGTTGACTAAATCGGCGTGAACTTTTCTTGCAGTCAGTGATCTGATCTTGTGACGTTTACTGACAGGCCACCCTCATGGGAAAAAGCACTTACCGAACAGATAACTGGAAAGAGTACAACCAATCACTGATTAACCGCGGCTCGCTGACATTCTGGATCGACGAAGAAGCGATAAGCGGCTGGTTATGCTCTGAACATCACGGTAACCGTGGACGCGGCTATCAATATTCAGACACTGCGATCATGACTGCTCTCATGGTGAAGCGACTATTCAACCTGTCACTTCGTGCTGTTCAAGGTTTCATGAACTCGGTGTTTTCTCTGATGAAAGTACCACTAACATGCCCGAACTACAGCAGCATCAGCAAGCGAGCGAAAACGGTCGATATCCCTATCAAAATGCCTGCTCGGGGTGAAATTCGTCATCTAGCTATTGACGCAACTGGCCTGAAAGTATTCGGCGAAGGTGAGTGGAAAATGAAAAAGCATGGCAAAGAACAACGTCGTGTCTGGCGAAAGCTCCATCTTGCTGTTGATGCTGATACCCACCAAATTATCTGCGCAGAACTCTCGTTATCAACCGTCACCGATGGTGAGGTCATGCCAACATTACTTAACCAAACTTATCGTAAGATCAAATCGATATCAGGTGACGGCGCTTATGATACCAGGCTGTGCTATCAAGCGATTCAACGGAAGAAAGCACAGCCCCTTATCCCTCCCAGAACTGGAGCAGCATACTGGGAGCACGGTCACCCCAGAAATGTTGCGGTTGCAAACCAGCGTATTCACGGTAGCAATGAACACTGGAAAAAGACCAGTGGTTACCACAGTCGCTCAATCTCGGAAACGGCGATGTCGAGATATAAGCGACTGCTTGGTTCAGCTTTAAGCCTGCGTGATTACAACGCTCAGGTCGGAGAAGCGCTTGCTGCCGTCCGTGCGTTGAACAAGTTAACAGGGCTCGGCATGCCCGTAACTCGTAAAGTTAGCTAAAACATGGCTTAAATTGGGTCGATCTGTTGTTTTCCTGATTTGATCAACAAAGCCCATGGAACCCCATATCTGTTTGCACCCCGGGAGCAGAAGCATGTGCCTTTGATGATGTGGCTGTCCGAGAAATACCGTGTTCACCACAGCATCGACCAGGAGTGTTTAAACGACAAGCGGGCGGATGAAATATCGCAAGATTACCTTTTCCACTCGGTACTGGGCTTAATGTCAGTGAAAACGGATATCTACCGTGAAGAGTTAGATCTTTTTGCCAGCTGCCGCAGTCAGAATACAGACGCATAGCCGGTGGCACTTGTTGTAACCCGGGTCAGTGATGACCAACACTCCCGGGTTTTTTATAACCAGGACAGGGGATTCGCGATGACAGAAGTATTGAATAAACCAAATGGTAAAGGTCTGATGCGTTTGCTTAAAGCAATGCGATGTTCAATTGCTGGTTTTAAAGCGGTCTATCGCTACGAGGCAGCCTTTCGGCAGGAGTTATTCTTAGCTGGGTTGTTATTGCCGTGCAGCCTGATACTCGCCGATGACTGGCTGCAATTGATTTTATTGGTTTTCGGAGTTTTGTTGATTTTACTTGTGGAGATCATTAATTCAGCACTGGAGGCTGTTGTGGACCGTATTGGTCTGGAGCAACATGAACTTTCCGGACGGGCCAAGGATATGGGATCCGCTGCGGTTTTTGTTGCATTGCTTATATACATATTGATCTGGGGAAGTGTGATATTCCATAACTTGACCAATATATTTAATCAACTGACTAAATCGATCCTGGTCGGGTAAAATAATCTCGTCATTTATTCTATTTTGTTACCAAATATTTAGGAATATAAAAATGGTTTATAAAATAAGCTACACATTGGTTATCTTATCACTGCTATATTCTGATTTATCGATAGCAGAACTGGCAGAAAATAAAGGTATAAGTGGTGAAGTGTCGATAAACACGGCTTACCTGTCATATAAGTCTAATTTCAATACGGAAGGGAACCGTGTCAAATCAGATGATTTAAACACAGCAGGCAGTTCAGACAATCAAGTGACATTGACGCCTTTAGGAAATTTACAATATACATTTGGTTCCGGGTTAAATAAACAGATCTTCATTGGTACTTCGCGTGAGGATATTTTAGTGGGTGACTTTGCGCTTGAGGTTGGTTATCGCCAAGCGTTTGCAGACGGGACGGTTGTCAGTGTTGCCTATCTTCCCAGTGTCGAATCGGGTGAGACCTGGGCCGATCCATATTTAACAAACGCGGAAAGAAAAACAACGGATACATCGGGTGACACTTACCGTTTCACGCTCAGTACGATTGCGGGGTCTGGTCTATCGATTGATTTGGCTTTTGCGACAACAGAGATTAAGGATGAAAAATCAGGTGCTGATCTTTCCGTCGCTGAGCAGAAATTGCTTGATCGAAACGGGAGCAGTTTTTATATCAGTACCGAGTATCAAGTTGATATTGATCAGACATCAGCATTCGTACCCTCTATTACCTATATTGCTCATGATGCTGATGGAGAGGTTATGGCCTTTTCTTCCTATGCCGGAGAGCTGACCTACTACAAAGCATTAGGTCATCATTTTTTAGCGATCACTATGGGATACGGGGTCAGCGATTATGATAAAGCGAATCCACTGTTTAACAAAACGCGCTCCGATGACAGTTACAGTTTATTTGCCGCCTATGAATATGACTCAGTCTTTGGTCTGAATCATTGGTCCCTCATGTCATTCGCAGGATACAGCAGTAGTTCATCGAATATCGAATTCTATGATGAGAGTGGCTATATGGTCTCAATGGGTTTGAACTACAAATTTTAGTATCCGCACAATAGTTGAACAGAAAATAACGATTAGATTTTCAGAGCGCGATCAATCACGAGCGCGGTCTGATTATTTCTGTGTCCGTGAGGATCAGCAAGGCGCACTCATGCAGCCCTTACTCGATCATTATGTCAAAGGAGTTGTTCATGTCTATGCGACATCGGCTGTCGACCCAGTTGGCTGCTAAGCCCTATGTCATTTCAGTTGTTCTGGTATTACTACTCTTTGCTTGGATGGCGTCAGGGCAATTATCTCAGCCTGACCAAACCCAGCCGATGCTAACTGACTGGTCGACCGGATCACTGCCCAGCGTGAGGACGAAAGCATTCAAGGCTGAGTTGGTTACCCGTTCTGTACACTTGTATGGTCGTACAGAGCCTGATCGCACGGCGACGGTTGCTGCCGAAGTGTCCGGACAAGTCATTGAAGTGATAGCCCGACGCGGTAGCGTCTTGAAAGAGGGGGATCTGATTGCCCGGATCGAGACAAACAACCTTCCTGAGCAAATTGCCTATGCAAAGGCGCGCTTTAAGCAGAGAGAGGTGGAATTTGACGGTATTCAGAAACTGAATGCGAACGGCTTTCAGGGAAAGGTTCGGCTGGCGGAAGCCGTCGCGTCCCTGAGTCAGGCACAAGCTGATTTGGCAGCGCTTAACCGTATGCTCAGTAAAACAGAAATCAGAGCATCTCAATCAGGAATACTCAACGAGCGTTATATCGAAGCAGGCGACTTTGTTTCGGTCGGGGCGGCAGTGGCTGAAATTACGGATATCAACCCTTTGGTCGTCAGGGCTGATGTGACCGAGAAAGACGTCCATGCCATTCATTTAGGTCAGAAGGCAGTCGTTAGTTTACGCAACGCACAGCAGGTTGAAGGTGAACTGCGCTATATTTCTCGCGTTTCAAATAAGGAAACGAACACCTTTAAAGTTGAAGTCAGCATTCCCAACGCCGATTTGAAGCTCTGGGCGGGGGAGAGTGCCGAACTTACGCTTTCGCTGGAAGAAACTCGAGCCATTAAGCTCCCGCCTTCATACCTGGCGTTGGATGATGCCGGTCAAGTCGGTGTGAAAACGGTCACTGATGGTGTGGTCGGTTTTCATCCGGTTGATTTAGTCAAAACGGATGTAGACGGCGCCTGGTTAGGTGGTTTTGATGCGGCGGCTGAAATCATTATTCTCGGCCAAGGTTTTGTCAATGTTGGTGATCGCGTCAGCACCACCAGAGTGGGAAATTAACGCATGGTCCGCGTGATTGATGCCGCATTATCCAGAAGCCGAACAACGGTTGTTTTACTCCTGCTGCTGTTGACTGTGGGTTCGTTCAGTTATTTCTCAATCCCAAAAGAATCTGATCCGGATATCCCGATTCCCTATGTCTCTGTTGAAATAGAGCATGACGGTATTTCGCCAGAAGATGCAGAGAGAATGCTGTTACGTCCGATGGAACAAGCGCTCCAGGGACTCGATGGACTGAAGGAGATGCGGGGCATTGCGGCTGAAGGGTATGCCTCGCTCTCCCTTGAGTTTCAGTTAGATATCGATCAGAAACAAGCGCTCGCCGATGTTCGCGATAAGGTCGATTTAGCGAAAGCAAAGCTTCCTGCAGGGACTGAAGATCCCATGGTTCACGAAATTACTCTGGCGGCCTGGGATCCGGTCGTGACGATCGTCTTGTCCGGCGCTGCACCTGAGCGAGCGTTGATCCTGCTGGCACGGCAGCTTCGGGACAAACTGCAAAACCTGAAAGAGGTTTTGGAGGTTGAAATTGGCGGTGACCGGGATGAAGTCGTCGAAGTTTCCGTGAACCCGCTGCTGATGGAAAGTTACGGCCTTGAGCCAGAGTCTATCTTTACCTTGTTGTCGCGCAGTAACCGTCTGGTTGCTGCCGGGGTCATGGATAACGGTAAAGGGCGCTTCCCAATCAAAGTGCCTTCGGTGTTTGAGAGCATGACCGATATCCTGACATTGCCGGTGAAGGTCGATGGCGACCGAGTGATCACCTTGGGGGATATCGCGCAGATACGCCGTACCTTTACGGATCCCACTTCATTTACCCGGTTAAATGGCAAACCTGCCATTACGTTAGAGGTGAAAAAGCGAGCGGGAGAAAATGCGATTGAGACGGTCAATAAAGTGCGTGATATCGTGACCGAAGCGGCAACCATGTGGCCTGTCAACGTGCAGGTGGATCTGACGGGGGATGCCTCAGAAGAGATTAAGGACATGTTGACCGATCTCCAGAATAATGTCGCTTCGGCTGTGGTACTGGTGGTGATCGTGATTATCGCGATTTTAGGGATCCGCAGTGCTGCCTTGGTGGGCATTGCGATTCCTGGGTCTTTTTTAACCGGGATATGGGTGCTGTCAGCCTGTGGCATGACCATGAATACGGTGGTGCTTTTTGGGTTGATCATGGCCGTTGGGATGTTGGTTGACGGCGCGATAGTTGTGACTGAGTTTGCCGATCGGGAGATGAGTGAAGGGATGCACAGAAAAGCAGCTTATCAGCTCGCAGCCAACCGGATGGCATGGCCGATTATTGTCTCTACCGCCACGACATTAGCAGCGTTTGCGCCTTTGCTTTTTTGGCCCGGCATGATGGGCGAGTATATGAAGTACCTGCCGCTCACGCTGATATTTACCCTCAGCGCCTCTTTGGTGATGGCCTTGATTTTCGTTCCCACCCTCGGGACTTTGTTCGGCAAGCCGAGACCCGTCACACCGGTATCGAAAGCCCAGTTTATCGAAGCAGAGCAAGGAGAGATGACCAAGCTGAAAGGGTTGACCGGCTTATATGTTCGCGCTCTGAAGCGTGCTATCCACCGTCCCTGGTTCAGCCTTGTGACGGCCTTGGTTTTCTCCGTTGTGGTCTTGGCCGGCTATGGTGTGTTTGGCAAGGGGCTCGAGTTTTTCCCGGATATCGACACCGGATCCTTTGAGATTACCGTGCGTTCGCAGGGTAATCTTTCCATCTTGGAAAAAGATGCCGTGATGAAAGAAGTCGAGATGCAGTTACTGGGGATGGAAGGGGTGCAAACGCTCTATGCCAAGACGGGAGGTGAAGATGAGGTTGGCTATATCCGGGGTAATCTGACGGACTGGCAGGGGCGTCGTCATGTGGATGAGCTCATTGCCGAGGTTTTACAACGGACTGATCACCTGGCGGGGATCGAATTGGAAGTACGTCAGGATGACAGCGGCCCAGCATCAGGTAAAGCGGTACAGTATGAGATCAGTTCACGTGATTCAGCGTTGTTGCAACAGGCGCTAGCAAAAGTCAGAGCAGCGTTTGAGCAGCATCCGGCATTGACCAATGTCAGTGATAATCACAATAAACCGGGGATGGAATGGCAGATCGAGGTCAACCGGGAGAAAGCTGCACGCTTTGGTGCTGATACGACCTTGGTGGGGGAAAGTGTACAGCTTGTGACGACAGGACTCGAGATTGGCAGTTATCGACCTGATGAGAGTGATGACGAGATTGAGATTAAAGTTCGTTTTCCTGAAGCGTACCGTCATATAGACAGCTTGCAGCAACTCAGGTTGAAAACATCGAACGGTCAGGTACCGATGAGTAATTTCACCGAGCTGAAAGCAACCCGCAAACAGGGGGTGATCAATAAGGTCGATAGCCGGCGGGTGATCACGTTAGCAGCGGACTTAGCGCCGGGTTATCGCCTGAATGATGTCTTGCCCGATATGATGGCGAGAATTACGGCATTAGGCTTGGATCCCAGAGTCGAACTCACGCTTCGAGGTGAGAATGAAGAGCAAGAAGAGTCTGAGATCTTTCTGCTGCAGGCTTTTGCCGTGGCCCTGGCTGTCATGACTCTGATTCTGATCACTCAGTTTAATTCCTTTTACCAGGCTTTCTTGATCCTCAGCGCGGTGCTCTTTTCAACGGTTGGCGTCTTCCTGGGATTACTCGTGACGCAACAAGCCTTTGGTGTTGTGATGGGCGGCTTGGGGGCTATTTCTTTGGCTGGCATTGTCGTGAACAACAATATCGTTCTTATCGATACCTTTAATAGCTTGTGTCGGGCAGGGGTTGCACCGATGGAAGCGATTTTACGAACCGGGGCTCAGCGCCTACGCCCGGTACTGATGACGACAATGACGACGATATTAGGCTTGATGCCAATGGTGCTGGAGATGAACCTCGACTTCTTTCATCGCAATATCGAGTTCGGAGCACCCGTCTCGAAGCTTTGGGTGCAGTTGGCGTCGGCTGTGGTCGGGGGACTCAGCTTCGCCACATTACTCACGCTGATATTGACGCCATGCATGTTGGCACTGCGTATCAACAGAAAAGATCGACCATCTCAATCACCGGTTGCGCTGGTGGCTCAAGCAGCAGAGCCCGGGGTTGTGTCTCATCTTGGCGTTGGAAAGTAGAACCGACCTTCAGCCTGAGACTGTGAGCTTGGCCGGGAGTCGTATGGCTTCCGGGAAGGCGACCCTCAGGCCATGTCCCCACGACTGAGCGGTTAGGTCAAAATGGCTTGTAAGAAAATTTCATTCATTTGGGCCAGGCGCTGCCCATTCCATTTTTGACGTCAGACGACACTCAAGTCAAAAGTATCATGAAATCCCACTTTACCCCTGAATTATTTGTTTCAAATGATTTTAGGCCATCAAATGCTGCTGAGTCCTTGTAAAACTCATCTATCTGACCGTTGGCTGAACTTATTGTCATTGCTTAAGTTGTTGTGAAAAATTTTTCTCATTTCTTCGAATATTCTTGAGATTGTATTTCTTATATAAAACAGTAATTTATGATTTTATGTTTATACTCGTCTCAATTTGTATCTGTCATCGGTGTAAATTTTTAGCCATTGGGGTTTAGTCGGGTTGAAGCTGGTTAAAATGACCGGATAACTGCTCGATGCATGGTTGTATTTGCCATGAAAACTGAAAATGTGAGCTGTCTCAACATCCGTTGCAGCACGGCAGTACCGCAATCGTGGTGAATTATCTCAACATCAGTGCAAAATTTGGTTGTAAATTAACTACCAAATTAAAAATTTGGTGATTAATTTTGATAGAAACCTGTTCTAATACACAAATCAACTGGTTTTATCGGTTTAATCCAGTTGATTTAATGATTAACTGGTTTTTTGGCCTTATTTTATATTATGGGGATTTGCGATATGTCGGTGAAAGGTCAATTTTGTGTGCGTAATGCAGCAGCAGATACATTTGCCATGGTTGTGTTTAGTTTTTTCACCGGCATGATGATCGAAATATTCATCTCAGGGATGACGTTTGAGCAATCCCTGGCTTCGCGAACGTTATCAATTCCGGTTAATATCGCCATTGCCTGGCCCTATGGCGTGTTTCGTGATTATATCTTGCGCAGCGGTTACCGACTGTCGCCGAGCAGCTGGATGAAAGGGCTGTCTGATATGGTTGCTTATGTCCTGTTCCAGTCACCGGTCTACGCCGGTATCTTGTGGGTGGTCGGGGCCGATGTCGATCAGATTGTGACTGCGGTGACCAGTAATGCTTTTGTCTCCGGCCTGCTGGGTGTGGTTTACGGCGTGTTTCTGGACATCTGCCGTCGCGCGTTTCGTGTCCCGGGTGTGACGGGCACGATAAGCTGATATTTATGCCATAAAAACTGTTATAGCCCACTTTATCGTTGTCATTTTACAGCGATGAGGTGGGCAGTGTCCCCTGCTCCCCCTGAATAGCCATCAGTAATACCAATCAAAGTAAGTAAGCAGAAATAGCGCAGGAAAAATGGTTGAGAACAAGGCTGAGTTTTTAAATCAGTAGTTATTCTACAATCAAAAATTCTAACGCAGTTATCGAGCATTTGAACAAGCTAGGATGACCCCTTATTGACTGCGATTGGTATAATCTATTGTGGTACATCGAAAAAGCCCCATCAAAAGATGAGGCTGTACCGTGATGGTTTCTGTCAGACTGTAAATGTTTCTAATACTTCAGTTTGCTGCCGAACGCTGTGAACCTGCCTCTCCGTTGCTTGATTAGACGCTTGCGCATCGTTCGAGACTTTCTCGCTCAGCGCTTTGATTTTCAGGGTGTTGGTATTAATTTCTTCAGCCACCAGGCTTTGCTCTTCAGCCGCAGAAGAAATCTGCAGGTTCATCAGATTAATGTGTTGAATCTTTTCATAAATCTCATGAAGCGTCTGTTCGAGTTTCTGTGCATTTTCAACGGTGCTCGTTGAGGATGCCTGGCTTTCGTCCATCACTTTGACCACTGCGCGTGCGCGGGACTGAAGCTGCTCAATGATACTTTGTATTTCTGTGGTTGAGTCTTGTGTCCTGCTTGCCAGAGAGCGAACTTCATCGGCGACCACCGCAAAACCTCGACCATGTTCACCGGCTCTCGCGGCTTCAATCGCAGCATTCAGGGCCAGCAGGTTGGTTTGCTCAGCAATGTCATTAATCACTTGCAGGACTTTGTCGATGTTATTCGTCGATGTCTCCAGTTCTTTGACTTCGATACCCGCTTGGTTAATTTTTTCAGATAACGCGACAATGCTTACCCTGGTGTCAGAAACAAGATCAGTCCCCGTTTGCGCTGCCGTTTCAGCTTGATCTGCAGCGCTGGCAGCTTCTTGTGCATTCCCGGCGACATCGCCGGATGTCGTCGACATTTCGTGCATCGCTGTGGCGAGCTGCTCGAGCTCGCTGAGCTGCATGGCCATTGCCTCGGCAGTCGCTGAAGCGCCTTGGCTGACATGGTCAGCGCCTTGGTGGATGTCCTTAGCCAGCATTTTGAGGTGCTTGATCTTCTCCTGGAGCGATCCGGTGAACTGGTTGAAGCTGTTCGATAACGTTGCAAATTCATCATCCACGTCCGTATCCAGACGTTGCGTCAGGTCACCATGGCCCGAGGCGACATTTCCCATCCCGGTATTGAGCTTGTCCAGTGGCGCCATCAGCTTTGAGATGAAGAAAGACAGCAGTGCCGTCGCAACGACAACGGCGATGAGGCTGAAAATGACAGCCTTGTTGCGAAGGGTGGTCACGCTACTGAATGCCATCTCCCCGTCAATCACAGCCCCGATATACCAATCATAGCCGTTGACCTTCTCGAACGTGATGATCCGCGATTCACCGCTATTGAGCTCGGCAACCTGCTCGACACCCGGTTGGAGCGAAATGTTTGGTAAGAACTCTCTCATGAACTTGCCGTTCAGCGTTCTGTCCGGGTGCGCCAGGACGACATTATCACGGGTGACGATGAACAGATAACCGGAATCCAGGCGAACGTCATTAACAAGATCGGATAAACCTTTGAGGCTCATATCGAAGAACAAAGCGCCTTTGAACTGACCCTGATCATGGAGCGGTGTTGCAATGGAAATGAGCATTTCTTTCGTAGCGGAGTCTGCATACGGGTCGGTCACAATGAGCGTGTTCTGAGTTTTTGTATCGATGTACCAGGGGCGTTTCCTGGCATCCCAGTTTTCACCGGGATTCCAGCTAGCCACACCGGCAATAGGCTTACCGTCAGTTTCTAATCCGCCGCCAACCAACTGAAAGGTGTCATGCAAACTTGCGTTTTGAATTACATCGGTGATGGCGGAATGATCGATATTTTTTTCGGCCAAAGAGGTCACGTACCTGGCTAAAGCTTCATGCTCATGCATCTCGGTATAAACGGTGCGACTCACACCCTGCAGCGCATCCGTGACTGACTCACTGATTTGGCTTTGTACCTCTTCTCCAATCGTGACGTACTGACTAAAGCTCAACAAACCAATGGCTGATAAAAGCAGCGCGGATGATGCGGACACTATCTTGTGGCTAAACTTCATACTTCGACTCCCTGAAATAATCTGCCCATGAAAAGCACATCAACGCGGAGCGATGCCGCATGAGTCTTTCACTTCAACTTTTACAATGCCTCAAAGTTTCGATGGAGACCACCCGTATGTTAAATAAATGTAATGTATTGTCAGTGGTATAGTTGTTTGTGGTGTTTTCGTCACGATTCACAAAGCTCAGCCCCAATCGACTCGACGCTGGCTCACTCGCCTATGCCCTTTATGTCCTTCCCTGGGCGGGGCTGTTTTTATTTGCCGCCCGGGTGGCCTTGCCTGTTTTTGACCGTGACTTCCAGTTGCGGCGAAGCAATCGTGATGTTGTGCTCGATGAATTTTCGTTTAATGCGGCTGTGCATGTCATGGGTCAGAACCAGCCGGTGGGCGGTTTCGGCGGCATAGGCGCGCACTTCGTAGTTCTGGCTATCGGCACTCAGGCTGAGAAAGAAGACTTCCGGAGCCGGGTTGTCCAGCACCAGCTCACACTCCTCCGCGGCTTCGAACAGCAGTTGGGTGACTAACTCCGTATCATCCAGGTATTTGACGCTGATCACCAGCGTCACGCGGGTGATGGGATCGGACAGTGACCAGTTGATAAACTGCTCGGTTACAAACGCCTTGTTCGGGACGATCACCTCTTTGCGATCCCAATCCACAATTGTGGTGGCCCGCGTCTTGATTTTGGCGATCACCCCTGTCAGTTCGCGGATCGTCACGGTATCCCCAATCCGGATGGGCTTTTCAAACAGGATGATCAGGCCGGAAATAAAGTTGGCGAAAATTTCCTGCAAGCCAAAGCCTAAACCGACCCCGAGCGCCGCGATTAGCCATTGCATTTTTGACCAGTCAAAGCCGATCAGCCCGGAGCCGATGATGATCCCGAGGAAAATGGCGGTGTAACGGGTGAGGGAAGTGATGGCATAACCGGTCCCCGGGGAGAGATCCAGATGCTGCAGGATCAACAGCTCCATGGCCCCCGGTAAGTCCCGGGTAATGATGGCCGTGAGCCAGAAGGCCAGGCCGGCAAGCAGGACACTTTTGAGCGAAATCGCGCTGAGTTCATCAATTCCGTCGATCGTGGTTGAAACATCCCACAGGGTGATGTCTTCCAGGAAGGTGATTGCCTGATAAAAATCGGACCAGACCACGGCGACCATGGTCAGATAGATCAGCAACAGCAGTGAGCGCAGCAACCGCAACGACTGGGCGCTGATTCTTTCCAGATCGATTTCCGGCTCTTCGATCTCAATGTGCATTTCGCTGCTGGTAAAGCTTTCTTCTTTGTCTCCCTGCACTTCTGCCAGCCGTTGTGCCAGAATTTCCTGGCGCTTGGCCTTGGCCCGTTCAAAGGCCAGTCGCCTTTTCTGGATCAGCATCAGCCGCTTGATCAGGTAATACACCAGTAGGGTAATGACCCCCATCACCGCGGAGATTTCCAACTTGGTCATCACCGATTGCGAAGAAGTCAGGTAGCCGCTGAGGGCAGTGTAGTTGAGCACCTGTGGGATCAGGATCAACGTCCACCAGAACAGGTTGTGGCCAATATGCGCTTTTCCGGCGGGCAAATCACGATAGGTCATGGGGATTTTTTCATGATACAGGCGCCAGAGGAAAAAGCTGACCGCCAGGTTGCTGATCAGAAACGCCAGTCGTCCCAGCGTTGCATTGACATCAATGTCGCTGTACAGGTTGGCAAAGTTTTGCACAATCGCCAGCGGGAGGTAGATCCAAATTAACCGGCGATAATGGGCAAAACAGCGTTGGACCAGCGCTTGATCCCAGTCGAAGTGGCTGATGAAGATCCCTTCATCCCGAACTAACTCCCGCATAAAGCAGTACACCGCCAGTGAGGCCGGAATCGAGAGCGCCTGGCCGAGGTGATGGATGAAGGGATATTGCCAGGCGTCGCTGAGTAAATAGCCCAATAAACCGACCGCAAACGGGAACGGCCAGGCCAGCAGGAATGCAATGCAGACGTTATAAATGCTGAAGCGGAATTTATCCTGGGTGACTTTGCCGATCTTTTGGCTGGTGGCCTTCAGATATTTCTTCCAGCGCTTTCTGAACCGGCTTAAGCCCAGAAGTAGTATGACGATTGTTGTGAAGACAAAAATCTGGGTGGCCTTGTCGACGGTTGTCGGGATCTTCAATAAATTCACCCACTGGAACGGCGAAAAGAACCACTTCAATTTTTCCCAGGTCCCAATGATCACATTCAGGCTGAGCGGGTTGGTATCCGGTGCCCAGAACAGGCGCTTAATGGCTTGTGCTTTGAGCTCGTTTAAATTGGTATTGAGGTTTTCATAGGCGACTTTGAGGGTCGCTTGTTGATAGATCAGGGTGTCTGAGGTGTTGAGCAGTTGCTCCAGCAGCGCGATGTTGCTCTCCAGCAAGCTTTGGGCTTGTTGCTGCTGCGCCGGGGTCAGGCTGCCGGACCTTGGCCGGGTGATTTCGTTGTTGAGCAGGTCCAGCTGTTGGCGGTATTCATACTTCTGAATTTGGTTGCGGGCGATATCACGATCCAGCGTTTCGATGGGGGGATTGTCCGGCAGTCGGTTGATCCGCGACCGCAGGTTCTCACTGAAAGCCGGGCTTAACTTCAGCCATTCCGCCATGGCTTCGAGATCTGATGCCGTTTGATTGACCACTTCTTCCTGCTCGGCGGCGGTTTGTTGTTGTTGCCGGACCTGGTCAATTTCGTTGACCAGCGTTTCCAGGGCTTTGCCGTAGCGTTCGTTTTGCGCTTGTCGTGTCTGCAAAGCCTGGGGGAGGGGCTCTGATTCGGGCTGAGGTGGTTCCTGCTCCTCGGTTTGTTCATCGATCTCTGCGCGTTGCAGGCGGGTGAGCCGGCGTTCCAGATTATTGCGGTACGCCTGACGGGCTTCGATTTCAGCGTTGCTCAGTTGGATCCGTTGCTTGGCCAGGGTACGTCGGTTCCCGGCACTGAGCTGTTTGGCTTCGAGAGCATAGAGTTGGCTGACATAGTATTCGTGTGCGATTTCCAGTGGCAGCACTAGCTCCGGTGCCGCTTCTTGCTGGCGTTCATGTTTAAGTTGCTTTTCGGTTCGTTTGATCTTTTCGCGCAGCAGTTCCGACTGATAGGAGAAGTCATCAATGCCCTGTTCAATGGCCTGGAGATCATTCTTGTCATCGTTCCGGCTTTGCTCCAGTTGCTCCAGGCGACTATCCTGCTCGGCAACCTCCAGAGTCAGCTGCTCCTGATCCCACGTGTCAAAGTCCGGAAATTGGGTGGCAGAAAAGGCGTTGATCTGCTCTTCGAGTGCCTGGGTCTGTTGATCGAAATTGGTGATTAAATCACGGTATTGCTGGGTCTGACGTTTGAACTCGGCCGTTTTTTCCAGTTGGCGTTTGGCTTGGGTCAGGGTGTCCAGCGCTTTGATGACTTCCGGGGTATTATCCTGCTTCTCCAACGCGTCAATTTGCTGCGTCAGCTGCTGCAGACGATTCTTCGCTTCTTCGGAGTCGGCAAGGCCCGGAAAAGAAGACAGAAGAAGCAACAAAAACGGTATCAATGAAGCCCATTTGATCATGGTGGATTCCTGGTTGTGGTGCAGCAGCAGTGCTGTGTTGAAGTGTAGCAGTGAATAAAAACAAGCGATTGGACTGTATCATAGGCAATTTGCACTATTCCTCAACACTCGTGGCGATTTTCAAGAAAAGCGCTTGACCCTGGTGCGCTAAGCCATTAAATTAGCCGCCGTTAAGACGCAAAGCGTCCAGCAACAATTTGGTGAGGTGTCCGAGTGGCTGAAGGAGCACGCCTGGAAAGTGTGTATACGGCAACGTATCGAGGGTTCGAATCCCTCCCTCACCGCCATATTTCGGAGAGATGGCTGAGTGGTTGAAAGCACCGGTCTTGAAAACCGGCATACGTTTATAGCGTATCTAGGGTTCAAATCCCTATCTCTCCGCCACATTCGAAAAGCCCTGTCGTTAGACAGGGCTTTTTCGTTTTAGCCAATGGGACAGAGGTCCGGAATTTGAAAATCCCCCTATACCCGAAGCGCTCCGCCACATTGAAAAAGCCAGCTTAATTGCTGGCTTTTTTACATCGATTGCTTGGCAAAGAAAGAGATAGGGTGCGAACCCTAGAGTTGGGTTCAGCCGAGCGAAGCAAGACAACGTTGCCAGCCGAAGGCGATTTCAGGCAACGGCCCGAAGGGCGAAGTACATCCGCCATACCCAGAGCGATCTGCCGCATTTTAAAAACGCTGAATGCTCAGCAGTTATTTGTGCCTGAAATCTGAGATGATGTTAATTCTATAATCAAAATAAGCGCATTGTCAGTGTGAATAATCCTGTCAAAATGCATGTGATTTTCGAAAATCACATCCTGATGATTTTCTGGTTCAGCAATCAACGACCCATTAAACACGGCGGACGGCTCTTTATCCTTCACCGCCGAAATAATAAATAAAGATATTTATATATGGAGGTGTTTGATCTTAAAACATGAGAGATATTATATTGTGTGAATTATTAATTATAGCGTGGTGATTTGTTTTTATCGGCTACAATTCTTACACGATGAGGCGTTCATATGGCAGGGAAGGTAAATGTTTACTGAACAGTGGTTGGTGCCGATATTAGAAGTGGCGCTATTGATATTCATTGTGTTGTCTCTGTTTTTATTTATATCCTGGTATTACCAAAGAAGTACATTAAAAACACTTCGGGAGCGAACCCGGGCAAATCAGCGATTGAATATGGCGACTTCAGTGGCTGGTCTTGGTGTTTGGGAATGGGATCTTAAAACAAATAAACTGTTTTGGAATCCATGTTTATTTCATATCTATCAAATCCCTCAGGTGAAACAGTTAACCCTGTCTGAGTGGAAATCCAAGCTCAAAAAATCTGATGGTGATCAGCTGGAAACGCTAAAAAAACTGGCCGGTCAGGATCAACTGCATATGGTCAAGCTGACGTTGGTGGCGACGCCGGATGGCAAACCGCGGGTGATTGAGCTGGTTGCCAGCGGATTGGCTGGTGATAAGGGGCGGCTGATTGGTACCCAACGGGATGTCTCGGACTCGATTGCGATGCAACGTTCGATGAGACAGGCTGCGTTTCAGGATCAACTGACGGGTCTGTTTAATGCCCGGGCACTGGAACAAACCCTGGAAAAAGCGGTGGTGTTATCGGAGGGGACAATCCGGCCATTTGGCTTGCTGTTTATAGACTTAGATGGTTTCAAACAGGTGAACGATACGTTGGGGCATGATGCAGGCGACCTGTTGTTGAAGTATGCCGCCAGGCGGATGCGTTGCTGCCTGCGACTTGAGGATGAAGTGTTTCGTCTGGGTGGGGATGAGTTTGTTGTTTGGACCCCAGCCCATGCGCAGGGTACGGAAAAGCAGGCTCTGATGAAGCAGCTCGCCACCGTCGCGGAGAAGCTGAAAACCGCGTTAACCAAAGTGTTTAAGATCCATGATCAGGAATGTCATATCTCTGCCAGTATCGGTGGCGCTTGTTTTCCTTATGATGCGACTTCTGCCAAGGCTGTGATGAAGTGTGCGGATCAGGCGATGTATCAGGCGAAGGAGAGTGGCAAAAATCAGTTTGTTCAGCATGTTATGGCAGAGGCCCGGCCAGGGAACCCGGTCTTTGATTCTTCCATTCTGGTTGCAGGTGAAAAAAGTTCGGACATTTGAATAAATTTATTTAGACAAAATTGATCTCTGTTCTAATCTTTAAAAAAGCAAGAAGATTTCTCAGGAATGAGTTTGACAAAGTCGTAATTTTGTATATGTGGTGTTGAGGTGTGTCATGGATGTTTCAAACGCTATTTTAAAATCTTTCTGTAAAATATGTTCCCGTCTGTATCGTGAAGAAAAAGGTGCTTCAGCGATTGAGTATGTATTGATCGCTGCTGTGGTTGTAGGACTGTTGAGCACTGTATCAGATCAATTGAGTTCTTCGATTGGTGCTGTTAATACTAAACTTTCCTCCGCAGTTTCAACAATTAACTCTGGTGGTTAACAATAAGTAATTCTAGTCGGGTGTGTTGATGATTTCCCTTATGTTTTTATTGTTATCTTGTTTTTCCATTTTGGATTTAACCCAATCAAAAGTCGATAATAGAGCCGTTTTTCTGTTTTTGATTTTATCTGTTTATATGTTAATTATTGGGGAAGGGATAACAGGTGAAGGGCATGAACTATCATTATTCGCTGTTACTTTAGTATTGTTAGTATCTATTCCTGGATTTGTTTTTAATGTCTTTGGTGCTGCTGATGTGAAAATATTATTGATTATTTCTTTAATCTCGCCCTTTTCACTGATGCTGGATATTCTGCTTTATACCTTTATTGCATTTATGCTGTATTGGTTGATTGCGGTTCGGGATACCAAGGTGCATGCCCCCTTTATTCCGAGCTTGTTGGTCGGAATGGGAATTGCGGTATGGCTGGTTTGAAAAAGCGTCAGGGTCGTCAACGCGGAGCGGCAGCGTTGGAGGTTGTGTTACTCACTCCGGCGGTGTTACTACTGATGTATACCATTGCCCAGTACAGCCTGATGTTTGTCGCAACCCAATTATTTACTTATACGGCAGAAGAAGCATTGCGTCGCAGCATCTCTTTTGTCGACCGTAACTGTTACTACGGCGGGGAGTGTACAGAAAGTGGACTGCTTGCCAAGATTGAATCTAATGGCGCTATTGCCATTGAAGGCATAGCCGGTGAACCGCCGATGTTGTTTGGCAAGAGTTTATCAAATGTTGAGCTGTTTATGATCAAGGCTTCTACTTACGAAACGCTTTCATCTGAAGATGATGTGTGCTGTAAGGTAACGGTCACGTACCAGTACAGCCAGGCGCCGTTTCTGCCCAGTATGGGCTTGCCTATCCCGGAAACGTTAACCGGGACAGCCATGCTTACCATGTAGTATCGATGAACAAGACCTAGATTGATTGCTAGCCAAGTTGATGAATTGGAAGAAGGCGGTAGGTATGCAGGGAAAAAGTTTAAAAATCGCTGCTGCAGTGTTGTTTGGACTGGCAATCTTGGTCGGCCTGTACGGCGCTCGTCTCAGTCAGTCACCCCCTTCGGCTGCGGTACAAGTGCAAGCGCCGCCGACTGTCACGATACCTCATTTCGCCGCCGATCTGCCGGTGGGTACGGTATTGCGGGCGGAGATGATTCAGCCGATGCCGGTGGCTCAGCCTTTGGTGAAAGACATTCGCGATCCTGCAGCGTATTACGGCCGTCGATTAATTCAGCCCGTAGTGGCCGGCAGCCGGCTGCGAGATACCATGTTCTCCCGCCCCCGGCCTTTAATGGATGAACTGAAACCGGGTTTTCGGGCCATTGCGCTGCAAGCCAATGCTCTGACCGTGGTGGGTGGGCATCTGCAAAGCGGAGACTGGGTCGATGTGCTTTATCTGCTACGGGCGAATAAAGAGTCGGGCAGTCACAGTACGGCGCGACGGCTATTGAGTCGGATTCAGGTGCTGGCGGTCGGTCTGGAAACCATTGGTCAGGCGGAGCCCTCCAGTCAAAGCGGCAAAGGGAATCGCGACAGTGCACGGACCATTGTGCTGGCGATCCCGGAAGCCGAAACCCCGCAGTTGCTGCTGGCTGAAAGTACCGGTCAGTTGCGCCTGACGCTGGTCAGCCCGGAGGAACTCCTGCATCCGTCGCTTGCTGTTCAGGCTGTGGCCGCTGAAACGCCGGTTTCCGATCTCTTGAAGACAGATGCGGCCGACTCAATCGTGCCGAGTAAAACGGCAAGCGTGCAAAGCGCAGGGAAGACCCAAGCCGTCACAGCCATGACTCCCGTTACAGCCATTACACAGCATGCAACACCGACCCAGGTCTCAAACCTCACCGGAGGACAACTCGCGACGCAGCGACCAAGCACCGACCCTGAAACGCAAGAAGATAGTTATGTGATCTCGTTGAAAACCCTGGGGGGTTATCAGGAAGTGGATGTGCCTGCGGCAAAACCGCCCCCGGTGAAGTACCGCTATGTTGCCCCAAGTGTTGAAGTGTATCAGGGGGAATCCCGCGCCTTAGTGCAGACCCGGTTTTAACAGGAAGAAACGTATGTCACATCAGGATGTGTTACGGCAATTAATAGCGTCCCAAACCGGTGGAGATGGGGTGTGGTATCACACAGCTTGGTTCCGGCGGGGCGGTTGGTTTCAGCGGGGTGGGTGGGTGCGCCGCCGGGTGGTTGGCCTCTGGTTCCCCTGGTTCTTGCGTCGCCCTGCTACGTTCACGTTTTTTTTGTTTTGGCTGCTGACTGTGTTGCCGTTTCCGACACTGGCGGCCAATTATCAGTTAGCCTCCGGTCAGCAACATACCGTTCGGGCGGAGAGCCGGATTGTACGGGCTGCGATTGGTGAGCCGGCCATCGCCGGGCTCAAGGTGCTCAGCAGCAAAGAACTACTGATCACCGGCAAGCAGGCTGGTGTCACAACATTGCTGGTCTGGTTGTCCGGCCTGGATGAGCCGGTGCGTCACCGCATATCGGTGATGCCCGATGCAATCGCCACGACCAACATTCAGGTCCAGACCGATATCAAAGTGATCGAAATCAGTCGCCATGCCTTAAAGGAAGCCGGATTTTTCTTTGGCAAGCAAGGCAATTCCTTTTTCGGAATCGGCAACAGCGGTGCATTGTCGGGGGCTGATTTCGACGGCAACCTGCTCACCAACAACAACTTTTTGCCGGGATCCGGCTCATTTAACCTGGTTGCCGGTAATGTGGTGGACGGACTGCTGGGCACCATCAGTGCCCTGAGTCGTAACGGCTTTGCCTATACGCTGGCCGAGCCTAGCTTGGTGACTATGTCCGGCCATACTGCAACGTTTCTGGCCGGTGGCGAGTTTCCTTATCCGGTCAGCAGCGGGGATGGTGACATCAGCATTGATTTCAAAGAGTTCGGCGTTCGCTTGAATCTGACGCCGACGGTGGTTCCGGATGATCGGATCATGCTGAAAGTCGCACCCGAGGTCAGTGAACTGAACTACGCCCAGGGGATCAGCTCAGCCGGGATCCTGGTGCCGGGGCTGTCGGTGAGGCGCACCGACACCACGGTACAGCTGGGGAACGGTGAAAGTTTTGTTATCAGCGGGCTGGTCAGCCGCAATACCCTGAAAAACGCCGACCGGTTTCCCGGTCTTGGCGACATTCCGATTCTGGGCGCTTTTTTCCGCTCCACCCGTTTTGACAGCAGTGATAAGGAAATCATGATGGTGGTGACGCCCCATCTGATTAAGCCGTTTTCCCGCAATACCCCATTGCCGCCACTGCCGGGGGAAATGTACCGCAATTTTGAACCAAATTTTTTCGAGTTGATTTTTCTCGACAAAGAGCCGCGGCCACTGCCTGCCGGTATGGGATTCTCTCAGGAGGGATAGCATGAATTTAGTGGCTTACGATGTGAGCGGGCAGCACAAGCAACAGATTGTCGATGCCACGCCGTCAGGGGCAACCCTGAGCTGGCTGGAATCGCCGGAATGTCTGACGTCTCTGGCAGCCTGGCGGCAGGCGCAGGTGTTGGTGATTGCGGCGGCGAGTTGGCCGGACAGAAGCGTTGAGTATCTGATTGAGACATTTTCCCCCCGTCATGTGGTGCTGGTGGACCTGACGCCAGAGTGTCATTGGTACGGCACCAAGCATCACAACAACCTGCACTTATGCGAAGGCGAGCGGCTTGCCGAACTCCTCAACAGTCTGATCGCGATGGAGGTCGTGTCGGCTTCCACCCACCTGGCATTGCTGTCGGCGCGCAATGACTTTGACAGTGCATTACTGGCCATCTCCCTGGCCTGGCAAATGGCGGTGAGTGATCAGCAGGCCGTATTGATCCTGGATTTGGGGCAACCCAGCAGCGACATTGCCAACTACTTAAACAAACCGGCCGGGATTGACTTTATCAGCCTGCAGGAGAAAAAAGCCTGTATCAGTAAACCCTGGCTGCTGGCGCAAGGGGTCGCGCTCCACCCGATGATCCATGTCATCGGCATGCCGGACAACGAACAGTTTGATGCCGTCACCAAAGAGGTGTTACTGGCGGTGATGGAAAAACTGGAAGCGGCCTATGACAGTATCATCATTAATCTGGCTGGGATCCCCCCATGCCCGCTGGTGTTCTTTCTTGCCAAGTACTGCCAGCAACACTGGCTGTTGTCCGATCAGAAAAATGTCAGCCTGGCCAATACCCGCCGGTTGGCGGAATCGCTGTTTCAAGTCGGGGTCAGGCCCGGTGGGGTCAATGTGGTGCTTGCCCCGTTTCTCCCGCAAGTGTTACCGGGAAAGACCATGATTGCCAGTCAACTGGCATTGCCGATCCGGGGCGAACTGCCATGCGCACACACACTGACCACGGATATTAATGCCGGGACCTTGTTGCCGCCGACCGGCCAGTTCAAAGAGTTCTTGCAGCAAGTTGAAAAGCTGTTGTCGTTGAAACCGGAAAAACCGCACTGGTTGATGAAATTCGGATGGCGATACAGCGCAGGGAGTGAAACATGAGCGATATGACGGACGCTATCGTCTGGCCCCACCGGGAGCTGGCGATACAGGAAGATGAATCCCGCCTGGAACTCAAAGCAGAACTGCACCGGTTTGTGATTGAGCGCCTGGAAGATGACGGCCTGATGTACGAGATGGAGCGTCAGGAGCTGCAGGGGTATGTCCATGATTACGCCCGGATTTATTTCAAGCAGCACCAAGGCGCTCATTTTCCTCAGGATATGAACGCCCTGGTCAATGAACTTCTGGATGAAATCGTCGGGTTCGGGCCATTACAGAACCTGCTCGACGATCCGGATGTGGACGACATTCTGATCAACGGGCCGAAGCTAATCTATGTTGAGCGGCAAGGACAACTGACCAAGGTGCCGTTTCGGTTCATGAACGATCAGCATGTGTTGCGGGTGATCCGCCGGATGCTCGCGCCGCTCGGTCGGCGGATTGATGAGGCCAACCCGATGGTGGATGCCCGTCTGCCCAACGGCAGCCGGATCAATGCGGTGATCCCGCCGCTGGCAATCGACGGCCCTTGTTTATCAGTGCGTAAGTTCAAAGCAGAGTCGATTGATATCGATACCCTGTTGCAAAACGGCGCCATGAGCGTCGCTATGCACCAACTCCTGATGAGGTGTGCCCGGTCGCGGTGCAATGTGTTGATCAGCGGCTCAACCGGCTCGGGGAAAACCACGTTGCTCAATGTGCTCAGCCAATACATCAATGCCGGCGAGCGGGTGGTGACCATTGAAGATGCGGCCGAGTTGCAACTGAGAAATGGCCATGTGGTCCGCCTGGAAACCCGGCCGCCGAACTCGGAAGGCCAGGGGGAAGTGACCCCGCGGGATCTGCTCAAGAATGCCCTGCGGATGCGGCCGGATCGGATCATTCTCGGTGAAAGCCGGGGTGGGGAAGTGCTGGATATGCTCCAGGCAATGAATACCGGGCATCAGGGCTCCATGAGTACCCTGCATGCCAACTCGCCCCAGGATGCCTTGCTGCGGTTGGAGATGATGGTCACCATGACCGGTTTTTCGTCAACCGAAGTGCTGATTAAGCAAATGATCGCGACAGCCCTGGATCTGGTGATCCAGGTGGCGCGTCTGCCCAGTGGCCGCCGGGTGATCACCCATATTGTCGAGATCCAGGATGTCGCAGACGGGCAGATTCGTACCCAGGTGTTATATGCCTATCAGCCGGCTGGCGAAGATTTCAGAGCGGTGGACGGGATGTCTGCCGCGCTCCGGGAAAAAGTGGGGGATGATCGTGAATAGCCTCTTCATTATCGCCGGGATTTTATTGTTGGCCGGTGCCGGCCTGCTGTTGTTTGCGGCGCGCGCCCAGGCCTCTGTTGCTTCTGAAGCGCCAGAAGAGGCACAGTCTCATGAGCATGAACGACCCGTACGGTCGCGGACCGGGCAAGAGGTTGCGGTGGAGATTTGGCAACAGCTCGGTCTGAGTACCTCGGTTGGGTTGACTGTGCTGTATTTCATGCTCCAGCTAGGGCTGATCTACGTGGCGCAGCGGCTGGCCGGACTTTCCGGGATCGGCGTCAGTTGTGGGCTCGCCGTGACCGGGTTGCTGCTCATGGGCCAGCTGCGAAAAAGCCGGATTCGCCGGAGGATCATCCGTCAGCTGCCCGGTTTTATTGAGCAATTGAACCGGCGGGTCAAAGTCGGGCTGTCGTTGAACCAGGCGCTGATCCGCACCGTGCCGACGATCGAAGCCCCGTTGCAATCTGTGGTGGAGCGGGTGATCCGTCGGGGGGAGTTGGGGACTGAGCTGTATGTGTCGTTCAGCAAAGAATCCCGGTTAACCGGCGTGAAAGAGTTTCAGCTGCTCGGCCTGGTATTTAAGGTCAACCACCAGTTTGGCGGCAGTGTCAGTCAGGCACTGGATAACCTGGTTGAGTTGCTGCAGCAAGATGATCGCAGCCAGCGTGAGCTGAAATCTCTGACCGGGGAAACCCGGGTGACGGCCTGGGTGATGGGAGTGACGCCATCGTTGATGGCGGTGTTCATGCTGGCCAACGATCCGCACTCGCTTCAGGCGATGTGGGCGGATGAACAGGGAAAACTGGCACTGCAGCTCGCGCTGGGCTCGCAGTTGTTCGGGGTGGTGTTGCTCTGGCGGATGCTACGGGCGTTGTAATGCGTTGTTTTAGCTTGAGCTCTGGCAGCTTGAGTCATTGTCGTTTGGGTTTTATGTCGCTTGGGTTATGTGTTGCTTGGGTTTTATGTCGTTTGAGTTATTTGTAGTGATAGCAGTTGTCCCTGCAGTAAGGGGCCTCGAGAGGTTGTGATGGCGATATCCATGAGTTTGTCCACGTATTGGCTTCTGGCTGGTGTTTTTCTGCTGGCCAGCGCCGTGAGTTTGATTGTGCTGTCCCTCAGAATGCAACGTGCCCGGAGTGTCGAGCAGAATCTGGCGCGAACCATGGCTCAGGTCACCCGACGAGAAGCCATGTTCCAGCAAAGCCAGGCGATTTGGCGACAAACTAAATACCTGCGTTTCTCCTCGGTGTCAGATATTCAACTGCTGCTGCGCAAAGCCGGGTATCTCACCAATCGCGAGCAAACGTCTTGTTTGCTGAAAGTGATGCTGGTTTGGGCGGCGATGCAGGGGATCGTCATCACGGCAATGCTTGAGCGTCAGGTGGCTTCAGGGCAGGCCATGAGCCTTTTGGTGTTAAGTACCGCGGGAGGCGCCTATCTGGCTTTGCAGTGGCTGAAAAAGAAAGTGGCAGCACGCGCTAAATTGATTGATGAAGAACTGATCATGGGGTTGCAGATGATGAAAACCCTGTGGGACGTCGGGTTGTCACTTGAGAGTATGCTTCGTGCGTATACGGCGGAACTGAAAGAGATGACCCCGGAAATGAACAAAGAGCTGCTGCTGGCGCTGAGCAAGATTGAAGCGGGGCAGGAGCGGGCCTGGGTGTTTGCGGAAGTCGCCCGGGTCAATGAGTCCATGGGCATGCAGGATTTACTGAATATGTTCGCTCAGGTCTCTGATTCCGGCGGCAGTATGTCGGACTCGCTGGCCCAGTTCACTGTCTTGCTTCGGGATCGTCGGCGAACACAGCTGCAGGAAAAGGTCAGCAAGCTCTCGGGCCGGATGTCAATTGTCATGATGCTGTTTCTGTTCCCGCCCCTGTTTGTGGTGTTAGCCGGACCGGGCATGATGGCGCTGGGGTGGGCGCTCGGCAATTAAATATCATTCACAGGACAGCGCGGCAGTCATACCGGAAAACGAACAGATCAGAAGATAAGAAGACAAGGAGTGTCTGATGACAGATTTCATCAATCCATGGAATCAACGGTGTCACAATCGACACCTAAGGATCGCTTGGATCGTCGTGCTGAGTATCGGGATGTTCCTGGTCCTGAGCGGGTGTTCGAGTTCTCCGTCGTCGCAGGCAGCAGCGTCGGCATCGAGCGGAGTCTGTGGCGAGTCGTTGTCTGCCGAACAAGGTGTGAAGTTGTCGCTGATCCGCCAGCAATTGCGACAGGCCCAGTATTACTCTGCTCTGGCCGAACTGGAGATGTTGCCGGAACGTTCACTCAGCACCGATTTGCTGCGAGCCTACAGCTATCGAAAACTGGGTAAGTGGTCGCTAGCGGCGGAAATTTATCATGATCTACAAACCACGTGTCTGGCCGGGCAGGCTTATCACGGGCTCGGCTTGATTGCGGCCTATCAGGACGATCTGGATCAGGCCATGCACTGGCTGAGCCTGGCCGCGAAAGCTTCCCCGATCACGGCGGATATTCGAAATGACTTGGGATTTTTGCTGCTGATCACCGGGCAGGATGCGTTGGCGCGCGATGAATTACTGACCGCGTTGGAGCTCAATCCTGAACATCAAAATGCAGCGAAAAATTTATGGTTTGTGTTGCTGAAAAATCAACAGTATCGGATGGCTGAACAGCTTGCGAGTCGGTTTCAATGGCAATCCGGTGAGCGACAAGAGGTTCTGAATGCGATTGCGGTATTCAGGCCGCTGTCGCTCGGCCAGTCCCCGGTTCAGGGTCAGCTTCCCGAGCCGATGTCTGCGCGTTCGTCGACCATGGAGGTTGTGCAATGAGAGTGCATATCGTTGAGTTGAAGCGAGTGGGGGTGGTCTTATTGGTCGCCAGTTTGTTCAGTGCGCCGGCACAGGCGCTGAAAGGCCCGCGGACGACCGCTGCACTGGCACCGCCGGCCAAACCGATTCCGATGCCGCCAAGGCAATCGACGACGGCGTATCAGTCTGCCTCTGTACCGCAGACGACCCTGAAGACCAAGGGGAGTGTGGGCTATCCCGGTAAAAAGAGTGAAACCCGGGTGTGGCTGAACCTGCAGGCGGGCGGCATGTTGGCCACAGATTATGATGACGCCTTATCGCCGGAAGCGGCGGACAAGGCCCAGCAGCGAATGCTGCAAAGTTTCAGCAACCCGATCCCGGCGAGGTTTATCGCCGATTCTCTCGGGGGAGGCTGAGTCATGTGCCGGTGCTCGCATGCTGGTCGGTCTCGGCGCCAGCACGGGGCGGCGGGGATCAGCCTGATGACTCTGACGGTGGCGATGGCGGCGTTTCTGGCCCTGGCCATCGATACCGGGCGGCTGTTTATGGAAAAACGGCGCCTGCAGCAGCAGGCGGATCTGGCCGCGTTAAGCCTGGGACGGTACGGGTGTTATATCGATGGTGCCAATGATCAGGCGGCTCTTATTGCTCGGGTGAAAGAAAACCTGGCGGCGAATGGTTTTGATCCCGATGAGAATGATTACGAGCTGACCTTCGGGACCGCTGCGATTAATGCAGAGGAAAACCAATGGGAATTTTCCGTCGATGAATTAGAGAGCCAAACTCAAAGTGCGGCTAAGGTGAGGATCAACAAAACGGTCCCAGCCAGCCTGCTTTCAACCGGAGAGACGGTGACACTGGGAGCAGCGGCAAACGTTTTTAAACGCACCCGGGTTGAATTTGGGGTGGGGACAACATTGGTTGATGTTAACTTGCTTGATTTGATGCTGGAGGATATTGCTGGGGTCGAGCTAACGGCGGCTTCATATCAAGCACTGGTTGATGCTCGCATTGGGTTGGGGGGGATCATTCAAGGCTTTGAGAAGGTGGCACCGCTCGAGGGTGAAGCTGTGAGTACGCAACTCGATACGGTTATCTCGATTGATGATCTGATCTCCGTCCTGAATTTGGTTTTTGGTTTTACGTCACCTGTGACGAATGTTCTTGACCCGTTGAAAATTAGTGCCGGGGCGTTGGAATTTATGCTTTCAGATTTCCTCAAAGTTTCTGATGAGCTGGATGAGACGCAGGTGTTGGCGACGAAAGTATCTGCTTATGATTTGTTATCTGCCGCCTTACTGGCAGTTGTTCAAAGAGAAGATCAACGTGTAGGGGTCAACTCGGTGATCGCTGAATTAGGCAGTCTAGATGTCTTGTCGTTGGTGACTTTAGATGCTTCATTAAAAGTTGTCGAGCCGCCACAATTTGAATTCGGGGAATTACCTGCGGCACATGGCGGAGATCTTGTACCTACGGTAAGAACAGCGCAAACGGAGTTGCTGGTACAAATTGAACTGTTAGGGGGAGCATGGCAGACTTTACTTAAAACGCTTGGGCTTGGGCTAATAAATATTGAACTGGATGGAATAGGGATCCAGGTAGCTGCAGCCGAAGCTGAGACTCAGCTTCTGGATGTTACTGGTTGTAACTGGAATAACGGCGAAGCGGTTTCGTTTGAATTTGCTTCTAAACCGTCCTTGGCAACGGTAAAGATTGGCGATAAAGAGGATATTTCTCAGCCATTTGGTTTGGGCGTGAAGTTATTGCTCATTCCAATTACTCAGGTCGATATATCGGCAAATTTATCGCCAGCATCTTGTTCTGACTTTATTTCTCATAGTGGTCAATTAGATTCTGAAGCTGATTTACCTCAGCTAGTAAGTCAGGTGACGTTAGGTACGGATTGTCAGTTGTCAGGCATTCAAAGTGATGACTTGACCATATCTCCATTAGGAGGCGTGAGTGAGGTCCTGCTTGGAAGTTTAGTTGCAGATATATTGAATCCAGTGTTGCAACTGGTTATTGGCCCAGTGCTGACGAATCTTGGAATTGTGACTGGCCAAGCCGATGTTTTCGTCTCCTCGTTTGAAATCGAAGGCGGTAATTTGATGAAATAAAGCGTGGCGAAAGCGCGCCTTTCGCCACGCCTTAATCATGAGCAACGACTGACCACGTTTGTCATTGACGTGTCTCCTCCTGAACAGTCTCAATCAACAGCTGGATCTCTCCCGTACAACTGCCGCAGCCGGTGCCGGCCTGGGTGCAGGCACTCACTTCAGCCACTGAGGTCAGTTGTTGCGCCCGGATCGCCGTACAGAGAGTATTTTTCCCAACCTGTTTACAGGCACACACTGTTTTGCCGCCCGCCAGTTTGCCTTCGAGCTGACCGGAAATCAGCGCACGTTCAATGCTGTCATCCAGCGGCTCGCTGAGCAGCGGATAGAGCCATTCTATGTCGTGTTGTCGCAGGTTGTCCGCGACCAGCACATAAGATTCCAATTGGCGTTGCGCAATCAACGCGTGTCGGTAGAGGCCGTTGGCGCTGCTGAAACTCAGCTGTCGGCCCGGATGGTTTGTAGTGTGCGTGAGCCGGGCGAACAAGGCATCCGGCTGCGCTTCACTGGCAAGGCGATAGAGGTAGCCCTGGTTGACCGTCTGACGGCTCCAGTAGGCACAGTCGTTCAACAGCTCCGGTGGTAGCGGGCGGCCGGTCAGTACAACGGCTTCACTGCTATAGGCAAGGGGCGCAACCGCGACCGGAGTAAATTTGAATTCCGGTTGGCCAGACAGCGAATCGGTTTGCGGGCCAATCAGTTGGCAGACCTTCCCGGCACTGGCGGTGGTCTGGTTCCAGTGGATCGGGACAAACACGTCACCGGCCCGAACGCTGCGACTGAGGCTCACCCGGGCGGTGACTTCGCCGTAGCGGCTGGTGATCCGGGCCAGTTGTCCGGAGGTGAGGGGGTGACAGGTCGCATCGTCAGGATGGAGCGTCACACAGGGCTCCGGCGTATGTTCGCCCAGCCGTGGGGAGAGGCCGGTCCGGGTCATGGTGTGCCATTGATCGCGGATCCGCCCTGAGTTGAGCACCAGCGGGTAGGCCAGGCTGATTTGGTTTCGCGGCGGCTGGTATTTGACCGCGATAAACTGCGCCTTGCCGGATGGTGTGGCAAACAGCCCATCGGCAAACAGGCGCTTGGAAATCGGCGTCTCCGACGTTGAGGCTGGTTGATCGAGAACCGGCCATTGCTGAGGCGCGAGTTGGTGGTACTGTTCGGACGTCAGGTTGGTCAAGCCGGACAAATTGAGTAGCCGCCGCGCCGGGCTGGCGGCTGTGGTGTTGCCTAGCGTAGTCATGCGGCTGTACTCGCGGAAAATATCGGCTTCATGGCGATAATCAAACGCGTGGCCGAATCCCATTCTTTTCGCGACCTCGCTGATGATCCACCAGTCGGGTTTGCCGTCGCCCGGCGTCGGCAGCAGGCGGCGCTGGCGGGAAATTCGTCGCTCTGAGTTGGTGACGGTGCCGGATTTTTCGCTCCAGCCTTGAGCCGGGAGCAAGACATCAGCCAGCCGGGTGGTATCGGTGTCGGCGATGCAATCAGACACCACCACGAACGGACACTTCGCCAGTGCCCGTTGGATGGTCTCGCTATCGGGCAGGCTGACCGCCGGGTTCGTCGCCATGATCCACACCGCTTTCACGCGGCCGCTGTCGATGGCATCGAACAGGTCGATGGCCTTGAGGCCGGGTGATCGCGCCAGCGTGTCCGTCTGCCAGAAGTCACGAACCAGCTGAGCCTGGGTCTCGTTGCCAAACTCCATATGTGCCGCCAGCGTGTTGGCCAGCCCGCCGACTTCACGGCCGCCCATGGCGTTGGGCTGACCGGTGACTGAGAAAGGCCCGCAGCCGGGCTTGCCGAACCGGCCGGTCGCCAGATGGCAGTTGAGCAAACTGTTCACCTTGTCGGTACCCTGGCTGGATTGATTCACCCCTTGCGAATAGACCGTGACCACCTTGTCGGTTTCGGCAAACCACTTGAAGAAGGTGGTGAGCTGTTGGCGGTCGATCCCGGTGATCGTCGCCAGGGTGCGAAGATCTTCGGCGTCTCGGCGGGCACTGGCCAACGCCATCTCAAAGCCTTCGGTGTGATCAGCGATAAAGGCTGGATCCAGGTGCTGATGTTGAGCCAAGTAAGCCAGCAGCCCATTGAACAACGCCACATCACTGCCCGGTTGAAGTGCCAGGTGCAGATCGGCGATTTCACAACTGGGAGTGGCGCGGGGATCGATGACGATCACCTTCAGCTCAGGCCGCACTGTTTTTGCGGCTTTCAAGCGTTGATAAAGCACCGGGTGGCACCAGGCGAGGTTCGAGCCGGTCAGGATCACCAAATCCGCCAGCTCCAGATCCGCATAGCAGCCGGGCACGCAGTCGGCACCAAAGGCGCGCTTATGGCCGGCGACGCTGGAGGACATACAGAGCCGGGAGTTGGTGTCGATATTCCCACTGCCGATAAACCCTTTCATCAGCTTATTGGCGACGTAATAGTCTTCGGTCAGCAGCTGTCCTGAGACATAGAACGCCACCGATTCCGGCCCGTGTTGCGCGATCGCCTCGCGGAACCGGCTGGCAACCGTATCCAGTGCCTGCGCCCAGTCACATTGTGCTCCCGCAATCGATGGGTGCAGCAGTCGTCCCTGGTGACCGACGGTCTCGCCGAGTGCCAGACCTTTGGAGCACAGCCGACCAAAGTTGGCGGGATGGCTCTGATCGCCCCGGATCTCCAGCGCGCCGTCGCGTGTCGGTCGGGCTTCTATGCCACAGCCCACACCACAGTAGGCGCAGGTCGTTTTCGTCCATGTATTTTGTGTTGTCGTGCTCAATGTCTCCCTCCTGAGCCGAAAACAGCTCTCAGTGGCTCGCCGCCATCACGGTATGAATGGCAGAGAATGTGCGAATGACGGAGCAGACTTCATCCGAAGCCATTTCCCGGCGAGCAAAATGTATGTTGAGAAACAACACAGCAATAAGTAAGCCAAATCTTCGGGTGTGCGCCGTGCCACAGAAAACGCCAGGGATCCCTGAATCCAGGATAAAAGGCTGCTGCAGGTGGCATGTCTGCCGGATAGAAGTAGTGAATTTAACTATTCATACCTCTAAGGTGGTATGCTTGGTGGTGTTTGATGTTATAAAAATGAATAAATCCGTGCATTATTCTGGTGTGCTGTGCACCAAGAGAGGGAGTTGTCTTGGCTGAGCCGGATCAGGTGACACGGTGACGAACACATGTGAATACAGGAAAATATTCTTTTTAATCAATTGCTTAATTTTATTATTGTTGGCTGTTCTATCAGTTGGCACTCTCCTTGCTCCGACAGCTTCAAATGTCTACAGCACGTACAGGGACCGTACGTAAGGATGAACGATGCCACACACATCTACGCCAGCGCCAGCGCCAGTATCAGCAACATCTACATCTGCAACTGCAACAGCAACCGCAAGTGCGTCAGAAATCGTGCGCCTGAACGCAGCCAATGCCCGAACGCCTGCCGGGCGGGTGAGTCTGGTCGGTGCCGGGCCGGGAGATCCGGATCTGCTGACTGTGAAAGCGCTGCGCACCATGCAGCAAGCCGATGTGATTGTTTATGACCGGCTGGTCAGCCCGGCCATCCGGGCCCTGTTTCCGATCGGCACCCCCACCATTTATGTCGGCAAAGCCAAGCATCAGCACAGCGTGCCGCAACAGGAGATCAATGCCTTGTTGATTGCCAAAGCCCGGCAGGGGCTCGATATCTGCCGGCTCAAAGGCGGGGATGCCTTTGTCTTCGGCCGCGGTGGGGAAGAGATGCTTGAGCTGCATCAGGCGGGGATTGAGACCTGCCTGGTGCCGGGGATCACCGCCGCTTCGGGCTGTACCAGTTATGCCGGGATCCCGCTCACCCACCGCGGTCTGGCGCAGGGCTGTACCTTTGTTACCGCCCATGCGGAGAAAGAGCTCGACCTCAACTGGACCGCGCTTGCCCGGCTCGATCATACCCTGGTGTTTTATATGGGCCTGACCAAAGCCGGCCTCATCGCCGGGGAGCTTACCCGGGTCGGAATGAGTGCCGCGACCCCGGTGGCGCTGATTGAAAATGGCTGCTGCCCGCAGCAGCGGGTGATTCAGGGCAGCTTAGCGGAATTGGAGACCCTGGTCAGTCGCCATCAGGTGCAGTCACCGGCTCTGATTGTGGTCGGTCAGGTGGTGTCTTTGGCTGAGCAACTGCAGTGGTTTCAGACCGCAATTGCCACCCAGGAAACAGTCGCTACCCAGGAAACAGTTGCTACCCGGGAAATAACCGCCACCCAGAAGACAGTCCTGGTCGCAGACAGCAGCGTGCAGACAGCGCTCAAGCGCGTCGGCTGACTGCCTGAGGCCACCAGATTACAGATAAGTGCAGCAATTATAGTCGTACACAGAGATTAGAACAGTGAGGAAGTGATATGAGAAAACAGCGGATTGTCGTGGTCGGCAACGGCATGGTGGGACACCGGTTTATTGACGATTTACTCCAGCGTGACGAGCGCGATCAGTTTGAGGTGATCACCTTTTCCGACGAGCCGCGACTGGCATATGACCGGGTCCAGCTCAGCAAATACTTCAGTGGCACCCCTGCCCGGGAGCTGGCGCTGACCGATGAGGCGTATTACCGCGAGCACGGGGTAATGTATGTGTTGAATGAGCAAGTGACGGCGATTGATCACGCGGGGCGCCAGGTGGTGACCGCCAGTGGCCGGGTCGAGTCGTATGACAAGTTGGTGCTGGCCACCGGGTCATATCCGTTTGTGCCGCCGATCCCCGGTCATGATCAGGCGCATTGTCATGTATATCGCACCATTGAAGATCTTGAAGCGATTGAAGCCTCCGGTCGTCACAGTCAGGTCGGCGTGGTGGTTGGTGGCGGTTTGCTCGGCCTGGAAGCGGCCAATGCCCTGAAAAACCTCGGGTTGCAAACCCATGTGGTGGAGTTTGCGCCGCGTCTGATGGCGGTGCAGCTGGATCAGGGTGGTGGTCAGTTGCTGTCGCGAAAAATTGAGTCACTGGGCGTGAGCGTGCATACCGAAAAAGCGACCACCGAGATTGTTGCCGGTGAGCAGTGCCGCTATCGGATGAACTTTGCTGACGGGAGCCATCTGGAAACGGACATGATTGTGTTCTCAGCCGGGATCCGGCCGCAGGATGCGCTGGCTCGCGAGAGCGGTCTGGCGGTCGGCGAGCGGGGCGGTATTGTGATTGATGATCACTGTCGGACCAGCGAGCCGGATATCTATGCCATTGGCGAATGTGCGCTGTGGCAGGAGAAAATTTTCGGCCTGGTTGCGCCGGGATATCAGATGGCCAAAGTGACGGTCTCGCACCTGTGCGGTGACGGGCAGGCAGCCTTCGCCGGTGCGGACATGAGTACCAAGCTGAAGCTGCTGGGCGTGGATGTCGCCAGTATCGGTGATGCCCACGGCACCACGCCGGGCGCGCAGTCCTATACCTTCCATGATGAGATCGAGCAGGTGTATAAGCGCCTGGTGGTGTCGGAAGACGGCCAGCGCCTGCTGGGTGCGGTGCTGGTCGGGGATGCCGAGGCTTACAGCAAGCTGCTGCAACTGAAGCTCAATGACCTGCCGTTGCCGGACAACCCGGCGGTGTTGTTACTGCCGCCGATTGGGGAAGGCGAGGGTGGCGGGGCGATGGGGGTTGAAGCCCTGCCAGACAGCGCGCAGATCTGCTCCTGTTTTGATGTCACCAAAGCCGATATCAAACAGGCGGTTGCGGCCGGTTGCACCGATATGGCCGCCCTGAAGGCCAGCACCAATGCTTCTACCGGCTGCGGCGGCTGCTCGGCACTGGCCAAGCAGGTGTTGGATGCCGAACTGGCCAGCCTGGGATATGAAGTCAACAACCATGTCTGTGAGCATTTTGCTTATTCGCGCCAGGAGCTGGCTGATATCGTCCGGGTGAAACAGATCAAAACCTTTGATGCGCTGCTGGCGCAATACGGTCAGGGGCTGGGGTGTGATGTCTGCAAGCCGACAGTGGGATCTATTTTAGCGTCGTTCTGGAATGATTACGTGCTCGACGAGCAGCACATCGGCCTGCAGGACACCAACGATATCTTCCTCGGCAACATGCAAAAAGACGGCACCTACTCTGTCGTGCCCCGGGTGGCGGGCGGGGAGATCACCCCGGAGAAACTGATTGTGCTGGGGGAAGTGGCCAAAGAGTTTGACCTCTACACCAAGATCACCGGAGGACAGCGGATCGACCTGTTCGGGGCGCAGCTGCATGAACTGCCGCTGATCTGGCGTCGGTTGATTGCTGCCGGCTTTGAAACCGGTCATGCCTACGGGAAATCGGTGCGGACGGTGAAGTCCTGTGTCGGCAGTACCTGGTGTCGGTACGGGGTGAAAGACAGTGTCGGTTACGCCATTGATCTGGAGCATCGTTACAAAGGCCTCCGGGCGCCGCATAAACTCAAGTTTGCGGTCTCCGGTTGTACCCGTGAATGTGCCGAGGCGCAGTCCAAGGATATCGGGGTGATTGCAACGGAAAATGGCTGGAACCTGTATGTTTGCGGCAATGGCGGGATGCGACCGCGTCACGCCGACCTGTTTGCTTCGGATCTCGATGATGCCACCTTAATCGCTTATGTCGATCGGATCCTGATGTTCTACATCCGCACCGCCGATCGCTTGCAGCGGACGTCGGTCTGGCTGGAAAACCTCGAAGGCGGACTGGATTATCTCAAGCAGGTGGTGATCGAGGATAAGTTGGGCATCGTCGGCGAGCTGGAACGCGACATGGCCTATAACCTCAGTCAGTACCAGTGTGAATGGAAAACCACCCTGGCATCGCCGCAGAAACTCAAGCGATTCCAGCACTTTGTCAACAGTGCGGAGCCTGATCGCCAGCTCAGCTATGTACTGGAACGGGGTCAGCGGCAGCCGGTCCTGCGTGGTGAGCGGATTGAAATTGTCAATGTGACGGAATAGGAGGAAACGAGATGGAACAGTGGCAAACCGTATGTCAGCAAAGTGATTTGATCCAGGATACCGGGATCTGCGCCCTGCTGAATCATGAGCAGGTGGCGATTTTTTTCTGTCGTCACAGTCAGCAGCTCTATGCGCTGTCGAATTACGATCCGATTGGCCAGGCCAATGTGATGTCGCGAGGCATCATCGGCTCACTGGGCGATCAGAAAGTGGTGGCTTCCCCGCTCTATAAACAGCACTTCAGCCTGCACAGTGGCGAGTGCCTGGAAGCCCCTGAATATCGTTTAAAAACCTATGATGTCCGGCTCAGTCAGGGGAAGGTGCAACTACGGGAAAATTGATTCTTTTAATATTTTGATTAGAAAGGAGCTGGTAAAGCTCCTTTTTTTGTCACTTCATTTAAAAATACCACTTTGTGGTTATATTTGGTGTTTTTAAAAAAAAACATCAAACGGTCCAATATTAGGCGCTTGATGTGAATATTGGTGCGTCATTGCACTGGATTGATGAGTTGGTTGTCTTTAAGTTGGATTATATTTGAGCTTTTTCTATTATGCTATTGTTTTAAATCACATTTTAAAGTTGGCACAGCAGATGCAATGAACCTATCAGTCAGTCAACTAAGGAAGTGACCCCATGACAGATAAGTTCAATCTATTGTCCTTTACCGGCAAGATGAAGATCCTTCATTTAAGCTGGTTTGCGTTTTTCATCACCTTTGTGGTGTGGTTCAACTTTGCGCCTTTGCTGCAGTCGGTGAAGGAATCCCTGGGCCTGACCACTGCCGAGGTAAAGACCTTACTGATTTTGAACGTCGCCTTTACGATCCCGGCCCGGGTGATCATCGGGATGCTGACCGATAAATATGGTCCGCGGCGGGTGTATTCGGCGTTACTGGCCATCTGCGCCATTCCCTGTTTTGTCTTTGCCTTTGCCGATAACTTTGTCCAGGCGGCGATGGCCCGTTTTGCCCTTGGTCTGATTGGGGCTGGGTTTGTGGTAGGGATCCGGTTGGTGTCGGAATGGTTCCCGCACAATGAACTCGGCACCGCAGAAGGGATTTACGGCGGCTGGGGGAACTTCGGCTCAGCCGCTGCGGCGTTTACGCTGCCGACCCTGGCGGTGATGTTCGGCGGGGAAGATGGCTGGCGTTATGCGATGGCGATCACCGGGGCCATGAGCCTGATCTTCTCCTATATCTTCTATATCAATGTCACCGACACGCCCAAGGGCGCGACTTATTTCAAGCCCAAGAATTTGGGAGCAATGGAAGTCACCTCAAAAGGCGATTTTTTCCTGCTGCTGGTGATGAAACTGCCGATGTACGGCGCCCTGGCGCTGCTGGCGTGGAAACTCTCGCCGACCGGGATCGGCATGTTGAGCGACAGCCTGGTGAACGGGATTTATGTGCTGCTCAGCGTGTTGTATCTGTATGAAGTGCAGAAAACCTGGACAGTGAACCGGAACGTGTTTCAGGCGCCGGTGCCGGAAATTCATCAGTACAAGTTCAAGCAGGTGGCGATTTTAAATGTGCTTTATTTTGCCACCTTCGGCTCGGAGCTGGCGGTGGTGTCGATGCTGCCGCTGTTTTTCTCGGAGACCTTTGAGCTCACGCCGGTGGTTGCCGGGATGGTGGCCTCGGCGTATGCCTTTATGAACCTGATGTCGCGTCCGGGCGGGGGCTGGATTTCGGACAAATTCGGCCGCAAACCGACCTTGCTGATCCTGACCGCCGGCCTGGCAGCCGGGTATTTCCTGATGGGTCAGGTCGACGGCAGCTGGCCGGTCTGGCTGGCGGTGGCTGCGGCGATGGCCTGCTCCTTCTTTGTCCAGTCCGGAGAAGGCGCGGTCTTTGCCACGGTGCCGCTGATCAAGCGTCGCATGACCGGCCAGATCGCCGGGATGACCGGGGCCTACGGCAATGTGGGGGCGGTCTGTTACCTGACGATTCTCTCGTTCGTTGATTACAGCACTTTCTTCTATGTGATTGCGGCCACGGCAGTGATCGGGTTTGTCACCCTGCTGATGATGGAAGAGCCGTCCGGCCAGATTGCTGAAATCAACGAAGACGGCAGTGTGACCTTGATTGATGTGGCGAAAAGTTAGATCAGGGACAGCGCGTGGCGGCCGGGTGAGTGTACCTGGCCGCCTGAAACAGTATTGCCCGCGGATCGCCTTTGCGGTTCGTGCTGGCGGTTGGTACAGGCAGTTCGTACAGACGGTTTGGCCTGGGATCAAAACGGGATCAAAAAGGGAGAGCAGGGATGGTGATGACTATGGCAGCCGACACGCAGCAAGCGCAGCAGCTCGGCTTACGGGTAACCTGTGGCGGGTTTTCCAGTGCCGGGTGCCGGGAGGTCAATCAGGATGCATTTGCTCTGTACCAGCCGCCGCGGCCGCAGGTGCTGAAACATCACGGCGTTGTCGCCTGTATTGCCGATGGCGTCAGTTGCAGCGCCCGCGGTCAGCAGGCCAGCCATACTTGCGTGACCCAGTTTATTGAAGACTATTACAGTACCCCGGCAAGCTGGACCGTGCGTCAGGCCGCGGCCAAGGTGCTGACCGGGCTCAACCGCTGGCTGTATCATCATGGTCAGCACAGCGAGTTGCGCCACAACGGGCTGGTGACCACTTTCAGTAGTGTGGTGATTAAGTCCAATACCGCCCATGTGATCCATGTCGGCGATAGTCGGGTGTACCGGTTTCGTCAGGGAAGGTTGGAACAACTGACCCGGGATCATTGCCGACGCCAGGGCGGTGATCAGCACTTGCTCCTGCGGGCGCTGGGGATGGACAGTAAACTGGAGGTCGATTATTACCCGGAGCCGCTGGTGGTGGGGGATGTGCTACTGCTGAGCACCGACGGCCTGCACGACTGGCTGTCGCCTTCGCAGCTGGAAGTGTTGCTGACCGGCACCGATGTTTTGACCCAGTCCGAGCTGGAAGCGCTGGCCCGGAACATTTTGCAACGTGCCCGGGCGCAGGGGAGTGATGATAACCTGACCTGCTTGCTAATACGGATCGATGCGCTGCCGGAGCAAACCCTGGCGGAAGCCAGCCGGGCCCTGACTGCGCGGGTGATCCCGCCGGTGTTGGCGGAAGGACAGCGGTTGGATCACTACCAGATCCGCCGGGTGCTCCATAGCGGCACCCGCAGCCATGTTTACCTGGCGCGTAGCGATCTGGATCAGCAGGACTATGTCCTCAAATGTCCGTCACCAAACTTTGCTGAGGACTTGGGCTATCTGCAGGGGTTTGCCCGGGAAGGCTGGGTTGGCCGGCAGTTCAGTCATCCGTCAGTGATGAAGATCCACCCGTCGGCAGCGTCGTCACCCTTCCTCTATCATGTCTGTGATTTTGTTCCGGGGATCACCCTACGCCAGTGGATGCTGGACCATCCATCACCCCGCCTGTCGCAGGTGCGGGCCATCGCGGCAGAGCTCATCAAACCGATCCGCTATTTTCAGCGCATGGGCATGGTGCACCGGGATATCAAACCGGAAAACCTGATCCTGACCGACGACGGACGGGTCGTCTGTATCGACTTCGGTACGGCCCAGGTGGCCGGGCTTGAAGAGATCCACCAGGTGCTGACCGAGGAAATCCCGGTCGGGGCGACGGATTATATCGCGCCGGAATATTTTGCCGGGAACCGCGCGACATCGCTGTCCGATCTTTATTCTGTCAGTGTCATCCTCTATGAAATGCTGACCGGCCAGTTGCCGTATGCGTCGGTATCGCCGGTGTTTGATCCGCAGTTTAAGCGCCATTACCACTATCGCTCTGTGCTGAGCTCCCGCCCGGATTTACCGGTCTGGTTGGATCTGGTATTGAAAAAAGCCTGTCACCCGGCGCCAGAAGCGCGCTACCAGGTGATGTCGGAAATGCTTCAGGACTTGTCAGCCTCGAACCCACAATTGCTGAATACCCTCAAGCGCGCCCCGTTGCTCCAGCGCAATCCTTTGCGGTTCTGGCAGGGGGTGAGTTGGCTCTTGGCCATCCTCGTGCTGGTGGAGAGCTGGTTACTGTTGCGGTAGCGAAATGAACGCAACTGATTGTGTATTCGGTTTCATCCGGATGGTCGGGTGGGGCCCGGCCTGATAGGGAATGGGCCGTGTCATCAACTCCCTTTGTTTGATGACAGAGAGAAATAGTCTGTTTCCACCCATCAACGCTAAGATAATGTTTTTCTTAGTAAAAGGTGACTCAATTCAAATAAACACTGCAAAGACATCAGACCTCTTCAATAAATTGTCCGAGATCAATTTGTTGCACATTAGAACAGTGTTAGATATGCGCATCTGGACCGGATACCCCGAACGGGGTACGGGTGACTTGTTGGCTGGTGACAGGTTTGATGCCTGAAGTGGCACCTTACGCCGGAAGCAATACATAATAATGGAGCATATTGATGAGTAGTGCATTTTTTATCCCGACTGTAAACCTGATGGGTGCGGACTGTCTGACTGAAGCCGCTGATGCGATTCGTGCACATGGATTCAAAAAAGCGTTGATCGTCACTGACCGTATTCTGAACGATATCGGTATGGTCAAGCAGGTGGCCGATCTGCTGGCTGAGCGTGATGTTGCCTCGGTTGTATTTGACGGCACGCAGCCGAACCCGACCATTGGTAATGTCGAAGCGGGCCTGGCACTGCTGAAAGACAACGGTTGTGATTTCGTGATTTCTCTGGGTGGCGGCTCACCGCACGATTGTGCGAAGGGGATTGCACTGGTTGCTTCGAATGGCGGCAAAATTGCCGACTACGAAGGGGTGGATCGCTCTGCCAAGCCTCAGCTGCCGTTAATTGCCATTAATACCACTGCCGGCACGGCGTCTGAAATGACTCGCTTCTGTATCATTACCGACGAAGCGCGCCACATCAAAATGGCCATTGTCGACAAGAACACCACGCCGCTGATGTCGGTCAACGATCCGAAACTGATGCTGGCGAAACCGGCTTCGCTGACCGCTGCGACCGGGATGGACGCCCTGACGCATGCGATTGAAGCTTACGTTTCGACTGCGGCGACGCCGATCACCGATGCGGTTGCGATTAAAGCGATTGAACTGATCCAGGCGCACCTGCGTACGGCTGTGAAAGACGGTCAGAACCTGGAAGCGCGTGAACAAATGGCCTATGCCCAGTTCATGGCCGGGATGGCGTTCAACAACGCATCACTGGGTTATGTGCATGCGATGGCGCACCAGCTGGGTGGTTTCTATGATCTGCCACACGGTGTGTGTAATGCCGTCCTGTTGCCGCACGTTCAGCGTTACAACGCCCAGGTTTGTCCGGCGCGTCTGCGTGATGTTGCCAAAGCCATGGGTGTGGATGTCACTGAGATGACGGCTGAGCAAGGTGCGGAAGCGGCGCTGGTTGCAATTCAGGCGCTGTCTCAGGATGTGGGTATCCCTGCTGGCCTGGAAGTGCTGGGCGTGAAAGCGGACGATTTCCCGGTCCTGGCTGATAATGCGCTGAAAGATGCGTGTGGCCTGACTAACCCGAAACAAGCGACACATGAAGAAATTACCGCGATCTTCGCTGCGGCGATGTGATCCGGTCACCGGTAACGGGGTGCGCTGAAACGCCTCCGTGTTCTAAAAAGACCATCGCTTGTCCCAGCGGCCCCGTCAGATGACGGGGCCGCTTTTTTGGGTTTGAGGTTTCATCAATCGATGTCGGATTTAGTGAGCCAGATCGGAGGTAGGTGACGGTGAGTTTTCATCTTTGGTGATCTTCGCTGTTTCCGGGGAGGCGGGTTGGAAAAACCGTAGGCCGTCTTTACCGCTTTGCTTGACCTCATACATGGCAAAGTCAGCTTGCCTTAAGACTTCAGAAATGGAATGAGCGCCGCCGGGAAACTGGCTGACCCCGATGCTGGCGGAAATGTCATGTTTCTCTCCGGCATAGCGGGCTGGTCGGCGAAACACGGCGGCCAGCTGTTCAGGGATACAGGTGGCATGGTGGCAGGCACCGGTGGGCCCGCAAAGTTCGATCACGGCAAATTCATCACCGCCCATCCGGGCTGCGAAATAGTGCTGGCAACTGAGCCGGGACAGGCGGGTTGCCACGACTTTGAGCAACTCGTCCCCGGCATGGTGGCCCAGGGTATCATTGATGGTTTTAAAGCCATCGAGATCGATCAGATAAAAGGTAAACGGCTGGTTGAACTCTGTCAGTTCGCGCAGTTTATGGTTGAGCCACAGGCGGTTATGGATCCCGGTCAGGGAGTCATTCATCGCCAGAAAGTGATGGGTTCGCGATTCCCGCAATAAGACATACGCCATCAGGCTGCCCATCAGGAAGGTTGAAAACAGCAGAAACTGAATTAACTGTTCGATTTGCGTGATGGCCTGGATCCGGTGACTCATGTCACCACTGGTCAACCTGAATTTTTCGTTCAGGAAGGCAACCAGGCTTTCGAAATCTGCGCGTATGTAATGAACCACCGGCTCAAAATTTCCACTGACCGGCAGGTTGAGCAATTGGGCCTCAATCGCCTGAATTTGCTCAAACCGGGCGGTGAATTCGGGAATTAAGCCGTTGAATTGGCTCAGGTGAACTACCAGGTCATTATGGGTAATGGTGTTGAATCGGCTCCACAGAATTTCATATTGAACCATCATGTCAGCATGGCTGGTGTTACCGAACTGATAGTTTTGCAGCTGGTAGATAAATTCCGAATATTCCTTGGTGAGCTGCAGAATAAACCAGATGGCTTCATTCTGGCTCATCGAGACAACATTGGCGTTGTCTTTGAGATGATGCACGGCGATCAGCGTACTCAAGATCAAAGCCGGGGTCAGTAGATACAGAGCCCGTTTGATCCAGTTTCCCGAGCGGGGAATGTGCTCACATCGAAACATCGGTCACACTCCTTGTGTTATTCCGTCGTAATGGTTTCCAGTTGCCAGACCATTTTGCCCAGGCTTTTCCGTTGATTCAGTTCCGGGAATTGATCGAGTGAGAAAATCAGCCAGTAGGGGCCATAGTCGCGAATGCGCAGCCATTGGTTATCCTTGCGGGTCGCGACGATGGGCTCATATTTCTGAATGTGCTCCCAAGTGACGGTTGCGGTGTAATCATTCAGTGCTTTGAGGTGAATGGTTTGGGGGTGTAGCTTGTAAGTGGCTAATAATGTGGTGAGTTTGACCCCGGTAAACACGGCCTTGCCCTCGAGCCAGGGCAGGTGTGTGGTGATTGTCGTTTGCGGTAATTGTTCTAGCTGCTGGCGGGATAACGTGGTGTTGACTGGTGTACCGGCCGTATTGTTTCCCTGGAGTGTCAGCGTCGTTTCATACCCGTGAGCGTGCATTGATGTTGAAGTTAATAAAAATATTAGTAACAACGTTCGATAAAAAAATGACAATCTTGCGGACATCCTGAAACCCCATCGTGAAGATTGAAAATACAAATTGTATTTATAAGGGAACTGCTATATTCAGCCGATTGATTAACATTGTCATTACATCACACATGTGAGGACATCTGTATAGTGTAGTTGTATATATATGTAAATAAGGAATTTGTCGGTGTGAGCGCAGCCGCAGAATGCAAGACGTTCACTGACTTTTCATGAAGGGCTCGTCATTTTCTGGGTGGGTTGACGCATTTGATTAGCTTTTTTTGAGCTAAAATGCGCCAACTTTAGTGGAAAATTTTTTCTCTTGCTCAGCCACGCGGTGCCGTCAGAGCAGCGGGCTGAACATATAGAAAAATTGCTCGAGTAGTTTCTGGAACACCGGGCGTTTTTCCCATTCCTTGAGCCGCATATAGCTTGAGTCCTGAATATAGTCCTGCTGAAGCTGGCTGAGCTGACGGGTAAAGGCCGGGTTATCAATGGTCAGGGTGACCTCAAAGTTCAGCCGCAGGCTGCGCATATCGAGGTTGACCGTACCGATCAGGCAGTGGCTAGCATCAATCACCACGGACTTGGTGTGCAGCAGGCCGCCATGGAAGCGGTGAATGTGAACCCCGGCGGAGAGCAGCTCGGTAAAAAATGAGCGGCTGGCCCATTCCACCATGATTGAATCGTTCTTGTCCGGGATCACAATATGGACATCAACGCCCCGCTGGCTGGCACTGATCAGCGCATGGTGCAAGTGCTCGCTCGGAATAAAATAAGGCGTAGTGATCACAATGCTGTGGCGCGCCTGATAGATACTGAGCAACAGCGCCTGGTGGATGATTTCGTCTGGCATCCCCGGACCGGACGGGATCACCTGGATCATGTCCGAATCATGGTCCGGCAGATTCGGCGAACACTGAGGCAGGGGCGGCAAATAACGCTGGCCGGTTTCCACTTCCCAATCCCAGGCCTGAATGCCGCTCAGGACGGCAACGGCCGGACCGGTGACCCGGACCATCACATCAATCCATTGGCCGACGCCGGCATCGGTTTTGAAATACTCGGGATCGACCAGATTCATCGAGCCGGTGTAGGCGATCTGGTTGTCGATCACAATGATTTTGCGGTGCTGGCGCAAATCGAGCCGACGGAGGAACATCCGAAGCGGCGACACGGCCAGCGCCTCGACCACTTCAATTCCGGCCTGACGCATCAGCTTGGGCCAGTAGCTCCGGAAAAATCGCATACTGCCGGCGGAATCAAGCAGCAACCGCACGGAGACCCCGCGTTTGGCCGCCATGATGAGCGCCGTCGCCACTTCATCGGCCAAGCCGCCCGGATGCCAGATGTAGAATTCCAGCTGGACGGCGTCCCGGGCCTGATTGATGTCTTCGACCAGCGAGCGCAGGATCTGCTTGGGACTGTTTTGCAGGCTTAGGGTATTGCCGGAAAGAGCCGGGATCCCCAGGCGGTTTTCGCACAGTTCGCTGATCGGGCTTGCGTGGGTGCTGATGGATTGGGGCTGGTGGCCGGGACAATCATTCAGGCTGCGGAACCAAACCCCAAAAGGCTGGAACATTTCCCGGGCTCGCTCGGCGCGCTTTTTTCCCAGGTTCAGCTCACCAAACAACAAATAGGCGATGACCCCGCCAATCGGGATGATGTAAATGATCATCAGCCAGGCCAGTGAGACACCGACTACCCGGCGCTTAAACACGATCCGCAGTGTGACCGCAGCGACCGCCAGCCAGTAGAGGAGGACACCAGCCAACGCGAGTGCTTGGTAAAATTGTTCCATGTAAGTGTTTTATCAGCCAAATTTGGAGTTCATATGAAGCTTATTTTGCATTGAATCGGCCAGAATGCCAGTGGAATTGCCAAATGGTGCGGTTGAAGGGGATGACGAAATGCCTGTTCCGTATAAAACGGTCAAAAATGACGCTTATTTGCTCAAAAAAACGGCAAAGACAGGAAAAGGTTAGTGATAGATCAAAAATTTATACTGCGGTCCTGACATTTTATTCTTTTACTGATTTACTTGCCAATATTGAGGGTGTGACAGATACTTCTAATCTGTACAAAATATTTTACACTATTGGCAACACAACTTATTGAAACAACAAGAACGACGATTGTTTAAGCAAAAGAGAAGCGGTATGGCAAGTGGATCAAGAGCGCATTTCAGTTCACGTCTCGGTTTTATTCTGGCAGCAGCCGGCTCTGCGGTCGGGCTCGGGAATATTTGGGGCTTTCCGACACAGGCGGCCAGTAACGGCGGAGCGGTGTTTTTATTCGTTTATCTGATCATGGTGTTTGCCCTGGCCTATCCCTTGCTGGTGGCCGAGCTGACGATTGGTCGATACGGCAATGCCAACCCGATTAAATCGCTGCGGGCGGTCTGGCCGCAGCAACGGGGGATCGCCACGCTGATGGGGATTGCCGGGATGATTGCGGTGTCGATGATCCTCAGTTTTTACGCCATTGTGGCCGGCTGGTTGTTCGGCTTTCTGGTGGGACCGGTGCTGGATGCGATCGGCATGACGCAGGCGGCTGACTGGCTGGAATCGTTCAGTGCCAGCCGGAATCTGGTGCTGATGATCGGCTTTATGCTGTTGACCATTTTAGTGGTGCGCAACGGTGTTGCGAACGGGATCGAGCGCTGGTCGACCCGGCTGATGCCGGTCCTGCTGGTGCTGTTTGTGGTGATGGTCGGTTATATCCTGACCCAGCCGGGGGCAATGGACGGCCTGAAGATGTTCCTGGTGCCGGATCCGTCCCATTTCAGCCCGAAGCTGGTGGTCAGTGCCATGGGGCAGGCCTTCTTCTCCTTGTCATTGGGCGTTTGCTCCATGATGGTGTACGGCTCTTATATCCAGAAAGATGTGAATTTGCCGAAAACGGCTGCTCAGGTGGCACTGCTGGATACCTCAGTGGCCTTTATTGCGGGGTTGCTGATCCTGCCGGCCATGTTCGTTGCCCAGCATAACGGCGTGGAAATCTACAGTGAGACCGGCGCGCTGCTGTCTTCCGATACCCTGGTGTTCAGTGTGCTGCCGGCGATGTTTGAGACCATGGGCGGAGCCGGACTGTTTATCGGGGTGCTCTTTTTTGTCCTGATGGTGATTGCCGCACTGACGTCGTCAATTTCGATGCTCGAAGTCCCGGTGTCATGTGCCACGGAAGAGCTCAAACAAGATCGGAAAGTTGCGGTGTGGTGGATCGGCGGCTTGATCACCCTGTTCTCAGCCCTGATCGTGTTTAACTTCGGTGAGTTGTTCGGGTTGGTGATTTCCCTGACCACGGAATACGCCCAGCCGATCCTGGGGATGATGTTCGCCCTGCTGGTGGGGTGGGTCTGGAAGCGTGACAAAGTGCTGCAGGAGATCCGCGAAGGGTATCCTGAGCTGGAGCAGGGCCTGTTCTGGAAAATCTGGCCCTGGTATGTCCGGGTGGTGTGCCCCATCCTGATGCTGATGGTGTTCTTCGCCTAGGTCCTGTACCGATTTCAGAAAGCTCGGCCGCGCGAAACTTCATCGCAAGCCCGTTTCAAGCCGCCTGTGGGGATGTCCTATAGGCGGCTTTTTGATCCGGGTACCACACAAGAGCTGCCATCGCGTGAGGAAGCGTTTATACTGCGCCCCCTGTTTTTATTTCGTGATGGTGGTTGGGCATGTTCACCCTGGTTTATCAAGATCCTGATTTTTTGGTTATCAATAAGCACCCGGGGGTGAGTGTGCATAAAGATGATAACGAACAGCCGCTGCTGGCTGCCGTCGCGGCGCAGACTGGGGATCAACAACTGTATCTGATCCACCGTTTGGACAAGATGACTTCCGGATTATTGCTGCTGGGGCGGCACCGTCAGGCGGCATCTGAACTGTCGGCCTGTTTTGCCGAGCGCCGGGTGGAGAAATTCTATCTGGCAATTGGCAGCAAAAAACCGAAGAAAAAGCAGGGCGTGGTGATGGGCGATATGACCCGCTCCCGGCGCAGCAGTTGGAAACTGGAGAGCAGCAAAACCAATCCGGCGGTAACGCAGTTCTTTTCGACCGCGGCGGGAGAGGGGCGTCGTTTGTTCCTGTGTAAGCCGTATACCGGCAAGACCCATCAGATCCGGGTGGTGCTGCGCAGTGTTGGCTCCGGGATCACCGGCGATGACATTTATGGCAACGAGGCGGCCGATCGCGGCTATCTTCATGCCTATGCGCTGCGGTTTACTTATCAGGGAACGCCGCGCCAGTTCATCTGCCCGCCAACACCGGGGACATTGTGGCAGTCGCCTGAAGTGCAGTCGGCACTCCTGGCATGGTCAGCGCCCTGGACTTTAAGCTGGCCGAAAGTGGCGCTGAAATCCTAGGACACTGCAACCCGAGGAACTGACTGCAAAACAACCTATTGATCCACAGAAATAGGTATAACTTGAAATAATTGGTGCTAAGTGGTTGTAATTCAGCCAATGTCGGTTATTTTCCAGAGGCAGATCACATAAAATGGCGTCCTGGGATTTCACCTAGACTGAGGAACATCATGCGCCTGACCCGCTCCGCATCGCACCGCCTGAGACTGAAAAAGAAAAAATCGATTTCGCGATTCTGGGGGCTGGCATCCTTGCGGCGCAGCCGGCAAAAAATGACGTTCCGCGTCAAACGCCAGCAGCAGGCGCGCGTCCATGCCGAATATGTGGTGTTGGCCACCCATCGTCAGGCGGAAGAGCAGTTTAAGCTCGTCGCCTGAATCACCGCCTGAGTTACACCAGAACGGCCCACCGTCATCCCTCGCTGATTGGGTGGGCATCCTTCATAACGTTTCTTGCCTAAATGTCCTTCCCAGACGAGCATTTCACGCTGGCTTCGGTATAAAATAACGCCCTTCTTTCACTAAGCCTGATCAATTATGGAACTAAGTGCGCTCGCGACGCTGGAACAACACCTGCTCAATCAACTGACAACACCACCAACAGAAGTCCGGCGGCTCTTTCATGGCCGTGGCCGTTGCTGGCCGGGACTGGAGCAACTGACGGTTGACTGGCTGTCCGGTCAGGTCTTGGTGTCCCTCTTTAAGGAGCCGGATGAGGCTTTTCTGACGGCGCTGACTGGCCAACTGACGGCATTGACCAACACGCCGGTGTGGCAAAAGAGCGGGGCTGTGTCGCTGCTGCTGCAACACCGGGATCGTCCGGGCGCGCCGATGGACGTCCTGTGGGGCGAGCATCAGGAATATCAGCAGGTGGTTGAAAACGGGCTGGCGTTCAAACTGGATTTGGGCCGCAAACAAAATAATGGTCTGTTCCTGGATATGCGTTTGGGTCGGGACTGGGTTAAACGCCACGGGGAAGGGAAGCGGGTGCTGAACCTGTTCGCCTACACCTGCGGGTTTTCGGTGGCGGCCATTGCCGGTGGCGCGACCCATGTGGTGAACCTGGATATGGCCAAATCCGCCCTGAGCCGCGGGCGGGAGAACCATCACCTCAACCAACATGATTTGAGCCAGGTGAGCTTTCTCGGCCATGAGTTGTTCAAATCCTGGGGCAAGGTGCGCAAGCTGGGGCCGTATGATCTGATCATTATCGATCCGCCATCGTTCCAGAAAGGCAGTTTTGCCCTGACCAAGGATTATCAGAAAATTTTGCGCCGGTTGCCGGAGCTGTTGACTGAGCAGGGCCAGGTACTTGCCTGCGTCAATGATCCGGCTGTTTCCTCCCGCTTCCTGATTGACGGCATGGCTGCAGAAGCGCCGGAGCTGACATTTGTCGAGCGTCTGGAAAATCCACCTGAGTTTCGCGATATTGAGCCGGAAGGGGGACTTAAGGTGCTGCGTTTTACGCGCGATCAGGCGCATGGCCAGGCATACGGCGAAGCACAATAGGGCACGGATAAAAAAACCGCCTGGCAATGCCGGCGGTTTTTGGGGTTCATTATGCCGATAAGACGGCTATTTGGTCAGTGACTGGCAATACTCGGTATACACCGGTTGTTCGACCATGGTCCGGCCCCGCATATCCATGATCAGAATGCGATAGCTCACTCCCTCTGCAAACAGCGGCGTGAGCTCTTCATTGCTGCAGTAACTGGCTGCAGCTTTCTTGGCCGCGACGGATGGCGGCACTTTACCGCCGCCGCCATAGAGAATGGTCAGCTCGACGGTTTTTTCCCGTGCCTGGGCCTTCATGACCTGGTACTGGCCAATGCTGTTGTACGGCGCCTTGTTGTTAATCGCCGTCGCCCGGCTCTTGGCCAGCGCTTTGGCAACATCATCCTGGTTGGAGGCACAGCCCGCCAGCAGCAGGATGGCGATTGAGGCAAAAATCTTTTTAAACATCAGTCATCTCAAGAGTGAGTGCGGTTACGGCAGCACTTTTTTGAACGGCTTGACGATCACTTTCTCGTAGACTCCGGCGTCGATGTACGGATCGGCATCGGCCCAGGTTTTGGCGTCTTCCAGCGAGTTGAATTCAGCAATGACGGTTGAACCGGTGAAACCGGCTTCGCCCGGGTTGTCGCTGTCAATCGCAGGCATCGGGCCGGCAACCAACAGGCGGCCTTGTTCTTGCAGATCTTTCAGGCGGGCCAGGTGTTTTTCACGTACGCTCAGGCGGCGTTCCAGGCTGTTCTCGACGTCCTGAGAAAAAATGACATACCACATCTTAGGAATTCTCCCTGTGAAAAATGAAGTTGAAGCTGTTTCAGTGAGATACAGACATCTATCGGGTTGGTGGTTATCTTAAAGTAAAAAAAAAGCCCCAGCCAGTGGCGGGGGCTCATTGTGCGCTCAAGCTTACGCTTTCTGGATCGGGCGCGGACGACCTTCGCTGTTGATCGCGACATAATTGAAAGTCGCTTCACAGACCCGGTATCGCTCGCCGATGCCGTCGACCGCAACCGGTTTGACCCAGACTTCCAGGCCGACGCTCATAGAAGTGTTCCCGATGCGGGTACACTCGCCGTAGCAGCAGACAACATCGCCGACACTGACCGGCGCTTTGAACGCAATGCTTTCCACGGAGACGGTGACGACACGGCCGCCGGAAATTTCTTTGGCCAGGATCGCACCGGCTAAATCGAGCTGGGACATGATCCAACCGCCGAAGATATCGCCGTTGGCATTGGTATCGGCCGGCATGGCAAGGGTGCGGAGCAGCAGTTGTCCGCGAGGAACATGGTTTTCTGTGGTCATGGTTCGGGTTTACTATTGGTTGGGAACAGGTTTGGGTGCCCTATGGTGGGCAATATCACCGCGGCTGGCAAGGGGTAATCCCCATCAAAGTCAGTAAGTGAGCAGAAATAGCGCAGGAAAAATGGTTGAGAACAGGGCAGAGTTTGTAGATCAGTAGTTATTCTACAAGCAAAAATTCTAACGCAGTTATCGCGCATTTTACCAAGCTAGGATGACCCTTTCTTTACTGCGATGGGTATCACTGGGCCTTGCAACGAAAAAGGCTGCGGACAAAGCCGCAGCCAAACAGATCACTGACCGCCAGCGGGTTAGGCGTTCGAAACCTTCTCGGCCGGTTGCTCAGTGGCTTTATCAATGGTGTCATTGATGATCACGGCACAGGCGGCGTCACCGGTGATGTTCAGCGCGGTCCGGATCATGTCGAAGATACGGTCCAGGGCGAACAGCAGCGGCAGGCCTTCGATCGGGATCCCGGCAGACAGCAGTACGGCAACCACCAGGAATGACGGACCCGGCACCCCGGCCTGGCCGACAGCGCCCAGGGTCGAGGTAATGATGATCGCGATGTAAGCGCCCATGCTCAGATCGACATTGAACATCTGGGCAAAGAAGATCGCAACCAGGCCGTAGTAGATCGCATTGCCGCTCATGTTGATGGTCGCGCCCAGCGGCAGGACAAAAGAAGCGGTGGAGTTTTTCACGTTCAGTTCGTCTTCACACACTTCCATGGTGACCGGCAGGGTGGCCATGGATGATGCGGTCGACAGGGCGACGGCTTGCGGCTTCTTCATCACCGACAGGAACTTGATCGGCGAAGTGTTGCTGAACAGTTTGAGCATCAGCGGGTAGAAGATAAAGCCGTAGATCAGAATAGCGCCAACATAGACCACAAACAGCTTGAAGACCACCATCAGGGCGCTGAAACCGAAGGTACCGACGGCATCGGCCATCAGACCGAAGACACCCAGCGGGGCGATTTTCATCACCACGTTGATCATCCACACCATGGCATCGACAATGGCATTGACACCATTGATCAGCGGGTCGCGACGATCTTTTTCAAGTTTGGATAAAGCGATACCAAAGAACAGACAGAACACCAGAATTTGCAGGATATTCGCTTCATTCAGAGACTGGAAGACGTTGGTCGGGATCATGCCCAGCACCGTTGCCCAGAATGACGGCAGGTCCCCTTTGTCCGCATAGGCGTTGGAGAACATGCCTTCAACCCCGGTCAGGTCTACCCCGACACCCGGTTGGAAGACTTCGCCCATGAATAGGGCCAGTGCAACCGCCACGGCTGATGTGAAGCCGAAAAAGCCCAGGGTGGCAAAGCCGACTTTCCCGGCCGACTGACTGCTGCCCAGACCCGCGGCACCGGAGATAATGGCGACGGCGACCAGTGGGATCACCAGCATTTTAATCAAGTGGATAAAAATGCTGCCCAGCGGTGCAAACATGCTGGCTGAGTGGCCCATCATGGCCCCGACCAGCGTCCCGACACACATGGCAATGACGACCTGGACGCCGATATTGCTGAACAGTCCTTTTTCTTTTAACACCTTTAGATACCTCTGTTGTGCTTGTTAGTTCGGTTAGGGTTAAGTGTTGTAATTGTTGTAAATGTTAACCCAATATTTTTGAAGATGTGTTTTTACACGCAATTTTTCGTTTGTTCAATCATTCCTTTCGATATTTTTATCTCATGGCATAGCACGCCGGAATAACTGGCTGATTCCGGCGACTTTGTCACCGGCTACTTTAAGGCGAGGGCGGGGGGAGATCTTTGATCTCATCCGTATTCAGTCGGCTTTTTCGACCGAAAAATAGACAGTTTTTTCGGGCGGTCAAGAGAGCGAGGATGATGGTGCCGCCGCCGGATCTGCGGGCAGAAAAAAGCCGCAGGTGAATGCGGCTTGCATGGTTTGTCTGTTTATCCGGTCAGGCCCCCGGCATCGCCGAGGCGAATGGGTTAACTGAGCCGGGTCGCAGCTTTCATCTCCCGGATAAAGTGATGCATCTGGCTCAGCATTTCCTGCGGGTTGTCCAGATGGTTTTCAATCACTTTCACCACGGCAGAGCCGGAAATCGCTCCGGCTGCCCCGGCTTGGATAGCCGCCGAGACCTGTTCGGGTTTGGAAATCCCGAAGCCCAGCAGCGCCGGTGGCGCGTTGTAGGTCCGCAGGCTTTCGAGCAGGTGATCGACCGGCATGCCGGCCTGGGTTTCCGTGCCGGTCACCCCGGCGCGGGACAGCAGGTAAGTATAACCGCCGCTGAGCTCCGAGACCGTTTTGAGTGTGGCTGCATCGGCATTGGGCGGGGCGATGAAAATCGGGTGAATACCGTGCTTTAGCGCCGCCTCGCGAAATTCAGCCGAGGCGCCGACCGGGACATCGGCAATCAGGACGGAGTCCACACCCGCCTCGGCACACTGCTGATAGAAACGGTCGATCCCCGCCGCAAACACCAGGTTGGCGTACATCAGCAGGCCAATCGGTACGTCCGGGTGATTGGCGCGAATTTTAGCCAGCAGGTCGAAACAGACGGCCGGAGTGGTTCCGGCATCCAGGGCGCGAATGGTGGCGCCCTGAATGGTCGGGCCGTCTGCCAGCGGATCGGAGAAGGGGATCCCCAGCTCCAGGGCGTCGGCTCCGGCCTCAATCAGGGTTTCAATCACCTTCAGGGATTGCTCCGGGGTTGGATCCCCGATGGTCACGAAGGGAACAAACGCGCCTTCCTGTTGTGTTTCCAGGCGTTCAAATAGTGCTTGATACCGATCCATTACAGCGCTCCCTTTCCTTCTAAAATCGCATGTACCGTAAAAATGTCTTTGTCACCGCGGCCGGACAGGTTGACCACCAGCAGCTGCTCTTTATCCGGGGTTTGTCGGATCAGCTTCAGGGCATAGGCCAGGGCATGGGCGGATTCCAGCGCCGGGATGATCCCTTCGCTGCGGGCCAGTTCCTGGAACGCATCCAGTGCCTCATCATCAGTGACCGAGCCGTACTCGGCACGGCCCGTAGCATTGAGGTGGGCGTGTTGCGGCCCGACCGACGGGAAATCGAGTCCTGCAGAGACGGAATAGGACTCTTCGACCTGACCGTGCTCATCCTGCATCAGCGGCGCTTTCATGCCGAAGAAAATCCCCAGTTTGCCGTGCTTGAGTGGCGCGCCGTGCATGTTGGTGTCCAGCCCTTTCCCGGCCGGCTCGACGCCGATCAGTCCCACTTCCGGGTTGTCGATGAAGTCGGCAAACATGCCGATGGCATTGGAGCCGCCGCCGACACAGGCGATCACGGCATCCGGCAGACGACCTTCTTTTTCCAGGATCTGGGCTTTGGTTTCTTCGCCGATGATGCGCTGGAATTCACGGACAATGGTCGGGAACGGGTGCGGCCCGGCGGCCGTGCCCAGCAGGTAGTGGGCCTTGTCGTAGGTGGCTGACCAGTCCCGCATCGCCTCGTTACAGGCATCTTTGAGGGTCGCGGAGCCGGAGTGAACCGGGATCACTTCGGCGCCCATCAGTTTCATTCGGAAGACGTTCGGGCTCTGGCGCTCGACGTCTTTGGCACCCATGTAAACCCGGCATTTCAGGCCCAGCAGGGCACAGGCCAGGGCGGTTGCGACGCCGTGCTGTCCGGCACCGGTTTCGGCGATAATCTCATCTTTCCCCATACGCTTGGCCAGCAAAGCCTGACCCAGTACCTGGTTGGTTTTGTGGGCACCGCCGTGGAGCAGATCTTCACGCTTGAGAAACAGTTTGGTTTTGGTGCCCTTGGTCAGGTTACGGCACAGGGTTAGCGCCGTCGGACGACCGGCATATTCCTGCAGCAGCTCGAGAAACTCCTGCTGAAAACTCGGATCCTGCTGGGCATCGACAAAAGCGGCTTCCAGCTGGTCCAGTGCCGGGACCAGAATTTGCGGCACATACTGACCGCCGAATTCGCCAAAATAGGCATTAAGTTTACTCATTACATCTGTCCTTAATATTTTCTGATTGCCGCAAAGGCCGCTTTTAACTTTTCAGGATCTTTCTTGCCGGGGGCGCTTTCAACACCGGAGTTTAAGTCCAGTCCTTTGCAGCCCAGGTGCGCCGCTTCGCAAACGTTGTCGGGGTTCAGCCCGCCGGCCAGCATGGTGATTTGCTTTTGCTCATCGGGGATCAGGCGCCAGTCGAAAGCAACTCCGGTACCGCCGGACTGGTTGCCGACTTTGCTGTCGAGCAGGTGGCGGTCAGCATTCCACTGTCTGAGATCCGGCAAGGTGTCAGCGATGCCGTGGGCTTTCCAGACTTCACAGTCAGTCGGTAGTTGTGCCCTCAGGCTTTGAACGTATGCCGGGGTTTCGTCGCCGTGCAACTGTACTGCTGCCAGCGACAGGGTTTTGGCTGCTTTGGTGACGGCATCCGGGTCGGCATTGCGGAACACCCCGACATACTTGAGCGGTGCACCGCTCATGATCATCCGTGCCTGTTCGATATCCACCTGACGCGGAGAGCCGGAGACAAAAATCAGGCCGCCGAAGACTGCACCGCTTTGGTAGGCTGCTGCGGCGTCATCGGCATGGGTCAGGCCGCAGACCTTGTTTTCTCCCAAGAGGACGCTGCGCACCGCCAGCTCCAGGTTGTCTTCGGACATCAGTGAGCTGCCGATCAAAAAGCCGTTGGCATACGGGGCCAGCTCACGCACCTGTTGGTGGGTGTAGATCCCGGATTCGGAAATCACAATGGTGTCTTCCGGCAGTCGCGGCGCGAGGCTTTTGGTTCGGTCGAGATCGATACTCAAATCCCGCAGGTCGCGGTTATTGATCCCGACCACTCGGGCCTTGAGCGCAATGGCTCGCGTCAGTTCGGCGTCGTTGCTGACTTCGGTCAGGATCCCCAGGTTGAGCTGGTCGGCAACCTCGGCCAGTTCGCGGTACTGGTCGTCATCGAGAACCGACAGCATCAACAGGATCGCATCGGCCTGGTAATGACGAGCGAGGTAAACCTGGTACGGGTCAATCATAAAGTCTTTGCACAGCACCGGCTGGCTGACCTGGCTTCGCACGCGGGGCAGAAAATTAAAATTGCCCTGGAAGTATTTCTCGTCGGTTAAGACGGAAATGGCGCTGGCATAGCGGTTGTAAACTCCGGCGATGTAGTCGAGGTCGAAGTCTTCGCGGATCAGCCCTTTTGAGGGGGATGCCTTTTTACATTCCAGAATAAAGGCGCTCTGTTCGCCGGACAGAGCGGTGTAAAAGTCACGATCGCTCGGTTGCAACTGGTCGATAAAGCTGTCCAGTGGTTGCTGCACTTTTCGTGCGGCGACCCATTGTTTTTTGTCCGCGACAATTTTTGCGAGTACGGTTTCCATGATTAACCTCTTGCTGCCAGTTGTTCGACCAGAGTATAGGCCTTGCCCGATTGCATGACATCCAGCGCCTGCCGGGTATTGGCTTTGAGATCTTCCTGACCGAACAGGCGCAGCAGTAGCGCGACATTCACCGCTACGGCCGCCCGTTGGGCCGGGGTGCCTTTCCCGGTCAGGATCTGGGTGATGATCGCCCGGTTTTCTTCCGGCTCGCCGCCTTTGATGGCTTCCAGATCGTAGCTTGCAACACCAAAATCTTCCGGGGTCAGGGTGTATTCCCGGATGTCGCCATCAATGATTTCAGCCACGGTGGTCGGGGCGTGGATCGCGACTTCATCCAATCCGCTGCCGTGAACGACGGCGGCTCGCTTCATGCCCATGGTCGCCATGGTTTCCGCAATGGGGCGGACCAGCGCTTGGTCATAGACGCCCATCAGCTCGATGTTGGGCCGAGCCGGGTTAATCAACGGGCCGAGCAGGTTGAAGATGGTGCGGGTTTTCAGGCACTGGCGCACCGGCATCGCATGGCGGACACCGCCGTGATACTGGGGCGCGAACAGAAAGCAAACGCCGAGATCGTCCAGGGCGGCGCGGGTCTGGTCAGCGTCCATCGCCAGGTTAATTCCGAACTTGTCGAGTAGATCGGAAGAGCCGGATTTGCTCGACACCCCACGGTTGCCGTGCTTGGCGACTTTGACCCCGCAGGCCGCGGCCACAAAGGCGGCGGTGGTGGAAATATTGATGGTGTTATGGCCGTCGCCGCCGGTGCCGACGATATCGGCAAAATCATAGTCCGGGCGGGGAAACGGATTGGCGTTGGCCAGCAGGGCCTTGGCCGCTCCGGCGATCTCGGCCGGGGTTTCCCCTTTGATTTTCAATGCGGTCAGAATGGCTGACAGCAAGATGGGCTCGACATCACCTTTAATGATGGCATCGAACAAGGTCTGGCTTTCGGTCTGGGTCAGTGGCTGCTGCTGGTACAGCTTGTCAGCCAGCGTATAAATTGTTGCGTCCATGGTCTCTCTTCCTTACTTCATGATGATGGGGCCATTTTCAAGCCGCCATTTTTTATCCCATCAGCTTATGCCGCATGATTTGCCGTCTTTGACATCACCCAGTCCAATGTGTGGGTGAGTAGCCGGGCGCCTTGGGTGGTGAGAATGGACTCGGGGTGGAACTGGTAACCGCACACGCGATCGGCGTCATGGGTCACGGCCATCACCAGGCCATCGACATCCGCGACGGTGGTGAGGGTTGCCGGGACTTCAGTTGCGACCAGCGAGTGGTAGCGGGCGATGGTGAGCGGGCTCGGCAGGTCGCCGAAGACCGCATGGCCGTTGTGGGTCATGGTGGCGGCCTTGCCGTGGACAATCTCACCGGCCCCTTCGACGGTGCCGCCGTAGGCTTCTACGATGGCCTGATGCCCCAGGCAAATGCCGATCATCGGCACTTTGCCGCGCACGCGCTGGATAAGTTCCGGCATACAGCCGGCTTCGGACGGTGCGCCGGGACCGGGGGAGAGGACCAGCACCGGGTTGGTTTTCTCCGCCAGCGCCTGCTCAATTTGTTCGGCACTCAGGCTGTTGCGGTAAACGGTCACCTGGCAGCCGAGGGCGCGGAACTGATCCACCAGGTTGTAGGTAAAGGAGTCAAAATTATCGAGTAAAACAATATGGGCCGGGCTCATGACGGACTCCTTAGGCCGATGGGGTTGAGGCACGATGTGCCTGACGGATGGCGTTGATCACCGCTTGCGCTTTGCTGCGGGTTTCATCGGCTTCGGCTTGCGGGACAGAGTCGTAAACCACCCCGGCTCCGGCTTGGACACTGGCGACGCCGTTTTCGACATAGGCCGAGCGGATCACGATACAGGTATCCATATCGCCCTGACCGGTCAGATAGCCGACGGCACCGCCGTAGCTGCCGCGGCGACGTTGTTCCACTTCGCGGATCAGCTGCATGGCACGGATTTTCGGCGCGCCGGTCAGGGTGCCCATGTTCATACAGGCCTGGTAGGCGTGCAGGGCATCGAGATCTCCGCGCAACTGGCCGACAACACGGGACACCAGGTGCATCACATGGCTGTAGCGATCGACCTGAAGCAGGTCGGCAACATAGCGGCTGCCCGGCTCACTGATCCGCGCCACATCGTTGCGGGCCAGATCGACCAGCATCATGTGCTCGGCGTTCTCTTTCATGTCGCTGCGCAGCTCGAGCTCAATGCGGCCGTCGAGATCGAGGTTGATCGAACCATCCGGGTTCTTGCCGCGCTGGCGTGTACCGGCAATCGGATAAATTTCGACCTGATTGCTGTCGGTGCAGTATTTCAGCGCGCTTTCCGGCGAGGCCCCGAACAGGATGAAATCGGCATCCTGGAGGTAGAACATGTACGGACTCGGGTTGCCGATTTTCAACTCTTTGTAAGCAACCAGCGGCGACGGACACGGCAAGGTGAACTGGCGTGACGGCACCACCTGGAAGACATCACCGCGGATCACATGCTGTTTCAGATCCTCGACCTGTTGGCAGAAATCTGGATCACTGACGCTGGCGATCGGCTCACAGGTGTCGAGCAGCGCCGCTTTCGGCAGCGGCTTGGGCTCCAGACACGCTTCTTTAATATGTTGCAACCGGCGACTGAGCTCGAAATAGCTGGCGGTGTAGTTGTCGCCGCCAAACAGGGTCGCTTGCAGTTTGCCGCGGCGTTTCTGGTGATCAATCACCAGCAGGGTTTCGGCAATATAGAACAGGTAGTCGGGACACGCGTTATCGGCCGGGACGTCGGGCAGGGGTTCAAACCCGGCGACGACGTCATAGGCAAACAGGCCGCCGAGGAACAGAGCCTCGCGCGGATGACCCTGGGTGTTGAAGGTGTGCTGGATCAGCCGCAGCGCATCAAAAGATGACGTCTGACGCAACCGGCTGTCTTCATCCAAATGACGCTCGGCTGACGGGAAGTCCAGAGTCAGGCACTGGGCGTCACGTTGGTGGCGCACATCCACGGGTAGTGCTTTGGCGATAGTGTTGAGAACGTTCTGGCCGTTATCGCTCAGGGCCTCGAGGCGAACCTGATGACCGCGACAGACAATCCGCACGGCGGCGTCGATGAGCATCAGGCTTTTTAAGTCTTCCTTGGAGTCGATCTCGGCCGACTCCAGCAAGAGGTTGTGCGGGCGATCCCCGCAGACGGAGTAGTACAGCTCCGTCGGATCGGCGACATAGGGCACATCCAGGCTCAGCAGCTCCAGTTCGCCGATATCTATTGAGGTCGTTTTCACAGCGTTCTCCCTGCCGCTTCTACAAACGGTTTTAACTCTTGCATTAACTGCTCAAACATCGGACCGGTCAGTGCCTGGTGGCCGTCAGACAGGGCTTCGCTCGGATTGAGGTGCGATTCCACAATGATCCCGTCGGCACCGACTGCGGCAGCAGCACGGGACATGGGGATCACCAGCTCGCGTACCCCGGTGCCGTGGCTCGGGTCGACGACGACCGGCAGGTGCGTGCGCTGTTTGAGGTAGGCGACGGCATTGAGGTCCAATGTATTCCTTGTCGCTGTTTCGTAGGTGCGGATCCCGCGTTCACACAGGATAATGTTCGGATTTCCGGCATCAAAGATGTATTCCGCAGCCAGGAGCAACTCTTCGATAGTGGCGGAAAGTCCGCGTTTGAGCAAGACCGGTTTGTCGCTTTCTCCCACGGCTTTGAGCAGGGCGTAGTTTTGCATGTTGCGTGCGCCGATCTGCAGGCAGTCGACATATTGGCACAGACTTTCAACCTGGCCCACTTCCATGACTTCGGAGACGGTCGGCAGTCCAAGCTGCTGATTTGCCTGCTGAAGCAGTTTCAGCCCTGCCACGCCCAGACCCTGGAAGTCATACGGACTGGTCCGGGGCTTGTAAGCGCCGCCACGCAGGGCAACGGCGCCATGCTTTTTCACCATTTCAGCGACGGCCATCAGCTGGGCTTCCGATTCGACCGAGCACGGGCCGGCAATCACTGCAAATTTATCGCCGCCGACGGCCGCATTGCCGAAGCGAACCACGGTATCGTGTGCCTGGACTTCCCGGCTGACCATTTTGTACTTGGTCAGGATCGGTTTGACGGTTTCTACGCAAGGATAGGCATCCAAATGCAGGGTTTGCAGGATACGTTCATCGCCCAGTGCCCCCAGGACGATGCGTTCGACTCCCGGCATGTATAGCGGTTTGAGGCCCGCGGCTTCAATACGGCTCAGAATCTCTTGGGCTTGCGCTTCGCTGGCTTGGGGTTTCAGTACAATAATCATGGTCGTCTCTATTCCTGAGTTGGGGGCAGCCGGGTCGACGGCGTTGCATATTTTTTGAATGAATCGGTATAAAAAAGCCCGCAATTTTGCGGGCTTGTGTGTGTTGGGCCATCAGGCACAGCAAATCACACTACCCGCGAAAGGAAGTGCCACCACCAAGAGAAGAAAGCGCAGAGCTGATGATGAAATTGCTGTACCATGTAAATATCCTGTAAGTTGAATACGGGGTAACTGCGTACTAGTAAACTAGTTCATAAATTCAATGTCAAGAAATTCATTTATGTTATTTGATTTACATAGCCACACGACGGCGTCGGACGGCCGCTTATCCCCGGAAGATTTGGTGAAACGCGCCGTGACGCATCGGGTGAATGTGCTGGCGATCACGGATCACGATACCGTCGCGGGGCTTGCGCCGGCGCAGCAGGCGATTGACGCAGAAAATTTGCCGCTGACGCTCATCAAAGGTATTGAAATATCGACACTTTGGCGAAATTTTGATATTCACATTGTCGGCCTGAATATCGACCCGGAACATCCGGCACTGGTGAGCTTGATTGCCGAGCAGGCCGTGCGTCGGGAAGCCAGAGCTGCGCTGATTGCCGAGCGCCTGGCGAAACACCGGATGCCGGGCGCACTTGAAGGCGCCAAAGCCCTGGCCGGGGATGCGACCCTGACCCGGGCCCACTTTGCCCAGTGGCTGGTGGCACAAGGTTATGCCAAGAATATGCAGGCGGTGTTTAAAAAGTTCCTGACCCGGAATAACCCGGGGTATGTGCCGCCGAACTGGTGCTCAATTGCTGAGGCGGTGGCCGCGATCCATGCGGCCGGAGGACAGGCGGTGCTGGCTCATCCCGGGCGCTATCAGTTCAACGGCAAATGGCTCAAGCGTTTGCTGACCTCGTTTGTTGAAGCCAACGGGGACGCGATGGAAGTGGCTCAGCCGCAACAGGCACCGCAGGAGCGCCGTCTGTTGGGCGATTACGCCATTGAATATAATTTGCTTGCTTCGCAAGGCTCTGATTTTCATTATCCATCACCATGGACAGAGCTGGGCCGCAACCTCTGGTTGCCCAAGGGGGTGACGGAGGTCTGGCAGGATTGGCAAGTCGAGAAGAAGCAAGTAGATGAAGCGGCTGCGCCCTCGGCGGAGTCCAGTGAGGAGGAAGAATGAGTCAATTTTTTTACGTTCACCCGGAAACACCACAAAATCGTTTGATCACCCAGGCGGTGGCGATCATTCGCAGCGGTGGGGTGATTGTCTATCCGACCGATTCCGGCTATGCGCTGGGATGCCAGTTGGAAAACAAACAGGCCCTGGAGCGGATCTGCCGCATCCGCCGCCTGGATGATAAGCACAATTTTACCCTGCTGTGTCGGGACTTATCGGAGCTGTCGTTATACGCCCGGGTCGATAATACGGCGTTTCGCCTGCTGCGCAATAACACGCCGGGTGCTTATACGTTTATCTTTAAAGGGACCAAGGAAGTACCGCGCCGCCTGATGAACCCGAAGCGGAAAACCATCGGGATCCGGGTGCCGGACAATGCGATTGCCCTGGCCCTGCTTGAGGCGTTGGGGGAGCCGATGATGTCGACGTCGCTGATCCTGCCGAACAATACGGTGGCAGAATCCGACCCGGATGATATCCGCGATAAGCTGGAGCATGCGGTGGATCTGATCATCAATGGAGGTTTCCTCGGCGAGCAGCCGACAACCGTGATTGATTTCAGCAATGACACGGTGGAAATCGCTCGTCAGGGTGCCGGCAACCCGGCGCCGTTTCTGTAACGGCGCAACCGAGCTGAGCCTCAATAATCGCCGGGTTGCTTATCTTGGCGGGGTTGCCTGCGGAAAAGCGTGTTTTTCGGTGGTTGTGGCGGTGTTTATCGGTGGTAACTGCGGCGCGATTTTGGCATAATTCGCCGTCGCTTTAAGCCTGCTTAAAGCAAGTATTCTTAAAGCAAGTATTGATGATGTTTCGACGCCTGTGAAGGCGACAAAGGTTTGTCTGATGAGTGAAAAATTACAGAAAGTGCTGGCCCGTTCCGGCCAGGGTTCCCGCCGCGAGATCGAACTGATGATCCAGAACGGGCGTGTGAGTATCGACGGGAAGGTTGCCAAGCTGGGTGATCGTCTGGAAGATCTGAATGCCCTGGTTCGTATCGACGGCCATAAAGTTGATTTGGTGGCACTTTCTGACGAAGTGTGCCGCGTATTGGCCTATAACAAGCCGGAAGGTGAGTTATGTACTCGGCATGATCCGGAAGGACGTCGTACGGTCTTTGATCGCCTGCCGCGCCTGACAGAAGGCCGCTGGGTATCTGTCGGTCGTCTGGATGCCAACACCGCAGGTTTGCTGCTGTTTACCACCGATGGTGAGCTGGCAAACCGCCTGATGCACCCGAGCCGCTGTGTGCAACGTGAGTACATGGTCCGTGTGTTCGGTGAGGTGACGGAAGAGATGGTCCGCAACCTGGTGCGCGGCGTGGAGCTGGAAGACGGCATGGCCCGTTTTGAAGACGTGGTCTACGCCGGTGGTGAAGGTATGAACCACACCTTCTACGTGGTGATCACCGAGGGTCGTAACCGTGAGGTACGCCGCCTGTGGGATTCACAAGGGGTGACGGTGAGCCGCCTGAAGCGTGTTCGCTACGGTGACATTTTCCTGACCAAAGATCTGCCGCGCGGCGGCTGGATGGAACTGGAACTGAAGGAAGTGAACTACCTGCGTGAAATGGTTGAGCTGCCACCGGAGTCAGAAACCATGCTGACCGTGGAAGGCCAGAAGCGCAAGAAAGGGGTGCGTCAGATCCGTCGTGCGGTGCGTCGTCATGAAGAGCGCGTCAGCGATGAATCGCAGGGTCGCCGTGGTCGTAAAGACCAGCGTCGTACCACCGGCCGGAGCCAGGAGGCGGAAAGTGGCAATTCACAGCAACAGCGTCGCCGCAAGCCGTCCGGAAATGCAGCGAACCGTCGCAACCCGCTGAAAAACAAGCCAGCGAAGCCACGTTCACGGAAGTAATCCTTTCGGGAAAACCGGGGTCCCCCCGCCCCCGGGACCATACGAATAAAAAAGCAGCCAATGGCTGCTTTTTTTGTCGCGGTTGTTCATGACTGAACTGCCTGAGAGGAAGTTCGGATTAGCTTTCCGTGCTTGCCGGTCCCGGCTGACGTTTTGGCTGCGCATCAATACATTGGCCATGGACGTCTTTGCTCTCCGGCCCCATCAGGTAGAGATACAGCGGCATGATATCCGCCGGGGTTTTCAGCAGGGAAGCATCTTCAGCCGGGAACGCTTTGGCCCGCATGCCGGTTCGGGTGCCGCCCGGATTAATCGCATTAACCCGGACATGGGTGTTGCTCAGCTCGTCGGCCAGCACCTGCATCATGCCTTCAGTGGCAAATTTGGAGATGGCGTAAGCGCCCCAGAATGCACGGCCCTGATGGCCCACGGAAGACGAGGTGAAGAGAATTCGGCCGTCTTGGGCTTTCTTGACCAGCGGCATCAATGCCTGCGTCATCAGGAATTGGGCTTTGACGTTGACCTGCATGACGTCGTCAAAAGTATCTTCACCCAGCTGATCAAACGGGCTCAATACGCCCAGCAGACCGGCATTGTGCAGGACCCCGTCGAGATGGCCGAACTGACCTTCAATGGTCTCTGCCATATCTTGGTAGTTCTGCTTGGTTGCCCCCATCAGATCCAACGGGATAATCGCGGGTTGCGGGTATCCCAGCGCTTCTATTTCATCGTATACGGCTTCAAGCTTTGCCACTGTGCGGCCAAGCAAAATAACAGTTGCACCGTGAGCTGCGTAGCTGATGGCGGCCTGACGACCGATACCTTCTCCGGCACCGGTTACCAGAATGACGCGATCTTTAAGCGAATCGGCAGCAATTTGATATTCCACGTGTAACTTCCTTATTGGTTTTTTCGTTTTCCTATTGTATTGCGATAGCGGTATGGGTGACAACTTGGTTACAATGAAGAAAATGCCAAAAATGAGGACTCAACATTGGATTTTTTGTTTGATTACGGGCTGTTCCTGGCCAAGATTGCCACGGTTGTGATCGCCATTGTCAGCATTCTGGTCCTGGCCAAAGGGCTGAGCGGTCGCCAGGGCGGGCGAAAAGGCGAGCTGGAAGTGACGGATCTGACCGAGCAGTATAAAAATACGGTCCACCAGCTGGAAGCTCACCTGTATGACAAACCGTTGCTCAAAGCGCGGGAGAAAGCGTCGAAAAAATCGGATAAAGAAAAGAACAAGGCCCGCCAGAGCGAAATCAAAAAAGCGGCCAAGGAAGGGGAGCTGTCTCAGGTCCGTGAGCCGCGGTTATTTGTCCTCGATTTTCACGGCAGCATTGATGCCCGGGAAGTGTCGGCACTCCGGGAAGAAGTGAGCGCCATTCTGGCCGTGGCGACGGAGGGCGACGAGGTGTTGCTGCGTCTGGAAACCGGTGGCGGGATGGTTCACGGTTACGGCCTGGCGTCTTCGCAGCTCGATCGCCTCAAAGCTGCCGGGATCACCCTGACCATCGCCGTGGATAAAGTGGCGGCGAGTGGCGGTTACATGATGGCGTGTGTGGCCGATAAAATCATCTCGGCCCCATTTGCCGTGGTGGGCTCTATTGGCGTGATTGCCCAACTGCCGAACTTTAATAAAGTATTGAAAAAGCACGACATTGAATTTGAGCAAATCACTGCGGGTGAATTTAAGCGAACGCTCACGATGTTCGGCGAAAACACGGATAAAGCGCGAGATAAGTTCAAGTCCGAGATCGAAGAAACCCACGACCTGTTCAAGCAGTTCATTGCCGAGCATCGTCCGGCTCTGGATCTGGGCGCGGTGGCAACCGGTGAACACTGGTTTGGCAAGCAGGCCCTGGCGTTGGGGCTGGTGGATGAGATCGGCACCAGTGACGATGTGATCGCCGCTGCGTGTCAGGAGCGGGAAGTGCTGGCCGTACGTTATGTCCAGCGGAAAAAGCTGGCCGAGAAACTGGCTGGTGCGACCGGTGAAGCGGCGGACAGCCTGTTGCTGAAGTGGATCAGCCGCGGCCAGCGCCCGATTGTCTGAGCCATTGGCAGCGATTCATTTGACCTTCGGGTGAAATCATCACAGCCCCGCCGATGCGGGGCTGTCATTTTTCTGGCGCACTGGCAGGGTTGATCCGGTGGCCGGTTAGTTGGCCAGGGTAAATTCCGGCGAGAGCTGGTGGGCCAGGTATTTAAACATATTGAACACGGCGGTCGTTTTTTCGGTCGGCAGGCCACGCTCATCGAGGAAATATTCGCCGCGAAAGATCAGGACCTCGTCTTTTTCTTCGACCGATGTGGCGCGCATGCCTTCCTGGTAGGCCTCGTGATCCTGGATCAGCTGGTTGGCAATCATCAGTAAGTCTGCGGCAGCAATCGCTTTTTTCTCGCTCATGGGTGTTCCTCTGTCTGAAGCGGCCAGCCCGTGCAACCGGTCTTGGCGTTGGGCGGTTGAACCTTGGCACTGAACATCAGGCTGTTCGCCCGGGCTTAATGGCGCCAGTGTATTGAAGTTCGTCGCAGAACTCAAATCCACAGGTAAAAGAGGGAATTATGGAAATTGGTTAAAGAGTGTGTGGGTTTGGTGAAAATATCCGCGATTTCTGTGAGCCAAGACAAAAATTCATGGGTTTGAATAGTCAAAGCAGTGCCGAGGTGGTAATCATTAGCGCCCATCGCCTCTTTCCAGAAAGCGGAAAATAGAAAATGAGGCGGCGTTGCGCCACGACAAATACAGCAGGGCAAAGGGTTTAACCTGTCTTTAACAAGTGGGGAAGGGACGAGCAAACAATTCGTTTTCGGCAAAAAGCAGTTGACCTTCCCGGAATGTAGCCCAATATGTAAATACCAGTCACATTAAGTAACTATCTGTCCTGAATCCTGGTTTTTTCTGGCATGACGACCGTTTTAGGAATAGTTATTTAATCAGATTGGTTAGTTAGCGTTGCCGTGCCACTGGGTAAAAATTAACGTGCAACTATTTGTTTTATTATAAAGTTTTGCGAGCACGAGGACGTAATTGAGTCATTATGGGTAAATCTCTCGTTATCGTGGAGTCACCAGCCAAGGCGAAAACTATAAATAAGTACTTGGGTAAGGACTTCATTGTTAAATCAAGCGTGGGTCACGTCCGTGATTTGCCGACGGGTGCACGAAGCACGGGTAAAAAAGCGGCCCCGATCTCTACCAAAGGGTTGAGCGCCGAAGAGAAAGCCCGCATCAAAAAAGAAAAAGAACGTAAGGCGCTGATTAACAAGATGGGGGTCAACCCTTATCAGGCTTGGGAAGCGCACTACGAAGTGCTGCCGGGGAAAGAAAAAGTAGTTCATGAACTACAGAAGCTGGCAGCGGATGCTGACTATGTCTATCTCGCGACCGATTTGGACCGCGAAGGAGAGGCAATTGCGTGGCACCTTCGTGAGCTCATCGGTGGCGATGAGGAACGTTATAAGCGCGTGGTTTTTAACGAGATCACCAAAAATGCAATTCAGCAGGCGTTTGAGCAGCCTGGTGAAGTTAATATCGACGGCGTGAATGCGCAGCAGGCCCGCCGTTTCCTGGACCGGGTGGTCGGCTTTATGGTCTCACCGCTGCTGTGGAAGAAAGTCGCGCGCGGCTTGTCCGCCGGTCGGGTTCAGTCCGTGGCCGTGAAGCTGATCGTCGAGCGTGAGCGCGAAATCAAAGCCTTCACCCCGGAAGAATACTGGGATATGCACGCCAACACCCACACGCAGGGCAGTGATGCCCTGCGCCTGATGGTGGCGCAGCAGGCGGGGAAAGCCTTCCGCCCGGAAAATGAAGCCGATACCATGGCAGCCAAGTCGCTGCTGGCGCAGGCCGCATTCACCGTGGTTGAACGTGAAGACCGCCCGACCAGCAGTAAGCCCTCGGCACCTTACATTACTTCGACGCTGCAGCAGGCGGCCAGTACGCGCCTGGGCTACGGGGTAAAACGGACCATGGGCCTGGCCCAGCGTCTGTATGAAGCCGGTTATATTACTTATATGCGTACCGACTCGACGAACCTCTCTAAAGAAGCGGTCGAATCTGCGCGCGAGTACATCGGCAGCGAGTACGGCGAGAACTATCTGCCGGCCAATCCGAATGTGTACGGCAGCAAAGGCAACGCTCAGGAAGCGCACGAAGCGATCCGTCCTTCCAACGTGGAAGTGAAAGCGGAGCACCTGGAAGGCATGGATCAGGACGCCGTGAAGCTGTACGACCTGATTTGGCGCCAGTTTGTGGCCTGTCAGATGGTTCCGGCAAAATATGATTCCACGACCATTACCGTGGAAGCGGGCGAGTTCACGCTGAAAGCCAAGGGACGCACCCTGCGTTTTGCCGGTTGGACTCAGGTGCAGCGCCCGTCCGGAAAGAACGAAGATACCACCTTACCGATGGTTCATGTCGGTGAGACACTGAAGCTGGAGAGCCTCGAGCCGAAGCAGCACTTTACCAAGCCACCGGCACGCTTTACTGAAGCTGCGCTGGTTAAAGAGTTGGAAAAACGTGGTATTGGCCGTCCGTCGACCTATGCGTCTATTATCTCGACCATTCAGGACCGGGGTTATGTGCGGGTTGATCAGCGTCGTTTCTATGCCGAGAAAATGGGTGAAATTGTGTCTGACCGTCTGGACGAGAGCTTCTCGGATCTGATGGACTATGATTTTACCGCCCGGATGGAAAACAACCTGGACAAGATTGCCGAAGGCCAGGTGAACTGGAAGAGCGTGCTGGATCAGTTCTTCAGCGATTTCTCTGCCGAGCTGGAAAAAGCAGAGTGCGATGAAGAAGAAGGCGGCATGAAGCCGAACAAGATTGTGCTGACCGACATCGCGTGTCCGACCTGCGGTCGCCCGATGGGGATCCGCACTGCATCCACCGGGGTGTTCCTCGGCTGTTCTGGTTACGCGCTGCCGCCGAAAGAGCGTTGCAAAACCACCATTAACCTGGGGGATGAGGAAGGGATCGTCAATGTCCTGGAGGAAGACGTGGAAACGGCAGCCCTGCGTGCCAAGAAGCGTTGTCCGAAATGTGACACGGCGATGGATGCCTACCTGATCGACCAGGAGCGCAAACTGCATGTTTGCGGTAACAACCCGCTCTGTGACGGCTACATCGTCGAGAAAGGGGAGTTCAAACTCAAGGGCTATGATGGCCCGGTGATTGAGTGTGATAAGTGTGGCTCGGACATGGAGCTGAAGAACGGTCGGTTCGGTAAGTACATGGGCTGTACCAACGACGGCTGTAAGAACACACGGAAGATTCTGAAAAACGGTGAAATTGCGCCGCCGAAAGAAGACCCGGTACACTTCCCGGAACTGCCGTGCAGCCAGGATCCAGATGCGTACTTCGTGCTGCGCGACGGGGCTTCCGGTCTGTTTATGGCCGCCAGTACGTTCCCGAAATCCCGGGAAACCCGTGCGCCGTTGGTCTCCGAGCTGGCCCAGTTTAGGGATCGTCTGTCGCCGAAGTTTGCTTACCTGGCTGATGCGCCGCAGGCCGATCCGGATGGTCGTCCGACCGTGGTACGCTTTAGCCGTAAAACGAAGGAAAACTATATTCGTTCGGAAATCGACGGCAAGCCTTCCGGCTGGACCGGGCTGTTCATTGACGGGAAATGGGAAATTACCGACAAGCGTAAAAAGCCGAAAGCTGAAAAATCGGAAGACTAATCCGACATAAAAAACCGCCGAAAGGCGGTTTTTTTATGGCTGAACGCGATAGCGCAACGTTGGCTTGAGCAGAGATAGGTGACATCGAGTGGGATGACGCCACCTCAACGGCTGATGTGCTCAGGCTGCTTGGCAGTCTGCGGCTGGGACACCGCTGTGGAAACGGAAGCTGTCATCCGGCTGGGTGATCAGCTCCGCTTCCCGGGCGCCGATGGCTTTCACCCGCGCCGTGATGTCTTCTCCGGCAATGGCTTCAGCCAGGGTCAGATAATCCTGATAATGGCGCGCCTCGGAGCGCAACAGCGAGATATAGAACTTCTTCAGCTCTTCATCAAGAAATGGCGCCAGCTTGGCAAATCGCTCACAGGAGCGGGCTTCGATATACGCGCCGACAATCAGCTTATCGACCAGAGTGCCCGGCTCGTGGGTGCGGACCACTTTCATCAGCCCTCGGGCGTAGCGACCGGCACGCAGGCTGCTGTAAGGGATCCCGCGGCTCTCCATAATCTCGAGCACCTGTTCAAAGTGATGGAACTCTTCTTTGATCAGGCGAACCATCTTCTCAATCAGCTCCTGGCCATGGGCAAAATCGCAGCGGGGTGTCAGCGGCGCCGACAGGCCGTTTTTCTTGCCGTGGAACGTGCGGGTATCGCGCAGCTTGCCATAAACGAAATCTTCATAAGGCTTGGCCCAGGCCAGCAGCGCCTGGCCACTGTCGGCATCAACGGCGTACTTGCGGATCAGGAACATGGCCGTCTGGCTGGCCTTCAGTTCACAATTGCAGTGGTCGACCAGCAGGGCCGTGAGGTTCTCCGGTTTTCGGGCTTCCTGGATCCAGCTGTCGGGGGTGTCGCACTGAAGGAATTGTTTGATTGGCGATAACAGCTCGTCAATCATGCGCTGAGTGTCGTTCATGGGCATTCGCGTTGGGTCTGATAGTCAGTTAAACAGGAAATGAGGCGGGGAGTATAGCAAGTTCTGCCGGTTGCGTCTCAGTCGGCACACGGCAAGGGTTGAGAGATCAAAAAAGGCCGCGATGGCGGCCTTTTTTTCCGGTTCATATCACGGGTTACCATTTTCGCTTCGGCTGGAACAGCACATCCAGATCATCCTGCTCGCGTTCGATGATTTGCTGACGCTCAAGCTCATGGCTTTGATTCTGGCTGTCATCAATTTCATGCAGCATGGTCTGGAGCTTTTCCCGGACCTGGTTGGCATAGCCGTCATTTTTACTGGCCAGCACATCAATGCCCTTTTTGAGCAGCTGCTTGGCTGTGCCCAACTGGCGCTTGGCCTTGGCATCGTTGGCACGTTTGATGACGTTTTCAATGTTGATCCGGAGCTGGATCCCTTCCAGGCGGGCATTTTCGGTCACAAAGGCCTGGGTTGGGAATCGGCCTTTACTGTGCTCATTACGGATCACGGTTTTCAGGCGTTTCACCAGCTGCAGCATGCCAATGGCCTGTTTGTCGGTGCTTGGCACCTTGAACGGGGTAATATCGGCGTTGGAATAGTTTTCCTGCAACTGGCGAATTTGTTCATTTACATTGCGGATCCGCGGCGGCAGGCTTTTGTCGGACGGATCGGTTTCACTCATGCTTTCCAGTGAGTGCAAAACGCGTTGGTTCAGACACACCAGAAGCTCTTTACTGTAAGGCAGGTGATGGGCGTTTCCAATCAGCTCTTCCGTCGCATCAATGGCGGCAATGAATTTGGCCAGTTCCTGATTCTTTGCACTTTCAAGGCGTTGGCGATACTGAACGATCACGTTGTAACCAATAACCAAGATCAGCAATAGTGAAATCAGGCCAATCATTAAAGGGATACTCATAAGATACGTCTGTCTTCCGTGCGTTTGAACGAGCCTCATAAGATACACTATCTGTGAATCCCGGGATAGCGCGGTGGTGAATTTTGCTAGCTTTATCTGTTTATCCGCAGCTTTTGATGGCGCTGGCTTACTTGCGGGAACAACTCAGGTATCATTTTGCCTCGGTCAACAATCGGCCGCCATTTTTCTGAACAAAAAGCGGGCTTGTCCGGGCGGTTTCGCCAAAGAAATGCTAGGAAAGTGGTGGGATTCGATATATAACATGATGAAATACATGGTTGCACTGATATGATGTAACGGACTATAAGTTGGGCGGTACCATGAAATTACAACAGTTAAGATATATTGTTGAGGTGGTGAATCATAACCTCAACGTTTCTTCGACAGCAGAAAGCCTCTATACCTCTCAGCCGGGGATCAGTAAACAGGTTCGGTTACTGGAAGACGAGCTGGGTATCCAGATTTTCGAGCGCAGCGGCAAACACCTGACCAAGGTGACGCCGGCCGGGGAAGAAATTGTCCGCATCTCGCGGGATATTCTGTCGCGGGTTGAAAGCATTAAGGCCGTGGCCGGGGAGCATACCCATCCGGAAATGGGGACGCTGAATATTGCCACCACGCATACCCAAGCGCGTTACGCGCTGCCTTCCGTGATCCAGGGATTTACCGCACGGTATCCGAAAGTGTCCCTGCATATGCACCAGGGGACCCCCTCTCAGATTGCGGATGCCGTGGCCAAGGGGACCACGGATTTTGCGATTGCCACCGAAGCCCTGCACCTGTATCAGGATATGATCATGTTGCCGTGCTATCACTGGAATCGTTCGATTGTGGTGAAAGCCGATCATCCGCTGGCCAAGAAGTCTGAAATTACGATTCATGATCTGGCCGCATATTCGCTGGTGACCTATGTCTTCGGTTTTACCGGCCGTTCCGAGCTCGACAGTGCGTTTAACCGCTCCGGCCTGACGCCGCGTATTGTCTTTACCGCAACCGATGCTGATGTGATTAAAACCTATGTCCGTCTGGGCATTGGTGTCGGGGTGATTGCCAGCATGGCGATGGATCCGGAGACGGATGATGATTTGGTGGCAATTGATGCCAGCCATATCTTTGAAGCCAGTACAACCAAGATTGGCTTTAAGAAAGGCACTTTCCTGCGCAGCTACATGTACGATTTCATGGAGCGGTTTGCCCCGCACCTGACCCGCAATGTGGTGGATCAGGCCGTGGCACTGAAAACCAATGCTGAAATCGAAGCCATGTTTGCCAGTATGGCGTTGCCGGTCCGCTGACGGGTTGCCTCGCAGAAATCGACCGAATATGCCCCGGGGCTGTCACACGACAGCCCTTTTTGTTTGCCTGCACCAGAACGGGGTAGGTAGATGTGTTTCACTGGTATAAAATACCGGCCTTGCTACTATCCCCCTGAGAGTTCAACCCATGACAGGAAATTCGCCGCGGTTTTGTCGTCTGGACAAGCTGCTGACAGACAATCGTGCGTTCTGGCAGTTCATGCCGTTTGCATCGCCCGAGCTGGTTTGGCAACACAGCCATCCGGCGCTGTGTGAATGGCTGGACGGGCTGAGTGATGCGGCGATCGCCGAATATCTGCAGGATGGCGAATCGCTGGCGCAGGCCTTGTCCCCCTGGTTGCCAGATGCGCCGGAGTTGTATCACCTGTCACAGCTTGAATCTCTGGTGGATCTGACAGACTGCGGTCCTGAATTTGCCTGGCCCAAGGGGCTGGAGGTCGGGATCCCGGGACGCAAATGGCAGCAGATCACTGCGTTTAACCAAGCCATTCCGATGCTGAAGCTGCCTTTGCTGGAGTGGTGTGCCGGGAAAGGGCACCTGGGGCGGGTGTTGGCGGTTCGTCATCAGATGCCGGTCGTCAGCCTGGAGTGGCAGCAAGCTTTGTGTGAAGACGGAGAGATTGCCGCGCGGCGGCTGCAACTGCCGATCCGGTTTGTGCATGCCGATGCCTTTGATCCGGCCAGTGCGGCGCATGTGGTGGCAGAGCAACATGCCGTGGCGCTGCACGCCTGTGGCGACTTGCATGTGTCACTGTTGCAGCAGGTGGCTGCACGTCAGGGAAAAGCAGTGACGATTTCACCGTGTTGTTATCACCTGATCCGCGCTCCCCATTACCAGCCGTTGTCTCAGGCGGGTCGGGAAAGTCAGTTACAGCTGAGCAAGCATGATCTGCGGTTGCCGCTGCAGGAAACCGTCACGGCCGGGCAGCGGGTTCGCCGTCAGCGCCGGGCTGAGGTGAGTTTCCGGCTGGGATTCGACAGCCTGCAACGCCATCTGCGCGGCAGTGATTCGTATCTGCCGGTACCGAATGTGCAAAAAGCCCAGTTGAACGAGGGTTTTGCCAGCTTCTGCCGTTGGGCGGCCGAGAAGAAGCAACTTGAGCTCCCGGCTGCGATTGATTTTGAGCATTGGTTACACTTGGGCGAGCAACGTTTTGCCCGGGTCGAGCGGATGGAGCTGGTACGCCAGTTGTTCCGTCGGCCGCTGGAGATGTGGCTGATTGAAGATCGGGCCGGCTTTTTGGCCGAGGCCGGTTATCAGGTCACGGTCGGGACGTTTTGCGACAAGCCCGTCACCCCGCGCAATATTCTGATCCACGCCGAACGAAAGGATAACTGAGGATGGAAACCAGCACCCTGGTCTATTGTGCCCTGGCATTGGCTGCGGGCTGCTTTGTACAAAGTACTGTCGGCTTCGGGATGGCCATTGTCGCCGCGCCGATTGTCTATTTCTTTGAGCCGCGGTTTGTCCCGGGCACCATTACCATGGTTGGATTGGTGCTGGCGCTGATTAATATGTGGCAGTACCGCCGGATGCTCTCGTTTAAGGGGCTGTCGGCAGCGTTTATCGGCCGGGTGCCGGGAACCATCGCCGCCGGGTTCCTGCTGCTTTACATCAGTGCCGAATCGCTGGCGCTGGTACTCGGTGTTGGGGTGTTGCTGGCGGTGGTGATCAGCCTGATGAAAGTGCGGATTAAGCCGACCGGTAAAGCTCTCTTTTGGGCCGGGTTTGCTTCCGGGCTGATGGGGACCAGCACCAGCATCGGCGGTCCGCCGATGGCGTTAGTGCTGCAACATGCCGAAGCCGGGAAGCTGCGGGCGAACTTAGCCGGTTACTTTGCCTTTAGCTGTGTACTGTCGCTGATTGCCCTGAGTGCCACCAACCACTTCAGCTGGTGGCATTTTCAATATGGTGTGATGATCCTGCCGGCGCCGATCCTGGCGACCTGGCTGGCATACCGGATCCAGCATCTGATCCGGGCCGAGTGGCTGCGCTATGCCTTGTTGGTGCTGTGCTCTGTTTCCGGCGTCATCGCCATCTGGCAGGGCGTCAGCCCGCACTGGGCCTAGCTGGCCAGTACATCCACCGAGGACCGAGGGCTGGCCGGGATGCTGTTGAGCAGCCTGAAATTGCTGGCCTCCAGCTCGGCCGGCGGCATCGGTCTGCCCAGGTAATACCCCTGGCAGTAATCAAACTGACACTGCTGCAAGTACTGCAATTGCTTGAGGGTTTCGACGCCTTCGGCGACCACCTTTAACTCCAGTTTTTCACAAATCGCCCGGGTCGCTTCGATGATCGCCTGGCTGCTTTTGTGCTCGCCCTGCACAAAACTCTGATCCAGTTTGACGGTACTGATCGGCAGATCCTGCAGTTGGGACAGGGATGAATATCCGGTGCCGAAGTCGTCGAGATACAGCTCCAGTCCTAACCCGGCCAGCGCATCCAGGCATTGTTTGGCTTCGTCGTAGTCCTGCAGCATGGTGGACTCCGTCAGCTCCAGCGCCAGTTGCGAGGGTTGGATGTCATACTGGAGCAGCAACGCTTCGATCGCCGGCGCCAGGCTGGCCTGGAGCTGTGCCCGGGACAGGTTAACGCTGATAATAAACCGGCGCTGATATTTCTCCGACCACGCCGCCAGTTGTTGGCAGGCGGTTTTCAGGATCCAGTGGCCGAGCGGGACAATCTGCCCGGTTTCTTCAGCCAGGGGGATGAATTCGGCCGGGGAGACCTGGCCCAATTCCTCATCGTACCAACGGATCAGTGCTTCAAATCCCTTTAGCTGGTGGCTGGCCAAGTCCACGATGGGTTGATAGTAGAGGTCAAAATTGTTGGTTTCCAGTGCCAGGGTCAGGTGATGACGCAGGGTCATTTTGCGATACAGGGCATCTGCCATGTCCGGCGAGAAGTGATGGCTGCGGTTGCGGCCGCGTTGTTTGGCCCGGTGCATCGCCATATCGGCCTGGATGATCAAGGTGTCAATCTCTTGGGCATCCTCGGGGAAGCTGGCGATCCCGATGCTGCACCCGACCGAGAGATCGCCGACTTCCTTGAGGTGGAACGGCTTGTTCAGTGCGGCGATGATCGACTTGGCAAATCGGGCGGGCGAGTCGATATTGCGGTGCTCCACCTGAATAATGAACTCGTCTCCCCCAAATCGCGCCAGCAACCCCCTGTTTTTAACCCGGTCCAGGATCCGGATGGCAACGGCGCGCAGCAGTTTGTCGCCAATCGCGTGGCCATAGGTATCGTTTACCAGCTTAAACCCGTCCAAATCCAGGAAAAACAGGCTATACGGCTGACAAGAGTGTTGGTACTCAGTAATCGCTTTCGTCAGGCCTCGGCGGTTGAGCAGGCCGGTCATAAAATCATGTTCGGCGTTATAGCGGGCCTTACTGAGCTGCTCCTTTTCCTGATTGATATTGATCAGGCTGAGCAGCAGTTGGTGTTTATCCTGCAACCATTGGCCGTGAATCCGAAACCAGCAATGGCTGCGGCCGGTCCAGCATAACTTTTTCAACTGCACCGTTTGTTGATCACGGGTTTCTGCCAACCAGCGCTCAGCCAGATCGGTGTCGCCGACAAAACTCGCTAGATCGGATAACTGACTGCCAAAGGCCTGCTCAAAGGCGGTGTTGGCGCTCAGAAGCGCACCGTCAGCGGAGAACAAGAGGGCTAAATTGGTACAACCGGAAAAGGCCAGCTCTCGTCTGAGGGTGGATTCTTCATCAAGCACTTCAACCAGCATGGCCAGTCTGCCGTCCGGCAGCGGGATACCGGAGAAATGGCACAGGGCTTTTTTCTCCCGGCCTTTAGGGGTGAAAGACCACCAGGTTTTGATGGCTTCCCCGGCGACAAAGCGTTGCTGGTAGACTTCCAGCTGCGCGCGGACGGCCTGGGTCATATCAAGCCCCAGATCCCGGGCGGTCAGTTCCTCAAGGGACGCTGCTTCCCAAAGCGGGAGTGAGGCCGGATTGGCCCACAGAATTTTCTGGTGCTGGATGTCGAATACCCAAACGGGTGACTGAAGGCGCTCAAAAAGCGAAAAAGTATGGTTCATGACCAAGGCTGGATGTTAATGATATATATAGTAACAACAGGTTATATGAAAACGGTCTTGCTCAGTACGCAGAGAAGAAGAAAGCGTGATATGCATCCACGAACAGGAAGCTGGATGGATTAAACCATTGAAGCATAGGTGAAAAAAGTATAATGACTTTTTCGTTAGTACTCGATGGACAGGCGTAGGCCAATAAATGGGTCGGTGTTCGGGGTCGGCGGTGCCGGATTGTGCAACTGGGGAGAGGGTACCACGCGCCACGGGGTCGTGGTCAGTTGGAAGTGAACGCCCTGATCCCAACAGTCATTGACCCAGTGATGAATGTGTCCCACCGGGTTGAGCAGGAATAAACTGACGTCCCCCAAAAACGCCGAATGCATGACGCGACTGCCGTTGGCTACAATCTCCGCTTCGGTCTGGAGCATCCATTCCCCCACCGCCGCACCGAAGACGGGTGTGACAATCAAATCCTGAATCGAGGGCCGCTCGGCAATGGCCTCGATGCCGTATTCCCAATAAAACGTCGATAGGGCTGCAGAATAGAGAAATGACTCCCAGATCTCGAAACCGGCATGGCGGGCAGTCGTGTAGTAAACGCCGCCGAAGTAAGGGTGCGTGACGTAGTTCAGAAAGTGGTCGTCCTCATCCCAAACAGGTCCTGAAGTGACATTGTCGAGCCATTTTTGCGCCACACTATCGGGACTGCGCTCTTCTGTTCCCCAATGGGTGACACTCTCCGGAAGCAGGGTCATCAGGGCGGCGGTCGCGACGCTCAGGCCCAGAATGGTGTAGGACTGGGCTTTGAGATACGGCCAGTCTTTCTCTTCGGCCGGTACCAGGTATAAAGGTAATGTTTCGGGGAGATCATCGGAGGGCGCAGCAACGGTTACAGGAAGGGAGGCGGGGATGTGGTACAGAAACAGATCGGGTGTTGAAGGGTCAGATATAGGCTCGTCAGCGGGCGAGGCGGGAAAGCTGAGGAGCATGCTCAGCGACAGACATGTCGGGTAAAGGATGCGGCTGAGTCGCAATCGGGGCTCCTACCTGAAGTTGTTCAGTCAGTGCCCTTAAGTATCAGTGAAAACAAGGCAAAAACCCACCAAGAAAAAAGGCTTGCACAGCAAGCCTTTGGATCAATGCCGTTTCAAGGCTGCGATTATCCTACCGCAGGGATCACCCCGGCCATTTGTAAAAATTGCGCAGAAATGATCAGGATCCCGGTACCTGTTGCCGCCATCAGGGCCGCAGAGCCGCCACGGACCTGGTAACTGTCGTCTTGGGCCGGACGCTGGCGACGTTGGGCTTTCACCATCGCAACCGGCAGGAAAATGGCCAGGATCACCAGGGCGATGGCCGCGAAACCAAGGGCCATAATGAAGCCTTGCGGGTAAAACAGGGCAAAGCACAGCGGCGGAACAAAGGTGATCAGGGCGGTCTGTAGTCTGCCGGATCCGGTGGTGCCGCGGTTTAAACTGTCTGCCATGAAGTCGAACAGACCTAGACTGACGCCGAGGAAGGACGTCGCCAGAGCCAGATCAGCGAATATGGAAACGGACTGGCTGACGGTCGGGTTGTGCAGCAGCTCACTCAGGGTGGCAATAAAGGCACCCAGCGTGGTACTGGCCATCAGATCCGGCTGACTGAGCACGCCCTGGCTGGCCACTTGCCACAGGACGTAGATCACCAGGGGTGTCGCCGAACCCAGGATCATGATCTTACGCAGGGACTTCATGTCCAGACCCACGTAGCGAACAATCGACGGAATGCTGCCGTGAAAGCCGAACGAAGTAAAAATCACCGGCAGGGCAGACAGCAGCAGGCCTTTTTGGACCGGCATTTCAACCAGATGGACACTCTGGACGTGCGGCGCCAGCAGGACCAGCATGGTCGCTAGGGCAACCAGCTTGAGGGTGAACAGGGCGCGGTTGACGAGATCCACGGAGTGGGTGCCGATGCAGACAATCGCGCCGAAAATCACTGTAAACAGGACCGTGCTGGTCTGCGCGCTGATCTCAAGGCCCATCCAGTTATTCAGTTTATCATTCAGCTGGGCACCACCTCCGGCGATGTAGGCCGCGCACAGGGAGTAGAACAGGAACATCACGGCAAAGCCGGCAACGAGCTGGCCTTTGCGTCCGAGGAGTTGTCGTGCCAGGGTGTGTAGGGTGGCATTTTGATCCGCATGTTGATGGACTTCTAACATTAACAGGGCGGTGTAAATCATCAGCGCCCAGAGTCCGAGCATGGTCAGGGTTGCGGTGGCAAAGCCGAGGCCGGCTGAGGCCAGGGGAAGTGCCAGCATGCCAGCACCGATGGTGGTCCCGGCGATGATCAGGGTACTGCCGAAGGTTTTGTTCATAGACATTGGGTTGAAGCTCCCGGTTATTTTCTTTTGTTTTATGAGGGAGATAGCGTGCAAACTGCCTGTGATTGTACTCTCCCGGTTTTTGGGTTGAGGACTGAGTTTAGTTGGGTCTCCAACTTTTGCCTCAAGGGGTGGGGCGGCCACAATCGCACGAACAAGATAAAGAGGGTATAAGTGTTAACTTATCTTTACAACTGGTCGAGCCATTGTGGCTATCGATAGAAGGTATTGCGGTGGTGCTTATTCATGCGATATCCGTATTTTTCTAGTGATAAAAACTGATTTGGTCGGGTGTGACCCCTCAATCTCTGGATTGCTACCTTAAAGATGGATGCCTCTCCTGTCAACCTTTGTGATACACAGTGTAAATATATAGTTACACTCGGTGTTGATTTCTATTGCGGGAAGCGGGTGGTGTCTGGCTGGTTGGGTGATCTGCAGTGGTATTTTCTCTGTTCTATCGGCTTCATACTGATGTCATTTTTAGTGGAAACTGGTGTAAGGTGTATAACAGTTCGATAACAATTATGATGAGGAAGAGCGCGTGCGGGTAGCAATGATCAGTACCGGTGAAGAAGTGTTGCATGGCGATATTGTCGATACCAATGCAGCGTGGTTGTCGCGGCTGTTTTTTCAACACGGGTTTCCTTTGTCCCGTCGGACCACCGTTGGGGATCAGCTGGCTGATCTGGCAGCAGAGATCGAGCACTGTAGCCTGACGGCAGATATCGTGGTGGTGAACGGCGGACTTGGCCCGACCACTGATGATTTAACGGCACAGGCCGCGGCCATTGCAGCAGACAGCGGGTTGGAGCAATCGGAGCACTGGGTGGCGCAGATGGAAGCCAAATATCAGGCCATGGGGCGGGAGATGCCGTCAACCAATCTGAAGCAGGCCATGCTGCCGGAAGGGGCGGAGCTATTGGATAATCCGGTCGGAACAGCCTGCGGGTTTGCCATGAAGCTGAACCGGGCCTGGTTGTACTTCACTCCCGGTGTCCCAAGCGAATTCAAGCGTATGGTTGAACATGAGATCCTGCCCCGGCTGAAACAGCGTTTTGAGGTGATTGCGGCGTTAGATTGCCATCGTTTTTATACCTTCGGTCTGTCTGAGTCCGGGATTGGTCAGACGCTCGCCGCGATTCAGTTACCGGCGGGCTATCAGCTCGGTTATCGCTCTTCCCTGCCGTTTATTGAGGTGAAGCTGTTCGCTCCCCGTGATGATGTTCAGGCAAGGGATATTCAACAGCAACTGGTGGCGTGTCTGGGCGACAATGTGGTGAGTGTGGATCAACAGTTGGCCACGCACGTAGGTCAGTTGCTGCAATCTTCAGCCCTGGATTTGATGGTGATTGAGCAATCCTCCGGCGGCTGGCTGACGAACTGGCTGCACAGTGATCCCCTGTGCCGTCAGGCACTGCGGATTGGCCAAACTCAGGCGATGGATCCCGGTGGGCAGGAACGCTCACTGGCTGCGATGATGGCTTATGCGACGGAAGAGCGGGCACAGTCCGGCGCGGCACTGGCGCTGATCTCAGGGGCGTGGGGCGAGCGTGGCTTCCAGGTCGGCTTGGTGACGCCGACCGGTTGCTGGTCCCAGTGGGTTGCGACCCGACGGGAGTATAGCGATCAGGCACGTCGCACGCTGGTGGCGACGGTGATGCTGGATATGCTGCGGCGCTATCTGGATACGCAACCAGTGATCGGCCAGTATGAGTTTCTGACCTGTGCAGAGCAGCTTCAGCTCCCGGTGCAGGCGGTTTGCGCAGAGTAAACCCGCTGAGCAGACATCGTGCGATGGATTGAATGAGGCCGCCGTCAGGCGGCTTTTTCGTGCCTGAAAGGCTTGTTCGCTTCAGGAGACGGTACCGGCTTTTATTTGCAACTATCAATGTATTAAACAAATTTGTGTGAAACATTTCGTGCTACCGGAAAATTCCCTTGATTTTGTGGTGTTATTTGCATGGGTTTCTTTTTATTTATTATGAAACTGGGTAACATCATTCCGGCTTTAAAATTTGATACGGCTTCCAAGTTTCTTTCAGTGTTGCTGCAAGATTTCAATAATTGTTTAAGTGATGATGAGATATCGGTTTCGTATGGGAACAAAACCGCAGGATCATGGAAAACGCGCTGGTTTGAACCGGCTATTGCTGCGTGATATTGCCGTGATTTATTTGCTGACCTTTCTGGTCAGTGTGCCTTTTTATTTCTGGAAGCTTCATTCAGATTTGACCGGCCTGGGCGTGTCGGCACTGGCCCGGATTGATCAATTTGTTGATCAAACAGCCAATAGCCTGGTACCGCTGGTCAGCCAACCTAAAACCTGCTCGCCATCTGAAGTGGCACAGCTCAGAGAAACGGTTTTTCGTTCTTACCGGGTCAAAGAAATTGGCCTGATCCGCCCGAAAGGGGAGGTGTTCTGTACCAGTAACCTCGGGCCGACCTCGATTCAAATCTATGCCAAGACCCTCAGCCGATGGCATCAGGCCGCTGATGGCCGGACCCTGGCGCTGGTGCGGGCTAAAACCGGGCGAACCCATTCGCTTTTTGTTTACCTGCAAGGTCCCCATGGGATGGGGGCCAATGCCTTGATCCCGCCGGATGTTCTTAATGAGCTGGTTGGCAAGGGCTTCCCGTTCCCGGAGCTGCCGTTTGCGGTCAAAGTGGCCGGCAACGCCCTCGCGGGCGTGGTGAATGCGCCGCTGGAAGCGGGCGAGATGGATCCGGATACCCTGAGCTTTCATTCCTCGCAAAATCCGGTTGAACTGCAGTTTCTGGTGACACCGGCGTTTCAGCGGGCCTATATGCTGGAGCAGTGCTGGATCCCGCTGGTGCTGGGTAGCCTGTTCAGTGCCATTTATGCGTTTATCAGCCGTCGCCGGGTTGCCCGACAGTCATTACCGGCCACCTTTGAGTGGGCGCTGAAAAACAAGGAGCTGGAAGTCTTCTTTCAGCCGATCATGGATACGGATCTCGGCGGACCACTGGGGTTTGAGCTTCTGTTGCGCTGGCACCATCCGGTCCACGGGATTATCTCGCCGATGATTTTTATTCCGCTGGCCGAGCAGCTGGGCAAGATTGGCGCCCTGACTGATTTTGTGATCGAAACGGCCATCGGGTTTATTGAGAAAAATCCGGGCCTGATGAAGTCGCGCTACCTGGCGATTAATGTGAGCCGCCAGCTCTTGCTCGATGAACATTTTGCCGAGCGGGTCTGTCGTCGTTGCGGGCGCAGCCAGCATCTGATCCGTCACTTGTTGCTGGAAGTGACCGAAGATCTGGCTTTTTCCGATCAGGAGATGGATCGAGCCATTACTCAGTTGCATTTGCTGCAACAGCATGGGTTTCGGATCGCCGTCGATGATTTCGGCACCGGGTATTCGGGGCTGGATTTGCTGCGCCGGTTCCCGTTTGATGTGGTGAAAATTGACAAGGTGTTTATCAAAGAACTGCTGCCGGAAGGCAATGCCGTGGCGTTGCTGGATTCGATGATTGGGCTTGCGGACGGCTTAGGGATGGTGGTGATTGCCGAGGGGGTCGAAACCGCCCAGCAGGCGGATAGCCTGCTCCAGCGGGGGGTGAATCATCATCAGGGCTTTTACTATGCCAAACCCATGCCGCAGTCTGTATTGTTATCCTGGCTGGCCACGGTCGGCGTCGCTAAACCCGTCGTCGCGATGGCCGCAGAAGCGTAAGAAGATACGTCGCAAAAAAGAAGAGGATTCAGCAGGAATTCCAATCAAAGTAAGTGTTCAGAAATATCGCAGGAAATTGGTTGAGAACAATGCAGCGTTTTTAGATCAGTAGTTATTCTACAATCAAAAATTCTAACGCAGTTATCGAGCATTTGAACAAGTGAGGATGACCCCTAATTTACTGCGATTGGTATGACAGGGGATGTATCTCAGCCGCAACCGGAGATGACTGGTACCAGCGCCTGGCTGTAATATTGCGTAGAAGAGTGTTGTTCCGCTCTTGTTCGGAGCGCGGTAAAGGAATGGCTTAGCGGTTGACGACATCGCTATCTGGCTGTTCAGCCGGGGCCAACTGGTAGTTAAACTCGAGTTCGAGATGACTTTTCGGCACGGCGCAACAGGTGAGGATTTCATTGGGGCCGACAAAGGCCATGGCGTCTTGTTGATCGACGGCGCCGACCTTGAGTTTGCAGCGACAAGCACCGCACATGCCGTTTCGGCACTGGTATTCGGGCTGAAAACCGGCGTTTTCGAGCTGAACCAGCAACGGTTCGCGGCTGTTGCCGCAAACCGTTTGGCCGTTAACCTTGAAGGTTAATCGACTCATAGCTCGAAATCACCCAGATCGTCAGAGCTGACATCATTGTCGATCTGACCGACCAAGTAGGAGCTGATTTCTGCTTCCTGTGGCGCCACTTGAACGTTGTCAGAAGACAACCAGGCATTGATCCACGGGATTGGGTTCTGGGTTGCGCCCGGGTAGGCATGCTCCAGGCCCACAGCTGCCATACGCAGGTTGGTGATATACTCAACGTACTGACACAGGATGTCTTTGTTCAACCCGATCATCGAACCGTCTTTGAACAGGTATTCCGCCCACTCTTTTTCCTGCTCGGCCGCTTCCTTGAACAGGGTGAAACATGCCTGGGCACATTCCTGAGCAATTTCTGCCATTTCCGGATCGTCCTGGCCGGTACGCATCAGGTTCAGGATGTGCTGGGTGCCGGTCAGGTGCAGCGCCTCATCACGGGCGATCAGCTTGATGATCTTGGCGTTGCCTTCCATCAGCTCACGCTCGGCAAAAGCAAACGAGCAGGCAAAGCTGACATAGAAGCGGATCGCTTCCAGTGCGTTGACCGACATCATGCACAGGTACAGCTTTTTCTTGATGTCACGCAGGTTCACGGTGATGGTTTCACCGTTCACGGTATGCGTCCCTTCGCCTAGGCGGTGGTAGTCGCTGGTGGCGTTGATCAGATCATCGTAGTACTTAGAGATATCACCGGCGCGCTTGATAATGTGCTCGTTATCGACGATATCGTCAAAAACCACTGACGGGTTGGTGACGATATTGCGGATAATATGCGTATAAGAGCGGGAGTGAATGGTCTCAGAGAACGACCAGGTTTCAATCCAGGTTTCCAGCTCAGGAATCGAGACGATTGGCAGCAGGGCCACGTTCGGGCTGCGACCTTGAATCGAGTCCAGCAGGGTCTGGTACTTCAGGTTACTGATGAAGATATGGCGCTCGTGATCCGGGAGATTGTTATAGTCAATCCGATCGCTGGAGACGTCTACTTCTTCCGGGCGCCAGAAAAACGAAAGCTGTTTCTCAATCAGCTTTTCAAAAATTTCGAATTTTTGCTGGTCATAGCGCGCCACATTGACGGGCTGGCCAAAGAACATCGGCTCGTGGAGCTGATTGTTATTGGTTTGACAGAAAGTGCTGTATGCCATTTTATCCTCAACTTCAAAGGGGAGCAGAAGCTCCCGCTTTAAATTGTGCTGTTACTTAAATCTTGCAGCTGGTGCAGTCGTCCGCGGAAACATCACCCTGGCTATCGGAAGCACCATCACGGGTGTTGTGGTAGTACAGGGTTTTCACGCCGAGTTTATACGCTGTCAGCAGGTCTTTTAGCAAGAGTTTCATTGGCACTTTGCCATTTGGCTGAATGCTTGGGTCATAGTTGGTGTTGGCAGAAATCGCCTGGTCGATGAATTTCTGCATAATGCCCACCAGTTGCAGGTAGCCATCATTGCTGCCGATATTCCACAACAGCTCATAGTTGTCTTTGTACTTGCTGTACTCAGGCACAACCTGCTTCAGGATACCGTCTTTAGACGCCTTCACCGAGACATAGCCGCGTGGTGGCTCAATGCCGTTGGTTGCATTTGAGATCTGTGACGAGGTCTCAGATGGCATCAGAGCCGACAGGGTTGAGTTGCGCAGACCGTGGGTCTTGATCTCTTCACGCAGCGTTTCCCAGTCGTAACGCAGTTCTGCACTGCAGATGTTATCGATATCTTTCTTATAGGTATCGATTGGCAGAATACCTTGAGCATAGGTTGTTTCGTTAAATGCCGGGCAGGCACCTTGCTCTTTCGCCAAGCCGACCGATGCTTTCAGCAGGTAGTACTGAATGGCTTCGAAGGCTTCATGGGTCAGGTTATTGGCACTGCCGTCTGAGTAACGCACATCGTGCTTGGCCAGGTAGTAGGCGAAGTTGATCACGCCGACACCCAAAGTACGACGGTTCATGGTGGCTTTGTAAGCCGCCGGCAGCGGGTAGTCCTGGTAGTCCAGCAGGGCGTCCAGGGCACGTACCGTCAGGTCGGCCATTTCTTCCAGATCGTCCAGCGTATCGATGGCACCCAGATTAAAGGCAGACAGCGTACACAGGGCGATTTCACCGTTCTCGTCTTCGACGTTGTTCAGCGGCTTGGTCGGCAGCGCAATTTCCAGGCACAGGTTCGACTGGCGGATTGGCGCGACAGCCGGGTCAAACGGGCTGTGAGTGTTACAGTGGTCGACGTTCTGGATGTAGATCCGGCCCGTTGAAGCACGCTCTTGCATCAGCAGCGAGAACAGATCAATCGCTTTGATGGTCTTACGCTTGATGCGCTCGTCTTGCTCGTATTGCTCGTACAGGCGCTCAAACTCAGTCTGGTCCGCAAAGAAAGCGTCGTACAGGCCCGGAACGTCAGATGGTGAGAACAGGCTGATGTTGCCGCCTTTGATCAGACGGGTGTACATCAGTTTGTTGATTTGTACGCCGTAGTCCATGTGACGGACGCGGTTTTCCTCAACCCCGCGATTGTTCTTCAGCACCAGCAGCGATTCAACTTCACCGTGCCAGATTGGGTAGAATAGGGTGGCTGCGCCGCCGCGAACACCGCCTTGCGAGCAGCATTTGACCGCCGTCTGGAAGTATTTGTAGAACGGGATACAACCGGTGTGGAAGGCTTCGCCGCCACGAATTTCTGAGCCCAGGGCACGGATACGGCCGGCGTTGATGCCGATCCCGGCACGCTGAGACACATAACGGACAATCGAGCTGGCGGTTGCGTTGATAGAATCCAGGCTGTCATCACACTCGATCAGCACACAAGAGCTGAACTGACGCGTCGGGGTACGAACACCAGACATGATTGGCGTCGGCAGCGAGATTTTGAACTGGGAAACGGCATCATAGAAGCGCTTGATGTAGTCCATGCGTGTCTCTTTCGGGTATTTTCCGAACAGACAGGCTGCAATCATCATGTACAGGAACTGGGCGCTTTCGAAGATCTCACCGGTCACCCGGTTTTGTACCAGGTATTTCCCTTCCAACTGCTTCACCGCAGCGTAGGAAAAGTTCATGTCACGCCAGTGGTCGATGTAGGTGCCCATCAGGTCGAATTCTTCTTTGCTGTAGTCTTCGAGCAGGTGGCGATCGTATTTCCCTTTCTCAACCAGGGTGCTGACATGGGTATAGAGTGTTGGTGGCTCGAACTGACCGTAAGCTTTCTTACGCAGATGGAAAATCGCCAGGCGTGCCGCCAGATATTGGTAGTCTGGTGTTTCCTCTGAAATCAGATCAGCCGCTGCTTTGATGATGGTTTCGTGAATATCCTCAGTTTTGATCCCGTCATAAAACTGGATGTGGGATTTCAGCTCGACTTGAGAGACCGAAACATTCTCCAGACCTTCAGCGGCCCAGGTGATCACTCGGTGGATTTTATCCAAATCGATACTTTCTTTGCGTCCATCACGCTTGGTAACAGTTAGCTGTTGATTCATTTTTGACCGTTTTCCCAGAAATTCGCCAATAACAGGGTGTTTTACAACTTTTTCGTGAAAAGTTGTAAAGATTGTGATCTTAGTTACAACTCTCAGTCTAGTCGAAAAACACTACATATTGGGGTGTTGAGCTTATGGCGTTACAAGATAGTGATGAAGCGCGGGTAATGCAAGGTGGTAATTTTTGGTCGCCTGTGGATAACGTGGGGATGGTAAGAAAAAAGTTGGTGCCTACTAACTGATTTAGGCAGATACGCCAATATAATAGAAAAAATCAACGAAACCAGCCGATAAAAATTGGTCCGAAAAAAAATATTTTTCTTGATTTTTTGTCGGACCGTCACCGCAAAATTACCCCTGAACTTATTGATTAAGAAATGACTTATTCGCCCTTTCTTTGCAGCTCCAGGATCTCAATTAAGGCCTCCGGTGTGGGTAAAATTCCGCGGGCCAGCCAGGCATCCGGGCGATGTTCTTTGCCGATATACCCCCATCCGGCAACCAGGCCGTGCATTCGGGCTGCATTGGCGGCAATCATATCTTTCTCGATATCGCCGATGTAGGCGCAGGCCGTATGTGGGATCCCGAGCAGCTCACTGGCATGCAGCAGCGGCTCGGGGTGGGGCTTGGCGACGGCCAGCGTATCGCCACACACCACCACCTGAGCTTTGAGCAGCTCCGGGAAGAACGGCAGCAGGAGTTCCGTGAGAAAACCGGGCTTGTTGGTCATGATCCCCCAGGGAATATGCTGTGTTTCAAGGTAAGCCAGCACTTTGTTGATCCCGCGATAGATTGAGGTGCCTTCACAGATATTTTGCTGGTAATAATGCAGAAACTCCCGGCGCAGCTGAGCTGCATCCAGGTGGGTCGGAATGGTGCCGAAGCCGGCGGTGAGCAGCCCTCTGGCCCCGTAGCTGGTGTTGGCTCTGATCTGCTCATCGGTCAGCGGTGCCTGATGATAGTCTGCCAGGACCCGGTTGGCGGCCTCGGCCATATCGGGGGCGGTGTCGAGCAAGGTGCCGTCAAGGTCAAACAAAATCGCGCGGATCGGTGAGTTCATGCTTTATATCCTTATAAAACCGGAGACGGGTGCTGGTGAGCCCGGTATGGGTGAATCCGGGATGTGCGAATTCGGGATGTGTGAATTCGGCCCGGTAATGCCTGGCGAAGCCTTGTCTTGCTGTTGTTTAGTGTAGCTCGGGTTCTTGATGTAGCCCGGGCGTAGCGCGTTACTGGATGAATAAAAAGGGGCGCCTGATGGCGCCCCGTCCGGATTAGACCGGTTTGATGGTATGGACGATGTAGTTGACATCGACATTTTTGCCCAGCCAGTAACGATCGGTCAGCGGGTTATAATGCAGGCCCGTGATGTGGCGATCCTGCAACGGGGTCTGATCGATCATCGCCATCAGCTCCGACGGGCGAATAAATTTGTTGTGGTCGTGTGTTCCCCGCGGCACCAGCTTCAGGATCTGCTCGGCGCCGACGATGGCAAACAGGTAAGCTTTGAGGTTGCGGTTCAGGGTTGAGAAGAAGATGTGGCCGCCTGGTTTGACCATTTTGGCACACGAGGCAATCACCGAGGCCGGATCCGGGACGTGCTCCAGCATTTCCATGCAGGTCACCACATCATAGGTTTGCGGGAACAGCTCGGCGTGCTCCTCGGCGGTGCGTTGCACATACTCCAGCTTCGTTCCGGTTTCCAGGGCATGAAGGCGGGCTACGGTCAGCGGCTCTTTGCCCATATCCAACCCGGTCACCTCGGCACCTTCCACGGCCATGCTCTCGGCCAGAATGCCCCCACCACAGCCGACATCCAGAACTTTTTTGCCAAACAGACCGTCGGCATGATCAATTACATAGTTCAGCCGCAGGGGATTGATTTGGTGAAGCGGCTTGAATTCACCCTCCAGGTCCCACCAGCGCGAGGCCATTTCTTCAAATTTCGAGATTTCTGCCGGATCGACATTCAACTGCTTGGTCATTGTCATCGCCATTTTCCTTTATCGGTTGCCGGCATTATAACGAAATCACAAAAGTGAAATAATAATTTCTGCACAAACAGCACACTTGGCATCAACGGATGCGTGAAAAAAGGCGAGGCTCAGGCCGGAATAGAGCAGGAAGAGAATGGGAACAAGCAGCAGACTCCGGTCGGCTGCTGCCTGGATCCATCAGTGCTGGCTCAGCGTGATGAGTTCCGGTGCCAGTGAGCCGGAGAACAGCGTCATGGCAGCAAGAATGAGCATCAGGATGTATTTCCCGCCGATGATACAGAGTCCGATGGTGTTGATGGCTTGGCTTAACATGGTGACCTCACTTATTTTTCGGTGAAAAAATAAAGATTCAGGTCCGTTTGATACAGCTAAACGGTTGGGGCATGGCCATTTTACGCTTCAGGTGGTCGGGAAGTTTGACCCCGATCAGAGTCTGAGGTAATGAAAATGCGGCGGGAGCGTTGCAGGGGTGAAACCGCGATGGGATCGGCTTTTTACAATTGCTCATACTTTTTTCGTTGGTTGAAAAACAAGATTTGTTGGCTGAAAAATAAACGGTCAACCAGCGAAATGGAAGTGATGGAAAAATAACCATTTGAGTGGGCGACCGGAGGTTAAGCCCGATATCTGGTGTCTGGATTTTGATAAATCCGCTAAATTACTCACAACATAAATTGTGAAAGGTGTGCCTATCGAGGCCGGTTTGTGCTATATTCTCGCACCTTGCACGTAGAAATACGACAGAAATTACCTGAGGGATATTGGCTCCATGAGCGATCTTGCAAAAGAGATCACGCCCGTAAACATTGAAGAGGAGCTGAAAGGCTCATATCTCGACTATGCGATGTCCGTTATCGTAGGTCGTGCTCTTCCGGATGTGCGTGATGGCCTTAAGCCGGTACACCGTCGCGTGTTGTTCGCGATGAATGTGCTTGGCAATGACTGGAATAAAGCATACAAAAAATCAGCCCGTGTGGTTGGTGACGTCATCGGTAAATATCACCCCCACGGTGATAGTGCGGTCTACGATACGATCGTGCGTATGGCGCAACCTTTCTCCCTTCGCTACATGCTGGTAGACGGCCAGGGTAACTTTGGTTCGATTGACGGCGACTCCGCTGCGGCAATGCGTTATACCGAAGTCCGGATGTCGAAGATTGCGCACGAATTGTTGGCGGATCTGGACAAAGAAACCGTTGATTATGTGCCGAACTACGACGGCACTGAGCAGATCCCGGCAGTCCTGCCGACCAAAGTTCCGAACCTGCTGGTCAACGGTGCTTCCGGTATTGCCGTGGGTATGGCCACCAATATTCCGCCGCATAACCTGGGCGAAGTCATTGACGGCTGTCTGGCGTACATCGACAACGAAGACATCACCATTGATCAGCTGATGGACTATATCCCGGGACCAGATTTCCCGACCGCAGCCCTGATCAGTGGCCGCAAAGGCATTATCGACGCCTATAAAACCGGTCGCGGCAAGGTCTACATGCGCTCGAAAGCGGAGATCGAAGCGGATAAGAACGGCAAGGAAACCATTGTCGTCACCGAGATCCCGTACCAGGTGAATAAAGCGCGCCTGATCGAGAAAATTGCCGAGCTGGTCAAAGAGAAAAAAGTCGAAGGCATCACGGCACTGCGTGATGAATCGGATAAAGACGGGATGCGCATCGTGATCGAATGCCGCCGCGATGCGGTGGGTGAGGTCGTGCTGAACAACCTGTACGCGCAGACTCAGCTGCAAACTACGTTCGGGATCAACATGGTTGCCCTGGACAACGGCCAGCCGAAGCTGTTCAACCTGAAAGAAATGTTGAAGTGCTTCGTCAACCACCGCCGTGAAGTGGTGACCCGCCGGACCATTTATGAACTGCGTAAAGCCCGTGATCGTGCCCATATCCTCGAAGGTCTGGCACTGGCACTGGCAAATATCGATGCGATCATTGAGCTGATCCGAAATGCACCGACCCCGGCCGAAGCGAAAGCAGGCTTGGTCGCGCGCGGCTGGGAGCTGGGGAATGTGGCTGCGATGCTGGAACGTACCGGCACCGATGCAGCCCGTCCGGACTGGCTGGAGCCGCAATACGGGATCCGTGACGGCCAGTACTACCTGACCGAGCAACAGGCCCAGGCCATTCTGGATCTGCGTCTGCACAAGCTGACCGGTCTGGAGCACGAGAAGATCCTCGACGAATACAAAGCGCTGCTGGAAGAGATCGCAGAGCTGTTGCACATCCTGGGTAGCCCCGAGCGTCTGATGGAAGTGATCCGTGAAGAGCTGGAGCTGGTGAAAGAACAGTTCAACGATCCGCGTCGCACTGAAATCACTGCGGCCAGCCACGATATCGACCTGGAAGATTTGATCACTCAGGAAGACGTCGTTGTGACGCTGTCGCACGAAGGCTACGTGAAATACCAGGTGTTGAGTGACTATGAAGCGCAGCGCCGTGGCGGTAAAGGCAAAGCCGCAACCCGCATGAAAGATGAAGACTTCATCGAGCGTCTGCTGGTGGCGAACACCCACGACACGATTCTGTGCTTCTCCAGCCGGGGTCGGATGTACTGGCTGAAAGTCTATCAGCTGCCGCTGGCCAGCCGGACTGCACGCGGTAAGCCGATCGTGAATATCCTGCCGCTGGAAGAAGGTGAACGGATCACTGCGATTCTGCCGGTGAAAGAGTACGAAGCAGATAAGTTCATCTTCATGGCGACCGCTGACGGGACCGTGAAGAAGACGCCGCTGACTGATTTCAGCCGTCCGCGCAGTGCCGGTATTATTGCCGTGAACCTGCGTGAAGGCGACTCGCTGATCGGGGTGGATATCACCAATGGTAGCGATGACATCATGCTGTTCTCGCAAGCCGGTAAAGTCGTTCGCTTCTCTGAAGAGCAGGTCCGTGGGATGGGCCGGACGGCTGCGGGTGTCCGCGGGATCAAACTGGCCGAAAGCGATCAAGTGGTCTCACTGATTGTGCCGCACAACGAAGGCGATGTACTGACCGTGACCGAAAATGGTTTCGGTAAGCGTACCGAGCTGGCTGAGTATCCGGCCAAGAGCCGTGCGACGCAGGGCGTGGTGTCGATCAAAGTCACCGAGCGGAACGGTTCGGTTGTCGGCGCGGTTCAGGTCGAAGAAGGCGATGAGTTCATGATGATCACCAATGCCGGTACGCTGGTCCGTACCCGAGTGGCAGAAGTGAGCAAAGTGGGCCGGAATACGCAGGGTGTGACCCTGATCCGTACGGCGGATGATGAGCAAGTTGTCGGCCTGCAACGGATTGACGAGCCGGATGAAGAATTGGTGGAAGCTGTGGCAGATGACCCCGAGCAAGCCGGTTCAGAAGTCCCGCCTGCGGCACCAGAAGCAGAAGACGGTGACACTGAGTCTTCCAATGATGATTAATCGCTGAAGATGATGCTTAATCGCTGAAATCGTTGTCAGAAAAGCGCAGTCTCCGGGCTGCGTTTTTTTTTGTTCATACCCGTGTGATTGAACCAATTTGTATCAGAACCGGGTGTTATCCAAGCAAGGGAAGCATCGGGAGAATATAGTTCGGTGGCATAGTAGTAATTCCGCCTAAGTATATGATAATAAACATGAAAAAATGACATGAACTCACTCGAAAAATCCAATCATTATTGTCCACCATATCAGTTTAGTTATTTATGATACGCAAGCTTTTCTGAAGAAGCCGGCCGCTGAAGCGTCGTGACACTGCTCGGCGGTTGTCAGTATTGATGTCATGAAGGATTGCTTATGTATAAAAGACTACTTGCCGCGGCCGGGCTTGCACTGGTGATGACCGGATGTGCCAGCGTCGAGATGGCGGATTCGGCACAAGATGCCCAGCTTAAGACGTTTCAAACCAAGCCCGATGTCGCTGGTGTCTATATTTATCGCAATGAAGGTCTGGGCGCTGCTGTCACCATGGATGTGGCCGTGAATGGTCAGCCGTTGGGGCAGACGGCAGCGCACACGTATTTGTATGCGGAGCTGCCGGAAGGGAAGCATACGATTGAGTCAGAAGCGGAGAATACTTCTGAACTGGAAGTGGATGTGCAAAAGGGCCGCCTGTATTACATCTGGCAGGAAGTGAAAATGGGGATCATGTATGCCCGGAACAAGCTCCAGTTGGTGGATGAAACTACCGGCCAGCAGGGTGTTAAAGAATCCAAGCTGGCCGTGAGTACCCAGTAACAGTGTGACACCCGGGTAAAATGGGCGCTGGCGCTGAAGGCTCGTTTTGCCCGGGATCGGTATATTCCTGCCCCGCCAAGCATTTTTTCAACAAATACCTGCCTTCAAGGGTTTTCAGCCGGCGGATAAAGGTGTAAAAACAGAACTTGTTGATCGTTGTCACAGTTGGCCTGACGCCGTTTTCTGCGGGCAAAGATCAAACCCTTCCCCCCAATGCTGAGCAGGAGCGAATTTTATCTCATGGAAAAGGTTTACAATTTTTGTGCTGGTCCGGCAATGATCCCGGCAGAGGTCCTCAAGAAAGCCCAAGCCGAGCTGATTGACTGGAACGGCCTGGGTACATCGGTGATGGAAATCAGCCACCGCAGTAAAGAGTTCGTTGCAGTGGCCAAGCAGTCCGAGCAAGACCTGCGCGACCTGCTGTCGATCCCGGATAATTACCATGTCCTGTTCTGTCATGGTGGGGCGCGTGCCCAGTTTGCAGCCGTGCCGCTGAACTTGCTGGGTGAGGCTGAGTGTGCTGACTATGTCGATGGCGGCTACTGGGCGCACAGTGCGGCGGAAGAGGCGGAAAAATACTGTTCGCCGAATATCATCGATATTACCTGTGAAAAAGACGGTAAACGTGCGGTGTTGCCGGCCGCGCAATGGCCGCTGTCCAAGGATGCGGCATTTGTTCACTTCTGTCCGAATGAAACCATTGACGGGATTGAAATCCGTGATCTGCCCGTGACCGACAAACCGATTGTGGCGGACTTGTCCTCAACTATTCTGTCCCGTGAGATTGATGTTTCTCAATATGGGGTTATCTACGCCGGTGCGCAGAAGAATATTGGCCCTGCCGGCCTGACGATTGTGATTGTCCGGGATGATCTGCTGGGTCAAGCCAAATCTGTCCTGCCAAGCGTGCTGGATTACACGGTGCAAGTTGAGAAAGAGTCGATGTTTAACACCCCGCCGACATTCGCCTGGTACCTGGCCGGTGAAGTGTTCAAGTGGCTGAAATCCATTGGCGGCGTAGCGGAAATGCAGCGGCGCAATGAAGCCAAAGCAAAGGTGCTCTACGACTTTATCGATCAGTCCGACTTTTACCGCAATGACGTGCATTCAGGCAACCGCTCTTTGATGAATGTCCCGTTCCAATTGAAGAACCCGGCGCTGGATGTCACGTTCCTCGAGCTGGCGGAAGCGGCAGGCCTGAAAGCTCTGAAAGGTCACCGAGCTGTGGGCGGGATGCGCGCCTCGATTTACAACGCCATGCCGCTGGAAGGGGTTCAGGCGCTGGTTGACTTCATGGCGCAGTTTGAACAACAGCATGGCTAAAAAGCTGTGCTGAAGCGCCGACAGAACAACTAAGGCTGCCGCGTAGGCGGCCTTTTTATTGAATCATCGGATCAGCCAAATCAGGCCGGATTCAGTACTAGCCGACGAGGGCATTATTCGCTAATCTGCGAGAACGCCGAAAAAACAGGATAGAAGAGAGACAGATGGACAGTTTAACGTTACAGCCGATACAACAGATGAATGGGGTCGTGAATCTACCGGGGTCGAAAAGTGTTTCAAATCGTGCCCTGTTATTGGCAGCGTTAGCACACGGGACCACACGACTGACCAACCTGCTCGATAGCGACGACATTCGCCATATGCTCAATGCGCTAACGCAACTGGGGGTGAGCTATCAGCTTTCAGAGGATAAGACCGTCTGTGAAGTGCATGGATTGGGTCATGCGTTTGCACCGACGCAAGCCCTGGAGCTGTTTTTGGGGAATGCCGGGACTGCGATGCGTCCGCTGGCTGCTGCCCTGTGTTTAGGGGGCGGCGAGTTTATCCTGACCGGTGAGCCGCGGATGAAAGAACGGCCGATCGGCCATCTGGTCGATGCGCTACGGGCAGCCGGCGCTGATATCACTTATCTGGAAAATGACAATTATCCACCGCTGAAAATTATCGGTACCGGCCTGAAAGGCGGGGATGTGGAAATCGACGGCTCGATCTCCAGCCAGTTCCTGACCGCTTTTTTGATGGCAGCGCCGCTGGCGGAAGGGGATACGGTGATCCGCATTAAGGGAGAGCTGGTTTCCAAGCCGTACATCGATATTACCCTGCACATTATGGCCCAATTCGGGGTGACGGTTGAAAACCATAATTATGAAGTGTTTGTGGTGAAGGGTGGCCAATCTTACCAGGCACCGGGTGAGTTTCTGGTTGAGGGGGATGCGTCGTCTGCCTCTTACTTCCTGGCTGCCGCTGCGATTAAAGGCGGTGAAATCAAAGTCACCGGCATCGGCAAGAAAAGCATCCAGGGGGACGTGCAGTTTGCCGATGCGTTGGCAGCGATGGGTGCCGAGATCGAGTGGGGCGATGATTACGTGATAGCCCGCCGCGGCGAGCTGAAAGCGGTCGATATGGATTTTAACCATATTCCGGATGCTGCCATGACCATTGCGACTACGGCGCTGTTTGCCGAAGGGACGACCGTCATTCGCAATGTCTACAACTGGCGGGTGAAAGAAACGGATCGCCTGGCAGCCATGGCGACCGAATTGCGCAAAGTCGGCGCCGAGGTTGAAGAAGGGGAAGATTACATTAAAATCACGCCGCCGGCGCAGTTGAAACATGCGGCGATTGATACCTATGATGATCATCGCATGGCCATGTGTTTCTCGTTGGTGGCGCTGAGTGATACCCCGGTGACCATCAACGATCCGAAATGCACCTCCAAAACCTTCCCGGACTATTTCGACAAACTGGCGCTATTGAGCCGTTAAGTTCGCCGAACGGTCCCGCTTGGTCGGAAATAATCGAGCCCGCACACTGCGGGCTTTTTTCTTTCTGGCGCAGCGGGAAAGGTCTGCGGTCGATTCTGCCTTTTCAAGCCCCTGATTTGATAGAATTGAGGCACTTTTTCCCGTATAATACGCCCCCGTTTAAGAGTGATAATACCAAACATCATGCCAGCATCCCCGGCAAAGTGTTTGGTATTGAAGCTTAATTTGGAACCAATTCGGAGAAAACCTATGTCTACACATGCTCCAGTGATCACTGTTGATGGGCCAAGCGGTGCCGGTAAAGGCACGCTCTGTATGCTGTTGGCAGAAAAACTGGGCTGGAAGCTGCTGGACTCCGGTGCGATTTATCGTGTCCTCGCCCTGGCAGCCATTCATCATGGTGTTGATCTTGAATCAGAAGATGCTCTGGTTCCGTTGGCCGCGCACCTGGATGTGGAATTTAAAGCCGAAGGTGAGTTGGTGAAAGTGATCCTCGAAGGCGAAGATGTCTCGGGAGAGCTGCGTAAAGAAGAAACGGGGAATGCGGCGTCGAAAGTGGCTGCGTTACCCCGGGTTCGTGAGGCACTGCTGCGTCGTCAGCGGGCGTTTAGCGAAGCGCCTGGCCTGGTGGCTGACGGACGGGACATGGGGACCGTGGTCTTCCCGGGTGCCGAAGTGAAGGTTTTTCTCGATGCCAGCGCGCACGAGCGGGCAATTCGCCGCATGAACCAGTTGCAACAGAAAGGCTTAGATGTTAAATTTGATAGTCTTTTGAACGAAATTCAGGAACGTGACGATCGCGACCGTAATCGAGCGGTAGCCCCGTTGCGTCCCGCGGCTGATGCTTTGGTGCTAGACTCTACTGAGATGTCAATAGAGCAAGTTACTGCCGAAGTATTGGCTTATATTGAAACGAAATTATCAGTTGAGTAATCAACATGATGGCGTCGGTATCAAGGATGAATACTGACTTTACCCCCAACCCCATGTGGTAGGATACCCATGGTTGTTTATCACATTGAAGATTAAATAATGATTGAATCTTTTGCTCAGCTCTTTGAAGAGTCACTGAAAGAAGTAGAAACGCGCCAAGGTGCCATCGTTAAAGGTACTGTTGTAGCGATCGAAAACGGTTATGTACTGGTTGACGCGGGCCTGAAGTCTGAGTCTTCTATCCCTGTTGAAGAATTCAAAAACGCCGCTGGCGAAATTGAAATCGAAATCGGTGCAGAAGTTGACGTAGCTCTGGACGCTGTTGAAGACGGCTTCGGTGAAACTAAGCTGTCTCGTGAAAAAGCGAAGCGCCACGAAGCTTGGATCCAACTGGAAAAAGCTTACGAAGATGCTGAAACTGTTGTTGGTATCATCAACGGTAAAGTTAAAGGTGGTTTCACGGTTGAGCTGAACGGCATCCGTGCATTCCTGCCTGGTTCACTGGTTGACGTTCGTCCAGTACGTGACACTGCTCACCTGGAAAACAAAGAGCTTGAGTTCAAAGTAATCAAGCTGGACCAGAAGCGTAACAACGTTGTTGTTTCTCGCCGTGCTGTTATCGAGTCTGAGAACAGTGTTGAGCGTGATGAGCTGCTGGCTTCTCTGCAAGAAGGCATGGAAGTTAAAGGTATCGTTAAGAACCTGACCGACTACGGTGCATTCGTAGATCTGGGCGGTGTTGACGGCCTGCTGCACATCACTGACATGGCTTGGAAGCGCGTTAAGCACCCATCAGAAATCGTGAACGTTGGCGACGAGATCAACGTGAAGGTTCTGAAGTTCGACCGTGAGCGTACTCGCGTATCTCTGGGTCTGAAGCAACTGGGTGAAGATCCATGGGTTGCTATCGCTAAGCGTTACCCAGAAGGCACTAAGCTGTCTGGCCGCGTAACTAACCTGACTGACTACGGCTGCTTCGTTGAAATCGAAGAAGGCGTTGAAGGTCTGGTACACGTGTCTGAAATGGACTGGACTAACAAAAACATTCACCCATCTAAAGTTGTTAACGTGGGTGACGAAGTTGAAGTTATGGTTCTGGACATCGACGAAGAGCGTCGTCGCATCAGCCTGGGTCTGAAGCAGTGTAAAGCGAACCCATGGCAGTCATTTGCAGAAATGCAAGCCAAAGGCGACCGCGTAACTGGTAAGATCAAGTCTATCACTGACTTTGGTATCTTCATCGGTCTTGAAGGCGGCATCGACGGTCTGGTTCACCTGTCTGACATTTCTTGGAATGTTGCTGGTGAAGAAGCTGTTCGTGACTTCAAGAAAGGCGACGAAATCTCTGCAGTTGTTCTGGCTGTTGACGCAGAGCGTGAGCGTATCTCTCTGGGCATCAAGCAAATCGAAGAAGACCCGTTCAACGGCTTCGTTGCTATGAACAAGAAAGGCGCTCTGGTAACTGGTACTGTTACTGCTGTTGACGCGAAAGGCGCAACTGTTGAGCTGATCGAAGGCGTTGAAGGCTACCTGCGCGCTTCTGAAGCATCTGTTGACCGTGTTGAAGACGCAACTCTGGTTCTGTCTGTTGGCGATTCTGTTGAAGCGAAATTCACAGGCGTTGACCGTAAGAACCGCGTAATCAACCTGTCTGTTCGTGCGAAAGACGTTGCTGAAGAGCAAGAAGCAATGGCTGCCCTGAACAAGCAAGATGACGCTGCGTTCGGTAACGCAATGGCTGACGCTTTCAAAGCGGCTAAAGGCGAATAATTGAGCATAGGGGGAACACTTTTCCCCCTAAGCGGTTATACTACTGAGAAACATACTAAAAACGGAGTGTTTATGACAAAGTCTGAATTGATTGAAAGGCTGTGCAGTCAACAAACACATCTTTCTGCGAAACAAGTAGAAGATGCGATCAAGGAAATCCTTGAGCATATGGCGACTACCCTCGCTGAGGGCGACCGTATTGAAATCCGTGGCTTTGGTAGCTTCTCCTTACATTACCGTGCTCCACGCGTTGGGCGTAATCCCAAGACCGGGGATAAAGTTGAGTTGGACGGCAAGTACGTGCCTCACTTTAAACCGGGCAAGGAACTACGTGATCGCGTGAACGCTGCTTTCGCAGCGAATTAAGCGCAATTAGAACAAAAAAACGGCATGCTGAAAGTATGCCGTTTTTTTATGTCTATTGATCATGGTCTGATGTGTGAAAATCTTGCATAATCAACCCATCAACTATCGATCAAGTAAGAAGGATTTACGATGAAGATAATAAGCATTCTTGTTTTGGTGGTCTGCTTTCTCATTACGCTGGCGTTGGGTGCGCAAAACCAACAGTTAGTGAATTTTGATTATCTGATTGCTCAGGGTGAGTTCCAGTTGTCGACCCTGCTCGGCATTGCGTTTGGTGGCGGTTTTGCCATTGGGTGGCTGATCTGCGGTATGCTGTATCTGAAAGCTCGTTTCTCCAGAAATCGTCTGAGCAAGAAAATCGCGAAACAGCAACAAGAGCTAGCGCAGCTGCGTGCTGAGCCTGTGAAGGAATAACTATTAATGCTAGAGCTGTTGTTCCTGTTATTGCCAATTGCCGCCGCTTACGGTTGGTACATGGGTAACAGGAGCGCTAGTAATAAACAACAGGAGCAGTCTCACCACATGTCACGCCAGTACGTGACTGGTTTGAACCTGCTGTTATCTGATCAGTCAGATAAAGCGGTAGACGTGTTTATTGAACTGCTCCAAGTTGATAGTGAAACGATCGATACTCACCTTGCTTTGGGGAACCTGTTCCGCAGCCGGGGTGAGGTAGATCGTGCCATTCGGATCCACCAAAATTTGATTGCGCGTCCGAATTTAACGATTGATCAACGCAATCTGGCCCTGCAGCAGTTAGCCAAGGATTATATGGCTGCCGGATTCTTTGATCGCGCCGAGAAAATATTTGAACAGTTGCTCGATGAGCCGGAGCACCGCAAAGGGGCATTGCAGCAGCTGTTGACCATCTATCAGCAAACCCGCGAGTGGGACAAGGCGATAGACATGGCTGGCCAGTTGGTCAAGATGGGCAAATCCAAGCTCAAGCACGACATTGCCCATTACTGGTGTGAGACGGCGATGCTGGAGCTGAGCGCCTTGAACATGGATAAGGCCAAGCAGTATTTGAAAAAGGCGTTGTCAGCAGACAAAGCATGTGTGCGGGCCTCTTTAATGATGGCCAAGATCCTGATCAGTGAAGAAGACTATAAAGCCGCCCTGAAGCAGCTGGAGCGGGTCGCTGAGCAGGATACTGATTACGTCAGCGAAACTCTGCCGATGCTGTTGCAATGCTACGAGGCGACCGGGAACGAATCAGGATGGTATAAATACCTCCAGCACTGTGTGGAGCTCAATGCCGGTGCCACAGCCGAGCTGATGCTGGCAGACGAAATTGCCAAGCAAGAAGGGTCAGTTCCTGCCCAAACCTTTATGACTCGCCAGCTGACTAAAAACCCGACCATGAAAGGCTTTTATCAGTTGATGGATTATCACCTGGCTGAAGCCGAAGAGGGCCGGGCCAAGGAAAGCCTGAGCACCTTGCGCGCCCTGGTCGGCGAGCAGTTGAAAGTCAAACCCCATTACCGTTGCCGTAATTGTGGCTTTGCCACCCACTCGCTGTACTGGCAATGCCCGTCCTGTAAAGGCTGGGGCGGTGTGAAACCGATCCGTGGCCTGGATGGCGAATAATACTGTGAACAAAGCCCGCTTTAACTGATGCGGGCTTTTTATTGTCTGCCGTTTGGGGGGGAGGCTGATGCGCTGGTTTATCTGTGAGCTTTAGTGGCGGACAAACGATTGGCAAGATCAGAAAAGATATCCTTTTGGCGCTTAACAACAAAATTTGAAGAAATACTCGCAAAAAAACATTTTTACGGTACAATCCCGACCGCGCTCAGGGAGGCTGGGCGAGTTTGACCCATTACCAAGCAGGAGATGCAATGTTGGATCCAAAAGTCATTGTCGCGCTCGATTATCCAAGTCAGGACGAGGCACTTGCCTTTGTAGACCGGATTGAGCCAGGCACTTGTCGACTCAAAGTCGGCAAAGAGATGTTTACTTATTTTGGCCCTGATTTTGTGCGTAAACTGCATGATCGGGGCCATTCAGTATTTCTGGACCTGAAATTCCATGATATCCCGAATACCTGCTCACGCGCGGTTGCTGCTGCAGCGGAACTTGGGGTGTGGATGGTCAATGTTCACGCCAGTGGCGGTGAGCGAATGATGGCAGCGTCCCGTGAAATCCTGGAACCGTTTGGCAAGGATCGCCCGTTGTTGATTGCAGTGACGGTACTGACCAGCATGGAAGCCTCGGACCTACGTGGCATTGGGATCACTGCTGAGCCGCAGGAACATGTCCTGAACCTGGCACGCCTGACCCAAAACAGCGGCCTGGACGGCGTCGTGTGTTCAGCGCAGGAAGCGACACTGCTCAAAACCGAGTTAGGCCGCGAATTTAAACTGGTGACACCGGGGATCCGTCCGGCAGGCAGTGCCGCGGGCGATCAGCGCCGGGTGATGACACCGGTTGAGGCAGTGCAGGCGGGATCCGATTATCTGGTGATTGGCCGCCCAATTACCCAAGCCGATGATCCGGCAACGGTTCTGGCCGCAATTAATCAGAGCCTCGCTTCATCTTAGCATGGCGTAATCTTCGCTTGAGCCCTTCGGGCGAGTCATCTTTCAGCAGGCCCTTTTCAGGGCCTGTTTTCGTTGTGGTGCGCCGGTGGGGGACACCTCGCCACCGGCACTGGGTGAGATGCGGTTAGCTCGGTCTTTGATAAGAGTTGAAAACCGTGACAGAACAACCAGTTGCCTCTTACCGGGAGGTCTACACTGTCAGTAACTCCGATGGATAGGGATACGCAATGGAACCGAATCTGGACTTCACCTCCCCGTTTGTACGGCTGGCCATTGCCTTGTTATTGGGCGCAATTATCGGTATTCAGCGTGGTTGGGAGGGGCGCCATGAGGTAGCCGGCTCGCGGATTGCCGGGATCCGCACCTATTCCCTGATCGGACTGATGGGCGGCTTAAGCGGGCGGCTGGCGCAGGTGTTTTCCGAACTATTTCTCGGCTTTGCGCTGGTCGCTTTTGCGGTGCTGATTATAGCCGCCTATCTCAACAGTCAGCACGTGAAATCCAACCTGAGTATTACCGGGATTGTCGGCATGCTGATCACCTTTCTGCTCGGCAGCCTGGCGGTGATCGGTGAGCCGGTGGTCGCCGCCTCGGCGGCCGTGATCACCGCGATTATTCTGGATAACAAAACCGAGTTGCATGAAGCCCTGATGAAGCTGCAGGCGTATGAGCTGGATGCGGCCCTGAAGTTGTTGCTGATCTCTGTGGTGATGTTGCCGCTGCTGCCGAATGAAGGATTCGGTCCGTGGCAGGCGATCAACCCGTATGAGATTTGGTGGATGGTGGTGCTGATCGCCGGGATCTCATTTGTCGGGTACTTTGCCATTAAGTTTGGTGGCGCGGAGAAAGGGATCCTGTTTACCTGCCTGTTTGCCGGTTTGAGTTCATCAACCGCGTTGACGCTCCAGTTTGCCAATCTGTCCAAGCAGCAACCCAGGCTCAGCGGATTGCTGGCGAGTGGGATCCTGATCAGCTGCGGGACCATGTTTCCCCGGATCATCCTGGTTTGCTCTGTAGTGAACTATCAGTTGGTTGGGCTGCTGTGGTTGCCCATGGTCGTGATGATGCTGGGGTTTTACCTCCCGGCTTACTGGATATGGCGTCACAACCGGTTAGATGGCAGTGAGGCGCCGGAGCTGAATCAGAATCCGCTGGCACTGTCCTCTGCTTTTTTCTTCGGCCTGATGTTGTTGGCGATTATGCTGCTGTCGAATCTGCTTCAGGAGTGGTTCGGTGATACCGGGACCTTGTTGCTGGCAATGATTTCGGGAATTACCGATGTAGATGCGATCACCCTGGCGCTGGGGCGGCAAAGTACCGGCAGCCTGTTGCTCTCGACGGCTACCTTGGGGATCTTTATTGCCTCGGCGGTCAACAGCCTGGTGAAAATGGGCATGGCCAGTGTGATTGGGACACCGGCTCTGCGAAAATACGTGATCATTCCTATTGCCGGTGCCGTGATGCTGGGCGCCGTGGTCGTCGGGTTCAGCCCGGTTTAAAACGCTACCCTTTCGGATATTAGCATTCAACCTTGGCCGAGCGACGGCTGCGTCGGTCGAGGGAATGGGCTGAGAAGTGGCTGTCGAGCAATTTCTGGGTCAGGGAATGCTGCGGGTTGTTAAAGACTTCCTGGGTCAATCCCTGTTCGACCACCTCACCGTTTTGCATCACCATGACTTTATCGGTGAAGTGCTTAATGACCCCCATGTGCTGCGACACATAAATATAAGACAAGCCCATCTCTTCCTGCAATTCGAGCAACAGGTTGATAATTTGCGAGCGCATTGACATATCCAGGCCGTTCAGGGCCTCATCGGCAACAATAATGCAGGGTTGCAGGATCAGGGCGCGGGCCAGGGAAACCCGTTGCTTTTGCCCGGTGGCCAGCATCTGCGGATAAAAATAGGCGTGCTCCGGCAACAGCCCGACCCGCCGCAGTGTTTCCATGATCCGTTGCTCACGCGCCTGCGGCGTCATATTGGTGTTTCGTTTCAGTGGTCCTTCGAGGATCTGCCCGATCTGGATCCGGGGGTTGAGCGAGGTATTGGGATCCTGAAAAATCATCCGGATCAGCTTACATCGCGTCTGGAAGTCATGGTAAGCCAGCGGCTCACCATTGACCCGAATGATGCCTTCAGTCGGCTCGACCACGCCGGATAGCATTTTCGCCAGCGTCGATTTTCCAGAGCCGTTTTCCCCGATAAAGGCCAGTGTTTCCCCGGCTTCAAGAGAAAATGAAACCGGCTTGACGGCTTCAATAGTCCGGCGGCGAAACAGCCCGGAGCGGTAGTGATAGTCTTTTTTCAGGTGTTCGACTTCAAGGAGCGCACTCACTTCTGGGTATCCTCCATATTCAGCGGAAAGTGGCAACTGAATTTATGGTTTTTGATTTTTCGGCGCTTCGGTACTTCGACGCATTTACGCTGAGCATGCGGACAGCGCGGTCCCAGGCGGCAGCCAATCGGTAAATGCTGCAACGGCGGGATTGAGCCCGGCAGGGTCTCCAGCTTGCACTTATGCGGCAGGACGTCGAGGTTGAAATCCGGCATGGCATGCAGCAGGGCTTCGGTGTATGGGTGGTGGGGGGATTCCAGCAGTTGTTTCCGGCTGCCGGACTCCACCGCCTGGCCGCAATACATCACGGTGATCCGGTCTGCCCACTGAGTCACCATGGTCAAATCATGGCTGACCAGCAAAATGGTGGTATTGCTGAGCTGGTTCATCCGACTGAGCAAACGGAAGATCTGGGATTGGGTGATGGGATCGAGATCGTTGGTCGGCTCGTCCGCAATCAGCAGGCGAGGGCGGTTGGCGATCGCCATCGCGATCATCACTTTCTGGCACTCGCCATCCGTCAGTTCATACGGATAGCTTTTCATGACCCGTTTGTGATCCTTGATCCCGACTTTGTGCAGCAGGGCAATCGCCTGTTTCTGCCGCCAGTGGAACCGTTGCCACCAGCTTCCGGTGAACGAGCCGGAAGGGATCGCCTCTTCGAGCTGCTCGCCGACCTGCTCGGACGGATCCAGACAGGAGGAAGGCTCCTGGAAGATCATCGCAATCTCCCGGCCAACCACCTTGCGTCGCTCACGGGCCGAGAGGGTCAGCAAGTCGATATCGGCCAGACGCAGACGGTCGGCACTGACCCGCCAGCTGTCTTTGGTGACGCCGGCGATGGCTTTGGCGACCAAGCTTTTACCGGAGCCGGATTCACCCACCAAGCCGCGGATTTCCCCTTCGCTCAGTGTCAGGCTCATGCGATCAACCGCTTTGACCATCCCCTGCGGGGTTTCAATTTCAATGGTGAGGTTACGAATATCGAGCAGTGGCATTAGTCTATCCCCGCATTAATGGCCTGGCGGAGTCCTTCTCCTACTAAGTTTATAACCAATACGCTGAAAGTGATGGCCAGCCCCGGTAGCGTCACGGTCCAGGGGGCAAGATAGATCAGCTCAATCGAGTCGCCCAGCATTGCGCCCCATTCTGCCGAGGGTGCCTGGGCACCGAGGCCGAGAAAGCCCAGCGCCGCCAGATCCAAAATGGCAATGGAGATCGCCCGGGTCAGCTCGTTGGAAATCACCGTCAGGATATTGGGCATGATTGAGTGATACAGCAGGTAGAAATTGTTGGCGCCATCCAGCCGTGCAGCAATGATGTAATCTTTCTCCACTTCGTTATGCACTGCAGTGTACACCGCGCGAATAAAGCGCGGGATCAGCGCCAGCCAGATCGCCAGCAGGATATTGAGCTCGCCCGGTCCCATATAGGCCACGACAATAATCGCCAGCAACAGGGATGGGATCGATAATACGGTATCGAGCAGGTGGTTGAGAAAGCTGGATTTCAGGCCCTGGGTCATCCCCGCCATCACGCCGATGGCAATCCCGATCACACTGGAAGCCAGCGCAATCAGCAGTGCATAGCCGAAGGTCAGCTGGGAGCCGATGAGCAGGCGACTGAGCATATCCCGTCCCAGATCATCGGTACCGAAGAAGTACTCGACATGACCGGTCGGATCCCACGAAGGGGGCATCAGGAGCTCACCAACTTGATCATAAGGTGAATACGGGATGATCCACGGTGCGGTCACGGTGATGAGGAGCAGGAACAGCAGACACCAGAGGCCGAACATGGCCAGCGAGTTGGTGCGGAAATTTTGCCAGGCCCGCTCCCACTGGGTCGGGATTTTCTGCTCCTGGTAAATGTTATTTGATAGCATACCATTCCTTTCTGACGAGCGGGTTGACGATCGCGCCGGCCAAATCCGACAGGATGTTGGCGATCAGGATAAAGCTGCCGACGGCAATCACACCGGCCTGGATCGCCACATAATCCTGACCGGCAATGGCATTGAGCAGCCAGCGGCCGATACCGGGCCAGTTAAAGATTGACTCGGTGAGCATGGCGAAGGTCATCATGGTGGAAAATTGCATCCCCAGTTTGGGAATGATTGGCGGAATGGCATTTTTCATCACGTGCCGACGGATGATCTCAAACATCGACAGGCCCTTGGTCTGGGCCACTTTGATAAAGTTCTGCCCCATAATTTCAGATACTGATGCACGGGTCAGGCGGATCACCTCCGTGGTCGGCGCCATCGCCAGCACCAGGGTCGGCAGGATCAGGTGGCGAATGGTATCCATCAGTGCTTCGGCGCGATAGGGCTTGTCCGACAGGATCACATCAATTAAGGCCACGCCGGTAACTGGCTTGATCTCATACAACAGACTGTAGCGACCGGCAACCGGCAGCCAGCCAAGCTGCTGCGAGAACAGCATGATCAGCAACACCGCCAGCCAGAATACCGGAACGGAGTAGCCGAGCAGCGCCAGGGAAGAAATCGATGTATCTATCAGGCGCCCGCGTTTCACCCCGGCCAGGGTTCCGAGCGGGATCCCGACCAGCAATGACAGGACAAAGGCAAAGAAACAGAGTTCAATCGTCGCCGGGAAGGCAGCCAGTACATCCTGGGTGATCGGCTCGCCGTTGGTGTTGAGGCCCAGGTTCCCGGCCAGCAGGTTTTCCAGATAGATGAACCAGCCGCTCCAGAAAGACTGGTGGCTCCATTGCAGGGTCGGATCCAGACGCAGAATGCTAAAGCCCACCAGCGTCAGGATGGCCACGGTGATCAAAAACAGATTAAGTCGACGAATTGTGTAAATAAACATGCGGTTACTCGCTGCGATAAACGCTGGCAAAAGAGCGGGTGCCAAACGGACTCATTTGCAGGCCGCCAAGAGATTGATGATGAACCTGAAAATGGACCCCGTGCGCCAGCGGGATCACCGGCACCTGTTCGTCGAGGATATCCTGGACCAGATGGTAGTAGTTGACGCGTTGCTCAAGCTGGGTGGTCCGTGATGCCAGCTCCAGCAGGTTGTCGAAGCTGAGATCGCACCAGTTGGCCACGTTCAGCCCGGCAGCTTTGGCGCTACACGACAGCAACGGACGGAAGAAATTATCCGGGTCGCCGTTGTCGGCAATCCAGCCGGTCAGCTGCATGTCGCTGTTGGAGGCGGAGGTCGAACTGAAGCGGCTGACGGACTCCTGGGCCAGGATGATCAGGCGTACCCCGACGGTTTTCAAATCGGCCTGGATCAGCTCGGCGGTCTTGCGCGGGCTCGGGTTATACGGGCGAGGCTCGATCGGCACCCACATCGTCAGGATCAGATCATCGGCATAGCCGGCCTCTTCCAACAGGGCACGTGCCCGCTGCGGATCGTAATCCAGCGCCTGGCTGCCGTGGTTATAGGCCCAGGACATCGGCGGCAGGATACTTTTGGCTTTGGTGCCGGTGCCGTAATACACCGAATTGAGCAGGTTGTCCCGATTGATGGCCAGATTGATGGCCTGTCTCACGCGCGAATCCTGCATCACGACTTTGTCGTTGTTCAGGGCGACAAAGGCAACGTTCATGCCGGTTTGGGCCATGAGTTCGAATTCTTCGCTGTTGCTGATCACCGGCAGCTGGCTGGCGACCGGGGACGACAACACATCACACTCTTTGCTCAGCAGTTTGGCCAGGGTGCCGGTGCCACGGGCCGAAATGTCAAACACCACTTGCTCCATCGGCGCGGCGCCTTGCCAGTACCCCCAATGGCGGTTCAGGCGGATCAAATCGTCGGGCAGGTACTGGGCAAGATAGAACGGTCCGGTCCCGATGGGTTTCATATCCAGCTGTTGCAATTGTCCGGCCTTGAGCAGGCGCTGGGCAAACTCCTGGGAGTGGATCACCGCGTAGCTGGTGGCCAGATTCGACAGGAAGGCGTTGTCCGGACGGGTCAGCACAAACGTCACAGTATGGGAATCATCCATTTCGATATGATCGATCAGGTCGCTGAAGCCCTGGCTTTCAAACCACGGATAGCGTCCGCCAGACACCGCATGGAACGGGTGTTTGGGGTTGATGATCCGCTGGAAGCTGAACACCACGTCCTGGGCGTTGAAACGCCGCGTGGGTTTGAACCATTCGGTGGTTTGAAACTCAATGCCTTTGCGCAGTTTGAAGGTATAGGCCAGGCCGTCATCACTGATGGTCCAACTGCGGGCCAGAGAAGGCAGCGGCTGGTGGCTGACCGGATCGAGCATCAGCAGGCGATCGAAAATTTGAGCAGCAAGTGTATCGGCGGTCAGCCCGCCGTCAATCAGCTGGGGATTGAAGGTGGTCGGCGTATCTTGCCCGCAATAGACGAAGCCACGGCTACGAATGGTGCTATCTCGCTGTGGCTCTGAGCAGCCAATCAGGCTAACCAGACTGAGGCACGCAAGCAGTAGACGAGTTGAGGCGCTCATATCGAAATGTATTTTTGGAAAACAAGTGGTTAAATTTATCATTATCCATCACCGGCACCAAGCATTGCCGTGAAATAACCTGCCAAAACGCGGTGTTTTTTATCGAGGATGTGCGCCGGGTGTGATCCGCCGGATCACGGGGGCGGGGTGCCGACCAGCTGGTACTTGCGCAACAGGCCTCTCAGTTGATGGTAGCTTAAACCCAATAGCTCAGCGGCATTTCGTTGATTAAACCGGGCTTGTGCCAGTGCCTGGCGGATGAGGGTGACTTCCTGCGCTTGCTGCCACTGGCGAAAATCGAGCGGGAAATTCGGGGCCGGTGGCACAGGGGGATCTGCGGGCGAATCGCTTTGGGGCACACTTTCCTGCTGCCAGGGTGTGCGGAACGGGTCGATAATAATTTCAGCGACCGGCTCATCTTCCAGGCTGTGGCGGAACACCGAACGCTCAACGACGTTTTTGAGCTCGCGGATGTTGCCGGGCCAGTGGTAGTCCAGGAGTGCAGCCCGGGCTTCGGGTGAAAAACCGGCAAAGTAGCCGAAACCCAGCTCCCGGCACATCCGCACGGCGTAATAGTCAGCCAGCGGCAGGATATCTTCCCGGCGTGCCCGCAGCGGCGGCAGGTGGATGATATCAAATGCCAGGCGATCGAGCAGATCGGCACGGAATTTCCCGTCTTCGGCTAACTGGGGCAGGTTGTCATTGGTGGCGCAGATCAGCCGGACGTTGGCCTGGCAGGTGCGGCTGCCGCCGACCCGCTCGTACTCGCCATATTCAATGACCCGCAGTAATTTTTCCTGGACCCCGAGCGGTGCCGTGGCCAGTTCGTCGAGAAACAGGGTGCCGCCTTCAGCCCGTTCGAACCGGCCCTGGTGGCGGCCTTTGGCACCGGTGAAAGCGCCGGCTTCATGGCCGAACAACTCAGAGTCAATCACCCCTTCGCTCAGTGCGGCGCAATTGAGGGCGATGAGCGGCTGGTCCCAGCGTTTGGACAGATAATGGATCCGCTGGGCAATCAGCTCCTTCCCGGTGCCGCGCTCACCCAGGATCAGGATCGGACGGTGCAACGAGGCCAGGCGTGACGCCTGATCCAATACGGCCAGAAAAGATTCGGACTCACCGATCAAATTATCTGTCTTTTGCATGGTTAATCTCGCTAACTGTTGGCGAATTTAATTACACCATAGCACCCGGCGATAGAAAGTGACAATATAACTTGTTGAAAATTATAAAAATAAAAGTTGGCACGCTGCTTGATATATCTTCATCATCACAGCAATGACCGGGGTGACAAGCCCCGCAAACCGAACGGAGCCGTTTCTGGGTAAGCCGCATCAACCCAACCGGTGCGCCGGACCTGAAAACGGACCTGACTTAGATGAAAGGAGAGTTACTATGGGCATTTTTTCTCGCTTTGCAGATATTGTAAACGCCAACGTCAATTCGCTGCTGGATAAAGCCGAAGATCCGCAAAAAATGATCCGCCTGATCATTCAGGAGATGGAAGATACCCTGGTTGAAGTACGGACCTCGTCTGCCCGTGCCCTGGCTGATAAGAAAGAGCTGCAGCGCCGCATTGATGCCCTGCAGGCACAGAGTGATGATTGGCAGCAAAAAGCGAGCCTTGCGCTGCAAAAAGGTCGTGAAGATCTGGCTCGTGCTGCGTTGATTGAAAAGCAAAAGCTCAATGATGCCATCCTGACGCTCAGTGAAGAGTACAAGCTGGTGGACGAGACCATCGCCAAACTGACCACGGAAGTGGCAGAGTTGGAGCGTAAGCTGCAGGAAACCCGGGCCCGTCAACAGGCACTGGTGACCCGTCATCAAGCGGCCGGGAACCGCCGGGATATTCGCCGTCAGCTTGATACCGGCAAGGTTGATGAAGCGCTGTCGAAGTTTGAGCAGTACGAGCGCCGGATTGACGAAATGGAAGCAGAAGCCGATAGCTATGGGCTGGGTCGCGGGAAAAACCTGGAGCAGGAGTTTGCTGATTTGCAGGCCCAGGATGAAATTGAGCAGGAACTGGCGCGGATGAAAGAAAACATCAAGGATAAAGAGTAAGCTGGTGACTATTCAAGGTTCTGCACGTGACGAGGATGGAGGTAATTTATGGGTTGGATAGTTTGGCCACTGATGGTGTTTTTGATCTTTGTGGCGCCATTGTGGCTGATTCTGCACTACCGCGGGAAGCGCCATGCCGGTCAGGGACTCTCGGGCGAGGCACAGGAAAAGCTGCAGTCACTCGTGGTTCGTGCAGAGCAGATGCAGGAGCGCATTCAGACACTGGAGAAAATTCTCGATGAGGAGGCGCCGCAATGGAGACAACGCCGATGAGCAAAACCTTGTACCGTGATCCGCAGAACGGCAAGATCACCGGGGTGTGTGCCGGGTTGGCCGAGTATTTCGGGATGGAAATCTGGCTGGTGCGGATCCTCGCGGTCTCTGCGTTTTTGCTGGGCATGGGTTTCTTCGCGCTCATCGCGTATCTGGCGGCCAGTCTGATCCTGGAAAAGATGCCGGAAGCGCGGCAGGAGCAGCGTTATATCTACCGTGAGCATACCGTGAAGCAGAAAGCCTGGCAGGCCGGGCAGTCCCCGGAGCAGGTGATGCAGAATGTCGAGGCAGAGCTGGATGATGTCGAGCAGAAATTGCGCCAGATGGAAGCGTATGTTACCTCGTCCGCCTTCAAGGTTGCCCGAGAATTCAAACATCTCTGAGGGTTTCTTTTCGCGCCGTCCTGCGGGTACGGCGCCCGAATATGAAGCAGGCCGGGTGTCTGCTTTTTTCGCCATTGGTGTCGTTCATTTAAGATTCATCCCGGGAATGGGATGATACGAATTATTTGCTGGGAATCGTTATGCATCGAATTGGGAATGAGCTGAACAAGTTAGTGAACCGCAGCCTGGATCGCCATGTCCGGCTCGCAGTCACAGGGTTGTCTCGGGCGGGGAAAACCGCATTTATCACCTCGCTGGTGAATCAGTTAATGCATGTCAGTACGAATCCGAGACTGCCCTTATTTTCAGCTGTTCGCGATGGCTATCTGCTCGGCGCAAAACGGGTGCCCCAGGTCGATATGCATGTCCCCAAATTCGGCTACGACGAAGGGATGAATGCCTTGCTGTCATCGCCGCCGACCTGGCCGGAGCCGACCCGCGATGTCAGTCAGATCCGTCTGGCACTGCGCTACAAACCACAAAAAGGACCGCTGAAGCTGTTGCAGGATACCGCCACTCTGTATCTCGATATCGTCGATTATCCGGGTGAGTGGCTGCTGGATTTACCGCTGCTGGAGCAGGACTTTTATACCTGGTCGCAACAGCAGGGTCAGTTGCTCAAGGGCAAGCGGGCCGAGCTGGCACAGCACTGGCAGGCGCTGCTGGAAGATTTCGATCCCTTTGCTCCGGCAGATGAAATGTTGATTGAGCGTATTTCGGCGGCGTTCACCGAATATTTGTACAAATGCAAAGCCGAAGGCGGCCTGCATTGGGTTCAGCCGGGGCGGTTTGTCCTGCCCGGAGAACTGGCGGGTGCCCCGGTGTTGCAGTTCTTCCCGTTGGTCCGCCTGGAACCATTTACCGAGGCGCAGTTGCAGCAGGCCGATGAGCACAGCAATTACGCCATGCTGAAGAGTCGTTACCAGTATTACCGCCAGCATATTGTGAAAGGCTTTTACCGTGAGCATTTTTCCAAGTTCGATCGTCAGATCATCCTGGTGGATTGCCTGCAACCGCTCAATGCCGGGCCGGCATCATTCAACGATATGCGTCAGGCGCTGGACCAACTGATGCAGAGTTTTCGCTATGGCCGCAGCTCACTGTTGCGCCGCCTGTTTTCGCCCCGTATCGATAAAGTACTGTTCGCTGCGACCAAGGCCGATCACGTGACCCCGGACCAGCACCCGAACCTGGTGAGCTTGTTGCAGCAGATGATTAATGAAGCCTGGCAGACGGCTTCGTTTGAAGGGATCAACATGGACTGCGTCAGTCTGGCCTCGATCCAGGCGACCGAACCGGGATTTGTGGCCCATCAGGGGCAGCAGGTACCGGCCCTGCGCGGCCAGACGCTTAACGGGCAGGCGCAGATGCTGTTTCCCGGCGAGGTGCCCAGACGGTTGCCGAACGACACATTCTGGCAGCAGCATGGATTTGACTTTGTGAACTTCCGCCCGCTGGCCGTTCAGAGTGATGAGCCATTGCCCCATATTCGGATGGATAAAGTGCTGGAGTATTTATTGGGAGACAAACTGCAATGAGTCATGCATACAAGGGAAAAATTGTATTTGAGGAGCCGGAGACCGCTGCGCCGGCGCAGGAAGAGCTGACCGCCCAGCAGCAATTTGATCAGGCCGAAGACTTTTTGCCTGAGGCGTTGACGGCGCAGCCCGATGTCGAGGCGCAACTAACCCGAACGCTGGCGCCGAAACGCCGAGGCCGCTGGCTTAAGGGGCTCCTGATCGCCACGGCGGCCATGACCGGCTGGCAAACCCTGGATTATGTGATGACGGCTTATCAGAGCGGGGACTGGCTGGCACTGGGCTGGAGTGCGATTGTCGCGGCCCTGGCAACGGCCGGGATCACGACGTTGGGGCGCGAGCTGCTCAAACTGCGCCGCCTGAAGCAGCGCCAGAGCGAGCAGGAGCAGGCACAAGCACTGCTGGAAGCCGACAGCATCGGCCAGGGGCGGGCATTTTGTAGCAAGCTGGCCAAGCAAAGCAAGATCCGCGATGATCACCTGGGCTACGAGCGTTGGCTCGATTCGTTGGCAGCAACACACAACGATCGGGAAGTGTTGGCGCTGTATGATCAGATGGTGCTGAGCCAGCAGGATAAGCAGGCCCGCCAGTTGGTCGCCAAATATTCGGGTGAGGCGGCGGTGATGGTGGCGGTCAGTCCGTTGGCACTGGCAGACATGCTGCTGGTCGCCTGGCGCAACTTCCGGTTGATTGACCATATCGCGACTGTGTATGGCGTTGAGCTGGGCTATTGGTCGCGGATCCGACTGGTGAAGCTGGTGCTGGCCAACATGGCCGCCGCCGGGGCCAGTGAAATGCTGCTCGATACCAGCATGGATGTGTTGTCGGTCGACTTAGCCGGGCGGATGTCGACCCGGGTCGCCCAGGGCGTCGGGGTCGGCTTGTTGACCGGCCGGTTAGGGCTCAAAGCCATGGCGCTGATGCGACCGTTGCCCTGGCAACCGGAGCAGCAGCCGAAGCTGGGGGAGATCCGCAAAGAATTGCTGGGTCGGCTGACCCGGAAAAAGGCTTAATCCATTATCGCGGCTGCCCGGGGCCTTCGGGTGTCGGGTTGGCTGATGATTTCATCGCCACTTCGTCGCAGCGGACCTGCGCGACCTCTCATCCCGAGACGCTTGTTGCTTGACTCCCCGAAAGTGAAGGCGCAAACTTCCTGAGGTGTCAACAATTCCTGACACCCAGACCAAACTAAAATTTCGGGTCAAATCGAGTGCTCCTGTCGGTTGAGCGCGGCACAGGGATGCGGTGGGTCTTCACCGTATCGCAGCGAGTATTATTGAGGACATTGAGAAGGCGTGTGATATGAGGTTACAAGTCAATTGTGAAGACCGACTTGGGATAGCCCGGGAGCTGCTGGATATTCTGACCAGCCAGCATATCGATCTGCGGGGGATTGAAATTGACCGGGTCGGGATTATCTACCTGAACTGCCCGGAAATTGAATTTGAGCAATTCAGCCAGCTGATGTCGCAAATCCGCCAGCTTGATGGCGTTACGGATGTCCGGAAAATTCAGTTCATGCCGAGTGAGCGGGAGCATAAAGAGTTAAAGGCGTTGCTGGAAACATTGCCGGATCCGTTTTTCTCGATCAATCTGCAAGGCAAGGTTGATCTGGCCAATGACGCGGCCGAACTGCTGCTGAATCAACAGCGCGGTGAGATGGTCGGCGAAAGCGTCCAGGCGTTGCTTGGCTTTAACTTTCACCGTTGGCTGGAAAAAGAAGATGCCGCCAGGCGAAGCGAGATGGTGGTGATTGCCGGCCTGGATTACATGATGGAAGTCATGCCGGTGTATGTGGCTGACGAGAGTGAGCAATCGGTTCTGGCCAGTGCCATGATCCTGTTGAAATCATTGTCGGAAGCCAAGATGCCGGTTGCCATGCGGCAGATCAGTGGCGATAACGGGTTTGAACACTTTGTCGGCCAGTCGTCGCGCTTTAAACACTTGTTGGCTCAGGCGAAAAAGCTGGCGTTGCTGGATGCACCGCTGCTGATCCAGGGGGAAACCGGGACCGGGAAAGAGATGCTGGCCCGTGCCTGTCACCAGCGGTCGATGCGACGTGAAAAGCCGTTCTTGCTGGTGAACTGTGTCTCGATGCCGGACAACGCGGCGGAAACCGAGCTTTTCGGGATGGCTGCCTCGGCAACCGAGCCGGGGAAGAAAGGGATCTTCGAGCAGGCGGACGGCGGCACGGTTTTCTTGTATGAAGTCGGCGAGATGTCGACGCACCTGCAGATTAAGCTGCTGCGCTTCCTGCAAGACGGGACCTTCCGTCGGGTCGGCGAAGAGCGCGAGATGAAAGTGGATGTCCGGGTGATTTGCTCGACCCAGAAGAAACTGCCGGATCTGGTGGCTGCGGGCGCGTTTCGCGAAGATCTCTATTATCGGCTAAATGTTCTGGCGCTGGTGGTGCCGCCGCTGCGCGAACGTCCGGCAGACATCGTGCCTTTGGCCGATCTGTTCCTGAGCCAGTTTGCCCAGGAGATGCAGCAGACCAAGCCGCAGATCAGCGACGAGCTGGCGAGCTACCTGAGCCAGTATGCCTGGCCGGGGAATATTCGCCAGTTGCGGAACATTCTGTTTCGGGCCATGACCCAGATTGAGGGCTCGGCGTTGACGGTTGAGGATGTACAGCTGCCGGAAAATGAGTCCATGACGCTGATCAGTGAGGAAAACCTCGATGGCTCACTGGATGAGATCATGAAGCGGTATGAGTCCGGGATCCTGACTAACCTTTATCGCAGCTATCCGTCGACCCGGAAACTGGCCAAACGACTGGGGGTTTCTCACACCGCGGTGGCGAATAAGCTGCGTGAGTACGGGATTGGCAAGTCCTAAAGACCTTCTCTTTATTGCCTGCGAGACGGGCCATTTATCTTAAAAAAGAAGACGTTCACGTCTTCTTTTTTTTGTTGTCGGGAGCCGGGCTGATACTGGGTTGCAACAGGGTGAGCTGGCCGGATTCGAGCGCCAGCAGCTGCAGGGTGACATCCTGCCCGTAGCGACAACTGGCCGGCTGGCCGAGTTCATTCATCACCCGGTGGCAGGGAATAATGATCGGGATGGGATTGACGTTTTTCGCGATCCCGATGGCCTGGACCGCAGCTGGCTGGTTCATCGCCCCGGCAAGCATATGGTAGGAGCAGCAGCTGCCGAAGGGAACCTCGCTGATCGCCTGCCAGACTTGCTGTTGGAACGGGGTGCCTTGCGGTGCCAGGGACAGGGAAAAGGTTTGTCTTTCACCCAGGAGGTATTCTTTGAGCTGGGTGCGGTAAGTCTGCATAAAATCCGGGCTGCGCTTCCAGCTGGAGTCCGGGCAAAAGCCGCCGCTCCCGATGGTCAGTTGCCGGAGTCCGTGGTGATCTGCCAGTAAATAGACTTTGCCCAGGACCGTATAGAGGTAGTCATAGTACATAAATTGTCACTGCCAGGTTGAAGTGAGCCTCAGTGCAACCGTGTCGCTCCGACGCACAGCGTTTTGGATTTGCACGGTCTATTGCACTCAGTTCAGATCATAGTTCAGAACCGCGATGCATCCGCTCTATTTTCATAAATCATGATTCCCTTCATTGATTTATGCGGCGGCCTCCGTGCGGGGGTGAAAATCTGTGGTAAGGTGAAAGGCTCTGAGCTGAAAGAGGTGAACCGCCGTTGTTTCAATCCATCATGAACCGCACGCCGTCCCTGCAGGTAGACGACCTGATTGTCCGCTTGGTGACTCCGAAAGATGCGGCCGGTATCGCGGCTTACTACCAGCGTAACCGGGCGTTTTTACAGCCTTGGGAGCCGTTACGGGAAGAAGGGTTCTTTACGGTTGCCGGGTGGGAAAAACGCCTTAGTCAGCTGGCCGAACTGCACAAACACAAACTGGCTTACTATTTTGTGATCCTCCGGGAGGAGACCAATGAGGTCTGCGGGGTCATTAATTACAGTAATCTGGTCCGGCATCCTTTTTATGCCTGCCATGTCGGCTATTCACTGGATGCGGCGTGTCAGGGGCAGGGACTGATGCGCAGAGCGCTATCGGCGACAGTGACCTGGATGTTTGAGGCGCAGTCTTTTCACCGGGTCATGGCGGCCTATATGCCGAGGAATCAAAAAAGTGCGTCCGTCCTGCGGGCAGCCGGATTTGAAATCGAAGGGGAAGCCCGGGACTATCTGCTGATCAATGGCCGCTGGGAAGACCATATCCTCACCGCAAAAATCAACCCGAACTGGATACAGCCCGGAGCCTAGCGCCTGGGCTGAAAGTCGGCAGCGAGCGCGGCGGGCGCTCGCTGCCGGTTTGCACCTTATTCGGCGATGAGGATCCGCATATTGTTGGTCGAACCGACAATATCCATCTCATCCCCCTGGGTAATTATGACCAGATCCCCCTGGCTCAGCAGACCCAGCGCTTTCAGATCGGCCAGGGCATGCTTGGCTGCCGCTAAGCCGGCATCGCTGTCGCGATTAAAGTAAACCGGCGTGACCCCACGAAACAGGGCGGCCCGGTTCAGTGTCCGCTCATTCCGGGACAGGGCAAAGATCGGCAGACCCGACGAGATGCGGGACATCATCAGCGGGGTCCGGCCGGACTCGGTCATGGTGACGATTGCTTTGACTCCAGCCATGTGGTTGGCGGCGTACATGGTCGACATCGCAATGGTTTCTTCCGTATTGTCGAAGGTCCGGCTCATGCGGTGGTTCGAGACATTCACGCTCGGCTCTTTTTCGGCGCCGAGACAGACTCCGGCCATAGCCTGGACCGTTTCGACCGGATATTGGCCGGCGGCGGTTTCTGCGGAGAGCATCACGGCATCGCTCCCGTCCAGTACGGCGTTGGCAACATCCATGACTTCTGCACGGGTCGGCATTGGGCTGGTGATCATCGACTCCATCATCTGGGTCGCAGTGATCACGGTACGGTTCAGGCTGCGGGCGCGCCGGATCAACTTCTTCTGGACCCCAACCAACTCCGGATCGCCAATTTCGACTCCGAGATCGCCCCGCGCAACCATCACGGCATCGGAGGCGAGAATAATATCGTCCATCGATTCGGTATCTGCGACGGCCTCGGCTCGCTCCACTTTAGCCACCAGACGGGCATCCAGGCCGGCGTCCGTTGCCAGGCGACGGGCGTAGTTCATATCTTCCCCGTTGCGCGGGAACGACACGGCCAGGTAGTCGACCTGCATGGCTGCGGCAGTCAGGATATCTGCCTTGTCTTTGTCGGTCAGCGCGGCTGCCGACAACCCGCCGCCTTTCTTGTTGATCCCTTTGTTGTTCGACAGCGGGCCGCCGACCACGACTTCGGTGTGGACTTTATGGCTTTCCACGTCCACTACTTTCAACTGCACCCGGCCGTCATCCAGTAGCAGGAGATCACCGGGGACGACATCTTCCGGCAGCGCCTTGTAGTCCAGGCCCACGGCGTTTTCGTCACCTTCGCCTTTGGGCAGGGTGCTGTCGAGGGTGAATTTGTCACCGATGTTGAGGTAGATCTTGCCTTCTTTGAAGGTCGAAACACGGATTTTCGGTCCTTGCAGGTCGCCGAGAATCGCCACGTGTTTCCCCAGCTTGGCGGCAATTTCTCGAACGGCTTTGGTCCGCTGAAGGTGATCTTCCGGACTGCCGTGGGAAAAGTTCATGCGGACCACGTTGGCGCCAGCAGCAATGATTTTTTCCAGGTTGTTATCGCGATCCGTCGCCGGACCGAGGGTGGTCACGATTTTCGTACGTCGTAGCCTGTCAGACATGAGAAACTCCATTTTGAGTGGGGGATATCCATGACATCGACCTTTACGGCCTGTGTCATTGCATCTTACTGAAATTTTACTACAAAAATACGTTATTGCCGGGGGCTAGCGAGACCTGATGAAAGAGCGCATCTCCCTGAGATGCTTTGAAATCGCGTGTGGTCTGAGCCAGATAGGAAAGCCGGTGAACAGGGGCGGTACACAATAAAAAAGCATGGGGTGCACCATGCTTTTTTGTCCGTTGTGGTTGAAAGACCGCTGGGTTACATCATCCCTTCTTTGGAAAAGCGTGAGTCTTTCAGCGACTCTTTCACCCGCTTCAGGTTTTCCCGGAATCCGGCGCCCCGGCGCAGGGTAAACCCGGTGGCCAGCACATCGATAACCGTCATCTGAACCACCCGGCTTGCCATCGGCATGTAGATGTCCGTGTCTTCCGGAACATCCAGGCAGATGGATAGTGAGCATTCACGATCGAGCGGTGAATCTTTGGCGGTGATCCCAATCACGGTTGCCCCGTTCTCGCGTGCCATGCGGGCGATTTCGACCAGGCTTTTGGTGCGGCCGGTATGAGAAATCACCACCACGACATCGCCATCGGCACAATTGATCACACTCATGCGCTGCATCACAATGTCATCAAAGCAGACAATCGGGATGTTGAAGCGGAAGAATTTGTTCTGGGCGTCATGGGCAACGGATGCGGATGCACCCAGGCCGAAGAAAGAAATTTTCTTGGCTTGGGTCAGTAGATCCACGGCACGGTTGACCTGCATCGGATCCAGGCTGTTCTTCGCCACATCCAGACAGGCCATCGTCGACTCGAAAATTTTCGACGTATAGGCGTCAGGACCGTCATCTTCTTCGACGTTGCGGTTGACATAAGGGGTTCCGTTCGCAAGGCTTTGGGCTAAGTGGAGTTTGAAGTCCGGAAATCCCTTGGTATCAAGGCGTCGGCAAAAACGGTTCACCGTTGGCTCACTGACATCGGCCATTTTGGCCAGTGTCGCAATGCTGGAGTGAATCGCTGTCTGTGGTGAGGCAATGATAACTTCGGCAACCTTACGTTCGGATTTACTGAAGTTATCTAAGTTTTTTTGAATTTTCTCTAGGGTATTCATAGCGATTACCGCTTCGTTACTGAATTTCATTAGTTGCTTTCATACTTGACAGATGCAGATATGAAGCCAATTTGATGAAACTATACTACTTTTCACGGATCAGCTCCTAGCGATTCCAACCATATCGCTTTTACTTTTTATTATAGTTTGACAGGGATCGAGTTTTCTCTTTCAGTTCTGAAATTTTTTTTAAATGATTTAGCAGAAAATCGCCTGGCAGCTGCATTGATGTGTAGCAAATTTTCACGCGGCAGGAATTAATTTACAGTTTGAAATAAATATCCGTAGTTTTGTTATGTCACTAGTTTCAATTCAAATGAAAGGAACCATCATGAAAATCAGTGTGTGTGGATGCGGTTGGCTCGGGCTGCCGCTGGCCCGGCATCTGGCCGAACAGGGGGATACTGTCTTTGGCACCCAGCGTGATCCGGCACGGGCGGCCCAACTGGCCGCTGAAGGGATCCACGGGGTGGCGGTAACCTTGCCGCTGTCGGCGGCCAAGGTGGAATCGGACGCTGAACTGGCCCGGCTGCTGGCGGCCGATGTGCTGGTGATTGCGATACCGCCGGGTCGGCAGGCTGGTGCGGATACGGCTTTTGTCACCAATGTGAAAAGCTTATCCCGGGCGGCGCAGGCACAGGGATGCCAGCGCGTGATCTTTATCAGCACCACGTCGGTCTATGGCGAGGTGTCCGGCCGCATTGATGAATCGACACCGCCGCAGCCCAATACAACCAGTGGTCGGGCACACCATGCGCTGGAGCAATGGCTCAGAACGCAGTGGCAGCAGAATCTGGTCGTGTTACGGTTCTCCGGGCTGATCGGCCCCCACCGCCACCCGGTCAAATATCTGGCTGGGCGATCGGCCATCGCCAATGGCGGTGATCCGGTGAATCTCATTCATTTGGATGATTGTATTGCGGCGATTGATGCCATCATTCACCGCTGGCCGACACAAACCTTGCTGCACCTGGCCGCGCCGTCACATCCGGGCCGGGCGGTGTATTACACCCGGATGGCGCAACTCGCCGGGCTGGCGGCCCCTGAGTTTCAAACCTCAACGCCAGGCGCGGGGAAGTGGATCGATGCCCGTCAAACCTGTGCCTGGCTGGGTCTGGAACTGACCCACGCGGACTTGATGGTGCGAGCTCCGGAGCTGCCGGATGACAGGCGGGCGGAGTAAATTACGTGAGCAGCCAGATGTTTGGAACGCTGACTGTTTGAAACGCAGGTGTTATTTGAAACGCTGATATGAAAAGCGCCGATGCTTGAAGCGCCGGTGTATAAACTTAGGAAGCGCGAGAGGCAGACAAAAAAAAGCGCTGAGGGGATCTCAGCGCGCCAATTCGTATAAAACGCAATATGAATAGGAGTAAAGCAGCAGTGGCAATTAATCACTTCAAGCTCAGTCAGTTAACAGGTATCTGATGAGTTGATAACGACAATCTTATTAATTCAGACCGCCGGGTTTCGAGATGGTTCAAAAAGAATCAACAAAAATACCATTTATTTTTCACATGAGCCGCTTGAGCGAATCCGTAAAAAAAAGCCCGTTGAAATTCAACGGGCAAAGGCTCTATTTACACAATTAGGAGTTTAGCAGCAGTGGCATTTTCGGATTAAAGAGGAACAATGCTGTTTGGCGGCCAGCTAACAAGGAATGCGTCTTTAATCTCAATGTCACTTAGTAGGACTGATGGATTATCCGTTGGTTCCCCTTGAAGGCGAAAAAATATCAGTGTTTTTTATAACACCATGATAATTAATGGGTTAAAAATACCTCATTGTCCCAAAATATCTGGCCGAAGGTGCGACTGGCTGAGCGTTTTCGTGATTGATGGGATGCGGGGACTTACCTGAGGCCTGCGTGTGGTGATGTCGGCGGTAGCGAACATTGGAAGAAATCTCAACTTCGGGGTAAATAAAGAAAGCCCATCACTATCAGGTGACGGGCTTTGAAGAAAGTCTTCTAAGAAAAAGCAGTGGCATAATATATGACCTTGCTTCCGTTTTTTGGTTCCCGGTCAGGTGCAATTTTTTCTGATTATTTTTTATTCATTTTCCCGTCCGAACATCCTTCCACGTTACTGATTGAATATTAACGATTATTTTACAACTCCCGTTTGGAAGCCATGCGCTTCGCAATCGAAGTCGTGACAATCGGGGGTGGAAGACCACAGCGATCTCCATCACAGACTGGTAATTTTCTGTTCTCGGCTGCCTGAAATGCGTGGCAGGTATTTATTTGACGCTTGTTAAAAATGTTGCTTGGTTGTAAAGTTTAAACATGTGTTTAATACAGGTGAATGAATATGCCGGGAAAGGGAGAAACCAAGGGCAGAATTCTTGATGCTGCCGAGTTGCTGTTTGCCGAGCACGGATTTAAGGAAACCTCGCTCAGGACCATTACCAGCAAGGCAGGCGTCAATCTGGCGTCGGTCAATTACCACTACGGCGATAAGAAAACCCTGGTTCGGGCCGTGTTGAGCCGTTATCTCGAAGAGTTTATGCCGGCACTCAAAGCGGAATTGGAAGTGCTGCTGACCCGGGATGATTTCTCCATGGAGGATGTCTTTCGTTGTGCCAAACAGCCGCTGCTGAATCTCAATGTCTACCGGCCGAACGGCGCGCAACTCTTTATGTCCCTGCTGGGCCGGGGGTATACCGATGTCCAGGGCCACTTACGGTGGTTCATCGTGACCCGTTACGACGAGGTGCTGCATCTGTTCACCACCGCGGTGTGCCGGGCCAATTCCTCGCTTGATCCGGAGACCTTATTCTGGCGTTTGCACTTTACCCTGGGGGCGACGGTCTTCACGATGGCCTCAACGACGGCCTTGTGCGAAATCGCTGAAAATGACTTTTCCCGAACCGTGACCACCGAAGATTTGATCGAGCGACTGGTACCGTATCTGGCTGCCGGTGTGGCGGCGCCGATTGAGCAACCGCTCTCGCTGATCCGAGAAGAATCAACAGGAACGCAGTAAGTAATGTAGAACCATAACGATTAATGAGACAAAGGATCTGAACCATGAGTATGTTCGTTAATATGCGCAAGCGCTATTTCAGCGACCCTGCATTTAAGCTGTTTAAGAAAGTCCTTCCGCCGCTGTCAGACACCGAACGCGAGGCCATGGAGGCCGGGAGTGTCTGGTGGGATGGTGAACTGTTTAGTGGCTCACCGAACTGGCAAACCCTGCACAATTATCCGCAGCCGTCTTTGAATGCCGAAGAGCAGGCCTTTATGGATAACCAGTTGGAAACCTTGCTGGCGATGCTCGATGACTACCAGATCGTGCAGGAAGATAAAGACTTGCCGCCTCAGGTGTGGGAATTCTTGCGCAAGGAAAAGTTCTTCTCATTAATCATCGGTAAAGAATACGGCGGGCTGGATTTTTCTGCCCATGCCAACTCGACCATTGTCACGCGCATCGCGACCCGAAGCCTGAGTGCGGCGGTGTCGGTGATGGTACCGAACTCATTGGGTCCGGGTGAGCTGCTGAGCCACTACGGCACCCAGGATCAGAAAGACTACTGGCTGCCGCGACTGGCCAATGGGACCGATATTCCATGTTTTGCCCTGACGGGCCCGGAAGCCGGGTCGGATGCCGGTGGTATTCCGGACCAAGGCACGGTGTGTTACGGCGACTTCGAAGGGAAAGAAGTGCTGGGCATCCGGGTCAGCTGGAACAAACGCTACATTACGTTGGCGCCGGTTGCCACGGTGCTGGGCCTGGCCTTTAAACTACAGGACCCGGATGGCCTGATTGGCGACAAGAAAGATATCGGCATTACCTGCGCCTTGATCCCGGCAGATTACCCGGGGGTTGAAATCGGCGAGCGCCATGATCCGCTCAACCTGGCCTTTATGAACGGTCCGACGCGCGGCCAGGATGTCTTTATTCCGATGGAGTGGGTGATTGGCGGTCAGGATTACGTCGGTCGCGGCTGGCGGATGCTGGTGGAATGTCTGTCGGCAGGTCGCGGCATTTCGCTGCCGGCGCTCGGCACCGCGGTTGGCCACCTGACGGCGCGGGCGACCGGCGCTTATGCCTATGTCCGCAAACAGTTCGGCATGTCAATCGGGAACTTTGAAGGCGTCGCCCAGGCGATGGGGCGCATCGGGGGCTACACCTATTTGTTGGAAGCGGCCCGCACGCTCACCACCACCTCGCTGGACATGAATGAAAAACCGGGGATTGTGACGGCAATTGCCAAATACCACATGACCGAGATGGCCCGGACCATCCTTAACGATGCGATGGACATCCACGCCGGTCGCGCCATTCAGTTGGGGCCGATGAACTACCTAGGCCATCATTACTTCGGGATGCCGGTCGCGATCACGGTGGAAGGGGCCAATATCCTGACCCGGAACCTGATGATCTTCGGCCAGGGGGCAACACGTTGCCATCCGTTTGTCCTCAAAGAGATGGAAGCAGCGGCCAACCCGGATGCCGAGCAGGCTTCGAAAGACTTTGACGCACTGCTGAGCAAGCATATCGGTTTTGCTATCAAGAATGTGTCCGGGTCTTTGCTGAATGCGTTCACCGGCTCTCGCCTGAACCGCGCGCCGGTCAGCGGGGAAACCGCCGAGTATTATCGCCACCTGTCCCGCATGAGCCGGGGACTGGCAGTCGCAGCAGACTTTGCGATGCTGAGCCTGGGCGGTGAGCTGAAGCGCCGCGAGATGGTTTCTGCACGACTTGGCGATGTCCTGAGCCATTTGTACCTGGCGTCTGCGGTTCTGAAGCGTTTTGAAGACGAAGGTCGTCAGCAACAGGATCTGCCGATGGTGCATTACGCCCTGCAGCACTGCCTGCATCAGTGCGGGGTGGCGTTTGATGAAGTACTGAGCAACTTCCCGCGCAAAGGAATCGGCCGCCTGGTTCGTACCCTGGTCTTCCCGCTCGGGATTCACTACCCGGCGCCGAAAGATGAATTGTCACTGGCAATTACAGAAGCACTGATGACCCCGGGCGCGCAACGGGATCGCCTGACCCACCTTTGTTACATCGGTGAGAAAGAGAACGATCCGGTGGCGATTATGGAACGTGCCTTTGTCGCCATGCATGCGGTGAAGGGGATCGAGAAGAAAATCGCCAAAGCGGTGAAGTCAGGTGAGATCCCGCGCAAAATTTCGCTATCAGCGAAGCTGGAAATTGCGCTGAGTGCGGGCATCATCACAAAAGATGATGTCGAAAAGATGCACAATGCGGAGCAGTTAAGGCAGCAGGCGATTCAAGTGGATCACTTTCCTGCCGAGCAGTTTAAGAAGGGCGGTTTGCAACCGGGAAAGGCCGCCTAGGCGCTGTCGCGCACGATAATGAATAAACCTGGTGTCCCCAATATGCCACGCACTCGCGTGGCATTTTTTTATTTCGTTGTTGCAAAAACCAACAAAATGCACGTAAAAGGAGTGATCAACACCTCCAACCACTCCCATTTTTAGCGTTTACGCTCATAAATTTAATGCGAATTTGTCATTTACCTTTTATCCTACAGTCAATTGTGAGAGGGAAGTTGAACATGATCATCAAACCTAAAATTCGTGGATTTATCTGTACCACCACTCACCCTGTGGGTTGTGAAGCGAACGTCAAAGAGCAAATTGAATACACTAAAGCCCAGGGCCCGATTGCCAATGCACCGAAGCGCGTGCTGGTGGTGGGTTCTTCCAGCGGCTACGGTTTGTCTTCACGTATCGCAGCAGCGTTCGGTGGCGGCGCGGCAACAATCGGCGTATTTTTCGAAAAACCGGGCACCGAGAAGAAGCCGGGTACGGCCGGTTGGTACAACTCTGCCGCGTTTGACAAATTCGCCAAGGCAGAAGGGCTGTATTCCAAGAGCCTGAACGGCGATGCTTTCTCCCATGAAGCCAAACAAAAAGTAATTGATCTGATCAAACAAGATCTGGGTCAGATTGATATGGTGGTTTACTCGCTGGCATCACCGGTGCGTAAAATGCCGGACAGCGGTGAAGTGGTACGTTCAAGCCTGAAGCCGATGGGCGAAACTTACACGGCGACGGCGGTGGACACCAACAAAGACGTGCTGATTGAAGCCAGCATCGAACCGGCAACTGAGCAAGAAGTTCAGGATACCGTCACCGTGATGGGCGGTCAGGACTGGGAGCTGTGGATCAATGCCCTGTCTGAAGCCGGTGTTCTGGCTGACGATTGTAAGACCGTTGCTTACAGCTACATCGGGACTGAAATCACCTGGCCAATCTACTGGCATGGCGCGCTGGGCAAAGCCAAGATGGATCTGGACCGTGCCGCGACAGCACTGAACGACAAGCTTTCTGCGACCGGCGGCTCTGCCAATGTTGCGGTTCTGAAGAGCGTGGTGACGCAGGCAAGCTCGGCGATCCCGGTCATGCCGCTTTACATTGCGATGGTCTTTAAGAAAATGCGTGAAGAAGGCGTGCATGAGGGCTGTATGGAGCAGATCCACCGCATGTTTACGCAGCGTCTGTACAAAGAAGACGGCTCAGCGCCAGAGCTGGACGAAGCCAACCGTCTGCGCCTGGATGACTGGGAGCTGCGTGAGGACATCCAGAAGCATTGTCGTGACCTGTGGCCACAGGTGACCAACGAGAACCTGTTTGAAGTGGCAGACTACCAGCAGTACAAGGATGAGTTCCTGAAACTGTTCGGCTTCGGCATTGCGTCAGTTGATTATGACGCTGATGTGAGCCCAGTAGTTGACTTCGATGTAGAAGACATCTGATTGTCATGATGCTCTGAGCATAAAAAAACCGCCGTTTGGCGGTTTTTTTATGCTTGTCGGTTGAGCGAGTCTGCGGACTGTGGTTCTTTTTCGGCCGAGATTATTTGGTCGGGATCCGGATCACGAAGGCCGCGCCTTCAATTCCGGCGGTTTCGACGTGAATGGTGCCCTGGTAGCTCTCGACAATCTCGTGACAAACGGAGAGCCCGATCCCCTGGCCGGGATTGAGCTGATCGGCCCGTACCCCACGTTGGAAGATGGCTTCGCGCATCGCTTCACAAACACCCGGACCGTCATCTTCGATCCGGATTTCGAACGCGTCCGGGTGGCAGATGACATTGATCTGGACTTCGCTGATACAGAAGCGGTAGGCATTTTCCAGCAGGTTGCCGAGCAGCTCCATCAGGTCACTCCGGTTCAGCGGTAGCTTGAGCTGAGGCGAAAAACCGTACACCAGGGTGACTTGCTTGTCGCTGTAGACCTTGCTGAGCAGGTTACGGAAGCTGTCGACGGCTGGTTTCAGCTCGGTCTGATCTTTTTGCAGCCCCTGCTGGCCCATCATCGCGCGCTTGAGCTGGTACTGGACCAGTTCATCCATCTGGCTGATTTGCTCCATGATCCGCTGGTTCAGATCCGGGCGGCAGATATTCTGATCGTCCAGTAGGGCATGCGCTGCTGCCAGCCGGGTTTTCAGGCTGTGGGCCAGGTCGTCCATCGCGTGGCGGTAGCGGCCTTTTTGAACATTGCTGATCTGGATCAGCCGGTTGAGGGCCAGTGTGACATCCTGCAATTCCATCGGATAATCATCATCGAGCTTGTCGCGCTTGGCATCGGTCATCTGATCCAGCTGGGTTGCCAGCTTGCGCAGCGGCTGGAAGCTCCAGTGAAATGCGGCTACCAGAAATGCAATTGCAATCAGCACGAATAAGCCGAGGTAGAACGTAGTGCGTTTGTGTAGCTTCTCCAGGGAAGACTGGTATTGATCTCCGGTGCGCAGCACCACCAGTTGGTAGGTTTTGCCACCTTCCCGATCCCGGCTCATGTTATAGGCGATGTAGCTTTCGCCATCGAGCGTCTCGATCAGGGTCGGGACCGGAATATTGTCCGGCAGCTCCTGGCAGATATTGCCGAGGTTGGCTTCCTTGGCTTCATCGGAAAGCCAGATGGTATGGTCACGGGTATCACAGACGACGGACATGTAGTCGGTATCCGACGGATCGATGGAGTCAATCCACTTGTCGACATCCTTGATCAGCCCGGCCCGGTTCAACTGGGCAACGACCATCGGCATCTGCGCCACCAGCTCGGAGGAGTAGGCGGCCATGTAGCTTTGGCTATAGAGCTGGTTGATCACCCCGGCCAGGGCCGAAGTGATCAGCACGATAATGGCGACCGAGGTGCCGAGCACCCGTCGGCGCAGGCGGGGTTGGAGCAGTCCCTTCATTGCGCTTGCAGCTCAAAGATATAGCCCTGACCACGGATGGTCGAGATTGGGTTCTCCTGGCCATGGCTGGTGAATTTCTTGCGCAGGCGGCTAATCATCACCTCAATGGTATTCGGATCGCCTTCCTGATCTTCATACAGCACATCCAATAGGCGCTGCTTGGAGACCACCTGGCGGCTGTGCCGCATCAGGTATTCCAGCAGGTCGTATTCAAATGCCGTCAGCTCCAGTGGGGTCTCGGCAATAAACACCTGCTTGGCCAGCAGATCCACCCGGATATCCCCGGCGGTCATTTCCGGTTTCACAAACCCGGCGCTGCGGCGAACCAGTGCGCTCAGGCGGGCGACCATCTCCTCTTTCTGGAACGGTTTGACCAGGTAGTCATCGGCACCGGCTTCCAGTCCGGTGACTTTATCCTGCCAGTTCGAGCGGGCGGTCAGGATTAAAATCGGCAGGCGCAGCCCTTCCTGGCGGATATCTTTGATCAGGCTGATCCCGTCGCGATCGGGCAGGCCGATATCGACAATCGCGACATCGTTGGGATAGTTCTGGGCAAAAAACAGGCCTTCTTCAGCCGTGCCCGCACATTGGACTTGGTGGCCCAGCTCACTGAGCTGAGATTTCAGATGGTGGCTGAGAATTGGGTCATCTTCGACGATAAGGATACGCATAATATTGATTACCAAAAATAAAGCGACTTGCTTCAATATACTGGACGGTGCTGAGGCTGGCGATGGTCGAGCAGCTTAAATGTGTGCTGAGCAGCGTTTCAGCTTACATGCATACCACTATAGATAACGGGACTGAATAGACGCTGACTCATTCATTAGTATTGTGTCAGCGTCTTGGTTTACGCGCTAGCTGAGGATGATGATGAGGGTGCCGGCAACGGTCAACAGGACGTTGGCAATGGCATAGGTGCCGGCATAGCCCAGCGCCGGGATGGTACTACGGGCATGTTCGTTAATCATGTCCATAGCCGGGGCACAGGTCCGGGCGCCGATAATGGCACCAAACAGCAGGGCACGGTTCATTTTCAGAATATAGGCCCCGAACAGATAGGCCAGGACGACCGGCACCATACTGACCAGCAGGCTGGTGACGAAAACGGCGAGACCGATTTGGGCCAGGGAGTCAAACAGGTTCGAGCCGGCACTGAGGCCGATGCCGACCATGAACACCATCAGGCCGAGATCTTTGGTCATATTCAGCGCCCCCTGCGGCACATAGCCGAAAGTCGGGTGGTTGGCCCGCAGGAAACCGAGGGTGATCCCGGCCAGCAGCAGACCCGCGGCACTGCCGAGACCAAAAGCAATATGGCCGAAGGTCATGCTGATAGCGCCGATCAACAGGCCGACAATAAAGAAGCAGCAGAAGGCGAGCAGATCGGCGATCTGGCTGTGAACGGAGATAAATCCGATCCGCTCGGCCAGACCCAGGACCCGGCTTTTCTCGCCGCTGACCTGGAGGATATCCCCTTTGTTGAGCAAGATATCGTGATCCATCGGCATTTCTATCTGTGCCCGGACCACCCGGTTGAGAAAACAGCCGTATTCGGACAGGTTCAGATCCGAGAGTTTCTTCCCGGCGATGCTGTCATTTTTGACCACGATCTCTTCTTCAACCACACGCAGATCAAGTAAGTCGCGATCGAACACTTCCTTGCCATGACGAAAGCTTGGATCCAGGCGCGCATGGCTGTCGGGATACCCTACCAGGGCGATTTCATCGCCTTCCTGCAAGATGGCATCGCCATCCGGATTGGCGAGGATCCCATGGCGGCGGATCCGTTCGATATAGCAGCCGGTCTGGCGGTAGATCCCTAGCTCGCGCAGGTTGCGGCCGTCAATCCAGTTGATCAGCTCCGGGCCGACACGGTAGGCCCGGATAATCGGCAGGTAGACTTTGCGCTGGGCGACTTCGCCGATCCCGCGTTCGCGGGCAATCTGGCGCGAGGACTCGGCCAGGTTTTGTTTTTGCAACTTCGGCATCAGCTTTGCCAGCAGGATCAGGCTGACCAGCCCGACCAGATAAGACATGGCATAACCGACGCTCAGGCTGTCGACCATGGTCTGCACCAATTGGCTGTCGTCAATGCCGGCGAGGCCGCTGTTGAGGGCGTCTTTGGCACCCACTAGCACCGGCGTTGCGGTGAGCGAGCCTGCCATTAAGCCGGTGGCCAGCGCCAGATCCAGCTTCAGGATATTGGACATCAGCATGGTCACGGCGATCGCGGACAGCAAGACCACCATCGCCAGTAGCAGGTAGTGCTTGCCGTCGCGGAAGAAAATACCGAAAAAGTTGGGGCCGGCTTCAATTCCGACACAAAAGATGAATAGCATAAAGCCGATATTCAGGGCCTCGGCATCAAAGGTAAACCCGGCATTGCCAAACAGCAGTGCGGTCAGCAGCACCCCGATGGAATTGCCGATGAGCATATTGGCGATTCTGAGTTTTCCGACACTGAGGCCGACGGCGAGGACAACAAAAAGCAGCAGGATATCGTTCTGGTGGAGTAAAGCAGCGACATCAATGTTCACAACGGGTTCCGGGAAGAGAGGACAGCAACAACAGTGGGGGGATTCTAACGGATTTTGATAGTGGGTCCTACCGCAAAGTGGGATCTTGGTATAAAAAGGGTAAGTTATTTTTTCATGGCTGAGAGTCGGTTGGAAAAAAGGCTGCATGCGCAGCCTTTTCAATGTATTCGGGGCTCAGGTCTTACTGAAACAGACCCAGATTTTCTTTGGCATAAGCTTCAAAGTCGGTGCAACCACCGATGTGTTCCTGGTCGATGAAAATTTGCGGTACGGTTTCAACCGGTTTACCAACGGTTTTCTCCAGGTCCGCTTTGCTGATGCCTTCAGCATGAATGTCGACGTAACGGTAGTTGAAATCGTCGCGCTCGGCTTTCAGGTTGTCAGCCAGATCTTTTGCACGTACACAGTAAGGGCAACCAGGACGGCCAAAAATAACAACGAACATAAATTCTCTCCTTTTTTCTGATGCGCCCACTATAGCGTGACTGGCTGGGTTGAGAAAGCGGGTTTTCTCTGTCAAAGCGATAGATAAATCCGATGAACATCATGCAGGGTCATGATGCTATGCCGTCGGTGCAAGCGGGCAGGGCGATTTTTCCGGGAAAAGAAAACCGGGCTGGGAGCCCGGTTTGATGATTGGCGTATTTCAGTGATTTGTAACGTGCGACAACCGGGCTTAGAAATCGTAGCGCAGGGCAACCGCCAGCACATCTTCGTTGCCGTCGATGTTGTCGATTTTGTACTCGGCAAAGGTGCGCAGTTGTTTGTTGAACTTGTATTGCGCGCCGACTGTGTAGTAGTCGGTTTTGTCTTCGGTCGTGCCGTTGCTATCTTTCTCTAGGAAGTTGTAACCACCCAGGAGCGAGAAGCCATTGTCAAAGCTATAGCCCAGGACCGCTTCGTAGCCGTCGTAATCGGTGTTGCTTTCGCTGCCGTCTTTCTCTTTCCAGTTTTCACCGGTGGTGAACAGCACGGCGGCATAGATGTTGTTGGCATCATAGGCGACAGACAGGGCCGTCATCTTGGCATCATCGGAGTCGTCTTTGCCTTCACCTTGGTTGTAAGCCGCACCCAGGTTGATCCCCATCGGTAGGGCGTACTTGGCGGCAACCCCATAAGACGTGGCATCATCGCCATTGGTGTTCTCAACCTTGTCATTTTCCAGCTGGTAGCCGGCTTCCAGCGTCAGGCCGTTGAATTCGCCGGTGTATTTCAGTACGCCGGTCGATTTGCCGGTGCCGAAACGATCGGTCCCGGTGCCGCTGGCATCGGCGCCGAATTCATACAGAACATCAGTGAAATCAGACACCAGGGTATAGGCACCGTACTGGCGACCGTAGGTGACTTCACCCCAGTCACCGCCCAGACCGGCGTAGCCCAGGCGCGTGTCGAAGCTGTCTTCCGACTCAGATGCAAACTCGATTTCGTATTTCATCAGGCCGTACAGTTGCTCATTGACCTGCGTCGATGCTGCAGCGCCGATGCGGAAGTAGCTCTGATCGCCTTGCTCGCTGTCGTCATCAGAGGCGTAGTACATGCCAACCGCGCGGCCTTTGACATCCACTTTATGGGCGTCATCTTCATACACAGTGGCGGCACTGACAGCACCAGAAAATAGTGAAGCCAGAATTGCAGTAGTTAGCGCTGCATGTTTCATGTTTGTGTCCCCTAAATAGAAAAAGTCGGCATCTTGCCGTTATTGTGTTGCGGGGAGAATAGAAGGCTTGTGTGACACTAAGGTGTTAATAACAAGTCACTTTTATGAAATGAACAGGGATCGATTAAGAAAAATACAATGTGTGATTCACCATGGGTTCTCAACAATGTGTCGCCATTTACAGGCGAAATATTGCCCAGAATCAAGGGGGGACTTTCTATAACGGGCACACTCATCATCAGGGTTTGAAGAAAAGAGGTCGGTATGTTCCAGTTTATGACGTCGACGCGCATTATCTTTGGGGAAGGTGCGTTGACGAATTCATTGTCATCGCTGAATCAGTTTGGCTACAGCGTGCTGCTGGTCACCGGGAAAGACGGTGAGCGGGCCGAGCCGGTGCTGAATTACCTGAAACAACAGAGCATGCGCTATCAACAGGTGGCGGTCCATGGTGAGCCGTTGATTGCCATGATTGAAGAGATGGCGGCGATGGGGCGAAAGTTCCGTCCGGATATGGTGCTGGCCATTGGCGGCGGCAGTGTACTTGATGCCGGCAAGGCGCTGGCGGCGCTGATCCCGAATCAGGGCAGTGTTTATGACTACGTGGAAGTGGTCGGCCGCAGTGTGCCGTTGCAGGCTAAACCGCTGCCGTTTATTGCGGTGCCGACGACCGCCGGGACCGGATCGGAGGTGAGTAAAAATGCGGTGCTGCGCTCGGCTCAGGAGCAGGTGAAGGTCAGCTTGCGGGGGCCGGAGATGCTGGCCGATCTGGCGATCGTCGATCCGACCCTGACGTACGGCATGGATCCGATCATGTCGGGCTATTGCGGGATGGATGCGTTCAGCCATCTGATGGAAGCCTATGTCTGCGGCGATCCGAATCCGCTCACCGATATGGTGTGTGAGGAAGGCTTACGTCGGCTGTCGGGATCCCTGCTCGCCGCCTGTGAAGATGATGATCCCCGGGCACGGGCAGATATGTCGTTTGCGGCCATGCTGGGCGGGATGGCGCTCGCCAATGGCAAGTTGGGGGCTGCGCACGGTCTGGCCTCGGCGCTGGGCGGGCGGCTTGAGGCACCTCATGGCCTGATCACCGCGCAACTGGTTCCTTTTGTGATGCAGGAGAACGTGTCGGCGGCCCGGGAGGCCGGTCGGACCGATGTGCTGGATCGCTACCGGCAGTTGGCCTGCATCCTGACCGGGCGGATCAATGCCGAAATCATCGACGGCATCCTGTGGGCCCGCCGGACCCTGAAGCGGCTGGGGCTACCGGCGCTCTCCTCGTACGGGCTGTGCGATATGATGTTTGACGAGGTGGCAGAAAATGCCCTGCGCTCGAATGCAATTAAGGGCAACCCGCTGCCGTTAAACAAACGGCGCCTGTTAAGCATCCTGGATCAGGTTTGTGACGGGTGTTGCTGCGATCGGTCGGCTTTGTGAAGCCTTTGTGAGGGTTTCGTCAGAGTTCTGCCGGAAACCGGGATACCGGATGCCACCCGGCGATGTCTTATGATACAGTGTCACTTCATCAATATTGCTTTTTCAGGAAGATAAGGATAGTCATGAACCAGACCGTTGAAACGCTCCTGCAGCACCGCTCGATCCGCAAGTTCACCCAGCAGCCGATTTCAGAAGCGCAGCGAACAGCGATCCTGGATTGTGCGATTGCCGCATCCTCCTCCAGTTTTATTCAGTGTGTCAGCGTGATTCGGGTGACTGCGCCGGAGAAACGGGCGTTGCTGGCGGAATATGCGGGCGGTCAGCCGTATGTGGCTTCCGCGGCTGAGTTCCTGGTGTTCTGCGCTGATTTTTACCGGCATCAGGCCATTCATCCTGAGGCGCAGCTCGGTTTTACCGAGCAAACCCTGATCGGTGCGGTGGATGCGGCGTTGATGGCGCAAAACGCGCTGACGGCTGCGGAGTCAATGGGCTTGGGCGGGGTGTTCATCGGCGGGATCCGAAACAATCCGGAACAGGTATCAACATTATTATCATTACCGCATCATGTGATCCCGTTGTTTGGTTTATGCTTGGGCTATCCGGCGCAGGATCCGGAGCGCAAGCCGCGATTGCCGCGGGACTTGATTGTCCACCAAGACAGTTACCAACCCACATTGGATACCGCGTTGCTGGCGCAATATGATGCCCAAGTCCGCGAATACTACAAAACGCGAACCGGGGGCAATAAAGAAACATCCTGGACTGAGCAAATTACGGCGACCCTGAGTAAGGAAGCGCGTCCATTCATGAAGGAATTCATCAATCAGAAAGGCTTCAGCACGAAGTGATTGGGAAATAGAACTTTTTCATTGGGGAGCAGTCCGATACACTAGATTGATTGCTGAGTGTTTACTCAATTTATCAGGCAAGCATGAACATCACACACAGCCTTTGTCGGCAACACGGTGCCGGGCGCTGAGCCTGCCGACAATTGCGCTGTGGTACACAGCCATTTTTTATCAGCGGAATGAGATATGAAACAAATTGGGAAAGTAGCCTGTTGTCTTTGTCTGGCTGCTTTACTAAGTGCCTGTTCAAGCACGCCTGAAGGTGAAGAGGGAGTTTCATCTCAAATCAAGACCGAGGATCGGTTTCAGCAAGCGATGGGCGTCCATCAGCAATGGCAACAGCGTTTGGGTGATGTTGCATCTTTCGCGGTGTATTCGCCGGATCAGTATGCGATCCTGACGGCAAGTTGGCAAAAGGCCACGGCCATTCATCAGGAGCTGAAGGACAATCCGTCCCTGGCGTTTGAAAGCTATTCGCTGTTTTCCTCACAAACCTACCTGGATCGCTATTTTGAAGAAATCGGCCGGGTGGCCGCCGCGCTGGCGCGGTTGCAGGATCTGAAAACCGTCGCCGATGACGTGCTGGCGCCGGCAATGACCCAGCTTACTTATCTGGACTCGATTGATGCCCGGCACTATTACCGCAGCGAGTATGTTCGGCTGACCCGCTTATATGCCAAGTTGTTCCGTCTGGTAGAGGACGATGCGCTGAGCGATGCCGGCGAGGAGCAGGAGGAGTTTCTGGCGCGGGGACACAGCCTTGAAGTGCGCACCATCAAGAAAATTTATGTCGCGCCTCAGGAGGATGCCCTGGAGGTGCTGCGGCGGAATGATGTCAAAGATTATGCGCCCATCAGCTTTGCCCGGGTTGAATCGGAAATCCTTAATGCCAAGGGCGTGATTGAACGTTCCCCCCGGGCATTTGGGCAGATTGAGCAAGCGGTGGATGAAATCCGTTTCGAGTTGGCCCATGCGGCCCATATTGCACAGGAAGTGCAGCAACTGCGTGAGCGCAGCGAAGACGAATATGAAAGTCACTTCCTGGAGATTGAAACCAAGTTGCTTCAAATTTCACTGGCGCTCAATGACAGCGATTTAAGAGACCGACCGCTCAAGATGCAGGCCGCCCAAATCAAACAAGCTGTGACTGAGACGCGCCATCAACCGGCGACGGGCCAGCCTGCGCTGAATCCGGATGGGCAGGTTACGGCCTTGCATCAGTTGGTCAGTGCCCAGCAGGCACAGATCGAGGCGCTGCAAGCCCGGTTGGCTCAAGCGACCAACCAGCGCCCTGCGATCCCTCTGGCGTCGCAGGCGGGGGGAAGCAAAACAGCTCATCAACCTCAGTCAACGGAAGCCTCCTTGCCGGACTAGAGGCCTGAAAAACTGGCTCCATCTGAATAAGCAGCGTAAAGCTGCTTTTTTTCTATCTCTATTCAGGATCTTCCAGGCGATTCTTGCCTGGAAAGCCAGACAGGTCCTGACTTCAATGCCTCGTAAAACATCAAGCATGTGTCACAGCTAGTTACATTTATTGTGTTCATTAAACACAATAAAACTTTACTGAGATGATAAAAATTCGCCTGCTTTTTGTTTTTGAACAAAAAGCAGGCATTTTTCGGATTGATTTGCCACGCAGCTTCCTTTAGAATGCGCCGCGCACCTAAGGTGCAACCATTTTTGAATTGTTATTACTTTTTTTGAAAACCTTCCTGTAGGGGCACTTCATGTCTACAAAATTAGCGAACCCGGCGCCGCTTGGCCTGATGGGTTTTGGGATGACAACCATTCTTCTGAATATCCACAATGCGGGTTTCTTTCCGATTGACTCGATGATCCTGGCGATGGGGATTTTCTATGGCGGTCTGAGCCAAGTGTTGGTCGGCATGATGTGCTTTAAGCGTGGTGACACGTTCGGTACGACCGCCTTTACATCTTACGGCCTGTTCTGGCTGACGCTGGTCGGTCTGATTGTGATGCCTTACATGGGCCTGCCAGCCAGCCCGGCTGGCTTCATGGGTTGGTACCTGACGCTGTGGGGCATTTTCACCGGCTTCATGTTTATCGGCTCACTATGCTATCCACGTGCCAAGCAGTTTGTTTTCGGTTCGCTGACGGTGCTGTTCTTCCTGCTGGCGGCGCGTGATTTCACGGGTAGCGAGCTGATCGGGACCATCGCCGGGTTTGAAGGCATCATCTGTGGCGCCAGCGCAATCTACTTTGCAATGGCCCAGGTGCTGAACAACGAATTCGGCCGCACCATCCTGCCGGTTGGTGAACTGAAAAAAGAATCCGTGGTGCTGAAAGCTGCGGCTTAATGTAACGCGCAGAAGTTTCCGGATGAAAACCTCGCCAAGGCGAGGTTTTTTTATGCCCGGCATTTGTGTGCGCCGCTCATCAGGCGGGGCTCAGCAGTGTTGTGAGCTGTATCCCCATCCGTGTTCCCGTCAGTGACGTCCGGGGCAGAAGCTTTGTGCCATGGGTACTCAGGAGCCGGGCGGTACGATTTGGGGCTTCCATTGGAGGTAGTACATTGGGGGGGGGGGCAGTGCAGTGGTTCGCTTGCTGTGACTGGTATCAGCTGCACAGGGCAGACGGATGCCAAGGAAAGCGCCGTGGGGGTGAGACGGTCCCACTGATGTGGAAGGGGGTGCCCGGGGTGGCGGGATGCCGAAAGACAGGAAGGATTGCAGCGATAAAAAAAGCTACCCGAAGGTAGCTTTTTCAATCATTTGCTGTTGCCGGAATTAGCAGATGACCTTGATAGCCAGACCACCCTGAGAGGTTTCACGGTACTTGGCATTCATGTCTTTACCGGTTTCCAGCATGGTCTCAATGACCTTGTCCAGTGAAACGCGCGGATCAGAAGAGCGGCGCAGCGCCATGCGAGAGGCATTGATCGATTTTACCGCGGCAATCCCGTTACGCTCGATACACGGTACCTGAACCTGGCCGGCAACCGGGTCACAGGTCAGTCCCAGGTTGTGCTCCATGGCAATCTCAGCTGCCATACACACCTGCTCCGGGCTACCGCCCATCAGCTCTGCCAGACCGGCTGCAGCCATGGAACAGGCTACACCCACTTCACCCTGGCAGCCCACTTCGGCACCAGAGATCGACGCGTTACGCTTGTACAGGCCACCGATCGCACCGGAAGCGGCAAAGTAACGGGTGTACTCTTTCTCGCCAACCGGCTGGATAAACTTGTCGTAGTAAGCCAGAACGGCCGGGATGATCCCGCAGGCACCGTTGGTTGGCGCGGTGACCACACGGCCACCGGCTGCGTTTTCTTCGTTGACCGCAAAGGCGTACATGTTCACCCAGTCCACCACGGTCATCGGATCGTTGGTTAGCTTCTCGGTGGTGATTAGTTGCTGGCGCAGGGCTGCGGCCCGGCGAGGAACACGAAGCGGACCAGGCAGGATCCCTTCTTCGTTCATGCCGCGCTCCATACACTCGGTCATGGTTTTCCAGATCCCGGCGAAGTAATCGCGAATTTCCTGCTCCGTGTTCATGGCGCGCTGGTTGGCCATGGTCAGGCTGCTGATTGACAGGCCGCTTTCTTTACACTGGTTCACCAGCTCTTCGGCAGTGGTGAAGGCGTAAGGCACCTGAACCGTGGATTCTGCTTCTTTGCCGAAGTTTTCCTCGTCGACGATAAAGCCGCCGCCGATGGAGTAATAAGTTTTGGTATAGACTTCGTCGTCGCCACACCAGGCATGGATGGTCATCCCATTTTCATGCAGCGGAAGGTTGGTGGTGTGGAAGTTCATGCCACCATCGCGCGGGAACGCAACTGTATGGCTGTCATTGTCCAGTGGCAGACGCTCAGTCTCTTCGACACGGGCAATGAAACCCGGAATGCTGTCGATGTCTACGCTTTCAGGACTGTTGCCTGCCAGGCCCATGATAATTGCGATATCTGTATGGTGGCCTTTACCGGTCAGGGAAAGCGAGCCGTATACGTCAACGGTAATCTTGGTGAGATCACTTAATTTGCCCATGGTACGCAGGTCGTCGATGAACTCTTTACCTGCTTTCATTGGGCCAACCGTGTGCGAACTGGAAGGGCCCACACCAATTTTGAAGATATCAAAAACACTGATCATGCGATTTACCTCAGTCGGGGGAAGCGATCTTGCCTCCGGCCAAGACTGTCATAGTTTTTATATTTCCCGCCCCTTCCTTGGCGAGATCACAAGAAAAACAAAAGAGCAGTCGGCACAAGCTTCCTGCTCTTAAGTATCACCTATTCTACGCAAATTGTCTTAGATGACTATGCGTTGTAGCACACTTTTTTGTATGAATAATGTGCTTGAGCAATAGTTTCTACAATCGTCGTGATGCGTTTTTAAAGCGCACCGTAGATTACAGAACTAATGGCCGCAATACCACACAGAGCTGTGAAAATTCGTGCAGGCGCTGCTGTTTTGTATTTAGCCATCGCGGGTACTTTGTACATGGCGAAAACCGGCATCAGGAACAGAATCGCGGCAATCATTGGTGCGCCCATGGTTTCAATCATCCCCAGGATGCTTGGGTTGATAACCGCAACGATCCAAGTGGTGATCACGATGAACGCCAGAGAGATTTTCTCGATTTTGCTGACCGGCATACCTGAACGGGACTTCATCAGACCGACCAGACCTTCGTGCGCACCCAGGAAGTGACCGAAGTAGCTTGAGGTGATCGCTGCAAAGGCAACCAGTGGACCCATCAGTGAGATCATTGGTGACTCATGGATGTTCGCCAGGTAAGACAGGACAGAGATGTTCTGAGATTTCGCGTCAGCCAGCTGAGCCGGAGACAGAGACAGGACCACAGAGAACACGAAGAACATCACGAAGCCCATCAGCATCATCGCGGCGCCGCCGGTGATCATGTCTGTTTTCTTCACCGCGTTGTCACCGTATACACGGCGCTGTTCTTTGGAGAACTGGCTGATGATCGGGCTGTGGTTGAATGAGAACACGATGATTGGAATCGCCAGCCAAATGACAGATGGCATACCGCTCCAGTCCGGGGCCACTTCCATCATGGATGTGTTCCACTCAGGAACCAGGTAAATAGATAGTGCGATCAGGATGAACACCAGTGGGTAAACCATCATGGACGTTGCTTTCAGCATCAGTTCTTTGCCGAATACAACACCTGCGGTCATGGCCAGGATCAGGCCGCCGGACAGCAGCCAGCGTGGCACAGATTCCATCCCCATTTGGTTGACCATGAACGAGTCAACGGTGTTGGTGATCCCGACACCGTAGATCAGCACGATAGGGTAAATGGCGAAAAAGTAAGCGAAAGTGATGATGTTCGCGCCAGTTTTACCGAAGTGCTCTTCAACAGTATCAGTAATATCAGCTTCAGGATTTTTGGCGGAAAGAACGAAACGAGCCAGGCTCTTGTGCGCAAACCAAGTCATTGGCAGGGCAATCAGCGCCAGGATGACCAGAGGCCAGAAACCGCCGGCACCGGCTTTAATCGGCAGAAACAGGACACCGGCACCGACCGCTGTACCAAACAGCGACAGGGCCCAGGTGAAATCTTTGTATGTCCAACTTGCTTTGGCAGTAGAGGATACTGCTGAGTTTGACGTGGTATTCATGGTTATATACCTAATTTTGAGTTACGGAACGGAATATAGGAACGGCGCGCATTTTGAGGATTTAGGGGGGGAAAACCTTGATCAAGATCTCGTTATGTAACGGATGCAAATTGCAATACAATTAAAGGTGATCTAGATCACGCATTGTCGCGACGTAAAACAAGTAAAACTAAATTGTCGGATAACTTTAGCTAATACCATAGCTGGGATGAGAGGAGTTTGACCATCTGTGCAGTCGCCCCCCAGATTGAATATTCTTCGTAGGGAATTGCATAAATATTGTGATTCACGCCATTGATACGAACGTGCTCTGTATGCATATTCATTGGGTTTAATAGGTGGCGGATGGGCACTTCAAACAATGCATCCACCTCATTCGGGTCCAGCTCTGGCCGGTAGTTGGGAGAGATCACCGATAGGTAAGGCGTGACCAGGTAGCCACTGATGGTCGGCAGGGCCGGCAGTTGCCCCAGAATGTGCTCTCTGCTGCATAAAATGCCAGTCTCTTCCGCCGTCTCCCGAAGGGCGGTTTCAATTAAATCAACATCTTGAGGTTCTTGGCGCCCGCCAGGGAACGATACCTGGCCAGGATGGTGTTTGAGATGGTTCGCGCGGCGGGTAAACACGACATGAAAACTATTGCCGCGCGGTACCAGCGGGATCAGCACAGCCGCCTGCTTCAACGCCTGGCGACGGGCAAGATGCTGACGGATCCGGGCCGTATGGCTCGGATCATAGTTTGCCTGAGGGGCAAGCAGGAAGCGGGTTAACAGTTGTTGCTGATCGTTCATGTGTCGTCCGTGATCCAAAGGTCGACCTGCGACAATGCGTGACTATCGCAGTTTGTGATCGGGCGATCACCGCAGTACTTGCGTACTGGTCGACGCTCTTGCGTTCTTTCCTTGATCAAATGCTGATTATTTCGGCGCTTGTTCCAAGACTGGCAGAATTTTACTCAACTTGTCCAGTGTTTCTTGATATTCGCTGTCGGCCTGACTGTCTGCCACCAGGCCGCCCCCGGCCCAGGCATACAGCGTATTTTCCTGAGAAATCAGCGTTCTGATGGTGATGCTGGTATCCATCTGGCCGCAGCGGCTGAGATAGCCGATGCTGCCGCAGTACACGCTGCGTCGGTGCGGCTCCAGCTCCTCAATAATTGCCATCGCCCGGATTTTCGGTGCGCCGGTGATCGAGCCGCCGGGGAAACAGGCGCGCAGCAAATCCAGCGGTGAGTAGCGGGTGTCCAGGGTACCGGTCACGGTGCTGACCAGGTGGTGAACTGCCGGGAAGCTCTCAATCTCAAACAGCTTCGGCACCTTGACCGAGCCGGGGCTGGCGACCCGGCCAATGTCGTTGCGCAGCAGATCGACAATCATCAGGTTCTCGGACCGATCTTTCTCGGCCGTTTGCAGCGCATGGGCCTGTGCCTGATCCTGCTCAGGCGTCTCCCCCCGGGGCCGGGTGCCCTTGATCGGTTTGGTTTCCACCATGCCTTGGTGGTGTCGCAGAAAGCGTTCCGGGGACACTGAAACAATGGCATGGTCGTCGGTGCGGATAAACCCGGAAAACGGCGCGCCGTTGGTCTGCTCCAGACGCAGGTAAGCCTGCCAGGCATCCCCCTGAAAACCGGCCTGAAAGCGCTGGGCCAGGTTGATCTGGTAGCAATCGCCTGATCGCAGGTATTCCTGCACCTGAGCAAACTTACCGTCGTACTCGGCCTTGCTCATATTGGCGGTCCATGGCGTTGTTAGCGAAAAGTTGTCAGCCTGTTTCGGTTCGTGCGCGTGGGTTGTGAGTTGGGCTTCGAGCCAGGCTTTGCGGTCGCTGCCTGCCGGCGATACCAGATACAGCGCACGGGTGTGGTGATCGGCAATCAGCGCCCAGTCATAGATCCCGACCGCCATTTCCGGTGCGGCGATATCCTGCGCCGCCAGTGACGGCATCTGCTCCACCCGGCGCCCGAGGTCGTAGGCAAAATACCCCAGCACGCCGCCCAGAAAAGGAATATCTTTCACAGGTTTGCAGGTTGGTAACAGTTCTGCCTGGATTTGCTCGATCAGGGTAAACGGATCAGCAGTGCTGGTTTTTTCATCACCGTTGGCATAGCGGATGCGTGTGATGTCGCCCCGGGTCTCCAGCGTGGCTAAAGGATCAGCAACCAGAATGTCATAGCGATTATCCGGATGATCCTGTGCGGCAGAGCGTAATATCATAGCCCATGGTTGGCCGGAGAACGGCGTAAACCAGGCAAGCGAGGCTTGCTCGGTGTACGCGAGGGTTTCAATGCTGAGTTCAGGGTGCGATTTACAAATCATTTTCTTTTTTGTGACAGGTGTTCGGTTGGCGCATGGCGCGAAATTGTTGGCAAGAGTATCATAAACGCAGATTTTAATACGACGCCCAAACGTTTTCCCTGGCTAGTTTCTTGCTGCCGACTGGCAACAGTGAGTCAAGGGGAACCGCCTATCACCTGGCCGCGTGGTTGCCGAGATTGCATGCATTCCCTACACGCAGCGATCCGGAGCGCAACGACGTCGCACACTGGAAGCATCGACCGGGCGCCGCACGATGATAACAATCAACGAGGGCAATTATGACCGTCATCTGTAAGCAAGATGTGATCGACAGCGTGGCTGATGCGCTGCAATACATCTCTTATTACCACCCGCTGGATTTTGTACAGGCGCTGGAAAAAGCCTACAACAAGGAGCAGAGCCAGGCCGCGAAAGATGCCATTGCGCAGATCCTGATCAACTCCCGGATGTCTGCGGAAGGTCATCGCCCGATCTGTCAGGATACCGGGATTGTGACCTGCTTTGTCAAAATCGGCATGAATGTTCAGTGGGACAGCGATCTGACCGTGCAGGAAATGGTGGATGAAGGGGTACGTCTGGCGTACACCAATCCGGATAACCCGCTACGGGCGTCAGTGGTTGCTGATCCGGCCGGTAGCCGTAAAAACACCCGTGATAATGCCCCGGCCGTGGTTCACATTGATATGGTGCCGGGCAACAAAGTTGAGATCCAGATTGCAGCCAAGGGCGGCGGTTCGGAAAACAAAACCAAGATGGTGATGCTGAACCCGTCGGACGATATTGCTGAGTGGGTTGAAAAAACCGTCCCGCTGATGGGCGCTGGCTGGTGTCCACCGGGCATGCTGGGGATCGGGATTGGCGGTACGGCGGAGAAAGCCGCGGTCCTGGCAAAAGAATCCTTGATGGAGTCGGTTGATATTCACGAGCTGATCGAGCGCGGCCCGCAGAACGCCGAAGAAACGTTGCGTCTGGACATTTTCAACCGCGTGAACAAGTTGGGGATCGGTGCCCAGGGCCTGGGTGGCCTGACGACTGTTGTTGATGTGAAAATCAAAACGGCGCCGACCCATGCGGCGTCGAAACCAGTGTGCATGATCCCGAACTGTGCCGCGACCCGTCACGTTCACTTTACCCTTGACGGCACCGGTCCGGCAGAGCTGACGCCGCCGAAACTGGAAGACTGGCCGGAAGTGACCTGGGAAGTGGGCGAGAGCGTACGCCGCGTTAACCTTGACAATGTGACCAAAGCTGACGTTCAGGAATGGAAATCCGGTGAGACCCTTCTGCTGTCCGGCAAGATCCTGACCGGCCGGGATGCGGCGCACAAGCGTATTGCCGATATGCTGGCCAAGGGTGAAGACTTCCCGGTCGACTTCAACAACCGCTTTATCTACTACGTCGGCCCGGTGGATGCCGTGGGTGACGAAGTGGTGGGTCCGGCTGGCCCGACAACGTCAACCCGGATGGACAAGTTCACCGACATGATGCTGAGCCAGGCCGGTCTGACCGGGATGATTGGGAAAGCAGAGCGCGGCCCGGCGGCGATTGAGTCTATCAAGGAGCACAAAGCGGTGTACCTGATGGCAGTCGGCGGTGCGGCTTACCTGGTGGCCAAAGCGATCAAGAAGGCACGCGTGGTAGCCTTTGAAGATCTGGGCATGGAAGCGATCTACGAGTTCGAGGTTGAAGATATGCCGGTGACGGTTGCGGTGGACGCCGAAGGTACCAATGCGCACCAGACCGGTCCGGATACCTGGAAAGTCAAAATTGCCGAAATGGACGCCTAATTCTCAGGCGAACTTTCAGGACAGGAGCGCTGCGGCGCTCCTTTTTTATGGCTCGTTTAGACCTCGTTTTATGGCTCATTTTGTTGCCCGTTGTATGGCTTGGCACCGGATTCTCGCGGTTGAACGCCTTGTCTCATCCTTGGGCGATCCCACACTTTTTCCTTCGCTTTTCGTCAGTTGCCGCCAGAGCCCGGCTGGTTATCGACTAAACTATTAATCTCGATAGCTTCATCCGTCTCTGGCATGCCCTGATAGAGGAGCGTTATGAAATGGTTCGTTGCTGCACTTGGCAGCGTCTGGCTGTTTGGTTGCCAGGAGTCGGTCACCATTCCGGAGCCCGCTTCCCGGCCGGTCAAACTTCAGGCGGTTTCGGTCGGTGACACTGACACCTACCGGACCTTTCCGGCCCGGATTGAAGCCGGGGACAAAGCGGTCCTGACGTTTCGCGTGTCCGGCCAGCTGGAGACTGTCGCAGTGAGGCCGGGGGCCGTGGTCCGGCGGGGCCAGGCGCTGGCCAAGCTGAAAACCGATGAGCTGGAGCAACTGCTCGAACAGGCCCGGGCCAATCACGAACTGGCGTCCGTCCAGTTCAAGCGTGATCAACAGCTGCGTCGTACCCGGGTGATTTCCGAACTGGCGTACGATGAATCCAAAGCCGCGCTCAGCCAGGCCACGGCTGCCTTGGAGCAAGCCCGGGCGAATTTAGGCTATGCCACCTTGCTGGCACCGTATGACGGCAGCTTATCGTTGTCGATGGTGGAGAACTATGAATACGTGGCCGCCAAAGAGCCGGTGATGCATATTCAGAGTGCCGGGCTCATCAATGTTACCTTCCAGTTGCCGGATCACCTGCTGGCGCGCTATCAGAGTGATTTGGACGCCAACCCGAAGGTCACCTTCGATACGCTGCCGGACCAAACTTTTCCGGCCCGGTTCAAGGAAATTGACACTGAAGCCGATTCGAAAACCTCCAGTTATAAGGTCACCCTGTCGATGGAAAAACCGGTGGGGCATAACCTGCTGCCGGGGATGTCCGGCCAGGTGCAGATTTCTCTGCCCAGTGGCAGTAGCGGGGCCCTGCCGTCGCGAGCTATCATGCATGAGGGGAAAAGTAGTTATGTCTGGCGCGTCGATGCCGACGGGGTGGTCAGCAAGGTCCAGGTTACACTGGATGCACAACGGCGGGTGATCAGCGGCCTGAATGATGGCGATTTGATCGTCACCTCCGGGGTTGAACAGTTACTGGAAGGCCAGGTGGTCCGGGCCTGGGTGAAAGAGCGGGGGCTGTAGTATGGCGCGCTGGCATCGATTATTTGGGCGAAGGACTGGGGTACAAGGGGACAGCCGTCGGTCAGGGGCGTGGCAGGTATTGCTGCTGGGACTGGGGGCGCTGGCACTGGGGATGTTGAACGGATGCGGGCAACAGGGCGTGGAAGCACGGGTGGTGGTAGCGCCGGTGAAGGTGCAATCGGTACAACTGGCCCAGAGTTCGCCCCAACTGAGTTTTCCGGCGGTGGCGGCGGCGGCGGATAAATCCCGCCTGTCGTTTCGCATTCCCGGGGAAGTGACGCGGATCCATATCAATCCTGGTGAAAAAGTAAAGGCGGGCCAGCTGCTGGCTCAGCTTGATACGACCGATTACCGGCTGGCCGTGGATGATGCCCAGGCCAAGTATGATGTTGCCGACAGCCAATACCGGCGTTCGGCCAAACTGGTTAAGCGTGGTTTTCTGTCGCAATCCCAGTTTGATGAGCTCAAGGCCCAGCGCCGGATTGCCCTGGCGCAGCTGAATCTCAACAAACTCCGCCTGACCTTTACCGAGCTCCGGGCGCCGTTCGACGGCGTGATCTCCCGGATCCCGGTCGAGCAGTTCGAGAATGTGCAGGCCGGGCAGGGGATCATGAATATCCACCGGATGGATTGGGTCGACATCATTATCCAGGCGCCGGATATGATCTACTCGCAAAGCACCGCGGTGGAAGTACAGCAATCCAAACCGGGGGCCCAGGTGATTTTAAGTGACGGCGCCGCGTATCAAGCCCGGCTCAAGGAGTTCACCACCGAGCCGGACCCGGAGCTGGGTTCGTTTCTGGTCACCTTGACCATGCCGATGCCGCCGCAGCAGTTCATTCTGGACGGGATGCCGGTGGAAGTACGTGCGGATGCCCAGAAGCTCAAAATCTACCAGCACAATGAGGTGGTGATCCCGATTGAAGCGGTCTTTAACCAGGATGGCGATCCGCTCAGCTCCGAGAACAAGTTTGTCTGGGTGGTCGGGGATGAGAACCGGGTGGCGAAGCGCCGGGTGGTGTTTGACAAGGTGATCCCGCAAGGGGCGCGATTACGCGCTGGGGTGGAAGCGGGCGAACAGATTGTGGTCGCCGGGGGGAATCGTCTGCAGGACGGACAGCAGGTGAGTATTGTCGATAGCGAGGCAGAATAAGATGAAACAAGACATTGCCGCCTATTTTATCCAAAACAAAGTGATCAGCTGGATGATGACGCTGATCTTCCTCATTGGCGGGACCTTGTCTTTTTTCGGACTCGGGCGGCTGGAAGACCCGGCGTTTACCATCAAAGATGCTATGGTGGTGACCGCGTATCCGGGGGCGACTCCGCTTCAGGTTGAAGAGGAAGTGACCTACCCCATTGAGAAGGAAATCCAGCAGCTGGCCTATGTAGATGAAATCAATTCGATTTCCAGCCGCGGGTTGTCCCAAATCACCGTGACCATGAAGAATAACTACGGCCCGGATGACTTGCCGCAAATCTGGGACGAGCTGCGCCGCAAGGTCAACGATTTGAAACCCAGTCTGTCTCCCGGCGTTCATGAACCCCAGGTGATCGATGATTTCGGGGATGTGTTCGGGGTGCTGCTGGCGATCACCGGGGATGGCTACAGTTATAAAGAGCTGAGCGACTATGTTGATTACCTGCGCCGGGAGCTGGAGCTGGTTGACGGGGTGGCCAAAGTGTCCGTCACCGGAACCCAGCAGGAGCAGGTGTTTATCGAAATCTCCATGCAGCGACTGAGCAGCCTGGGGATCTCCCCACAGACTATTTATAACACCCTGCAAACCCAGAATCTGGTGACCAGTGCCGGGGCTGTCCGCATTGGCGACGAGTATATTCGGGTACACCCGACGGGGGAGTTCCTGAATGTGGATGAGCTGGGGGATCTGATCATTACCGAATCCGGCGCCGAGGGCCTGATCTACTTGCGGGATGTGGCGGATATCCGGCGGGGATTCAAGGAAATCCCGTCCAACCTGGTGAGCTATAACGGCAAGCAGGCCTTGCATGTCGGGGTCGCATTTACGTCCGGGGTCAACGTGGTGGAAGTGGGGCAGCGGGTGCAAATTCGCCTTGCCGAGCTCAAGGAGCAGCAACCGATCGGGATCAATATCGGTGCCGTTTATAGCCAGCCGACCGAAGTCGACAAGTCGGTCAGCGGCTTTGTGATCAGCCTTGGCCAGGCGGTGGCGATCGTCATTATCGTCTTGCTGTTTTTCATGGGGTTGCGCTCCGGCTTGCTCATTGGCCTGATCCTGCTGCTGACGGTGCTGGGCACCTTTGTGTTTATGAAGTGGATGGCGATTGACCTGCAGCGGATCTCGCTGGGGGCGCTGGTCATTGCGCTCGGGATGCTGGTGGATAATGCCATTGTGGTGGTCGAAGGGATTTTGATCGGTATGCAAAAAGGGCGCACCCGGATGGAAGCCGCCTCGGATATCGTGACCCAGACCAAATGGCCGCTGCTGGGGGCGACGGTGATTGCGGTGATGGCGTTTGCGCCGATTGGACTGTCACAGGACTCCACCGGTGAGTACTGTCGAACCTTGTTCACCGTGCTGCTGGTCTCGTTGATGTTGAGCTGGTTCACGGCTATTTCCCTGACGCCGTTTTTTGGCGATCTGTTCTTCCGCCGGCAGAAAAGCGAGAGCAGCGGTGAAGAGACGGATCCCTATCAAGGTAAATTGTTTGTGGTGTACCGGACGTTTCTCGAATGGTGTATGCGCCGGGCCTGGCTGACGGTGATTGTGCTGGTGGCCATGCTGGGGGTGAGCCTGTATGGCTTTGGGTTACTCAAACAGTCCTTTTTCCCCGCGTCGACCACCCCGATGTTTATGGTCGATATCTGGTTGCCGGAAGGGACGGACATCCGGGCGACCGATGCCAAGCTGGCTGAGCTGGAAACGGAACTCCGCGAGAGCGAGGCGGTGACCTATGTCAGTGCCAGTGCCGGGAAGGGGTCGCAGCGGTTCATGCTGACCTATTCGCCGGAGAAAAGTTACGCCGCGTACGGGGAGCTGATCATCCGGGTGAAAACTTTTGAAGACGTGGTCCCGGTGATGCGGCAGTTCAGCCAGCGGCTGGATGCCCGCTATCCGGAGCTGGAGTACAAGCTCAAGCAAATCATGCTGGGACCGTCCTCCGGGGCTAAAATCGAAGCTCGGCTGGTGGGGCCGGATCCGACCGTGCTGCGTGGGCTGGCCAAGCAGGTAGATGCCATCATGCAGGCCGATCCGGGGGCATTCTACATCCGCCATGACTGGCGGGAGCGGACCAAGGTGCTGGAGCCGGTGTTTAACGAAAGCCAGGCGCGGCGCTACGGGATCACCAAACAGGATGTCGATGATCTGCTGCAAATGGCGTTTTCCGGCCTGGCGGTCGGGATCTATCGGGAAGGGACCAACCTGATGCCGATTGTTGCCCGGTTGCCGGACGAAGAACGGGTCGATGTGACGTCGATCGAAGGGATGAAGATCTGGAGTCCGGCGGTCGGCGGCTATGTGCCGTTGCAGCAGGTGATTGGCGGCGTCAATGTGCGCTGGGAAGATCCGCTGATCGCCCGCAAGAACCGCAAGCGGATGCTAACCATCATGGCAGACCCGGATCCGCTGGGCGAGGAAACCGCAGCGACGGTTCAGGCTCGGATACAGCCTGCAATAGAAGCGCTGGACTTTCCGCCGGGTTACGCGCTGGAGTGGGGCGGGGAATATGAATCCTCAGCCGATGCCCAGGCATCGCTGTTCCAGACCATGCCGATGGGTTATCTGTTCATGTTCCTGATCACCATCTTTCTGTTCAATAAAGTCAAGGAAGCGCTGATTGTCTGGGCCACGGTGCCGCTGGCGGTGATTGGGGTGACCACCGGGCTGCTGTTGCTCAACACCCCGTTCGGGTTTATGGCGCTGCTCGGCTTTCTCAGCTTATCGGGCATGCTGGTGAAAAACGGCATTGTGCTGCTGGATCAGATTGAAATCGAGATCAGCAGCGGCAAGGAAAAATATGCGGCCATCGTGGAGGCGTCGGTGAGCCGGGTCCGTCCGGTCTGTATGGCCGCTATTACCACCATTCTCGGGATGCTCCCGCTGCTGCCGGATGTGTTCTTCAAGCCGATGGCGGTGACCATTATGTTTGGCTTGGGGTTTGCCACGGTGCTGACCCTGATTGTGGTGCCGGTGCTCTACCGCCTGTTCCATCGGGTGGCGCTGCCACGGACATCCGCCTCGGTGGCCTGAAGGGCAGGTGGGCGGCGCAGCAAGTTTCGAAACTGGGGTTCGGCACGTGTTGGGGAATGACAGGCGAGCGGCCTGCGGGAGATCTCGCAGGCCGATAAAGCAGGGTTAGTCAGCGACGGTCCATTGGATGCTTTCACCGGCGCGGATTGGTACCACGACATCCTTGCCGAAGGCCATGGTTTCCGGCACCGCCCAGCTTTCTTTACGCAGGGTAATGGTGTCGGTATTGCGTGGCAGGCCGTAGAAATCCGGGCCGTTAAAGCTGGCGAAGGCTTCCAGGTGCGCCAGCGCCCCGGCTTGCTCAAAGACTTCAGCGTACAGTTCAATCGCCGCGTGGGCGGTGTAAGAGCCGGCGCAGCCGCAGGCTGATTCTTTACGACCGCGGGCGTGCGGAGCGGAATCGGTCCCGAGGAAGAATTTCGGGCTGCCGCTGGTGGCCGCTTCGATCAGGGCCTGCTGGTGAATGTTGCGCTTGAGGATCGGCAGGCAGTAGAAATGTGGGCGGATGCCACCGGCCAGCATGTGGTTGCGGTTGAACATCAGGTGGTGAGCGGTAATCGTCGCCGCGACGTTCGGACCGGCCTGACGGACGAATTCAACTGCTTCTTTGGTGGTGATGTGCTCGACCACAATCTTCAGGTTCGGCATCTTGTCGACAATCGGTGCCAGCACGCTGTCGAGGAAAGTCTTTTCGCGATCAAAGATATCGACCTCATGGGTCGTCACTTCGCCGTGGATCAGCAAGGGCATGCCAATCTCAGCCATGGCTTCCAGCGTTGGGAGCAGTTTGTCGATGTCGGTGACGCCGGAATCGGAGTTGGTGGTTGCGCCGGCCGGGTAGAGTTTGGCGGCGTAGATATGGCCGGTGGCTTTGGCTTTGCGGACTTCGTCGGGAGAGGTGTTATCAGTGAGGTACAGGGTCATCAGCGGGGAGAAATTGCCTTGGGGCTTTTCGGCAAGAATGCGAGTTCGGTAGGCCAGGGCGGCTTCGGTATCGGTCACCGGCGGGATCAGATTCGGCATAATAATGGCGCGTCCCATATACCGGCTGATGTCACGAACGGTATCTTGCAACACCTCGCCATCTCGTAAATGCGTGTGCCAATCGTCTGGACGGGTAATTGTCATGGTCGTCATTATTGCTTCCCTCGCAAAAAATTTGCCCGATTCTAAAGGCAACATCGGGGTATGTAAAGGCGATTCTTGCCGGGTGTGCCCCCGACGCGTTGTGATGACGTAATCGTTTGCAGCGGTGATGTGCGTCGCAGTTTGTTACCGGAAGCGATCTGCGCAAACCGAAGCAGGGTAACAACCGCCCCGGCGCAGGGCATCCGGGGCATGAGTGCCGGGGGATCGGCTAGAGCTTGAAGCGGGTGACCAGCTGTTGTTGCTGGTGAGCCAGAGCATCGAGCTTGCTGCTCGCCGTTGCGACCTCTTCCATGGCATCGTAGTTGACATCAGCGATATGGCTGATCTCTTCCAGATTGCGGGCAATGGCGGTGGTGGTGGTGCGCTGCTCTTCCGCGGCCTCGGCGATTTGGGTACTCATCCGACTGATCTCCAGAATAGTGGCCTGGATCTCTTCCATCGCACTGTTGGCCTCTGACGCCTGGCCGATACTGTTCCCCATTTCACTGACACAGCTTTGCATCACGGAGACGGCCTGGCCGGAGCGGGATTGCAGGCTTTGGATCATGGTTTCGATCTCGGCCGTTGAGTCGGTGGTTCGCTTGGCCAGGACCCGGACCTCATCGGCGACGACCGCAAAGCCACGGCCCTGATCCCCGGCGCGGGCGGCTTCAATGGCGGCATTGAGGGCCAGCAGGTTGGTCTGGTCGGCGATATTGCGGATCACATCGAGGATGGAGCCGATGTCGCTGCTCATTTCCTGCAGCTTGGTGACGGCGGACACCGACTCGTCCAGCCGCTCGGAAAGCTGATGAGCGGTATTGATATTGCGGCTCATCACTTCGCGCCCAGTATTGGCGGCATGTTCGACGTTATGCACCCGCTCCATGGTGCGCTGGGCGCTTTGCGACACATCCGTGACCGAATGTTCCATCTCGGTCATGGCTGCTGAGACGGAAGCGGTCTGCTGGCGTTGTTCATCAAGTCGGTGGCGGGCTTCGGTGGTGGTGCCCTGGTTTTGCTCGGCGACGACGGCCAGATCAGCCGAGGCTTGGCTGAGTTTGCCTAAAATCTCCTGCAAGTTGTCGGCCAAGGCATTGATGTGGCGGCTCAGCCGGTTGAATTCGACAAACCGGGTTGGGTCGCTGCGTTGGGTCATGTCACCGTTGGTCAGTGCCTCCAGCGTGCGCAGGGTCGATTCCAGGGGGCGGCGCACACTCTGGGCCAGATACCAGCCGATAAAGAGGGCAAACAAAGTGACGCCGACGCCGATGCCGATGGCATTGCGAAGTCCCTGCTCAAAGGTTTCATCCGCCTGGGCGATGGCACGGTTCATCTCATTGTTCGCTTCGGTGCGGAAGCTGTCGAGCAGTAGGGTTGCCCGATCAATTTCCGCCGCCAGCGTGGCAATATTCTCGTACAGGCGGTTGCGTGCCTCGATGTAGCGATAGTGGACATCCAGCACACCACCCGGCTTGCCGATATCCAGGGTGTACTGGTTAATCGGCTCGTCAAACTTGTCTTTCAGCGCCGGCAGCATGGCAGAGAGCGAACGGTAGGCATTGCCGAGGTGAGTCACGTAGCGTTTATTGTCTTTGACCGCTTTTTCAATCACCGTGATGTCATCGGTTGCCAGTGCGTCGGAGGTGATGGCCTCGGTCTGACGCAGTTTAATGAAGTAGTTTTTGGCGATCATCTTGACCGAAATACTGTTCTGATCGGCGACAAACTCCTTCATTTTCCCACTCAGCTCATCGTGGAGCTGCTGAAAGCGGCGGGCCGATTGTAACCGGGCCGCCTCGGCATCGAGCTGGCTGCGATAGTTCGCCATGGCCGTGTGGGCCTCGGAGAAGTAGCGCTCTTCCAGGGCGATCAGGGCGTCGACCTGGCTGCTCAAGGCGATGTTGTCTCGGGCCGCTTCAACCAACTGCGCCAGGGCGGCATTGAAAGCCTGGTGCGCTTGGGTAAAGTTTGTTTCGGTTGCGGCCATCCGCTGCGGATTTTGGCTGGTGAGAAAATCTTTAAATATTTTATCGGCAGCCAGCAGGCGGACGCTGGTTTGGTTGGCGGTGGAAACCAGCGGCAGTGCCTCGGTAGTCACGGTGGCAAGCTGGTGGTGGATCCGGTTGGTGCCGTCAAGCATCAAAGCAATCGTCGCGGCAAACAGCACGACCATGACAGCAAACCCGGAGTACATACGTCGTATGACAGAGGTTTGATTTCTTGTCTTCATAATATCCCTAACATTGCAAACATGGGCGACAGCAACGCCACATCAAATACAGTAATACGAAGCTGTAATTATGTTATTGACCTTCGTATAAACTGTGATGTCGAAATTTCAACCAGCAAAAAAAGTTCGCAAAATTGGACAAAATCGACCCACAAGTCACATAGACATCTCGTCTCGGGGAAGTGTGACGGACCTTAGATCCTAATCGAACTGAGTGACTACATACTTTGACGGCTGCATCAAAAAATAACCCTGTTGCTGCGAGACGGACTGGAATTTCTGTTTAAAACGGTGTTCAATATTGCTCTATGGCATGGACTCAAGCATACTCCCTGTCGACATACTGACATGTAAATGGAGCATGAAATGGCAGAAGAAACCATCTTCAGCAAAATTATTCGTAAGGAAATTCCGGCAGATATTTTATACCAGGATGATCTGGTGACGGCGTTTCGGGATATTAACCCGCGCGCGCCGAGCCATATCCTGATCATTCCGAACAAGCTGATCCCGACGGTGAATGATGTTGAAGCCGATGATGAGAGAATGCTGGGACGCCTGTTTACAGTCGCCCGCCAGCTGGCGGAGCAGGAAGGGGTGTCGGAAGACGGTTACCGGTTGATCATGAATTGTAATCCACACGGCGGCCAGGAAGTGTACCATATTCATATGCACTTGCTGGGTGGCCGACCGCTGGGACCGATGCTGGTCGGCTAATTTTTTCGTGACCTTGTCGGGTGCTTTGCCGTGTCTTGTTTGAGTCGGCATCGTGAAGCCCATGCGAGCAGTCTGAGTCGCGGGTGATTCATCTCGGGAGCGTGAATGACGTCCCGGTTTTGAACTGCCGGCGACTCAGATTTTTTCAGAGCGCTGATGATTAAAAAAACCATACAACACGCGATAACTGTGGGATTCGCCCTGGCCCTGACGGCCTGTGCGAACTTATCGCCCCAGAATTTATTCAGCCATTATAGTGCGGCCAATACCGAGGCCCGTGCAGCCTTGGTGCAGGGGCAGTACCAAAGTGCCCTTGAGAGCCTGCCGGATGTGCCGGCCGGTGAGATCCTGGATGGGATGGAGCGGGGCCGGATTGCGTATCTTGCCGGACAGTACCCGAACAGTTTTGCCGCGTTGAACCTGGCGGATGAAGCGGTGAAGGCGCAGCAGCGTGCCGCGCAGATCCAAGTCTCTGAGGGGCTGAACCAGGCCGGTTCGTTGCTGACCAACGATAACCTGATCACCTATCAACCGGCCGATTATGAGCTGGGCTTTTTGCACTTGTATCTGGCGCTGAACTATCTTCAGCAGCGGGATTTGTCCGGTGCACTGGTTGAAGTACGGCGGGCCAATCAGGTCCAGGAGGTGGCGCGCAAGGAGCGCGAGGCGAGCCTCAATCAAGCGGCGCAGGCTGTCAGCCGAGAAGGGGTGAACAATAATCTGGGCGCCGTGCTGGCACGTTATCCCGATGCCGGTGAGCAGTTGGCTGCCGTGCAGAACGGGTATTTGTTTTTCCTGTCCGGGTTGCTGTATGAAGCCGACGGCGATCTGAATAGTGCTTATATCGATTATAAAAGAGCCTTGGCCGTGGCGCCGGGGAATATGTATGTTGCCAATACCGTGCTGCGGGTGGCAAGCCGATTGCAAATGCGTGCGGATTTAGCGCAGCTTGAAGCCAGATACGGCCGTTACACGCCGCCGGGCGCAAACGCTGGCCGGGTGGTGATTTTAGATGAGCAAGGGGTCGTTCAGGCCCGGGAAGGTTGGCGCTTGCCGTTATGGCTGGCCGACAGACACGGCAATAGTGTGATTTATAACCTGGCGTTGCCGTATTATCCCAAAACAAGTGGTCCGGCGTTAGGCCCCTTGTTGCTCAACCAGCAGTCCGTGATCGGTAGTAAACTGGCAGATGTGAACCAGATGGCCCACCAGAGCTTGAATGAGTATTTGCCGGTGCTGGTGGCCCGGCAGGCGTTGCGGGTGGTGGCAAAAAATGAATTCAGAAAAGCGGCGGCCAGTAACGGCAATGATGTCGGTAACCTGCTGGCGAATATTTTTAATACGCTGACCGAGCAGCCGGATACCCGCAGTTGGCAATCATTGCCGGCGGTGGTGGATTTGTATCAGGCTGAGATGCCCGCGGGCACTTATCCGTTGCGTCGGAACGGGGAGTCGCTCGATGTGAAAGTCGTTCCCGGCCGAACCACTCTGGTTTGGGTTTCCCGGCAGGGATCGCAAACCCGGTGGTGGTCGGTATTGCTTGGAGAGAGTTAACCATGAAATATGTGTCTGTGTTGTTGTTCGCCCTGGCGCTGGTCGGCTGTACGTCGGCAACTTCAGGGATCAGTATTGAAAGCAGTAATCAAAATGTTGTGATTGGCAATGTATCGCTGGCGCGGCAGGTTGAGATTGAAAAAGCCCTGATCGGTAATGCCAACGGGCTGATGAAGGCGGCGGTGCCGGTCACGAGTAAGGCTCATTCTGACCTTAACCTGCAGTACCGGTTCTACTGGTACGATGCCCAGGGGTTGGAAGTGAGTGGCAGTGACAGCCCGTGGCGGCAGTTTGTCCTGCACGGCCGGGATACAGTGACCCTGCAGGGGATCGCCCGGAAGCCGGAAGCGAAACAGTATCGTATTTATATCCGCGAAGCGGACTATTGATGTTGCCGGGCGGACGCCTGGCATGCATGACAGAGCAGAGAAAAAGGTAAACAGAGCATGAAAAAAAGCGTGATTGCATTATTGGGGGTGGCGGCACTGATGGGCGGTTGTGCGCAGAAAGTCAGTTACGGCGATGCGCAGGAAGCAGAAACCACCACCATCGAGTTCGGCTCAACGGATTTGCAGAAAATTGCCGAAGAGATGACTGACAGCATGCTGGGTTCCGGCTCGGTGGCTTATATCACCGGGAATGGCAAGCGGCCAATTATTATGGTCGACAGCATCAAGAACAAGACCAGCGAGCACATTGATACCGAATCGATCACCGACTCGGTCAGCACCCGCCTGCTCAACTCCGGCAAGTTCCGCTTTGTCGATATGGCGCGGGTCGAAGATGTGCGCAAACAACTGAACTTCCAGAATAACGATGAGTTGGTGAATCAGAGTACCGCGATTCAGTTCGGTAAGATGGTTGGTGCCGAGTACATGCTGTACGGCAACCTGGCCAGCATTGTGAAGCAAGCCGGCAGTGACAAAGACGTGTACTATAAAATGACCATGCGCCTGATGGATCTGGAAACCGGCCTGATTGAATGGGCGGATGAAACGGAAATCCGCAAGCAGGAAGCCAAGCGCCTGCTGGGCTGGTAAGGCCCGGTTGTGAGCAGGGTGATGCGCGCAGAGGAAACCATGACGTTTGACCCTGAAGTGCTGGATGCGTTGCCGGGCTACACGCTGTTGTCAGCCCGGCCGTTGAGTGGTGGCTTGAGTAACCGCTGCTGGCAATTGACGCTGCGCTATCGCCAGACCCGGATGCAAGTCGAAGCCGTCTGGCGGCCGGACAGTGATTCGAGCCGGGTGTTCGGGTTATCCCGCGTGCATGAGCATCACATGCTGACGCGGCTGGCACCGACCGGACTGGCACCGGCCAGCCTGGGACTGCTGGGCCGGGAAACGGGGGATCAGGAGGTGCCGTCGGAGACCGCATTGACCCCCGCCGCAAAACCAGCTGGATTGTTGGTCGCCTGGGTGCCCGGCCGGGAGGCGGATCCCCAGTTTTCTGACACCGCCCTGATGTCCCTGCTTGGCCGGATTCATCGCCAGCCGGCACCGGACTGGCGGCTGGATGTCCGGGCCAAAGCCGAGCATTACTGGCAATATATCCACCCGCAGGATAAATCCCCGTCACTGCAACAACTGTATCACCGGTTTCAGGCGGCGGCTCCGCGGGCCTGGTTTGCCGATACCTGCTGCCATCACGACCTGGGCCGGTATAACATCATTATTCAGCCCGATGGCAGCGAGCGAGTGATTGACTGGGAGTATGCCGGTGCCGGGGATCCGTCACTGGATCTGGCGCTGACGCTCAATGCCAACGGGATCGTCGATGATCCGCAACGGACCCGGGCGATCCAGGATTACTGCCATGCCCGAGGCGAGCGGGATGTCGCCCGTTGGCAGCAAGCGGTTTCGGCCTGGCAGCCCTGGTGCGATTTTCTGGCGCTGCTGTGGTTTTATGCCGGTGCCAACCTGTGGCAAACCCCGTCATACCGCACAACCGCTGAGCAACTACTGGTGCAGCTGAGTGCGAAAAAACAGTCAGATCCCCAAAACTGATTGAACGCGGCACGGTTTTCAGTCGTATAGTGTTGATGACAGCCTTTGACTGTGGAGGAGCAATGTCCCGGAAACTGGCCCGCTATGGTGTGCTCGTGGTTGCAATCGTCCTGATCTGTGGCTGCGTGATACGGCTTGGCTACAATACACTCAATTTTTGGATTCCCTACTATCTGTCGGACTATGTCACCCTGACCAGCAGTCAGAAGCAGGTGTTCAGTACGGCGCTCAACGAAGCGCTGGCGGTGCATCGTCGCCAGGAATTGCCGAAAATTCATCGCCAGCTGATGGCATTGCAAACTTCTCTGGCCCGGCCGATGCGTTATGCCGAGGTGCGCCATTATCATGACGTCTTTACCGGCCTGGGGCAGGACTCCGCGGCCCTGCTGGCCGGTCCTTTGGCTGCGGCGGCGAAAACTTTCTCACCGCAGCAGGCCGGCGAGATGAGCCGTCAGCTCGAAGCCAAATTCAATGAAATCCTGACCGAGCGTCAATCCCTGAGTGCAGCGGATAAACAGCGAGAACGGGCCATTCGGCTGGCCGATCGGGCCGAAGACTGGATCGGCCGCTTGTCGCCGGAACAGCGTCACCTCTTGGATGAACTGGCGGGTTATCAGGTCGAAATGGAGCCGGTGTTTATCCTTGTCTGGCAGGACTTTATCCACGATTGGTCCCAGTTACTGGCCACACGCCAGCAACCGGATCTGGCGGGCAGGATGCGTACGGTGCTGGCGGATCTGGTGGCTTTTCATTATCCGCCGAAACAAGCCGAGTTGGACTTTTATCTCAATCGCCGCTTCGAGTTGCTTAGCCGTTTGCACCACACGATGACTGAGCAACAGCAGCGTCATCTGAATGAGAAGTTAACAAGTATCCGTAAAGATGTAGCAATCTTGATCAATGAATAGGGGTAAATTGATGGAAATTGTTAATAATCCCTACTTTTTCACCGGACAAAACGTGGTAGATTGATGGGCGTGTAGAAGAGGAACACAGAGAGGGCGGTATGATTATCTATTTGCACGGTTTTGATGCGACCAGTCCGGGCAACCATGAAAAGGTGCTACAGCTGCAATTTATTGATCCGGATGTGCGTTTTGTCAATTACAGTACCCTGCATCCCAAACACGATATGCAGCATCTGTTGCGTGAAGTTCACAAGCTGAAAGAAGAATCCGGTGATCCTGAACCGTTGATTTGCGGTGTCGGGTTGGGGGGATACTGGTCAGAACGGATCGGTTTCTTGTGTGGCGTGAAACAGGTAATTTTTAACCCGAATCTGAATCCGGCGCAGACCATGGAGGGGAAAATTGACCGACCGGAAGAATATGCCGACATTGCGACAAAATGTGTTACAGATTTTCGGGAAAAAAATGCCGGGAACTGCCTCTGTATACTTTCAACCAATGATGAAGTATTAGATAATCGCTCGACAGAACAGGTGCTGGGCGCATATTACGATATTATCTGGGATGAAACCCAATCCCATAAATTTAAAAAGATTTCCCAACACTTACAAACAATAAAAACGTTTAAGTCAGCACCACAATAACGAAGCAAAATGGCGATCTCCTACCCCTGGGCCTGTTGATGTTTCCCGAACACAGTTGATCTTCGAAACGTCAACACGGCCAACAGACGGTGTCAGTCCGTCTGCACCAATACCAAATTGAACAGTGAACTTTGATAGGCGCGATGATCAGAGCACTGCTCAGTTTGGTATTTCTCCATCAGCCACCCCGGCTTTTCGGCCGCGGCGGGCAGCATGGTAGATCAAAATTTATACAAAATAAGAGGAAGTTATTGTGACTCGAATTATCGTAGTGGGCGGCGGTGCCGGCGGCCTGGAGCTGGCCACCAAGCTGGGCCGAACGCTGGGGCGCAAGCGCCGCGCACAGATCACCCTGGTCGATCGAAAAGCCAGCCACTTGTGGAAACCCCTGCTGCACGAAGTGGCGACCGGCTCTATGGATGCCGGGGTCGACGCGCTCAGCTACCGTGCCCATGCCAAGAACCATGCCTTTGATTTCCAGATGGGGGCGCTGCAATCGATTGATCGTGAGCGGAAAACCATTCAACTAGCCGCGCTTTACGATGAGCATAACGAGTTATTGTTGCCGGAACGTGAACTGGAGTACGACATCCTGGTGCTGGCGATCGGCTCGACATCGAACGATTTCCGGACCCCGGGCGTACGGGAGCATTGTATTTTCCTCGACAGTCCGGAGCAGGCGCACCGTTTCCGGACCGAAATGAACAACCAGTTCCTCAAGCTGCATGCCAATAAAGAGCAGAAAACCGTCGATATCGCGATTGTCGGTGCCGGGGCGACCGGGGTGGAGCTGTCTGCCGAGCTGCATAATGCGGTGAAAGAGTTGCGAAACTACGGGTTCGGTGATCTCGACAGCTCCCGTTTGAACGTGAATCTGGTGGAAGCCGGCGAGCGTATTCTACCGGCGCTGCCGCCGCGGATTTCATCAGCGGCTCATAGCGAGCTGACTAAGCTGGGCGTGAACGTTCGCACTGCGACCATGGTGACCAAAGCCGATCAAACCGGGCTGACCACCAAAGACGGCGAGCATATTCCGGCCCAAATTATGGTGTGGGCCGCCGGGATCAAGGCGCCGGATTTCATGAAGGACATTGCCGGGCTGGAAACCAATCGCATTAACCAGCTGGTGGTAAAACCGACGCTGCAAACGACCCGCGACGATGATATCTATGTGATTGGTGATTTGGCCTGCTGTACGCAGGAAGACGGCAGCCTGGTTCCGCCGCGCGCACAAGCCGCCCACCAGATGGCCAGCCGCTGCTTCTCAAATATCGTGGCCAAGCTGACCGATCGTCAGCAAAAGCCGTTTGTGTATAGCGATCACGGCTCACTGGTCTCGCTGAGCCGTTTCTCGACGGTCGGAAGCCTGATGGGCAACCTGACCAAAGGGTCGATGATGGTGGAAGGACGGATTGCCCGGGTGGTATATATCTCCTTGTATCGCATGCACCAGATCGCGCTGCATGGCCTGTTCAAAACCGGCCTGATGATGCTGGTGGGCCGGATCAACCGGGTGCTGCGCCCGAACCTCAAGTTGCACTAAGCGAACACAGGGTTGTCTATCCGGAAATCAAAAACGCCGCTTTCAAAGCGGCGTTTTTTGTCGGCGAGTGGAGCAGGCCTTAATTGATTTTGAACAGCTCAACATCAAAGATCAGCACCGAGCCCGGCGGGATCTTTCCGACACCGCGGTTGCCATAGGCCAACTCAGCCGGAATGAAGAAGCGGGTCTTTTCGCCTTCGACCATCAGCTGCAATCCTTCGGTCCAGCCTTTAATCACTTGTCCCAACCCAAACTGAATGGTCTTGCCGCGCTCGACCGAGCTGTCAAAGACCGTGCCGTCAATCAGCGTGCCGTGATAGTGAACGGTCACTTTATCTGAGGCTTTGGGGTGAACGGTGCCGGTCCCTTCCTGCAGCACCTGATATTGCAGGCCGGAGGCGGTGGCCTGGACGCCGTCTTGTTGTAGGTTCTGCGCCAGGAACGCTTTGCCGGCCTCAATATGTTCTGCTGCGGCTTGCTTGTTGCCGTGCGAGCGCTGAATCATGAAAATAACGAGCGCCACAATGGCGATGGTGATCAGTATTTTTAGCACGGGAAATCCCTGTTCGTTGACTGAATGACCCCCATAGTACCTTACCCCTTGAATTCATTCCAATTGCGAACCGTTTGAAATTGTTACCGGGTCGATTATGGCCGCTTGGGGTGAATATCCTCCGGGATGAGGGAAAACACGATACCGTCACATGGGGTACTGTGCTGGTATATCCGGTTCCTGGCCGTACACTCAAATTTGGCCTGGCAGGCCAGCGCGGTATGCTGGCTGGCCAGGTTGTCGGCATGGGTGACAATTTCCAGCCGGGTGAGTCCGAGCGTGTTGAAGGCAAACCGAATCACGGCCTGGCAGGCTTCGGTGGCATACCCTTGTTGCTGGGCTGACGCGCGGATCCAGTAGCCCAGCTCGGCCGTATTGAGTGTTGGGGAGAGGTGATTGAGTGAGACGCTGCCAATCAGCTGATCGTTGCGGCGCTCAAACAGCGCCAGCTCGTAGCAGAGATCCTGCCGCCAGTTTTGACGGCTGGCTTGAATCCAGGCATGGGCGTCTTGCTGATCATAGGTGCCGTGGCACCAGCCAATCCAGGGGCTGAGCGCCGTGACCGAACTTTGTACGGCATCGACCAGCGCGCACAGATCGGCGGATTTATACGGGCGGCAGCGCAGGCGGGCCGTGGCAAGTTCGAAGTCCAGTTTCATCGACAGTGATATCAGGTCCGGGCGGTTGCGTTGGACTTCAAGCATAGGCAGAAATCGCAGCGACAGCAATGTGATAGGCCGTTGTGTCGGGGGCTGGACGACGGGCAAAGAAAAAGGCTGCCGGTTCGGCAGCCTTCGGGACGTCACCGCATTCGGCAGGATTATTCGACCCGGCGGATCTGAACCACCATCCCCATCAGCGGGTGGTCAAAGTAGTGGGTTTCGCCGCTGCGCATTTTGCGTTGCTGCTCGAAACGGTAGCTTTTCAGGAACTCTTCCACTTCGACTTTCTTCTCAACTTTTTGTAAATGGCCGACCTGAACATTGCTCTCGTCATTGAGCAATTCGGTCTCCAGATCCATCGGCTCGGCGCCGACAATAATCTCGCGGCGGCTTGGCTCGCGCAGATCCAGGTTGGCTTCCGTAAACAGGTAATGCTGAACATAGACCCGGATCTGACCTTCCAGCTCATACAGCGGGGTGTGCGGCTCGGCAGCGAACGGCGCATCCGCACTGTCGGCTGCCGGATCTGCTGTCACCGGCAGGGCGGTATTGGTTTCGGCTGCATCGGTTTTGACAGACGGCAGCGTTTGCGGCTCGGTGACCTGACGTCGTTTCAGCTCGGCTTTGGACGTACCATCCGGCAGGTATTGATCGGAGAAGTCCCGTCCGGCGGTGAAATAGAATTTCGGTGCTGCGGCCTTGCTCAGATCACCCTGGCGCCAGCCAAAGTGAGCCAGCGGCTGGAAACCGGCATGGCTTTTCAGTTTGTCATATTGTGTTGTCAGTTGATACTGATTGGCCGGCATCACGCTGATCCCTCTGGCCGTCAGTTGCTCGCTGTCGGCAAAGGAAATCGTACCCTTGAGATTGAGCGGCGGTGGCTGATCCGGCCACGCTTCACCGGTCTGGGTCGGCTCAATATTGCGCTTGAACAGAATCACTTCAATGTCAAATTGTCGTGCTGCCAGGCTCGGCCAACTGATGGCGAGCAGCAGCAAATAAATCATTTTTTTCAAGATTATACCCCGTACAATAGTGCTTCTATTATAGAGTGTTTTCAGCCAGCTTTGTTAAAAGGCCGTCAACATATTCAATGCGCTTGTCTTTGCCGCTCATCGGCGCCATCATTTTCAGTTTGGTCGGGCCTTCCATCCGGTAATGCTGCGGTTGCGATTGTAGCAGACTGACCAGGAAACCCGGATCGATTGACGCATTTTGGGCAAATTCGATATAGCCGCCCTTGTCACCGGCTTCAATCCGGCGCACCCCGATGTCCGCCGCTTTGAGCTTAAGTTTGTTGAGGATCAGCAGGTTGCTGGCCGCATCCGGCAACAGGCCGAACCGGTCGATCAGCTCGACTTTCAGCTCGCCCAGGGCAGTGTCATTGTCGGCACTGGCAATGCGCTTGTAGAGCGACAGGCGGGTGTTGATGTCCGGAATGTAATCATCCGGCAGCAACGCCGGCAGGCGCAGCTCCACTTCCGTCTGCTCGCGCAGCAAATCATCGAGCGACGGCTCTTTGCCGGCTTTGAGTGCCTCGACCGCCTGCTCCAGCATTTCCATAAACAGCGTAAAGCCAACCGATTGGATTTGACCGCTTTGCTCATCGCCCAGCAGTTCCCCGGCACCGCGAATTTCCAGGTCATGGGTTGCCAGGGTAAACCCGGCACCCAGATCTTCGAGCGAAGCGATGGCTTCGAGGCGTTTGACGGCATCTTTGGTCATCCGCTTCGGATGTGGGGTCAGCATATAGGCGTAAGCCTGGTGATGCGACCGGCCGACCCGGCCGCGCAACTGGTGCAACTGGGCCAGACCGAGATGATCGGCACGGTTGATGATAATGGTATTGGCTGTCGGGACGTCGATCCCGGTTTCGATGATCGTGGTGCAGACCAGCAGGTTGAAACGCTGGTGGTAGAAATCACTCATGATCTTCTCCAGCTCGCGCTCGCGCATCTGGCCGTGGGCAAAGGTGATCCGGGCTTCGGGGATCAGTTTGGCCAAATCCTCGGCGGTCTTTTCAATCGAATCGACATCATTGTGGAGGAAGTACACCTGGCCGCCGCGCATAATTTCCCGCAGCGCCGCTTCGCGCACCAGCATGTCTTCGTGCTCGCGGACAAAGGTCTTGATCGCCAGGCGGCGTGACGGCGGCGTCGCGATAATCGACAGGTCCCGCATCCCGCTCATGGCCATATTCAGGGTCCGCGGGATCGGCGTTGCGGTGAGGGTCAGGATATCGACATCCGCCCGCAGCGACTTGATCTTCTCTTTCTGGCGCACCCCGAAGCGGTGCTCCTCATCGACAATCAGCAGGCCGAGATCCTGGTACTTCACCGAGGCGTTGAGCAGCTTGTGGGTACCGATCAGAATATCGATCTTGCCGTCGGCGACATCGGCCAGAATTTGTTTCTGCTCTTTGGCGGTTTTAAAGCGCGACAGCACCTCGACCCGCACCGGGGTGTTGGCGAAGCGGTCGCGGAAGTTCTCGAAGTGTTGCTGGGCCAGCAGGGTGGTCGGCACCAGCACCGTAACCTGTTTGTTGTTGTCGACCGCCACAAACGCAGCCCGCATCGCCACTTCGGTTTTGCCGAAGCCGACATCGCCGCACACCAGGCGGTCCATGGCTTTGGCCTGACACATATCTGACAGTACGGCGTTGATTGCCAGTGCCTGATCGTGGGTCTCTTCGAACGGGAAGCCGGTGCAGAAGTCGGCATAGGCTTCGCGATCCAGGGTGAACTTAAAGCCCGGTTTCATTTCGCGTTTGGCATAGACATCGAGCAGCTCGGCGGCAACGTCGCGCACTTTCTCGGCCGCTTTCTTGCGGGCCTTGGCCCAGGTTTCGCCGCCCAGCTTGTGGATCGGGGCCGTGTCTTCTGCACCGCCGGAGTAGCGGCTGATCAGGTGCAGCGATGCCACCGGGACGTACAGCTTGGCACCGCCCTGGTATTCCAGTGTTACGTATTCGGTTTTCAGGCCGCCGGCTTCCAGGGTTTGCAGGCCCTGATACCGGCCGATGCCATGTTCGAGGTGGACCACCGGCTGGCCGATTTTCAGCTCAGCCAGGTTGCGGATAATGGTATCGGTGTTGATGACTTTCTTGTCATCGCGGCGACGGCGCTGGACCACACGTTCACCGAGCAAGTCGCTTTCACAGATCAGGGCCAGGGCCGGCTCGGCAAGCATAAAGCCTTGTTCGGCGGCACCAATGATCAGGGTGAACTTGTCCGCAGCGGCAACGGCGTCAACCAGGCTGTGGCAGACCCGCGGCCGCAGTTTGATCCGGGCCAGCAGATCCAGCAGGGCTTCCCGGCGACCTTCAGAGGCGACCGAGAACACGATTTTCCCGTCAAATTGTTCTGCAAAGCGGCGAAGTTCGGCCAGTGGCTCCTTCAACTGATGATTGATCGTCAGCGACGGCACCGGCGTCAGTGCCGGGTTGAACCGCCCGGCTTTGTCGGGTTCCGGCTCACGGCGTAGTCGCACCTGTGGCAGTGGATTAAAGCCGGCGAACATCTCTTCTTTGGTCAGCCACAGCTCAGACGGGTTGAGCAGCGGGCGCAGCGGATCGACCCGGCGCTGCTCATAGCGATAGGCGGCGTCGCTGAGGAAGTGATCGACGGCTGGTTCCAGCTCGCCGATGGTCAGCAGCAGGCTGGCGTCCGGCAGGTAGTCGAACAGGGTTTCGGTTTGCTCGAAGAACAGCGGCTGCCAGTATTCGATGCCAGCCGGCCAGGTGCGTTTGCTGACCTGCTGGTAAATGGATTCCGGCTCGCGACGGGCTTCAAAGCGCTCGCGCCAGCGCATGCGGAAATTCTCCACCGCTAGGTCGTCGGTCGGGAATTCGTGGGCCGGGAGCAGGTGGATCTGGTCGATCTCTCCGGTGGAGCGCTGGGTTTCCGGCTCAAACTGGCGGATGGAATCGACTTCGTCATCAAAAAAGTCAATCCGGTACGGCTGGCTGCTACCCATCGGGAACAGATCCAGCAGCGAGCCCCGGCTGGCATATTCGCCGTGCTCCATCACCTGATCGACATGGCGGTAGCCGGCAGCTTCAAGCTGCATGCGCAGTTTCTCAAGCGACAGGCGATCGCCGTTGCGGACCATCAGGGCGTGCTGGTGAATAAACTCGCGCGGCGTCAGTCGTTGAAGCAGGGTGCTGATCGGGACCAGGAGGATCCCGTCGGTTTGCGTCGGCAGCCTATACAACCGGGCCAGACGATCAGAAATAATGTCCTGATGCGGCGAAAAGTTGTCGTAGGGCAGGGTTTCCCAGTCCGGGAAGACACCGACGTCAAGATCGGTGAACTGGCTGACTTCCGGCTGGAGTCGTAAGGCCGTTTGGGTGTCCGGAACGACCGCCAGCACGGGGCCTGGATGCGCCTGGGCCAGCTCGGCAAGCGATAAAGCCAGCGCGGCACCGGAAACATTGCCGATAAATCGGTTATCCCCTGGCTTACCGGGCAGGGGGAGCGAAAGGAGTTGGTTTGGTTTCATGAGCTTATTGGTTTTCGGTTCGCTGTTGCGCGCGCTGGCGCAGGAGTTTTTGCTGAACATACAGGGCGGCGCGGATCAGCAGATCCTGATCATCTTCCTGCAAACGAATATATTTCAGTGTGATTTCAAACGCATCGCCTTTTTCCCGGCAGTCCGTCACCTCGGCATAGCAGTACACTGCCGCAGACGGCTTGTCTAAGAATAGCTTTACCCGGGTATAACGGCCGACCTGAAAAGGCTGGGTCGCGGTAAAAGTAAGTTGGCTGGCGCCGAAAGTCTCGGTGGTATAGCGCAGTGCCGGGTTGTCTTGTTGCGACAGGACAAAGGAGAGCAACAGGTTAATTTTGTTGTTCTGCGCTTTGAGATAGTCCAACAGCAGTTGATTGTCTTTCTGGGCCAGTTTGCCGAGAGACTGCTCAATGCCTTCTTCGAAACCGGAGCATTCACTGGCGACACGAAACAGGGGCGGGATCTCCAGGAGGAACGCTGACTCGTCGGGCAGGGATTCCCCGTCAGCGAGTCGTTCGACATTGATGGTTAGCCCGGCGTGGACTGAAAAATACTCGTCCTGGTTCATGTCATACTCACGTCATGATTACTATTCTTCGATTATCACTTACCCGTGGTCATCGAGCAAGCAAAGGGCGGTGCAGTGTTCATTTTACCTGCTGTTTTCTCGCCAGTTTTCGCCTCCGGATGGTAATCCCGTCCGGCAACGGTTATTCTTGCTGGCAGTTTACAACAGGATGGTATCGACTCGGTTTATGTTTCATCCAGTCTCATTTTTTATTGGCTTGCGGTACCTGCGGGGGCGCTCTGGGGATCGCTTCAGCCGCTTTGTCTCTTATATGTCCACCGCCGGGATCACCATCGGGGTCTTGGCCCTGGTGACGGTACTGTCGGTGATGAATGGCTTCGAGCAGCAACTGAAGTCGCGCATCCTCGGGGTGATGCCCCAGGCGGTGATCTCCCAGCCAGACGGCCGCATGGTTCGCGAACCGGCGCCACCGGCAGCCCTGACGACCTTGCCGTATGTCTCGATGGTGATGCCGCTGACCCGCAGTGAGACCATTGTGCAGAGTGCGGCGTCGCTGTCCGCCGGGATGCTGCTGGGCATCGATCCCAATGCTTATGAGCCGCTCGGTTATCATCTGACCCAGGGCAAGCTGTCGAACCTGACGCCGGGGAGTTACCGGGTCATTATGGGTCAGTCACTGGCCGGCGAGCTGGGGGTGAAGGTGGGTGACAAAGTGCGCCTGATGGTCACCAGTGCCAGCCAGTACACGCCGATTGGCCGGATCCCGAGCCAGCGCAATTTTGTGGTGGAAGGCATTTTTAACGCCAGTTCTGATGTCGACAAACAACTGCTGCTGACCAATATCACCGACGCCGGGCGCTTGCTGCGCTACAAATCGAATGAAATGACCGGCTGGCGCTTGTTTGTCGATGATCCCTTTGTCGTCACCGAGCTGGCCGAGCAGCCGCTACCGCATGAGTGGATGTGGTCTGACTGGCGCCAGCAATTGGGCGAGTTGTTCCAGGCGGTGAAAATGGAAAAGAACATGATGGGCCTGATGCTGGGGCTGATCATCGGGGTGGCGGCTTTTAATATCATTTCCGCGCTGATCATGGTGGTGATGGAGAAGCAGGCAGAGGTCGCCATTCTCAAAACCCAGGGCATGACCAGCCGTCAGGTGTTACTGGTCTTTATCGTCCAGGGGGCCAGCAGCGGGGTGATTGGCGCTGTTGCCGGTGGCGTGCTGGGCACGTTGCTGGCGTTGAATCTGAATACGGTGCTGTCGGTGCTCGGCGTTCAGTTGCTGATGGTCGGCGGCTCCCTGCCGGTGGTCGTCAAACCGATGCAAATTGTTATTGTGGTTGTCGGGGCAATTGTCCTGAGCTTGCTGGCCACTGTGTTTCCTTCTTATCGTGCAGCATCTGTACGTCCTGCTGAGGCCTTACGTTATGAGTAATTCACTATTGGTTTGTCACGCCCTGCGCAAGGTGTATCGCGAGGCGCAACTCGAAACGGAAGTGCTGAAAGACGTCGGGTTTGCCATCAATGCCGGTGAGCTGGTCGGGATTGTCGGGGCGTCCGGCTCCGGTAAAAGTACGCTGCTGCACTTGTTGGGCGCGCTGGATGAGCCGACCAGCGGCGATGTGTTTTTCAAGGGCCAGAAGCTCAATGCCATGAGTTCGGGCAAGCAGGCGAAAATCCGCAACCGGGAGCTGGGCTTTGTCTATCAGTTCCACCACCTGCTGGCGGATTTCAGTGCGGTGGAAAATGTCGCGATGCCACTGCTGATTGGCGGGCTGGCGGCGGAAAAAGCCCGGGCGAAAGCGGAAAATATGCTGGAGCAGGTCGGGCTGAAACACCGCTTTGAACATCGCCCGGCAGAGCTCAGCGGCGGGGAGCGTCAGCGGGTGGCGATCGCCCGGGCGCTGGTCAATGATCCGGCGATTGTGCTGGCCGATGAGCCGACGGGGAACCTGGATCATAAAACCGCGCTGGAGATTTACGATTTGATGCGCAAGCTGAATCAGGAGTCCGGCACGGCGTTTCTGGTGGTGACCCACGACAATGAGCTGGCCGGCAAGCTGGATCGTTGTATGAGCATGCAAGATGGCGTGTTGACCCAAGTCGAGGTGGCCTGATGTTCCGACCGCTTTCTCTGTTCATCGGCAGCCGGTTCAGCCGGGCCAAACAGCGCAACCGGATGGTGTCGTTTATTTCGGTCTCTTCCATGCTGGGGATTGCCGTCGGGGTTGCTGTGATCATTATCGGTCTGTCAGCCATGAACGGCTTTGAGCGCGAGTTGCAAAATCGCGTGCTGGCCGTCATCCCGCATGGGGAGCTGGAAGCCGTTCAGCCGCCGTTTACCGAGTGGCAGCCAATTCTGGAAACCGTGGAATCGCATCCACGGGTGACGGCTGCTGCGCCTTACATTCGTTTTACCGCCTTGCTTGAAAAAGGCACCAACCTCAAAGCGGTCGAAGTGCGTGGGGTGAAACCGGCGCAGGAGCGCAAGGTCAGTGCACTGCCGAATTTCGTCCGGAATGGAGCCTGGGATCAGCTGACGGCCGGCCAGAAGCAGGTCATCCTGGGCCAGGGCATTGCGGATCAACTGGGGATCACCGAGGGGGATTGGATCACGGCGATGATCCCGAATCCGGATCCGGCGCTGCAGCTCAAGGCGCCGCATCGAATCCGGCTGCAGGTTGTCGGGTTGCTGGCCCTGGGGGGACAACTTGATCACAATCTGGCGCTGATCCCACTGGCGGATGCCCAGCAGTATTTATCGATGGGCGAGGGGATCTCCGGGATTTCACTCAATGTCGACCAGGTGCTGGAAGCGCAAGCGGTTGTCCGGGAAGTGGGCTTTACCCTGCCGGTATATGTTTATCTTAAGAGCTGGAATCAGAAATACGGCTACCTGTACCGGGATATTCAGATGGTCCGGACCATTATGTATCTGGTCATGGTGCTGGTGATTGGCGTTGCCTGTTTCAATATTGTTTCCACCCTGATGATGGCAGTGAAGGACCGTGCGGCTGATATCGCAATTCTCCGGACCATGGGCGCCGGTGACGGGCTGGTGAAGGCGATCTTTATCTGGCATGGCCTGCTCTCCGGGGTGGTCGGCAGCGGCGTGGGCTCTCTCTTGGGGTCGCTGGTGGCACTGAATCTGACGACTATGCTGAAAGGGCTGGAGACGGTCTTGGGACACCAGTTTTTGTCCGGCGATATCTATTTCGTTGATTTTCTGCCGACTGAGCTGGCGTTGCAGGATGTGGTGATTGTGGCCGTGACGGCGATAGCACTGAGTCTGCTGGCGACCTGGTATCCGGCCAGACGTGCCAGCCGCTTGCAACCGGCCCAGGTGTTGAGTGCGAAATAGATTTGAGACGGCACCGCATCGCTGTGAGTGACGTAGCGATGCGAGGCAATTCACGCACCATTGTGTATCGCGTGTGATGGAATACCCGCTATAACGGGATAACTCTCAGCTCAGGGGACGGAAACTAAAGAACGACTTGTCTGAGATTTCAATCGCGGCCATAAAAAAACCTCGCATGGGCGAGGTTTTTTTATGACTGGAACCCAGGTTAGCGGAACCGGCGGCGATTCCAGCTGCGTACTACGGAATAGCGCCACAGGCCACGGATCCCGAAGTAGCCGACCAGGGCACAGGCTATGCCACTGACCGTACAGCCCAGCAGGAACGGAGGTCCGATTTGGCTCATTTGGTGCAGCAGAAACTCCCAGGAAAGTTCGAAATGAAAAGGTTGGTGGGGAGCATTCATCAGCCAGGCACCGAGCTTGTAAGCGCCATAGAACAGCACCGGCATGGTCACCGGATTACTGACCCAAACCAGACAGACCGACAGTGGCAGATTGACACTGAACAGAATCGCCAGTCCGGCCGCCATGATCATCTGGCTGGGCAACGGGACGAACGCCATAAACAGGCCAACAGCAAACGCCCCCGACGCAGAACGCCGGTTGAGGCACCACAGGTTTGGGTTGTAAAGCACATTTCCGAAAATCTTCAGCGCTTTCTGGCGCTTGATCACGTCATGGCTTGGCAAGAAACGTCTTATAACTTGTCTTGGCATTTTATTTCAGTTGTGATTATGGCAATACGGTTATGAACCAAGCCTTAGCCGGTATTGCAGCAGGGATATTATCGCTTCATTTCTGGCCGCAGGTTCCAGGATATCTCTGGTTTGTGACAGCCTTAATGATAGGTGGTTTTATTTCATCCGTTGGGCGGTTCAAATGGATAAGCTGGGTGGTTGTCGGCGCGCTGATCGCAAAAACAGGCGCAACGGCTTATCTTGAAGCTGTCGAGATGATCCCCCTTGAGCGTCAGAATATTACCATAGCTGGCGAAGTTAGTAGCCTATTAAATCAAAATATCCCTATTCGCGATGTCGAGTTCACGCTGGATACTTTCGATCATCAGCCATTGCCGCTGGGAACAAGACTCCGGGTGCGGCTGGAATGGCCGCAAGCGCCCCCGCTCAAACTAGGCCAACGTTGGCAACTGGAGGTACGGCTCAAGCGGCCATATGGCCGGGTCAATCAGGCTGGTTTTGATGCCGAGCGGTATTTTTTGGCGCACGGACTGCATGGGCGGGGGCTGGTGATTCAGGCGCAACCGCTCGCTGCGACAGCGCCGCCGGCGTGGCGTCAGCAACTGTTCGATCAGGTCACCGCTCTGACCCAGGCCCTGAATTATCAACCTTACTTGCTGGCTCTGAGTTTCGGATTTCGCGATGGCCTGACCCGTCAGGACTGGCTGATCCTGCGCGACAGCGGGCTGGCGCACCTGATGGCGATCTCCGGCTTACATATCGGCCTGGCGGTCGGGTGCGGCTGGTGGCTGGGGCGGGTGATCCGTGGCCTGAGTCCGGAACATCCCCGGCTGCTGTGGTTACCGATGTGGCTGGCGTTGCTGCTTGCCTTTAGTTACGCCTGGCTGGCCGGATTCAGTTTGCCGACCCAACGGGCACTTCTGACATGCCTGCTGGTGTTGGGGCTTATTCGTTTTCGGGTGCAGTGGCCGGGCTGGCAGGTGATGCTGGTGGCTCTGGTTTTGTGTTTGGTTCTGAACCCGTTGGGCTCCTACGGCGCCGGATTTTGGCTCTCCTTTGCAGCCGTCTGGGTTCTCTATTGTGCCAACCTTGCCGGGGTTCAGCCCCGTCCAGTCAGCCAGCCGACCCGGTTTCAGACCTTGCTCGGTCGGTTCAAATCCCTGGCTTTGATGCAGGGCGTGCTGTTGTTGCTGATGTTACCGGTGCAATGGCAGTGGTTCGGGGGGATCTCGCTGGTCGCGCCGGTGGTGAATTTTCTGGCCGTACCCTGGGTCAGCCTGGTGACGGTGCCGCTGGTCTTGGCCGCGCTGGCTACCTTGTGGTTGCCGACGGTCTCCGGCGCGCTGTGGTGGCTGGCCGATCGCTCTCTGGTGCCGGTGTTGGCACTCGCGGCGCAGGCGGAAGGTGCCTGGTGGGATATCCCGACCCGGGGCATGGTGTATCTGCTGGGTGGCATCTTTCTCCTGGTGGTGATGTGGTTTGTCCCCATCCGTCGTCACAAAGCCTGGTTTCTGGTGGTGGCACTGGTGATGGCCGGCTGGTATGGCAGGCCGGGTCGGGATAGTCCTTTGCGCTCGTCGGTATCAGCGGCGGCTTGGCAGGTGGATATGCTGGATGTCGGTCATGGATTGGCGCTGTTGATCCGGCGCAATGGCCGGGCGGTGCTGTATGACACCGGCAATCGCTGGGAGCAGGGCAGTATCGCCAACGCGGTGATTGAGCCGGTGCTGCGCCGTGACGGCATCACCCGGCTGGATGGTCTGATCCTCAGCCACGCCGACAGCGATCACGCCGGTGGGGTAGCGGATGTGCTGTCTCGACTTCAGCCGATATGGCGGCGCAGCAGTGATCACCGGGCGGGCTTTGCGCCGTGTGTACGGGGCGAGGCATGGCAATGGCAGCAACTGGATTTTCGGGTGCTGTGGCCACCGAAACGGGTGGCCCGGGCAGCCAATCCGCATTCTTGCGTGATTGAAATTCAGGACGCGGCGTTGTCTCCCGAGTCGCCGGTGTCGGTGTTGTTGACCGGGGATATTGATGCCATTTCGGAGCTGTTGCTTGCCCGGCTGGAGCCGTCGCTCAAACCGGATATTCTGCTGGTGCCGCATCACGGCAGTAAGACTTCCTCAACCGCGACCTGGCTGGCGACCATGCAGCCGGACTTCGCACTGGTTTCTGCGGCGCGCTACAGTCCCTGGCAGTTGCCGTCTCCGACGGTGCGTCAGCGTTACCTTGATCAGGGAGCGCAGTGGCTCAATACCGCAGCGCACGGACAAGTCACGGCACAGATTGATCAGGGCGTCATTGCGATCACCCGCTATCGTCAGGATGTGCGCGGAGGCTGGTTTCGGGCGGTGGGATCCGGGAGTTCACCAGAGCCCCCTGAGCCTGTTTCGCCGAATCAATTGCGGGAACAGGTGTTTAAAAACTGAGCGGCGCTGATCCACCGGGTCGGAACTTATTTGGTGCATCGGCTTGAAGCGAGTAGAATGTGGCGAATTGACTTCAAGAAAAACCGGTTTTCATGACACAAGCAACAGATCAATCCACTTGGGATACGTTTAAGCGGCTTTGGCCATCCATCAGCCTGTATAAATCCGGGCTTGCCGTGGCCGTGGTCGCGTTGATTATCAGTGCTGCCAGTGATGCCCTGATGCTCTCGATGATTAAGCCACTGATGGATGAAAGCTTCGGGGGGCTGGATGCCCTGGAATCAAATTTTCTGGCAATGATGCCTTTCTATCTGCTGGGGCTGATGATCATGCGTGGCGTCAGCGGGTTTATTTCCACTTATTGTCTGTCCTGGGTGTCGGGGAATGTGGTGATGCGGCTGCGTCGCCAGATGTTTAATCATTTTATGCACATGCCGGTTGGTTTTTTCGATGAAGAATCCTCGGGCAAACTGCTGTCACGGATCACCTATGATTCCGAACAGGTGGCTGCGGCCACCAGTGGCGCTTTGGTCAGCCTGGTACGGGAAGGGGCGATGATCGTCGCGCTGATGGGGCTGATGTTCTGGAACAGTTGGCAGCTGTCGGCGATTTTGCTGGTGATTGCGCCGATCGTAGCGGTGAGTATCCGGGTCGTTTCGAAGCGTTTTCGTAAAATTTCCAAGAATATGCAAGATGCCATGGGCTCGGTCACGGCCTCAGCTGAGCAGATGCTGAAAGGGCATAAAGTGGTGCTGAGTTACGGTGGTCAGCAGGTCGAAAAAGAGCGTTTTGAGCAGGTCAGTAATGTGATGCGCCAGCAGACCATGAAGCTGGTGTCGGCTCAGGCGATTGCCAACCCGGTGATCCAGGTGATTGCTTCGATGGCCTTGGTGGTGGTGCTGGTGCTGGCCAATACCGAGACGCTGCGTAATGAGTTGACCCCGGGGACCTTTGCCCTGGTCTTCAGTTCGATGTTCGGCCTGATGCGCCCGCTCAAGGCGCTGACCAATGTGACCTCTCAATTCCAGCGTGGTATGGCGGCTTGTCAGACCCTGTTTGGTCTGATGGAGCTGGAAACGGAAAAAGATCACGGTACCTATGCGCCGAAGCGTGTGAAAGGGGACATTGAAGTGAAGGATGTCACCTTTACCTATCCAACCAAGGACGCACCGGCACTGCGCCATGTCAGCTTCTCGCTGCCGGCCGGTCAGACCCTGGCATTGGTTGGTCGTTCCGGTTCGGGCAAGAGTACCATTGCCAACCTGTTGACCCGTTTCTACGACATTGACTCGGGCAAAATCACCATCGATGGTCATGAGTTACAGGATTACAAGCTGGCGAACCTGCGTCAGCAGGTGGCCGTGGTGTCGCAGAATGTTCACTTGTTTAACGACACCATCGCCAACAATATTGCGTATGCCTGCGAGAATGAATACAGCCGGGAAGAAATCGAACGGGCAGCGAAGCTGGCTTATGCGATGGACTTTATTGAAGGCATGGAGCATGGCCTGGACACCATGATTGGGGAAAACGGCGTCAGCCTGTCCGGCGGTCAGCGCCAGCGTCTGGCGATTGCCCGTGCCTTGCTGCGTGATGCGCCGGTATTGATCCTTGATGAAGCAACCTCAGCGTTGGATACCGAATCAGAGCGTGCCATTCAGGCCGCGCTGGATGAGCTGCAAAAAGACCGCACCGTATTGGTGATAGCCCACCGCTTATCGACGATTGAAAATGCGGATCAAATCCTGGTGGTTGATGAGGGTGAAATCATTGAACGTGGCGTGCATGCCGACCTGCTGGCGCTGGACGGTGCTTATGCCCAGCTGCACCGGATCCAGTTTGGTGAATAATGGCGAATTGGGTTGAAAAAATCTGGTTTGAGCAGCATCCGCTCGGGGTGGTGCTCAAACCTTTGCTCTGGCCGCTGAGCCAGGTGTTCGGCTGGATCAGTCGTCGCCGTCGCCGCCAGTATCAAAGCGGCCGGAAGCCAGCATATCGCGCGCCGGTGCCGGTGGTGGTGGTCGGTAATATTACTGCCGGGGGCAACGGTAAAACCCCGGTGGTGGTCTGGCTGGTGGAGCAACTCAAGGCCAGAGGGTTCAAACCCGGCGTGGTATCGCGCGGTTATGGGGCCAAGGCGCCGTATTATCCGTATCCGGTGACCGACGGGACGCCGACGGCAGAAGCTGGTGATGAGCCGGTGTTGATCCATCGCCGCACCGGGGTGCCGGTGGCGGTGTCGCCCAAGCGGGCTGAAGCGGTTGAGCTGTTGCTGGCGCAGGATGTCGATATCATCATTACCGATGATGGCCTGCAGCATTACGCTCTGGCTAGGGATATCGAAATCGTGGTGATTGACGGCCAGCGCCGGTTCGGTAACGAACAGCTGATCCCGCTGGGGCCGTTGCGGGAGTCCTGTGCGCGGCTGGCAGAAGTGGATTTTCTGATTTGCAACGGTGGTCAGGCGCAGCCGGGAGAAGCGCAGATGACGCTTCAGCCGTCCGAGCTGATTAACCTGAAAACCGGTGAACGCTGTCCGGCTTCGGCGTTGCAAGACGTGGTTGCCATGGCCGGGATCGGCCATCCGCCGCGATTTTTTCATACACTGAAAATGCTGGGGGTCACGCCGGTGGTGAGTCAACCGTTTGCCGATCATCAAGCCTTCTCCGAGCAAGAATTAACACAGCTGGCCCGACAGGGGCAGCATCTTATCATGACCGAGAAAGATGCGGTGAAATGCCACAGCTTCGCTCAGTCAAACTGGTGGTACCTGCCTGTGGATGCCGAGCTTTCGGCCCCGGAGGCGGACGCCATCATGACCCGGATTATTGAGGTAAAGGAAGAATATGGATCATCGTCTGCTTGAAATCGTGGCCTGCCCGGTCTGTAAAGGGAAGCTGAACTACGATAAAGACAAGAATGAACTGGTATGCAAGTTTGACCGTCTGGCTTATCCGATCAATGACGGGATCCCAGTGCTGCTTGAGCCTGAAGCGCGTACCTTAAGCTCTGATGAGGTGAAGTAATGGCCTTCACGGTGATTATCCCGGCGCGCTATCAGTCTTCCCGTTTGCCGGGCAAGCCACTGGCAGATATCGGCGGGAAGCCGATGATCCAGTGGGTCTATGAGCAGGCAAGCAAAGCCGGGGCCGAGCAGGTGATTGTCGCGACGGATGATCAGCGGATTGTCGATGTGGTTCAAGGTTTCGGCGGTGAAGTCTGCCTGACCCGCGCCGATCACGAATCCGGCACCGAGCGTCTGGCTGAGGTCGTCGAGCAATATCAGCTGGCTGATGATCAGATTGTGGTGAATGTGCAGGGCGACGAGCCGTTGATCCCTGAAACCATCATTCGCCAGGTCGCGGATAATCTGGCCCGCAGCGACGCGCCGATGGCGACGCTGGCGGTCGAAATTGATCATGCCGATGAAGTATTTAATCCCAACGCGGTTAAAGTCGTCACCAATAAAGACGGCTATGCGATGTATTTCAGTCGGGCCTCGATCCCTTGGGATCGCGACAATTACGCCAAGCGGCCGCAGGAAATTCACCATAACCTGATGCGCCATATCGGGATCTATGCCTATCGTGCCGGGTTTATCAATACCTACATCAACTGGGAGCCGAGTGCGCTGGAGAAAATCGAAGCGCTGGAGCAACTTCGGGTGCTGTGGTACGGCGAGAAAATCCATGTTGAAGTCGCGATTGATGCGCCGCCTGCAGGCGTTGATACGCCGGAAGATCTGGAGAAGGTCCGCCAGCTGATTGGCTGATATTCCTGTAAGGGACATCATATGAAGAAGGGCTGCTGATAGAGGCAGCCCTTTTTGTATCTGTGGACTTTAACTGAGAACAATGCGAGTAGAAAAGCTGATCGTAAAGTCGGTTGCAAAGAGCTGGCCGCCGTAGCGATGAATTCAGTGAGGGGTATATTTCCCGAGCGGCAGCAAACAAAAAGGCCACCCGGAGGTGGCCTTGGCAATCTGGAGCTTAACCGTGAAAGGTTTAAGCGTAGACAGTTTTCAGCGGAGACAGTTTTAAGCGTTGACCGGCTTGCTGTCAGTTTCCTGGTCAGCTTCGAACACTGCGTGGTCCGCCTGACCCAGCAGACGCGCTGTAATGGTCCCTGCGGTCATTGAGCCACTGACGTTGACGGCTGTGCGGCCCATGTCAATCAGCGGTTCAATCGAGATCAGCAGGCCCGCCAGGGCAACCGGCATATCCAGTGCCGAGAGCACAATCAGGGCGGCAAAGGTTGCGCCACCGCCGACACCGGCGATGCCGAATGAGCTGATGGTGATGATGGCAATCAGGGTCAGCATGAAGCCCGGATCCAGCGGGTTAATGCCGATGGTCGGGGCAATCATGACGGCCAGCATCGCCGGGTACAGACCGGCACAGCCGTTCTGGCCCATGGTGGCACCGAACGACGCCGAGAAGTTCGACACGCCTTCACCATTGCCCAGTTTCTTCACCTGCGTATCGATGTTAAACGGCAGTGTCCCTGCACTTGAGCGTGAGGTAAACGCGAACGTCAGCACCGGCAGGATCTTCTTCAGGAAGCGGATAGGATTCACACCAACCAGCGAGACCAGCACCAGGTGCATGACCAGGATCAGGCCCAAACCGACGTATGAAGCCACGACAAAGTTCGCCAGGCTCAGGATATCGTCGTAGTTCGAGCCGGCCACCACTTTGGTCATCAGCGCCAGCACACCGTATGGCGTCAGGCTCAGGACCATGCGAACCAGCGTACGGACGATTTCTTGCGCCACTTGCATGAACTTCTCGAAGCTGGCACCCAGTTCAGGTTGGGTACGGATCACCGTCAGACCAGCCACACCGACAAAGGCAGAGAAAATGACGACCGCAATGGTTGAGGTCGGACGGCTGCCGGCCAGATCGGCAAACGGGTTACCCGGGAAGAAGGAGATCACCATGTCGGCGAATGACAGGGCTTCTACGGTCCCCAGACGGTTTTCCAGCACTTCGCCGCGGGCGATTTCGCGGGCGCCCTGAACGATCCCTTCAGCAGACAAGCCGAACAGGTTGCTGATCAGGATCCCGATCAGGGCCGACGCTGCCGTGGTTGCCAGCAGGATGCCGATGCTCAGGCCGGAGATTTTACCCAGCGAACCGGAGTCTTTAACTTTAATAATGGCGCCGATGATCGAGACCATGATCAGCGGCATAATGATCATTTTCAGCAGGCTGACATAGCCGGCACCGACGATATTGATGTATTCCAGGGTGTTGGCAATGACGTCGCTACCGCCGCCGTAGACCAGTTGCAGGGCGGCCCCGAAAAGAACCCCCAGTCCCAGGCTGGTAAAGACGCGCTTAGACAGTGTTTGTTCACTGCGTTGTTGTTTGACCAGAAACGCCATGAGCAACGCAAAAACAGCGATGTTGATGATCAGGAAATGCATGATGTTGAGCCTTAAAAGGTTGTTTTAGCCTGGAAATTCCCTGTGCAGGCTGATGTATAAGAGTGAATATGACGCGCAATCTTATGATCGACGTCTTGAAAGCGAAACGGTTTTTAATATCTTTTGATATGAAAAAATCGAACAATTTAAAACATTTTGGAATATGGCGCTGGACGTGCGCAATTTGATGAGAATTCACCCGTTTTTTCGGGGGACGTCAAACGATTGCCCGGCCAGTCAGTGGCCGGGCAATTGAAGGTGATGTTTGTCAGGGGCTGTCAGGAGGGTTGAACCGCGACCGGCGGTGTCCGTTGGACCGACACTTGCGTGTCCTCGAGCGGTTTTGCCTGCTCCGGTGCTGGTGCGGCCAGTTGATCGCGCAGGCTTTGCCACCATTGGCCCATGGTTTCGTGCCAGTAGCGCTCGGTTTGCTCCAGGTACTTGGCCTGCGGCTTGTAGCGCTCCCACGGTTGCTTGATTTTATTGCTGGCCAGGAAGTTGGTCGGCGCCGGGGTTGGCTTGAGGCCGGCCTGGTCAAATTCATACAGCGCCCGGGTCATATGGCTGGCTGAGGTGACCAGCACCAGTTTCTTGTCGCCGACCACCGAGGCTGCCTGGAAGGCTTCTTCCCAGGTATCACGGGCCGTTTCGAGCAGCAGAATATCATTTTTATTGGCGCCGAGCGCCAGCGCGACTTTGGCCATCATCCGGGCCTGGCTGACGTCGGAGCCGCCGCCGTAGCCGGAGAGGATCAGCTTGGATTCTGGGTACAGGCGATGGATGCGCAACCCTTCTGCCAGTCGCATCAGGGAGGTCCGTGACAACTCGGAAGTGATTGGCATCGCGTGGTCAATCACATGGCCGCTGCCCAGCACCATGACGAAGTCGACGGTTTCAGCTGAGGGGATAAATGGTTCGTTCTCCCGCTCCAGCGGACGCAGCAGACTGGTCGCGATGGGCTGGAAGGACACCAGGAAGATCCCGAGGAAGGCAAAGGCAATGCACGCCGACGCCAGTCCCTTGCGGCGGGTAAACCAGAGCAGCATCAGGCCGACGAACCCGAGGAGCAGTAGGGCGGGTAACGGCATCAGCAGCGCAGAGATTATTTTTTTTAGTTCAAACATGGAATGTCGTCCGAAAATTCAGCAGTTGAGCTCGAAAAATCATCACAAGCCTTTATTCCTTGCTTGCTTGTGCCAAAATGAGCCCTATTTTTCCAACCGCTATCATATCGTAAAGCTGACGTGATCAAAGATCGAAATTTTGACGACCTGGCGCAAAAGTTTGCCAAAAGCATTTATGGCACCGCCAAAGGTGAAATTCGCCAGTCGGTCGTCTGGCCGGATCTGGCGCAGATCCTTACCGTCCTTGATGCCAGGCAGCCGCTGCAGATCCTCGATGCCGGGGGTGGGCTGGGTCAGTTGTCACAGAAGCTGGCTGCGTTGGGGCACCAGGTCACGTTATGTGATCTTTCTGGTGAAATGCTCAAGTTAGCCGAGCAGGACATTGCCAACAATGGCCTGCTTGCGCAATATCGCCTGGTTCACAGCCCGGTGCAGGCCATCGGCGAGCACCTCAATGAGCCGGTTGACCTGATCCTGTTTCACGCCGTGATGGAGTGGTTGGCCGATCCGAAGGCGGCACTGGACTATTTGATGCAGCAGGTGCGTCCGGGCGGGGCGATCTCCGTCATGTTCTACAACTACAACGGCCTGCTGTTTAAGAATCTGCTCTGCGGCAACCTGACCCACATTGAGCAGGGGATGCCGCATCGTAAGCGGTTTAAGCTCCAGCCCCAGCAAGCGCTGGCGCCGGACGACGTTTATCAGTGGCTGACGGACGCCGGGATGACCATTTTGGGCAAAACCGGCGTGCGCACGTTTCATGACTATATGCAGACCCACATGGTCGGCGACTACAGTCTTGAACAAGTTATCGAGATGGAGCAGAAGCTCTGTCGACAGGAGCCTTATTTGTCTCTGGGCCGGTACATTCATGTATACGCGCAAAAGCCGTTTGCAGGCGGCGCAGCCCCGGAGCAAAAGGCGTATAAAAATAACCGCAATAAGGACAACGGATGAGTGATGTATCCCAGACCGTTCCGGAGTTGGTCAATTGGGTTCGGCAACATGAGTTTGCCCTGAACCTGCCAACCGAGCGGCTGGCGTTCTTGTTGGCGATTGCTGTCTTGAGCGGCGATCGTTTTGATGAAGAATTAGGGGAAGGGGAACTGATTGATGCGTTTCGCATTGTCAGCGAGATGTTCGAGCAGACCCAGGAGACCCTGGCCTTTCGCGCCAACAACGCCATCAATGAGCTGGTCCGGCAACGGCTAATCACCCGGTTTACCAGCGAGCTCACCGACGGAGCCAGTATCTACCGCCTTAGCCCGCTGGCGCTGGGGATCACGGATTATTATGCCCGTCAACGCGAATACTCCTCGCTCAAGCTGTCGATTCAGCTGGCCATGGTGGCCGATGAGATCACCAAAGCCGTCGAGGCTGCAGAAGAAGGGGGCGACGAGAAGCACTGGCGCCAGGGCGTCTATGCCGTGTTGAAGTATTCGGTGGCGGAAATTTTCGACCGGATCGATCTCAACCAGCGCATCATGGATGAGCAGCAGCAACAGGTCAAAGAAGACATTGCGGCGCTGCTGAACCAGGACTGGCGGGCGGCGATCACCAACTGTGAAAGCCTGCTCAATGAAACTTCCAGTACCCTGCGCGAGCTGCAGGACACCCTGCAGGCCGCCGGCGATCAGTTGCAGACCCAGCTGCTGACCATTCAGGAAGCGATTCAGGGCAATCCGGAGCTGGATTTTGTCGACGGGATGATTTACATCCTCCAGGCCAAGTTAGACCGCATTATCAACTGGGGCCAGCAGGCGATTGACCTGTGGATCGGCTATGACCGCCACGTGCACAAGTTCATCCGAACCGCCATTGATATGGACAAGAACCGTGCCTTCAGCCAGCGCCTGCGCCAGTCGGTGAAAGACTATTTTGACGCGCCGTGGATGCTGACGTATGCCGACGCCGAGCGCCTGCTGGATATGCGCGATGAAGCGCTGGTGCTGCGTGACGATGAAGTTACCGGTCTGGTGCCGGAAGAACTGGAATTTGAAGCGCTGGATCTGGTCAGCGATCAGCTGGCCGAGCAGGTTGCAGCCATGTTGCAGACCCACAAAGAAACCGGGGCTGCCATTAACCTCAGTGTGCTCCTGAAAGATTATTTGGCCCGTCATCCGCAGGCGCAGCATTTCGATTTAGCGCGTCTGGTGATTGATCAGGCAGTTCGGCTCGGCTACTCCGAATCGGACTTCAGTGCGATCCAGCCTGACTGGGAAGCCATTAATGAATACGGAGCCAAGGTACAAGCGAATGTCATCGATAAATATTGAAGAATATATGCCTGAAAAGCTGGCCAAGGCGATTGCGAACCCGCTTTTCCCGGCACTGGATAACGATCTGCGCTCAGGCCGCCACATCGGCAGCGAAGATCTGGACAACCACGCCCTGCTGATTGAATTTGAGCAGGCGCTGGCCCTGTTTTACAAGCGTTACAATGCCGAGCTGGTGCGCGCACCGGAAGGCTTTTTCTACCTGCGTCCACGTTCAACCTCGTTGATCAATCGTTCGGTGCTGTCTGAGATCGATATGCTGGTCGGTAAGGTGCTGTGTTTCCTGTACCTGAGCCCGGAGCGTCTGGCTCAGGAAGGCATTTTCAGCAATCAGGAGCTGTTTGACGAGCTGATGTCGCTGGCTGATGAGCAGAAGCTGATGAAACTGGTGACGCACCGGGCCAGCGGCTCGGATCTGGATCGGGAGAAACTGTTCGACAAGGTGAAAACCTCACTGCGTCGTCTGCGCCGGATCGGGATGGTGATCCCGGTCGGTGAAAACGGCAAATTCCGCATCAGTGAATCGGTATTCCGCTTCGGTGCCGATGTACGTACCGGCGACGATATCCGCGAAGCGCAGCTGCGTCTGATCCGTGACGGTGAAGCCGTGGTCGTGCATCAGCAGGAGCCAAGCCAGTCCAGCCTGCTGGAGATGGACGAAGAGCATGTGGCCGAAGAACAACTAGAACTGGCCACCGAGCCAGCCGGACAGGAGGATGAAGCCTGATGGAACGCGGTAAGTATCAATCGCTGACAATGGTCAACTGGAACGGCTTTTTTGCCCGGACCTTTGACATTGATAACCTGGTGACCACCCTGTCTGGGGGCAACGGGGCCGGGAAATCGACCACCATGGCGGCCTTCATTACCTCGCTGATCCCGGATCAGAGCCTGCTGCACTTCCGCAATACCACGGAAGCGGGCAGCTCCAATGCCTCGCGCGACAAAGGTCTGCACGGCAAACTGAAGCCGGGCGCCTGTTATGCGGCGCTGGATGTGGTGAACTCGAAACACCAGCGCATCCTGTTTGCGGTGAAGCTGCAACAGGTCGCGGGCCGGGACAAGAAAGTCGATATCAAGCCGTTTATCATTCAGGGTTTGCCGTCACAGGTGAAGCCGACGGATGTGCTGGTCGAAACCCTGTCTGAAAATCAGGCGCGGGTTCGCCAGATCAACGAAGTTAAAGATGTCGTGGGCGAGATGGAAGGCGTGCAGTTCAAAGCCTTCAACTCCGTCACCGACTACCATGCGCAGATGTTTGAATTCGGCGTGTTGCCGAAAAAGTTGCGCAACAGCAGCGATCGGGGCAAGTTCTACCGCCTGATCGAAGCCTCGCTGTACGGCGGGATCTCCAGCGCCATCACCCGTTCGCTGCGCGACTATCTGTTGCCGCAGAATACCGGGGTGAAAAAAGCCTTCCAGGATATGGAAGCAGCCCTGCGCGAAAACCGCATGACCCTGGAAGCGATCAAGCTGACCCAGAACGATCGGGATCTGTTTAAGCACCTGATCACCGAAGCGACCAACTATGTGGCCGCCGACTACATGCGCCACGCCAATGAGCGTCGCAAGAAGTTGGAAACCACCCTGAGTCTGCGCGGCGAGCTGACCGGGTCGCGTCAGCAGCTGGAAGACCAGCAGCGCGCGCTGAAAAACATGACCGGTGAGCTTGACGAGCTGACCGAGCAGGAAGGGGCGCTGGAGCAGGATCATCAGGCGGCCTCGGATCACCTGCAACTGGTTCAGACGGCGGTGCGTCAGCAGGAGAAAATCGAGCGTTATCGAGAAGATCTCGAAGAGCTGACCGAGCGCCTGGAAGAGCAGGTGATGGTGGTCGAAGAGGCTGCCGAGCAGCTGGCGATGGCTGAAGAGCAGTCGCTGCTGAGCGAAGAAGAAGTCGACAGCCTGAAAACCCAGCTGGCCGATTACCAGCAGGCGCTGGACATGCAGCAAACCCGTGCCCTGCAATACCAGCAGGCCGTTCAGGCGCTGGAAAAAGCCCGTGAGCTGGCTGAGGATCACCAGCTGCTGCCAGATCAGGCGGTGCCGTATCTGGCCCAGCTGAAAAAAGAGCAGGAAACCCAGACCACGGCGCTGCTGGCGTTGAAGCATAAGCTGGACATGTCTTCGGCGGCGGCCCGTCAGTTCGATTTGGGCCTGGAGATTGTCACCACCATTGCCGGTGCTGTTGAGCGCTCGGGCGCTGCGGAGAAAGCCCGTGAGTTGATTGCCCATGCCCGCCATTTGCGTGGGATTGCCGATCGGGGTGAGCAGATGAAATCTCAGTACCGCGATCTGGAGCGCAGCATGCGTAACCAGCGTCAGGCGCTGGAGATGGCCGAGCAATATGCCAAACGCTTTGCAATGACCCTGGATGGCGAGCTGGCGCTGGCAGAAGAGCAGGCCCGTCACGAGGCCACGCTGGAAAGTCTGGAACAGCAACAGGCCGATTTGGTTGAGCAGCGCGGTGAACTGCGCCGTCAGGAGCAGCAACTGGGCGCGGAAATCACTGCGCTGGAAGCCGCTGCGCCAGCCTGGATTGCAGCCTCAGATGCGCTGGACAAACTGGCCGAGCAGTCGGGACAGGAGCTGTTTGACAGTCAGGCGGTGATGGCCGCCATGCAGCAGACACTGGACAAAGAGCGCGAGGTATCTTCCACGCGGGATCAACTGGCGCTGCGCAAACAGCAACTGGAGCTGGATATTGAGCGTCTGGCACAGCCGGGCGGCAGCGATGATTCGCGTCTGCGCGCGCTGGCCGACACGCTGGGCGGCTGCCTGCTGTCTGAAATTTATGATGACATCACCCTCGCCGATGCGCCGTATTTCAGCGCCATGTACGGCCCGGCCCGTCACGCGATTGTGGTGCCGGACCTGAAAGGGATCAAAGAGAAACTGGTGGCGTTGGACGACTGTCCGGACGATCTCTACATCATTGAAGGCGACGCGGATTCGTTTGATGACAGCGGCTTTGACGTGGATGAGCTGGAGCTGGCGGTTTGCGTGCATCTCAACGATCGCCAGCTGCGTTACTCGCGTTTCCCGAAAGTACCGTTGTTCGGCCGTGCGGCCCGTGAACAGCGCCTGGAGCAGCTGCGCGATGAACGTGAGCAGGTGGTGGAAGAGCACGCCAAGGCGGCGTTCGATGCCCAGAAACTGCAGCGTTTGTATCAGAGCTTCAACAGCTTTGTTGCGACCCATATGGGTGTGGCATTCAATGCCGATCCGGAAGCCGCGCTGAAAGTTGCCCGCGACCAGCGCAATCAGATCCAGCGTCAGCTTTCTGAAACTGCGGCGCAAGAGCAGCAACAGCGTAGCCAACTGGCGGCAGCCCGTGAAGGCCTGACCCTGCTGGGTAAACTGAGCCCGCTGGTCAGCCTGCTGGAAGATGACACCTTGGTGGCGCGCTTTGAAGAAGTCGAGCAGCAGCTGTCGCAGTTGGATGAAGCGTGCAACTACCTGGATCGTCACGGCAAGGCCATTGCCGAGCTGGAAGGGCTGGTGTCGGTGCTGGATGCCGATCCGGAGCAGTTTGATGCCTTGCAGGCTGCGTATGAGCAGGCCGACCATCAGCTTCAGGCGCTGAAGACCAAAATCTTTACCGTCGCCGATCTGGTGGAGCGTCGTCATCACTTCAGCTATGCCGATTCGGTCGAGCTGCTGAGTAAGAGCTCGGAGCTGAATGAGCAATTGAAAGCCAAGCTGGTCGCTGCCGAGCGCGAGCGTAATCGCCACCGGGAAGCACTGAAGCAGAGCCGTGCGCAGGCCAACCAGTACAACCAGCTGCTGGCCTCGCTGAAAAGTTCGCATCAGGCCAAGCTGGAAACCGTGCAGGAATTTGAGCGGGAGCTGCAAGAGCTGGGTGTGCGCGCCGATGTGGAAGCCGAAGCGCGCGCCCGTCTGCGCCGTGACGAACTGAATGAGCGTCTGCATAGCTCCCGTAGCCGTCGCAGCCAGCTGGAAAAAGCGATCACTTCGGTGGAGCTGGAGCTGAAGGGGCTGGTGAAACGTCTGCGTAAAGTGGGCAAAGAGTATCAGGATATCCGCAAGCTGGTCGTGGCCGCGAAAGCCGGCTGGTGTGCCGTCCTGCGTCTGGCGCGCGAGAGCGATGTCGAGCGCCGTCTGCACCGCCGTGAGATGGCCTACATGTCGGCCGACGAGCTGCGTTCGCTGTCGGATAAATCCCTGGGTGCGCTGCGCCTGGCGGTCTCGGATAACGACGATCTGCGCGATGCGCTGCGGGCCTCGGAAGATGTCTCGCGACCGGAGCGTAAAGTGCTGTTCTACATTGCCGTGTATCAGCACCTGCGTGAGCGGATCCGCCACGACATTATTCGGACCGATGATCCGGTTGAAGCGATCGAAGAGATGGAAGTGGAGCTGGCCCGCCTGAGCGATGAGCTGTCTGCGCGTGAGCAGCGACTGGCCATCAGCTCGGATTCGGTTGCCAATATCATCCGCAAGACCATTCAGCGCGAGCAGAACCGGATCCGGATGCTGAACCAGGGACTGCAAAACATCGGCTTTGGCCAGGTGAAAGGCGTGCGCCTGAACGTGAAAGTGCGTGAAACCCACGAATCACTACTCAGTGGTCTGGCAGAGCAGCAGGACCAGCATCAGGATCTGTTCGGCAACCAGCGTCTGTCGTTCTCCGAAGCGATGGCCAAACTGTTCCAGCGATTGAATCCGCATATCGATATGGGTCAGCGTTCGCCGCAGATCATGGGTGAAGAGTTGCTGGATTACCGCAACTACCTGGAGCTGAGCATTGAGGTCAACCGGGGGACGGATGGCTGGCTACAGGCGGAATCGGGTGCGTTGTCGACCGGTGAGGCCATTGGTACCGGTCAGGCGATCCTGCTGATGGTGGTGCAGAGCTGGGAAGAAGAGTCCCGTCGTCTGCGTGGCAAGGACATTATTCCGTGTCGCCTGCTGTTCCTCGATGAGGCGGCGCGTCTGGATGCCAAGTCAATTGCTACCTTGTTTGAGCTGTGTGAACGTCTGGATATGCAGCTGTTGATCGCGGCGCCGGAGAACATCAGTCCGGAGAAAGGGACCACCTACAAGCTGGTGCGTAAGATCTTCAAGGATCGCGAGCACGTGCATGTGGTTGGCCTGCGTGGTTTCGGTCAGGAGCCGAAAGCCCCGGTGACGTTCCAGGACGCGCTGGCGCTGGCATCAGAGCCAGCCTAACACCGTCAAAACTGAGATCTTTTTATGATGAAGGCCGGGTTTCCCCGGCCTTTTTTGTGTGCGTATCTTTTCATTCCTGACTGAATGTCTTGTTCCTAAGATCCTTATCTCATTACTTAATTGCGCTACCGATAAATAATTTGCCCAGCCATAACCCTCTAAAATTTGAACTGTTGGAATCGGTCATTCAAAACTACAAGCCAAGGGGAGCAGCGGCCGGAGCAGCCTGCTTGGTAACGACCAATTTACACGTTGTCGTAGGGGTGTAGAAGATGAGAAATATAATACTAACGATGCTTGCCACATTGGTGGTGGCTGGGTGCGGCGGTTCAGATAGTAATAACACGATTGTGTCAGATGCGGTCAGTGGTATAGAAGATTCTGTACCGATTTCGGTGGATATTTCCAAACCACCGACGGAAGTGCCGCCAAGTGATGATGATTTGCAGGCCTGTGTGGCAATCGAGTCGGTGAAACTGACCGACTTGGCTGGGAATATCGTCGAGTGGACGACTCGCAGTATGACCAACCCTGAAGAGATGAATTCTCAGCAGTGTATACCACCGGATTCTTCGATTCCGGTTGATAGCGATGGTTATCCGCAATTTATTGTGATCGATCTCTATGATATTACCGGGGTTGATCTGGTTCACCTGATTTCCGAGCAGCTGGTGCCGGTCGGCGAATACGTCAATATGAGCCTGACGATCCTGCAGGGTGAATACGGCGACTTCCTCGGCACGCCATACTCCTATGTCGGCAGCCTGGTGGATAAACAAAAAATGGAAATTGTCGATGAGCTGACGTTTGACGGTCTGAACATCAATATTGATGTGCCGGAAACCTTCACCATGGCCTTCGATTTCCGCAGCATGATCCAGATGGTTGAGGGGGCGTACCACCTGAAAAGTGAAGGGTTGCGCCTGGTCAAAAATGCCTTGTCCGGCGGTATTTTCGGGGATATCAATACCGGATCCTGCCCGTCGAATGATGATGCGTATGTCTACCTGTATGAGTCAGACAGTGAGCAATACGGGGATCTGGGGTCGGAGTATACGCCGGTGATGACGGCCAAGGTGAGCGAAGATAATCAGTACACCATGTCTTATGTGCCGGAAGGGGATTACGATGTGGTGCTGGTGTGTGACGGCCTGAAAGACGCACCGGATCAGATTGACCTGGATATTGATCTCGACGGTGATGCGGCGAAATACACCGATCAGCATGTCGAGAGTGGTGAGCAGAAATACCTGCCGCTCTAGCGGCGGGGATGCAACAAGCTTCGCGATGCGAAGACATGAGAGTAAATAGAGCATACCCAAACCGCCAGCGGAGTCTGGCGGGGCGGGCCCACTGCATCGGACACATCGGCCAGGCGAGGACGAAATCTTGCGACATTCAGCGAAGATTCAGCAGAGTTCGGTATCATGTTGGTCGATATAAGATGATCAATCTCTCAAAAATCTGATGTCAGTGATAAAAATTTCACGCTGCCATCCAAATCTAACTTGCTGACCCGGCAAAAAATCCCGCATTTAATCCGAAAATCCAGTCATCCGTGCCCGGTTTTTGGTGGTTGTTTTTTAATCATCACTTCTATAAATTCCTTTCCAACGAAATTTTGGATTGATGGAAAGAGAACCTTTTATGCCTGCAGTAATGAACCTCAAGAACGTTATTTTTGGTGCAATGCTTGGCCTCGCAGTCACTGGCTATGGAACGGCCCAGGCTTCAAATACCACATCCCCGGCGAACCACCTGCTGTCGACCCTGAACTATGTTGAGCTGGAAGCGGAGCAGGGTGACAAGAATATGCAGCTGTTTCTGGGGCGCGCGTATCTGGAAGGCACAAATGGTTTGGAAGCTGATCCGCTGAAAGGCATGTACTGGCTGGAAAAAGCGTCCGTCGATATGCCGGAAGTGAAAACCATGATCGGCGATCTGTTCAAAGCGGGCCAATTGCTGCCGAAGAACAATGATCTGGCTGTGCGCTGGTACACGGAAGCGGCAAAAGAAGGTGATATTGCCGCCATGGTCGAGCTGGGCGCCTATTATGCTTCGGGCGCGACCGGCTCGGTTGACTGCGGCAATGCAATTAAATGGTTCAACAAGGCGGCTAACGGTGGCTCGCTGGATTCCAAGCGCAACCTGGTCTGGCTGTATGCGACGTGCGCCGATGAGCGGATGCGTGATGGTGCGCGGGCGCTGAAACTGGCCAAGCAGGTCCTGAAACGCGACGGCACGGGCGATGCGGGTGATTACGATAACTTAGCGGCTGCGTACGCTGCCTGCGGCGAGTTCCGCCGCGCCGTTGAAGCGCAGGAAGTGGCGATGGATAAGCTGGAAGATACCCAGGGTCAGCGTTATGCCAAGTTTGAAAAACGCCTGAAGCTGTACCGTCAGAACCAAACGATTTTTACTGCCTCACTGTAATTCCGATTTACTGAAAAAAGCCGGCCCATACCGCATCCCGGGGGCCGGTTTTTCTTTATCTGCCACTTTTGCTCTGCTGTACGCCACCGTTCAATGCCTGCCTGATTCGATTCTCCACTGCTGCCCTCTGCTTTTTCGTGTTGCCGGCACGTTTGCACCGGCCCGGTATCCGATGCTCTCCCGTAAGGCTTAACCCAACGCATGGCTGAACCGATGTACGATGGGTGCGTGAGCCTACCCGGAAACAAAGCCTGCCACGCCTTATTGATATTCTTAACTATAATTGAGGGGCTGATTTCCTTCTGCTTCAACGTAGAGGAAGCGAGAACAATAAAAAGGTGTGAGCATGAAATCCTCTTCCGCTGCAGAGCAACAGGAAGCTGCCAGATACGAATGGCTTTCTTTCCTGTTTATCATCATTTTTCTGTTTCCTATTCTCTCCGTGCTGATTGTCGGCGGGTATGGCTTTGCCGTCTGGGCGATGCAGATCCTGTTCACCGGTCCTCCCGGCCACGGCTGATAACGACCCGGTATTCCAGATTCAGACGATCATGAGGTGAGGCGATGAAGCGTGTCCTGAAAGCGGTGTGGCGTACGTTATGGCGTCCGGCAATGCATATCAGCTTAGGGGTGTTGAGCCTGGGCGGGTTTATTGCCGGGATTATTTTCTGGGGCGGGTTTAATACCACACTGGAGCTGACCAATACGGAAAAGTTCTGCATCAGTTGTCATGAAATGCGGGACAACGTCTACGAGGAGTTGCAGGCGACCGTGCACTGGTCGAATCATTCCGGGGTTCGGGCCACCTGTCCCGACTGTCATGTCCCCCACAACTGGACCGATAAAATTGCCCGCAAAATGCAGGCCAGTAAGGAAGTATTCGGCGCAATTTTCGGCACCATCAATACCCGTGAGAAGTTTCTCGAGAAGCGGCTGGAACTGGCCAATCATGAATGGAAGCGCTTTGCCGCCAACGGCTCGCTGGAGTGTAAGAACTGCCACAATTACGACAGTATGAAATGGGACCAGATGTCAGATTTAGCCCGGATGCAGATGCAGCAGGCCGCCGAGCGGGATCAGAGTTGTCTCGATTGCCATAAGGGGATTGCCCACGAGTTGCCTGCCCATATGGAAAGCTCCGGCGGCATGATTGCCGAGCTGGTGCAGCAAGCCAGCCACACCAGCTTCAGTGAAGGTGAAAACTACTTCAGTGTCCGTTACCTGCCGATGTTTGAAGACGAAGCCATGACCCAGGACGGGGGAGAGCTGAATCCGGCTTCTGAAGTGAAGGTGGTTGCGGTGACAGACCGTGCCATTCAGGTTGAGATCAGCGGCTGGCGCAAAACCAAAGGGTTCGGCCGGGTGATCAACGAAGACTTCGGCCTCAATATTCCGACGGCAGCGCTGAGTAAGGCCGTGGCGCAAAACGACAGCTTAGTGCAGGGCTTTGAAGAAAAAGAAGATGATTTGACCGGTTTGGTGTGGCAGCGGGTGGCCGTGCAACTCTGGATGGCGAAGGAATCGCTGATGGACGATGTAGATCAAATCTGGGCGGCGGCGAAACCGGCGTATCAAACCAACTGTAGTGTCTGTCATACCCAGCCGGATGAAGCGCATTTTGATGCCAATACCTGGCCCGGCATGTTCAACGGCATGCTGGCGTTCGTCAACCTGGACCGTGACAGTGAAGCTCTGGTACTGAAATATCTGCAAAAACACGCCTCTGATTTTACCGAGGGCCATCATTAAGTCTGTGAGGGAATTGCTATGTTCGTGACCCGACGTCATTTCTTAAAAGGGCTGGTGACCACCGCCTCGGTTGCTTCGGTGATTGGTCCCGGACTGCTGGCCCAGGCCGCAGAATCATCTTCCCCCTATGCAGCCGCAGCGGAAGGAACCTGGAAAGTGTCCGGCTCGCACTGGGGGGCGTTCCGTGCCCGGATCTATAACGGCAAAGTGGTCGAAATCAAGCCGCTGGAGCGGGATAAATATCCGTCCGATATGATCAACGGTATTCTGGGGGTGATCTACAATCCGTCGCGGGTTCGTTATCCCATGGTGCGGCTCGAGTGGCTGAAAAAGCACAAATACAGTGGCGACACCCGAGGGAATAACCGGTTTGTCCGGGTGACCTGGGATGAAGCGCTGGATTTGTTTTACCAGGAGCTGGAGCGGATCCAGAAAGATTACGGCCCCTGGGCCTTGCATGCCGGGATGACGGGCTGGCGGCAAACCGGCCAGTTCCACAGTTGTGGCAACCATATGCAGCGCGCAGTGGGGATGCATGGCAATTTTATGACCAAGGTCGGGGATTACTCCACCGGGGCTGGCCAGACCATTCTGCCCTATGTGCTGGGCTCCACCGAAGTGTACGCGCAGGGCACCTCCTGGCCGGACATTCTGGCCAACAGTAAAACCATCGTGTTCTGGGCCAATGATCCGCTGAAAAATACCCAGGTCGGCTGGCAGTGTGAAACCCATGACTCATACAGGTATTACGCGCAGCTGAAAGACAAAGTCGCCTCCCGGGCGATCCGGGTGATCTGCATCGATCCGGTCCGATCAAAAACCCTGAACTACCTCGATTGTGAGCACTTCTATGTCAATCCCCAGACCGATGTCGCTTTCATGCTGGCGCTGGCCCATACCCTGTATCAAGAAGCACTGTACGATAAGGCGTTTCTCAGCACCTATGCACTGGGTTTTGATGATTTCATTCCCTATGTGGTGGGTGAAGGTAAAGATCAGGTGGAGAAAAGTCCGGAGTGGGCCGAGCCGATTTGCGGCGTGAAAGCCGATACCATCCGGCAGTTGGCGCGGGATCTGGCGGGTGGCCGGACCCAGCTGATTTTTGGCTGGGCGATCCAGCGTCAGCAACACGGCGAGCAGCCGTACTGGATGGGGGCAGTCCTTGCCGCGATGCTGGGCCAGATTGGGTTGCCCGGTGGCGGGGTGTCCTATTCGCATCACTACAGCGGGGTGGGGATCCCGCCGACCGGCGCGTCGGGGCCGGGCGGCTTCCCGCGTAATCTGGATCAGGGGAAAAAACCCAAATGGGACAATGATGATTTTAATGGCTACAGCAGTAGCATACCGGTTGCGCGCTGGCTCGATGCCATTTTAGAGCCTGGAAAAACCATCAACTATAACGGCAACCAGGTGAAGTTGCCGGATACCAAGATGCTGGTGGTCAGCGGGTGCAATCCCTGGCACCACCATCAGGATCACAACCGGATGAAGCTTGCTTTTCAGAAGCTGCAAACCGTGGTGACGATTGATTTCGCCTGGAATGCCACCTGTCGTTTCTCGGATATTGTCCTGCCGGCCTGTACCCAGTTTGAGCGCAACGACTTGGATTTGTACGGTGCATATGCGGCTACCGGGATCCTGGCGATGCACAAGCTGGTGGATCCGCTGTATCAGTCCAAAACCGACTTTGAGATCTTTACCGAGCTCTGCCGCCGTTTTGACCGTCATAAAGAGTTCACCCGCGATATGGATGAAATGACCTGGCTGAAGCAGCTTTATCAGGAGTGTCGGGAAGCGAATAAAGCGACGTTTCCGATGCCGGAATTTGATGCTTTCTGGGCAGACGGGCTGGTGGATTTCGGTGAGGGCCGGAACTTTATCCGCCATGCTGATTTTCGTGCCGATCCGGAAATCAGCCCGCTTGGCACACCGTCGGGATTTATCGAGATTTTCAGCCGGAAGATTGATCGCTTCGGCTATGAGGGCTGCCAGGGCCATCCGATGTGGTTTGAAAAACTCGAACGCTCCCACGGCGGACCGATGTCAGACAAGTATCCGCTCTGGTTGCAGTCAGCCCATCCGGATCAACGGCTGCACTCACAAATGTGTGAATCGGAAGACTACCGGGCCACCTACACCATGCAGGGACGAGAGCCGGTCTATATCGGCCCGGAAGATGCCAAGCAGCGGGGGATCAAAGACGGGGACCTGGTCCGGGTCTATAACGATCGCGGACAGTTGCTGGCCGGTGCCCGAATTTCTGAGAACTTCCCGCCCGGGGTGATCCGGATCCATGAAGGGGCCTGGTACGGGCCGTTGAATGAGAAAGTCGGGGCACTGGATACTTACGGCGATCCGAATACCCTGACCATGGACATCGGGACCTCAGAGCTGGCACAGGCCTGCAGCGCCAACACTGTGGTGGTGGAGGTGGAGAAATACAGCGGAGAAGTGCCGCCGGTGACCGCGTTTGGCGGTCCGTTGCTGGAGAGTTGAACCGGTTGGTTTCTCGGGAGTTGCGTCAGAAAATCAAGCCTTTGTGAGGTTGGCATGAGTTCATGCGCGCAGAGTCCGGTACACTCGCGCGGTCGAGTCAGCTGGCCGGATGTCGCCAGCACAAAATGAAGCCAGAGCAGCATGAAACAAGAGCAGAAACAATTGAGCGAAGATATCAAACCGACGGCCCCTGTGTATGGCGTCGGGGACAGTACATTGCGCGCCGCCGGTGGGGAAGCCGGGGTCAGGAAACTGGTTGAGGCATTTTACGCCTATATGGACACCTTACCGGAAGCGGCGGGGATCCGGGCCATGCATGATGCGGACTTGTCTGAGTCCCGTGACAAACTGACGACGTTTCTGATCGGTTGGATGGGTGGGCCGTCCAATTATGCCGAAAAGTACGGCAGCATCAATATTCCCGGCGCTCATCGCCATCTGGCAATTGGGCTGGCGGAAAAGGAAGCCTGGCTGCTGTGTATGCAAAGAGCCTTAGACGAGCAGGGCTATGACGAGGTCTTCAAGCGCTACATCATGGTGCAGCTCTCGTTCCCGGCAGAAATGTGCCGCAATCGCTGATCCCCGGGCTTGCAGAAAATCTGTCTTGAATAACTGTTAAGCCGTGACCCAAACAGAACGCCCGGAACAGTACTGTTCCGGGCGTGTTGATGAACAAAAGGATCACCCTGAAGGGTCAATCATCCCAATGCTGGCGAAAGAACTCGTCAATCGCTTCCAGCGCTTTTTCTAAATACTCTTTCCAGTCCCGATCCGGAACCGGCTTGGCAAAAGTCGGAAAGAACATCGTTGCTGGACCTCCGTCTCGTGCTGATCAGATGCCTGCGGTCTAGATGTTTCCCTTTAAGTATACCAAAGCACGTATGAGCTGAGGCTGGAAGAGGAAAAGCGGCATTGCCTGGTTCGGACGCAGATGGGATGTGATCCGAGAGTTGAAGCGCGATAGGTTCGAAAGTCTGCCCAACCCTCTGCCCAAGCAGCCGTAAACCCTATCCGATTGGGGAAGAGTTATTTCACACAAGATCAGCATGGAGATTAACGCTCTGTTATCTTTATTTTTTATTGATTCCAAAGTGGAATGAATTCACGTCCATCCTTTCGCTATTCAAAAGGCAAGCCCCGGTGATACTGTCACCTTCCACACAGTTTCAGAGCAAATGCGAAATGGAAATTTCTATCGATATTTTGGCCATGTTATTTCTGGTCGCGGGGCTGGCCGGATTTATTGATGCAATTGCCGGGGGCGGCGGTCTGTTGACTGTGCCGGCGCTGCTGGCAGCCGGGATCCCACCGGCACAGACGTTGGCCACGAACAAGCTGCAAAGCTCATTTGGGAGTTTTTCTGCCACCCTGTATTTTGTGCGCAGCGGCCTGGTGCGCCTAAGTGACATGCGTAATGCTATCATCTGCACCTTCATCGGCTCGATGATTGGGGCAGAGCTGGTCCAGCGGATTGATGCCGGGATCTTAACCAGCCTGATCCCCGGCTTGCTGGTTGCTATTTCGCTCTATTTTTTGTTCGCACCCCAGGTGGGCCAGGGGGGTGGAACGCCGAAACTCTCGGATAACGCGTTTGCCCTGACGATTGGGACCGGTGTCGGATTTTATGACGGCTTTTTCGGACCGGGTACCGGTTCGTTGTTTACCGTGGGTTTTGTCGCGATAGCACAGTTGGGTCTGGTCGAAGCGACGGCGCGGACCAAGGTGCTGAACTTCACATCTAACATTGCCGCCCTGATGTTCTTTATCCTGGCCGGGTTACCGGTTTGGGAAGTGGGACTGATCATGGCGGTCGGCGGCTTTCTGGGTGCCCGCATGGGGGCCAAAGTTGCAGTGACCAAAGGACGGCAGCTGATCCGCCCGATGGTGGTGAGCATCTCTATGCTGATGGCGCTGAAGCTGTTGTGGGAACAGCATCCGCAATGGTTTCAATAAGTGCCTGAACCCGTGCGGAGCGATAGGTTTTATGCCGATAGCATAGATGGACCGGGCGGGTGAGCTGGTCCAGAAACTCAAAATGATGACAGTATACCGGGTCGATTTTGAGCGCTTTGACAATTGAGTGTGGGATCAGCGCCGGGGCGACGCCGCCGAGCGCCAGCTGTGCGGAGGCGGTATAGGAATCCATTTCCATCAGCGGGAGGATCCCGGCCTGCTGGAGGAGACTGGCCTGATAGGCATTTGCCGGGTTTTTCAGATCATTCACCAGCAATCCGTCCGGTTGGCGGGTGAGCGGCTGGTGGCTGACGATGGTAAAGGGCTCATCCAGCAAATGCCGGGTGGCTAGCCCGTGGTGCGGCGGCAGGTGGCCGGCACAAAAGCCGATCGTGGCTTCGCCGGATTGGACCCGCTCGACAATGACCGGGGTGTGATGGGTCGAGATCGAGATATAGGGGTCAATACGCAGGTATTCGCCCAGTTGCTGGCCCAGATAACCGGCCACCAGGGTTTCCGAGCAGGCGAGGGAGATCAGGGTCTGATCCTGCACATGCTGCTGCTCAAAAATCAGCCCTTTGAGTTCACGATAGCTCGGACCGACGTTCCGGATCAGAGCGTCGGCATCGGCGGTCAGCTTAATTCGCCGGCCGTCGGGCTCAACCAGTTTCTTTCCCAATCGCTTCTCTAGTCCGGAAATTCTTTTGCTGACCGCACTTTGGCTGATATACAAGGTGCTGCCTGCCTTACTCATCGTGCCTTCTTTGGCCAGGACCAATAAGGTCTCAATTCCTTCCAGTAGCACTCGATACTCCTAATCGCACGGGCTGTGTTGCCTTGGGGGATTTCGGGTGATTATATCCGCAAAGCTTTGCTTGAACAGCAGGAATCGGAGTCACAGGAGAAGTATCGTTCGGAAGGATAGGGTAACCAGAGCGGGATGTGTCAAAGGCGTGGGGAGGGATAAAATATCGCGCAGGGAAAGAGAACACCTAAATAGCCGGCTGGCCGGCTATCTTTACCTCGCCCTGTCATTCTTCAGGTGGCGTTTCTTGCTTAGTGATACTGCCCACTTCAAGCACGGCGGCAACATCCAGGTGTTCTGCATTCATCATGGAAGAGATGCGCTGGACGGAAGACAGCAGCAGCGATTGCTCCCAGTCATCCAATTGTTGGAAACGGGAAATAAAACTTTCCTGAAGTAACATGGGAGCCTTGGCCAGGGACTCTTTCCCCTGTTCGGTCAGGTACGCATGGACTTTACGCTTATCCAGCTTACTGCGCTCACGGACGACCAGGCCGCGTTTTTCCAGGCGATCAAGGATGGTTGTCGCTGTCGCCTGACTCATATTGGTGTTGTTTGACAACTGACGAATAGTGACCTCGCCCGAGTCACGAATCGCTCGCATCAATACTAACTGAGGCCCTGTTAACCCTGCAACCTTATTGAGTTTTCTCGAATGCAAATCGATAGCTCGAATAATCTGTCGAAGGGCAATGAGGACTTCTTCGTGCTTGTCCATTTTACTCTCCCAAATCAGTTGCCGCGAAGGTACATGAATATCAATAAACATGAAAGACTTAGTTGCGACAAACGCGATAAAACTGCAATTCCTCAATGGAATTATCGCTGTATTGGCAAATTAGCACAATTGCCGGGGCATATTCGAGCTTGAAATCATCCGAGGTGAGTGAGTCGTTACTTTGAAATGCTCGCAGTAAGGTTCGATAATCGAACTGAATTTACTGTGTGGATATGGTTGCACATAAGCGCGTTGTTTTTCTTTATCCTTTTATTTATTGAGTGATTTGCTATTTCAAAGTGTAAAAAAGTTCGCTAAAATGGGTGAATAATAATGATTCTCACTAGCGTAAAGATTTGCGAGAGTGACTTGGGTATAGCAGTTTTTAAAAGGATGAAGATCAGAATGAACACGAGATTTACCCGTAACCTGATTGCTGCGTCGCTGTTGACGCTACCGGCATTTGCACAAGCGGCTCCAACCAAGGCCGACGTTGTTGAGCATTATGCTGACATCGCTCACAGCGTATTCAGTGATGCCCTGACCACGGCGCAATCACTGGATAAAGCGATTGACACGCTGATCGCAAATCCGTCAGAAGCGAACCTGAACAAAGCCCGTGAGGCCTGGAAAGCGGCCCGTGTTCCTTACCAGCAGTCAGAAGTGTTCCGTTTTGGTAATGCCGTGGTTGATGACTGGGAAGGTCAGCTGAACGCCTGGCCACTGGATGAAGGCCTGATTGACTACGTTGCGAATGACTACCACTACGAGTTGGGTAATGAAGGCGCGAAGGCGAACATCATCGCTAATCAGGCGCTGCAAATCGGCAACAGCCAAATTGATGTTTCCAAGATCACTCCTGAGCTGCTGGCCGATCTGAACGAGCTGGGTGGTTCTGAAGCCAACGTGGCAACAGGCTACCACGCGATTGAATTCCTGCTGTGGGGCCAGGATCTGAACGGCACAAACACGGGGGCCGGTGAGCGTCAGTACACGGACTTTGCTGAAGGTGAAGCTTGTACCAATGACCACTGTGATCGTCGTCGCGCGTACCTGAAAGCTGCTTCTGAGCTGCTGCAAAGCGACCTGACCTGGATGACCCAGCAGTGGGCTGCGAACGTGAAGGGCAATTACCGTACTGAACTGCTGGCTGATTCGCCGGAGAACGGTCTGCGTAAAATGCTGTTCGGCATGGGCTCTCTGTCGCTGGGTGAGCTGGCGGGTGAGCGCATGAAAGTTGCGCTGGAAGCCAACTCAACAGAAGACGAGCACGATTGCTTCTCGGATAACACCCACTACTCCCATTACTACAACGAGCAAGGGATCTATAACGTTTACACCGGGACTTATATGCGTGTAAACGGAACGCTGGTTTCTGGTCCGGGTATCCACGCCCTGGTTGAGCAGAAAGACAAGCAAGCGGCAAAAGAAATCCAGGCTGAGTTTGACCGTGCCCGCAGCCAGGTGTACACCCTGGTCCACTCTGCAGAGAAGAAAAATCAGCACTTTGATCAGCTGATTGCTGCTAACAATAAAGCTGGTAATGCGCTGGTGACAGAATCAATTTCTGCACTGGTGAAACAAACGGCTGAGATCGAACGTGCGGCCAGCATCATTGGGATAAGTAACCTGAATCCGGATACGGCTGACCACCAGTTCTAAGCTACCTGTTGAGCTGAAGAATAAAAATAAAATGAAGGGCTCGGTTGAGCCCTTTTCAATATGAAAATCAGTTGAGTGTGTCATATGAAGTTGTACTTAACGGCAGCATGGATCTCGATCGCTGCATGCTCTCTACCAACCTTTGCCCAAGAAGCCGCGCCCGAATCCAAAATTGCATCCAACCCTACCCTGAAGTCCGGTGGTGGCACCACAGTCAATAAATCCGGCCCGAATGCTTTTTCTCTCCCGGCGGCCAACTTGCCGATGTCGAAACGCCTGGATTTTAGTGTCGGGAACAGTTTTTTTCGAAACCCTTGGGTTCAGGCACCGGCAACCACCGATGCCCGGGATGGCCTGGGGCCGATTTTCAACACCAACGGGTGCCAGAACTGTCATATCAAGGACGGCCGGGGCCATCCACCGGAGGCGGGGGATGGCAATGCCGTCTCAATGTTGGTGCGTTTGAGTATTCCGGCGACTACCGCGGAGCAGCAGCGAGCGCTGATTGTCGGCGGGGTGATCCCGGATCCGATTTATGGCGATCAGCTGCAGGATTTTGCCAATCCGGGTGCCAAACCGGAAGGGCAGGTGGCGGTGACTTATCGCGACGTTCCGGTAACTTTTGCTGATGGAGACGTGGTTACGTTGCGCCAGCCCGAGGTGTCGATTTCTGATCTCAATTATGGCGCCCTGCATCCGGATGTCATGCTCTCGGCACGTATCGCCCCGCCGATGATTGGCCTTGGCCTGCTGGAGCAAATTCCGGAACACACACTTGAAGCCTTTGCCCGCGAGCAGCACGAAGCGGGGCAGGGGGTATCCGGGAAACTGAACAAGGTCTGGGATGTCCAGCAGCAGAAAACCGTGACCGGCCGCTTTGGCTGGAAAGCCGGCCAGCCGACGGTCATGCAGCAAAATGCGGCCGCCTTTAACGGCGATGTCGGCCTGACCAGCCGACTGTTCCCGCAGGAGAACTGCACGGCGCAACAAACGGTCTGTACGGAGCTGCCGAGTGGCGGTGAGCCGGAAGTCAGCGACAACGTGCTGAACTTCGTTGAATTTTATGCCCGTCACCTGGCGGTACCGGCACGCCGGAATGTGGATGACCCGCAAGTGAAACTGGGTGAGTCTCTGTTTACTAAGGTCGGCTGTGAAAGCTGTCACCGTACATCCGTCGAAACGGCAAAGAATGACGCCCTGCCGGCGCTGTCGGAGCAGTTGATCCATCCGTATACCGATTTGCTGCTGCACGATATGGGCGAAGGGCTGGCGGATCACCGCGGTGAATTCCTGGCCAATGGCCGTGAATGGCGCACCGCACCGCTGTGGGGGATTGGCTATACCGAAGAAGTGAACGGCCACAGTTACTTCCTTCATGACGGTCGGGCCCGCAATTTAATGGAAGCAATTCTCTGGCATGGCGGTGAAGCACAGCAAAGTCGTGATAAAGTGTTGATGCTCACTAAGAATGAGCGCGATGCATTGGTTGCCTTTTTGCAATCGTTATAGGGAGAAAGCATGAAAAGTTCTGTATTGTCAGTGGCCGCCGCAGCGCTGCTGATGACAGGTTGCCAAGAGCAGCAGACGATGAGTGAGGCGGTGCACCAGTTGCATGTCACGTCGGCTGAGGATTTTACGAAAGCTGCCGGGCAGCTGAACCAGGACCTGGAAGCCGTTTGTGAAAGCTACAGCCCGGCCTCGCTGGCTGCGGCGCAGCAGTCCTGGCGCCAAGCCATGGATCGCTGGATGGTCTTTCAGGGTCGGGATAAAGGCAGTGAAGCGGCGTTGGCGCTAAGCTGGCAAATTCAATTCTGGCCGGACAAGAAGAATATTACCGGAGTCAAGCTCAGCCAGATGCTGAAACAGGACAAAGCCTGGACGGTCGCGGATGTAGCTGGGCAGAGTGTCGCCGTGCAGGGGCTGGGCGCAACCGAATGGTTCTTGTATGAGCATGCAGATCAGCTTGCAAACGGTCAGGGCTGTGCTCTGGCAGGCGCCATCGGCGGCCGACTCCAGCAAAGCAGTGAGCAACTGCTGGCGGCTTGGCAGAACAATCCGTGGCAGCAGATGACGCCGCAAATGGCGCTGGGTGAGTATCTGGGTGCGCTGAATAACCAGCTTGATTACAGTATGAAAAAACTGGGTCGACCGCTGGGGAAACCGGGCTCACCGAAGCCGTATCAGGCCGAGGCCTGGCGTTCACAAACCTCGCTGAGCCACCTGAAAGCCAGCGTGGCTGCAATGCAGCAGCTGTATCTGGCCGGTGGCCACGGGATCGATGCCTTGTTGCGAGAGCAGGGCTTTGGCGAGACGGCAGATCGGATCAATAACCAGTTCGCGTCTTTGCTGGCCGACTGGCCGCAGTCGGACGCCATGGTGCCGATGCTGAAAACTGTGGCGGGGTATCGCGAGCTGCTGAAGATTTACAACGGCCTGGAATACATCCGGATTGCGTTGCATGATGAGGTGGCCCCGGAATTGAAAGTAGTCGTGGGGTTCAATGCAACCGATGGTGACTGATACAACACGACGGAAGTTACTGCGTGCGGCCCTGGGGGCCGCCACGCTGGCACCGGTAGCAACAGCCCTGACGGCATGCAGTGGTACAACTGCGACGGCCCAGGCGACCCCGCGGATCATCGGATGCAGCCGGACCGCCAAGGGCAACTATGCGCTGGTCGTGGCCTCCCGGGATGGTCAGCCGATTTATCGCTGTGCTCTGCCGGGTCGAGGTCATGGGGTGGCCCTGCAACCGGGCGGCGCCCTGGCGGCAGCTTTCAGTCGGCGTCCGGGACAGTACCTGCAGGTGCTCGACTATCGCAGCGGGGAAGAATGGCCGATCCGGGCAGCGGATCCCGACCGGCACTTTTACGGCCACGGGGTATTTTCGGCCGACGGTCAGTATCTCTACGCCACGGAAGGGGTTAGCACCACCAGTGAAGGGGTGATCGGGGTTTACCAAGTGACACCGGGCCTGCCGAAGGTGGCTGAGTATACAGGATTTGGCATTGGTCCCCATGAAGTCGTGCGGATTGACGAGCATACCCTGGCAATCGGTGTCGGCGGTGTTCACACGCAGGGGCGAACGCCGCTGAATCTGGACACCATGCAACCGGCCCTGGTGTATCTGGATGCCCGTAACGGCGCGTTGCTGGAGAAGGTCACCCTGGCGGACAAGCGCCTGAGTATCCGCCACCTGAGCGTGACGGATAGCGGTGAAGTAGCGTGCGGCCAGCAGTACCGGGGAGAGCCGGAGCAGGCAGCCCCGCTGGTGGCGCTGCATCGCCGGGGGGAGCCGCTTCGCCAGTTGCTGGCCGAAGATGAGCAGTGGCTGCGGTTTAACCACTATATTGCCAGCATCGCCAGTGTCGATGGCTATTTGCTCGCGACTTCTCCACGGGGGAATTGCTACGGGATTTGGCATGAAGCCAGCCGCGAGCTGGTTGAAATCCGCCCGTTAGTGGATGCCTCCGGTGTGGGGGTGATCCAAGGTGAATGGCTGGTCGGCTCCGGCTCCGGCAAAGTGCTGACCATCACGCCGCCCGCCAGTGTCGTCGGGTTCCAAAGCCCGGTGATGTGGGACAATCACTGGAATGTGCTGCCGGGGTAACCGGCAGCCACTACGATCGGGCTGCCACAACCGGGTACCCACCACGACGGAAACCTGGCTTCCTGTCAAGCGCCATCGGCTGGACTATCACCTTTCTGGGACAAAATCGTCTGCCGTGGCGCTTATACCTGCCGTCGCCATTTTCTGACTTGCTTTGTTTGCCGTTGGGTAAGTTGCTCTCTTTTTGAACATCCGTCTCTCTGCTCAGCCTTCCCGTGTTCCGCTCTCCTTGAGTCGCTATCTCTCTGAAAGGCAAGTTTAACGCGCTTTTCCACTGGTCGAGTTTAAGTATTGAAACATTTCTGCTCCGCAGCACCGACTAAATTTAAGTCCGTCACGCTTCGAATTTGCCATACTTAAAATGTTGTAGACGGGGAGCTCCCATGGCTATATCTAAGCTTCGTTGTATCGGGCTTGTTGTGATGGTCACTGCTCAGATGGTGTCGGCTGAGACCTTGTCCCCGGCACAGGCGCCGGTCGTGGCGTTGGACGCCGCAGATCCGACGGTTGCGGCAATCGCCCCCCAGGCTGATGCCGAACAGTGGGTGCGTCAAACGACGAGTCATCTTTCGAGCGTCCGCTATATTCATCAATTGGCAGCCTTGTATCTGGCCAATGGCTACGCGCCGTTGTGGCAGGATTCGCTGGCGACCACTGCACTGGAAGCGCAGCTGCAATTGCTCGCGCTCTCCGGGGTTAGTGCTGATTTCTCCCGTCGTTACACGCAATTGGTTCACCTCAAACAGTCCAATGACTGGCGTCAGTATGACTTGTTGGCCACGGATACCTTACTGGCTTATATGAGTTATCTCGAAGGCCTGCCGGAGTATGGCCGGGGCTGGCTGTTCGGGGCCGGGATCGACCCAAGCTTGCCGCTGCCTTCCTCTCAGGGCCTGAGCCATCTGAACAGCGCGATCGAAACCGGGCAGTTGCGAGCATTTGTTGCCGCATTGAAACCGCAGGATCGGCGCTATACCCAATTGCAGCGGGCCATCGATGCCCTGATGCAGCACAGCCAGGAGCCCTGGCCCGGCTTTTATCAACCGGGCTATATTCGGCTGGGGACCCGGCTTCGAAAACCGGAGGCCCTGATTGACCGCTTGGAGCGACTGGGCGATTTGACGGCTCACCAGGCCGCCCAGCTGCGGGCGTCGAAGGTGCGGACCTATAATATTGATCTAGCCAATGCGATGAAGCGGTTTCAGGAGCGGCACGGGTTGAAAGTGGATGGCGTGATTGGCCCGCAGACCCGCTACTGGCTGATGATGCCGGTTCAGGAGCGGATCCGGATCCTGGCCCTGAATGCCCAGCGCTTACGTCTGTGGCCGGCCGATTTTCCGTCGATGCTGGTGGTGAACATACCGGCTTATGATCTGAGCCTGTGGCTGGACAATAAACACGTGCTGGACAGTAAAGTGATTGTCGGGCGCCCCAGCCGTCCGACGCCACTGATGAGTTCGACGGTCGCTTCTGTGGTGTTTAATCCGTACTGGAATGTGCCGAACTCAATCATGCGCAAGGATATTCTGCCAAAGGCCCGTTATGATCGTGGTTATCTGTATCGCAACGGCTTTCGGGTGATCCGGAGCTGGAACAGCTCAGAGCAGATCCCGATCCATACCATTGATTGGCGCCTGGTGAATGCGAAAGCCTTTCCGTACCGGCTACGCCAGCAGCCGGGGAAAAAGAATGCACTAGGCCGGTTTAAATTCAATATCCCGAACAATAATGCGATTTACCTGCATGACACCCCCGCCAAAAGTTTGTTTAACAAAACCACGCGGGCGTTCAGTTCTGGGTGTATTCGGGTGGAGCATGCGGACGATTTAGCCCGGATTTTGCTGACGGACTCCGGCGTGTCGCCACAGCGGGTGGATGAGTTAAAAGCGAGAACGAATACCCGAACCGTCGGGCTCAGTAATCAGGTCAAGGTTCATCTGATTTATCAGACAGCCTGGGTCGATGAAGACGGGCAGGTGAACTTCCGTAACGATGTCTACAGCTATGACCAAATCAACCAGATGTCGCAAAAAGAAGAAAAATTTACATTTCTTTTTTCGGGCGAAAATCCTTACTAGTCAATAATTAGTCAAAAATCAACCAGAATAGTGTCGGGATTTTGTCATTTTTGGGTTTGACTGGATAAAAACCGAACGTTATCTTGCAGTTCGTTTTGCCGTCACTGGCTCGATTCAAGCAAGAAAATGGTTTAGGTTAGGATGTCTGAGATTGATTACAAGCGCCGCCAGTTGTTGGTTGCTGGAGGGATGGCTGTTGGCGCATGTTTACTGCCTGGCGCGGCATTATCAAGTCCGTATAAAGCTTCTGGTTCAAATGAAGCTTCTGGCGCTCACAAAGCAATAAGTTCTCGAACGCTTTCACTGTGTAATATCCACACCCGTGAGGATCTTGAAACTCAGTATTTTGACGGGAAAAGCTATATCCGGCAGGAGTTGCAGCGGATCAACCATATCTGCCGCGACTTTCGACGCAATGAAGTGGCGCACATGGATCGGCGTTTGTTTGATGCCATCACCGAGATCCAGGAAGGCCTCGGCCATAAAGGCCAGGTTCGCATCATTTCGGGATACCGATCACCAGAAACGAATCGTACCTTGCAAAAAAATGGTGGCGTGGCGAAAAAAAGCTATCATATGAAAGGCCAGGCGATTGACTTCAATCTCGAAGGGGTACCGCTGTCGAAAGTGCGTAACGCGGCCCTGGAACTTCGCCTCGGCGGTGTCGGGTATTACCCGAACAGTGGCTTTATCCACATTGATACCGGTCCGGTTCGCCGTTGGTGAGCGGCCTACAGCTCAGTCAAATCGAATAATTCCAAAGCCGGTTTCTGTCTCCCTCTCTTGACAGATTCCGGCTTTGTTGTCTCTGTCGGGTGGATTTGACATTGGTCGTTGCCCCGCTCCTCATGGTATCCTGCGGCCAGTCGATTGAAGTTTAGGATAGGGCTATGAGTCTTCAGTATACAATTGTTCCGGTCACCCCGTTTCAGCAAAATTGCTCCATTGTCTGGTGTGATGAAACCCATGAAGCCGCGCTGGTGGATCCGGGCGGCGATATCGCACAGCTCAAAGCGAAAGTGCAACAGTTGGGGGTGACCGTCACCAAACTGATCCTGACCCACGGCCATCTGGATCATGTCGGCGGCACTGCGCCGTTGGCGGCTGAACTGAATGTCCCGATCATTGGTCCGCATCAGGATGATGCGTTTTGGCTGCAAGGCTTGCCGGAGCAGAGCCAGATGTTCGGCTTCCCGCGGACCGAAGCCTTTGAACCGGATCAGTGGCTGGCTGAGGGGGATGTGATCACCGTCGGCAACCAATCTCTACAGGTGTACCACACACCGGGCCATACCCCGGGTCATGTCGTGTTATTCAGCGATTCGGCCAGGTTGGCGTTTGTCGGGGATGTCCTGTTTAAAGGCGGGATCGGCCGGACCGATTTTCCAAAAGGTGATTACCAGACCCTGATCAATGCCATCAAAGGCAAGTTGTGGCCGCTCGGCAATGATGTCACTTTCATTCCGGGCCACGGTCCGCAATCAACGTTCGGCCAGGAACGAGCTTCCAACCCGTTTGTTGCCGACGAAATGCCGCTGTACTAAAGCGCTGGATGCTGACGCGCTTTGTCGCGCACGTACTTTTCCGGGGCGTCAGCATGGTCAGCATGCTGCAAGATAGCGCCGGGTCAGCCCAACGAACTCATCTGTTGGGCGATCCAGTAAATCTTCTGAGATAAAAAAATCATACCCCAGCAGCTCGCGGTTGTACTTCATCCGGTTGGCCAGCATGGCCAGAAGTCCTTTGAGGGGCTTGCCGCTGCGGGTAATAAAATGCCGGTCGTCGAACAGCATATCTTCGATGTGATGGGGCGGATGCTCTGCCCGGCGATAGGCCATGATCAGCAGCGCGCGCTGCTCCATCAGGATTTTGCTGGCAATCCGCGGGCAAATCGACTCCAGAAATTCATCATACTCTTTAAGCCGGACGCCGACCCAGGGAATGGGCTGGTACCAGCCCTGATATCCGACCGTGGCCGGACCGATTTCCGCAATGTTGCTCCAGCGCGCCAACCAGCCGCCGGACGGGCTGTGAAACTGAAGGTGCATAAACGTCAGGGTAAAGGACACTTCCGGATCCTGAGTTTGTTTGATCCCGATGATCAGCAGGGTGATTGCGGCAAGTAGCAGCAGCGCAACAGCCGCCGAGTTAATTTGCGGATACCAGAAGACCAGCAACCCCACCGCAATGAAGGCGCTCAAGCTGATGGATAGCCAGAAGCTGCGCGGTTTGGTGGTAAGCGGTTTGATGTAGCGGGTTTTCAAGCAGCCCTCCTTCCGGGAATGATGGTCTGTGGTGTCAGGCTCTCCCTCGGTACTGTTGCCAAGGCCAAGGCCAAGGCCAAGGCCAAGGCCAAGGCCAAGGCCAAGGCCAAGGCCAAGGCCAAGGTCAAGGGAATAAGGAGCGCCGAACAGGCGGATATGCTCCTGCGTTAATTATGGTTGATGATCGGAAAAGGGGCCTGATAATGCAGCGACTTGGCTCACAATAAGCCTTCTTTTTCATATTCCGGGTCGTTTACTGCGTATGTCTGCTTAATTTGAATGATTGTCCGGAATTAACAACTTTTTCCTGCCGGAAAATTTTCTTGAAATGAGAAGTTATCTCATATTTTTGTCTAAAATCACGTTTTGTTGTTGGTTAAATAGCCGTTTGCTGGCAATTCTCTGACATCCTTGGTATAACACGCGCTTACTTTTTCCCGCTGGCGATACCGATCTGGTAACTCACTGATTGGTATATGGTGGTGACTGAAAGTAGTGCAACGGAGTAGGAAATTTAATGAGAATCTCTCACAAACGTAAAGTACAGCTGAAGCTGCAAAAGCGCGTGATGGCAACTGTAGCAGTAGCAAAACCGGCAGCAGCGAAAGCTGTGAAAAAAGCACCAACTGCAGAAACAGTAAAAGCTGCCCCAGCGGCAAAACCTGTTGAGAAGCAACAGCCAGCTCCAGCGGCGGCTGTGGCGACTCAAGTGTCACTGACACCAAAACAGCAAGCCGTGCTGGATATTGTTGTGACCCACGCTGAGGGGATCAACCCGAAAGGTATCGGTCTGCAGGCAGGTCAGGAAGAAGCGAAAGCAGCATCCTGGGCCACGGGCGCGCTGAAAAAACTGGCCGAAGAAGGTCTGGTGGAGCGCATCCAACTGGCAGGCAACAAAGTACTGTACAAAGCGGTATAAGCCTGTGAACCCGTTCCTGCCAGACAGGAGCGGGTGACTTTTCCTGTTCCTGTTTTCTCCTTCCTCTTGGTTTGTTCCTGTGTTGTATCTCCCGGGTTGTTTCTTTCCTGAGTGATGTTCTTCTTTTTGATCACGCAACGTTTTTTTCTTAAGACTCGCCTGATCCCCTATTTCTCGTCCAGGAAACGTACTGCGCGTCTTTTTTCTAAGACTTGCAGCATGTCGGCTTGGTCGTTGATTTTTCCCGTGAAAATGCGCTCCTCATGCTGAAAGATCCGGCAGTAGCCGGATTGGCACAGATTATTGCTCAGATTTCTGTAAGCTCTGCTATAACTTACATAACAAGGTACACGTTGCTGAGAAATTGAGAATCGGAGGCAGTTTATGACGATGATCAGTGCGAGAGAGTTTGCCGGCTGGCTCCGCAACCGCTTTGCTGATGAAGAGCAGGGCGTCTGCCTGACCCGGGACGACATCAATCAGCTGACTGGCCGGCAGGGGTTTACGCTCGATTTTGTGCATGACATTCATTATGAGCTGATGCAGCACGGGATGGCATTTGTCACCGATACGTGCCGCGAAACGTTTTATTTGATGCCGGTTTCGAAAAAGCCCTGGCGGGAGCAACTGGAAAGCCAGTATGAACGGGAGCTTTTTTATAATGTGCTGCCCCTGGACAAGTCCGGGTAGGCCGCACATCCCAAGCCCCCAAAAGCCCCCAAAAGCCCCCAAAAGCCCCCAAGACCGAAGGCGGAGCTGTGAGCGATGCGCTTTGCAGGTAGACTCGTTTTACAGGTAAATTGGCTTTTCAGGTAGATTGGCTTTGCAGGTGGATTGGTTTTGCGTGCGGGTAGATAGGCTTTGCTGGTATCAGGAGTTTAACCGATCAAAAAAGGGCGCTTGGCGCCCTTTTTTGTTGTTCATTGCATTTGCCTTACAGGACTGCGGCAATTCCGGCACACAGCGGCTGCATGTTGGCTTTGGTCATCCCGGCAACACTGATCCGGCCTGAGCCAACGATATAAATCCCGAACTCATCTTTCAGGCGCTGGACCTGGGCTTTATTCAGGCCAGAGAACGAGAACATGCCGTTCTGGCGCTCAATGAAGCTGAAGTCCGCTTCGACACCCAGATCTTTCAGGGTCTGAACAAACAGGGTCCGCATTTCCTGGATGCGATCGCGCATATCGGCCACTTCCTGCTCCCACTCCGCACGAAGGGCGTCATCGTTCAGAATTTCGGTTACCACGGCGGCACCGTGCGCTGGTGGGTTGGAGTAGATCACTCGGGCAATCGCTTTCACTTGGCTGAAGGCGGTTTCTGCCTGCTCTGCGGTATCTGCAACCAGGGTGAAGGCACCGACCCGCTCGTTGTAAAGGCCGAAGTTTTTTGAGAATGAGCTGGCAACCAGCAATTCTTTACATTGTTCGGCGAAAATGCGCAGGCCCTGGGCATCTTCTTCTACGCCCTTGGCAAAGCCCTGGTAGGCAAAGTCAAACATTGGCAGCAGTTGTTTTTCAACGCACAGCTCGGCCAGTTTTTGCCATTGCGCGGCATCCGGGTCGATCCCGGTTGGGTTGTGGCAGCAGCCGTGCAGCAGGACAACGTCGCCCGGCGCAGCAGTCGCCAGATCGGCCAGAGCCGCATCGAAATCCATGTCTTTGGTTTCTGCGTTGTAGTAGCTGTACTGGGCTGTTGCCAGACCGGCTGCAGTGAAGACGCCGTTGTGGTTCGCCCAGGTTGGGTTGCTGATCCACACTTTCACGTCACCCAGCTGGCGCTTGATGAATTCGGCGGCCACACGAAGGGCACCGGTACCACCCGGCGCCTGAGCGGTTTTGGCGCGCTTGGATGAAATGATCGCTGCATCTGCACCGAACAGCAGTTGTTGAACTGCAAGACCGTACTCAGCGGTGCCCGGAATGCTCAGGTAAGATTTGGTGGTCTCTTTTTCCAGCAAAATGGCTTCGGCTTTCTTCACCGTGCTCAGGACTGGCGTGTTGCCGGACTCATTCTTGTAAATCCCGACACCCAGGTTGATTTTCTCTGAGCGGGGATCGTTTTTAAACTCTTCAGTGAGGCCAAGAATCGGGTCGGCAGGGGCAGCAGTGATCTTTTCAAACATTGTGGGTCTTCCATGCAAATTAAACAAAGGGCGATGGCCCTATTTATACCTTGTGTGCGTCACCCTTGACAACAGCAGGTTACACTTTCATTGAAGTTTTCACGCTGCGTTGTAAACGATTGCGCAATTAAAAGCCAGACAAGAAAAAAGGCTACCTGAACAGGTAGCCTTTTGGGTGTCTTGTACCGCGGATCAGAAGTTCGCTGAACGTGGCGTCCGTGGGAATGGGATCACGTCACGAACGTTGCCCATACCGGTGACGTAAGAGACCAGACGCTCGAAGCCCAGACCGAACCCGGCGTGTGGCACGGTGCCGTAGCGACGCAGATCGCGGTACCAGTTCATGTGCTCCGGATCGATATCCATCGCTCTCATACGCTCGTCCAGGATGTCCAGGCGCTCTTCACGCTGAGAACCACCGATAATTTCACCTATGCCCGGTGCCAGTACGTCCATCGCCGCAACGGTTTTGCCGTCGTCGTTCATGCGCATGTAGAACGCTTTGATATCTTTCGGGTAGTTCTTCACGATGACCGGTGCTTTGAAGTGCTCTTCAGCCAGGTAGCGCTCATGCTCAGAAGACATGTCGATACCCCACTCAACGTCGAACTCAAAGTCACGGCCGGAGTCTTTCAGGATCTGGATCGCATCGGTGTAGTCCACCTGGGCGAAGTCAGAGTCCACGAATTGCTCCAGACGAGTAATGGCTTCTTTGTCGATACGCTGGGCAAAGAACTCCAGGTCGTCACGACGCTCTTCCAGCACGGCTTTGAACACATACTTCAGCATGTCTTCAGCCAGCTTGGCAACGTCATCCAGATCCGCGAAGGCCACTTCCGGCTCAACCATCCAGAACTCCGCCAGGTGGCGGCTGGTGTTTGAGTTTTCAGCACGGAACGTCGGACCGAAGGTGTAAACCTTGCTCAGGGCGCAGGCATAGGCTTCGGCGTTTAGCTGACCGGATACAGTCAGGAAGGTTTCTTTACCAAAGAAGTCTTCGTTGTAATCCACGTCACCTTTGTCAGTGCGTGGCAGGTTCGCCATGTCCAGGGTCGAGACGCGGAACATCTCACCGGCACCTTCACAGTCAGAAGCGGTGATCAGCGGCGCAGACATCCAGAAGTAGCCTTGCTCATGGTAGAAACGGTGAATTGCCTGAGACAGGCAGTTACGGACACGGGCTACCGCACCAATGACATTGGTACGCGGACGCAGGTGCGCCACTTCACGCAGGTACTCAATCGAGTGACGGGTTTTTGCCATTGGATAAGTATCGGCATCTTCAACCCAGCCAACCACTTTTACTTCGGTTGCAGCCAGCTCAAAGTCCTGACCTTTTGCCGGTGACGCAACGATTTTACCAGTGACCTCAACAGAGCAACCAGTCGTCAGCTTCAGTACTTCATCCTGGTAATTATTTAACTCATTAGGGACCACGGCCTGAATCGGGTCGAAACAAGAGCCGTCATAAATGGCAAGGAAAGAGATTCCGGCTTTGGAATCACGACGTGAGCGGATCCAACCGCGGACAGTGACTTCAGTGTCTACTGCCAGCTTTCCGCTTAGTACGTCTGTTACAGGCGCGTAAGTCATGTTTAAATTATTCTCCGTTAAGGCGCTTTATACATCTATGTTTAAACAGTTTAAATATAGAGTCCGAAGAAGCAATATTACCTGTCTTACAACAGGCATCAAGCCTTCTTATCGCCCGAAAGGGTAAATTGACGCAGTAAATGTTCTAACTGCTCGACCAATTGCTCAAGATTTACGCTAATCTCTCGTGATTGTAGCGCACGGCTGGAGGTATCGTCGGCATGGCTGGTGATTGTTTCCACTTTGGTGCGAATGGAATCGACCATGCTGGCCTGGGCACTGCTTTGCTGTTGGATGTCGTTGGCATGGTGATTGACCACCTGGATCCCGTTGCCGATCTCTGACAGCGCTTTGGAGAGCTGCTCAATGGTTTCCATTTTACTGTACGCCGTCTGACAGGTGTCTTCCACAGCGCTGGCTGAGGCTTCACAATCAGCATGCAGCGCCTGGATAATCGACTGGATGTCACCGGTGGCCTGATGCGTGCGATTGGCCAGGTTACGTACCTCTTCCGCGACAACGGCAAAACCACGGCCCTGCTCGCCGGCTCGGGCAGCTTCAATCGCGGCGTTGAGCGCCAGCAGGTTGGTTTGCTCGGCAATCCCGCGGATCACATCGAGGATGCTGGTGACCTGCTGGCTTTGCTCGTTGAGGTTGTCGATCCGGACCTTGACGTTCTCGATGTCGGTGACCAGGTGCTTGATGCCTGCTCCGGCATCATCAGCCAGGCTCGTGCCTTCCAATGCGGCATCCGCAGCACTTTCACTCAGGCTGGCCGCTTCTGTGGTACGGCGTTCGACATCGTGTTGCTGATGTTGCATCTCGTCGATGGCCGTGAGCATCTCGGATGTTTCCAGGCGCTGGCTGTCGGCGGCGCTGGTGGTATCGGCCGAGACCCGGATCAACTGGTTGGCCTGTTGGGTCAGCGATTCCGAGGTATTCTGGACCTGTTGCAGGCTGGCGGTGAAGTTATCCAGCATCTGGTCATAGCTGCGACACAACTCACCGATTTCATCGGTGCGATTTTCATTGAGGCGGCCGCTGAGATCCTGATACAAGCTGGTCTGTTTCATATAGCCCGACACCCGGAGCAACGGACGAACGATCATCCGGCGGATCAGGGTCAGGGCGAACAGGAAGCCGGTCGCGGCGATGGCAGCCATGATCCCGGCGGTGATCAGCAACTGCTCATCAACCCGCTGGTACAGCGGTCCCAGGTTATATTCCAGCCGTACGACCCCGAGGACTTCACCTTCTTCGGCCAGGTGGCACTGGATACAATTGGTGCCGCGATAATTACTGCTGGCCTTCATCGGCAGGGCAACAAGGAGGGTTTTACCGCTCTCGGTGGTGATGGTTTCGCTGATCTGCTCTCCTTTGAGCGCCCGCTGGTCAAAGTCATCAATCGGGGCCTGATTCTCAAAGCCCGGGCCGTAAAGTTTGGTGACTGCCGGTCCCCGGATGACGCGCACGTTTTCAATGCCTTTGTGCGACAGCACTTTTTCCCGCAGCGTTTCCCGCTGCGACATGGTGCCGGTCAGCATCATCATGTTCAGGCTGTCGAAATAGTTGCCGGCTTTATCTAAGGTTTGTTCGCTAATCACCGACTCCAGCAGCGCTTTCTGCTGGCGGGATTCATATGCCAGGGAGGTGATTAGCACAATGGCAAAAACAATAAACAGCGTCAGGAGGAGCTTATGAGCAATAGTTAAGCGCATCTTCCATGGTCTCTTTGGGTAGGGCTGCAGATTCTTGTAATAGTTCTTACATATTTTTTATGGACATAGTGTAGTGTTTACGCTTGTTAAAAAATAGTGCCTCAGTAGTTATTGTGACGTTGAACACGCCGCCAACTTCACATTTTGCACACAATTGACCACGTGCTGAATTAGCGGCTGCAGACGAAAAAAAGCTCGCATGGCGAGCTTTTTCTTAGTGAGAGCCTCTGTAGAAGCTTGGCAGAGCGGAACAGGCTACTGGCTCTGGGTAAAGCCACATGTTTGCCCATCGTTAAGAATTGTGCCGGCAACCGGCCCTTGTGGCTCACCATCTGCGGGCGGCTCTGCCGGTGGATTGACCGGTTCGGTAATGGGCACCACATTCGGCACCGTGTCGGCGTCGACCAGGGTCACCAGATCACTCCACATTTCGCCGTCAGTGGCGGCGTACTGCAGATCCGGGTCGCTTTGCCAGCGAGCCTGGTGGTTGAACGCTTTGATCGCAAACCCCAGACCGTCGGTGTCGGTCATCGCAATACGTTCGTTCATCGAACCGTCGACGGCCTCGTAATAGAGGGTGCCGTCTTCTTCCAGTCTCCAGCGGATCGCGAAGTTAAAGCCACAACCATCCGAATCGACATAGTTGCCGAGGAAGAAGTCGCCCTGGAAATTATCGCTCAGCTTGAGAAAACGAGAGCTGTCGCCGATGAACCGCAGTGCCCGGTCGTCATTTGTGTTACCACTCTGGCCTGTCAGCAGTGTCTGGGTGAAGCGGGGGTTACGCTGCTCCCAAATCTGTTTACACAGTGCTGTTTGGTCCTGATATTGCGTCAGCGTCTTCTTCGTGACCGGGGTGGTGGTGGTGCTGTTCCAGCCTGAATCCTGAGTCGCACAGGCCGCCAGCTGGCCGGGGCTGTATTCCTTGCTGATCAGGGTGAAGATGAGATCCGTCTCAGGCTGCGCGCCGTAGGCTTTGACGGCCAGGAGTTTGCGGCTGTAGTCAACGCTGGTGAGCGCCCAGTATTCGAATTCATCCGGCGTGGCGGTATTGGGCGTCAGCTTGAGATAGCCCTGTTCGGTCAGGGACCAACTGCGGCTACCGCCCTGGTGCAGACCATGGACGTAGTATTCCCAGCTGCTGTCGCTGCGTAAGATAGTGGTGGAGATTTCACCGTCTTCGGTGATCTGCACCAAATGTTGATCCATTAAATTGTTGAGGGTTTGCTGGGTAAATCGCTCATCCCCGCCGCATTCGGTGACCGCATTGAGGTACAGGTCCGGGTTGGCCCCCAGGCCGTTGCCAAAGTCACAGACACCGAACGGCGGCAGGTTGTCGCGGCTGGCCGCGGCGAAAATTTGCAGCTTGGCATTGTTATCAAAGCCGCTGTAGTTGAATGGCTGGTTTTCCAGCAGGGTTTCGCCAATGTGGACGAAGTTCCGATCTTCAACCAGGAACAGGTTTTTGTGGGCGAACCGGTAGTGATCGGCCAACTGTTGGATCACATTGGGAACATCGAACCGGATGATGGATTTTCCGGCCACCGTGGTCGGGGCCCAGAAGCCGTTTTCCTGAATATTCCAGGTATTGGCCGCGATGTTGACCCAGTAGCGGGCGGTGAAGTTATTATCATTGATCAGTTCAACCACCACGTTGTCGGCAATGGCGAAGCCGTTAATGCCGTTGATGGAAATCGCGGCATCGGCCGGTGCGGTCAACACGCCGTTCAGCTCGGTGTAAGGGCTGTTGGGCAGGCCGAATGGGGCAACCTGACAGTCAGTGTTGCCGTTGCGGTTGTCACACAACAGATAGGTTTCGCTTTCCGGACGCCAGGTAAAGTAGAATCCGAATGCCCCTTCGCTAAAGGTCTCGTCCGGTTTGATGTAACGGGTGATGTGATGGTTGTCCTCACTGGAGAGGAAATCATGCATCTTTTTGCCTGCCAGCTGATACACCTTGGCGTCCATGGTGATGCCGGCTTTGTCATCGCGAGCCAGGGCCGCATCGGTCAGCAACATGGTTTTGTCGGTGGCTAATTCGACTTTGAGGTAATCGAACAGGCCGACCCAGCCCTGGGCGGTGAGCACCTGGCGCGTGATATCGTTGTTGGTGAACTCAGTACTGCCGCTCAGGTAAGTGAAGACCTCGGTGAGAGCGATGTCTTCGGCGCCGTTTTTGTCCCAGCGAAATTCGTGGATGGCGGTTTCACCCACGCTGGTATTGTCCGCGTTGTAGACCATTTGCTCGGTTAGGATCCCGCTGCCGCTGTTATCGTTAAACGTGCTGACTTCCCAGTAGCCGTCGTTCAGAATCGCCTGGATATTGGCTTGTGCCGCGGCTTGTTCGGTCACAAAGCGCTCCATCCGGCCCTGTGTCATGGTTTTCACGATCGACAGCGACAACAAGTCAGTCAGCTTTATCCCTTGCAGTCCGACTTGCGGGAGCAGGGTTGCTTCCAGATCATCAGCGATGCGGTCCAGATCTTCCTGGAAGAAAAAGACCCGGCTGCGAACCGGCTCATCATAGAGGCCTTCAAAGATCCCCCAGCTCTCGTCCTGGATCACCCGCTCGACCAGCGCATGGTAGGCCAGCGTCGATTTCAGGCTCACGGTTAGTCGCTCTTCCGTCAGCGGGGCCATGTAAACATGGTCAGGGATGGGTTCGCCCGGGGCGATGGCGATGTCGGGGCTGTTTGAGAGATCAATCAGCAGTACGGCATTAATCCGGGTGCGGCTGCCGAGAGTGATGTCATAGATCCCGTCGCCTTGATTTTTCACGTCCGTGATCTCGATTTGCTCGAGGATCTTCCCTTTCTTATCCAGCCAGACGGCGGCAAAGTTCGCCTGTGCTAAATTGGTCTGCGCGTCGGCATAGGCCGTGCGGATCAGCCCCAACCCACCTGAGCGGTTGGCCGCGATCAGATCCGGCGGCGTATCGACTGTGATCGTGAATTTTGTTGAGACCGGTACGGCATCGGCTTCCGCGGCGGGTTGGCTGTCACCACCACCGCCCCCACAGGCAGTCAAAAATAAACTACAGGCCGCGACAAGGCAGCATCCCAGATAAGCACGCATAATCACTTCCCCAAACACATACTTTTATTATGTTTTGGGCTGAGTATAGGTTGCGGCCTGATGGCGGTTGTTAAAGCTGCGGCAGAGTCTTGCAGATTGAGCAGGATCTAAATTGTAAGAATCGGGCGGGCAGGGCGTGAGTGCCGTCGGGCTATTGAGCGGTGTTGCGGGCAGAAGCAAAGCCGGCTGTCTCGGGACAACCGGCACGCGGATCAGGCAATCGCCAGGTATTTGTGGGTTTGGATCGAAAGCCGCCAGTTACGTTTGACACACGTTTCGATGCACAGGGCGGTCGCCCGGGCTTTCTGGCTAATCGGTTGCAGCGCAATGCTGACGTCCGGTTTCAGGGAAACGCCGTTCAGCAACTGGTCGAGCTGTGCAATATCTTTCTCGGTGCCGACCGGATGTTTGATCTCATCGGCGCGCATTAAGGCCGAAGGAAGGACCGGCAGTTTGGCTTTCATATTGATTTTCGGAGACACCGTGACCCAGGTGTTTTCAGTCGCCAGAACTTCAGAGGTGCCGCTGGTTTCAATCTGACAGCGGAATCCGGCTTGCTCCAGCGCTGCGGTCAGCGGTTGCAGGTCATAGATACATGGCTCCCCCCCGGTGATCACTACGTGACGAGCAGTATATCCTTGATCGTGAAGTAATTTTACCACGCCTTGTGCGTCAAGATTGGTCCAGAGCGGCGAGTCGGAGGTCTTGGCCATCACTTGATCTAAGGTTGTGTGATCCTGTGGCTCCGCCGTCCAGGTTTGCTTGGTATCGCACCATGCACAGCCAACCGGGCACACTTGCAAACGGACGAAAATGGCAGGAACCCCGGTAAATACACCTTCACCCTGAATGGTTTCAAAGACTTCGTTAATTTTGTACACCGCTAACCTCGTGGCGAATCAAATCTATCACTATGGTGCTCTTTTGAGCAGCAGAGCATTATCCCAAAACTGATGGCCCTTGTCTCGGCTGGGGAGGATTTATTTGTAAAATAACAACAGCGCCTGCAGGCTGACTGGGCAAAGGACACAGTTCACAGTAGCCATCGGGCATTCATCGTGATGAGTATCACGTCCTGGACACAAGCGGCTTCACAATTACTTCGCAAAGTAAAAAAATTAATCCACCACGATTTTTATTGCTATTTTGTTCCGGAGTATTGGCATGTATGTCGCTCAGCCTGGTCATATCGACCATATCAAGAGAAACAATGCCGGCAGCGTCTACAAGCTTATCGATCAGTACGGGCCAGTCTCCCGAATTGAGCTGTCTAAGCTCAGCCAGCTAGCCCCCGCGAGTATCACCAAAATCACGCGTGAGCTGATTGATGCCCACTTGATAAAAGAAACCCAGTATCAGGAATCCACCTCCCGTGGTCGCCCGGCCATCGGGTTACTGCCCGCCAATGAAGGGTGGCAGTTTCTGTCGATCCGACTGGGGCGGGGCTATCTGACCATCGCCTTGCATGAACTGGGCGGTGACATTCTGGTGGAGGAGCGTCAGGATATCGAAGCCTTGCATCAGGATGTGGTGCTGCGGATCCTACTTGACGAAATCAGCAGCTTTTTTGCCCGTCACGTGAGTGAGTTGGATCGGATCACTGCCATTGCGGTGTCCCTGCCGGGGCTGGTCAACGCCAAAGATGGCATCGTCCTGCAAATGCCGCATTATGACGTCCATAATCTGGAGCTGGGACCGGCGATTCATAACGCGACCGGGCTGCCTGTATTTATCGGCAACGATACCCGCTCCTGGGCGCTGGCCGAGAAGCTGTTCGGGAATTCTCGCGATGTGGCGAATTCGATTCTGGTGTCGGTCCATCACGGGGTTGGTGCCGGGATCGTGGTTGATCACAATGTGCTGCAGGGGCAAACCGGCAACATCGGTGAGTTAGGTCATATTCAAATAAAGCCCTATGGCAAGCGCTGTTTCTGCGGCAACCATGGGTGTCTGGAAACCGAGGTGAGTCTGAGCGCGGTGATTGAGAAGGTGGAGCTGCGGTTGCGGGAAGGACACCTCTCGACTCTGCACGGTAAAACACTGACCATTCAGAAGATCTGTGATGCGGCGGTGGAGGGCGATACCTTAGCCCGCCAGGTGATGGTTGAGCTGGGCCATAATCTGGGCCAGGCTATCGCGATCATGGTGAATCTGTTTAATCCGGACAAGATCCTGATTGGCAGTGAACTGAACCGCGCGAAAGACATTCTGTTTCCGGCCATCATGGAGTGCGTTCGCACCCAATCGCTGCCGATTTACAACCAGAATCTGACCATAGAGCAAAGCTGTTTCTATACCCAGGCAACGATGCCCGGTGCGGCGCTGGTCAAACAGGCGATGTATGACGGCCACTTGTTGATGAAGTTGATCGAAGGCTAGCGATGTGAGCCCTCAAGGCGTCTGTGAGTGCGTTAATTTAAACCGGGTGAACGCCCGGTTTTTTGATCGTAATGCTTGTCTAACTCGTCCGGACATGAGCGACTCTATCTGATTCAATAATCAATAAAAAATGGGTCAAAGTCGGTCTATTTAACACGCTGATGACAGCCATCCTTTTGAATCTTGTCGAAAAAACACACTTTACGTCTGAATTGTTTCTAATTATCAAAAAATAAGTGTGCCTAAGGGAAAAGAATAAGCATATCTTTGCTGCGTTTTCTAATAGTAAGGAGTTGCGCATGAAGTTGAAAACGCTTGCAGCCATGGTGGCACTGATGTCCTTGGCCGGTTGTGGTGGAGGTGGTAGTTCAGAAGGCGGGAAATCGACACCCAAACTGAAAGTTAGTGAGATTACCTATTCAGACCCCGGATTAAAACAATGCGTGCTGGATGCCGGAGTGACCTATGCCCATGAACTGAAGGTACTTTTCTGCGAAGAGAAGGGGCTCACGGATGTGTCGAGCTTACAGCATTTTCCTAACTTACATGCGTTGGAGCTTAGGGATAATGCAATTGAGCAGATTGATCTGTCCAACCTGACGGAGCTCGAATGGCTGACGTTGTCGGGGAACTTGCTTAAACGTTTGGATTTAAGCCGGAATACGGAGTTAGTCAGTATTTCGGTCAATAATAATCAGCTGACTTCACTCGATGTTTCCCAAAGTCCCGACTTGTTATCTATCTGGGCGGATAAGAACCCGCTTTCAGCCATTGATGTGACACGCAACTCTAAACTGACAGATATAAATCTGGGTGCGAATGCGATTTCTAATCTTGACCTGACTTATAACCCTCAGCTTGAAACGCTGGATATGAGTGGCAGCCAACTCGAGACGATTGACCTCAGTGCGAATAGCAAGTTGAAAGAGTTAAACCTTGCTAAGAACAAGCTCACCACGGTGTCGTTGAAGTTCAATCCGCAACTAGAAGATGTGACTCTCGATGGGAATCAGATCACTACGCTTGATTTGTCGGCGAACCCCAAACTGACCCATGTCAGCGCCAGCAGTAATGAACTGACTGAAATTGATGTTTCGAAAAATACAACACTGAAAGATCTATTGGTGGCTGACAATCACCTCACGACGATTGATTTGTCACAGAACGGTCAGCTGGAGTGGCTGCTGCTGCGGGACAATCAGATAACAGACATCGATCTGAGCCAAAACGTATCGTTGAAGACGCTGGGGATTTCGGCAAATCCACTAAACGTTATTGATTTAAGCCAAAACCTGAAGTTGGAGTCATTCACCTTTCTCGCAGATCCGTTGGCATACCCGGGCTCTGGGTTAAACACGATCGATTTGTCTCAGAATCGAATGTTAAGATGGCTGCAAATCGGGGAGCATTCATTGTCCAGCTTGGATCTTAGCCAGAACGTCAATCTTGAATACCTCAGTGCTGGCAGTAACGAGCTTCCAGCCATTGATCTTAAGCAGAACACCAAGTTGACCAATCTGAGCCTGGGAGATAATCAGCTCGCGACGATTGATTTGTCCAAGCAGCCCAAACTGGAATGGCTTTTCATCACGAAAAATAATCTGACGGACATCAACCTGGAGAAAAATCCTAAGCTGGTTAGTGTGAGCGCCCTGCTGAATCCGCTGTCAGAACCAACCAAGACACATCTGGATGTCCTGGCAAAACGAGGGGTCCAAGTGTTCTATTAATCACACGATGGAATAAGCAAAGGCGTTTCGGTTGATGCGCCTTTTGCTGTGTGTAAGGCATGTGGCATTATTAATCTGTGGTCAACACTTTGCTTTTGTGAACTCACCGCGGATACTGAAACGCTATCTGGCTAAAGCAATGCCATAGATTGGAGGACTGGGGGGCGGCGTTTTTGGAATCGGGTTGACCCAGTGTGGTAAAGCCTGATGCGGAGAGTTCACGTTATCGTTTTCAGATAGTGCAAAGTAACTGTGATATTTGTCATTTTCTTAAAGTTAGTTAAACTGATTCACAAAGGTGTTTTTTATTGCCAACCCTCTTTTGAAATAGTTTATAGTGGCCTTTTTTAAGGGAATGTTGAGCTATGAATAATAAGCCATGCCCAGTTCTCGTAGGGCTAACTTTCGATGATGAAAGCAAAGAAGCTTTAGAAGCAATTAATGAAATGAATAGTGTGATTGAGAATGGCTGGATCGCCATAGCACTAGGTCACTTAGCCATTATATTTGGAGGTCTGGCCGTAAAGTCTCCGGCATCGGCTGGGCCTGTTGAAAACACGCTGGGGTTTCAATTGATTTCTAATGATGTCACAACAACTTCTTGGAGTATATACCAAACTAATTGGGAGTATTTTTTTAAGTCTTTCGGTGCACTAGAACGCCATGCAAAAAATCAGATAAGTACAATCGCTGGTTTACAAATGTTGCGAGGGAAGATTAGCCCCAAAGAAAGACAGTTTTGGAAAGCTGTACACTATGGCTGTAAGGTTGCGCAATGATGAAACATATAATCACAGCATTATTGATTTTATGGTCATTTTTTTCATGGGCTACTACGCCTGATAAAACTATACTTAACGCATTGAATCAATCCATTGTTGTATACGAAGCAAAGCATAACAAATGCATTGAGTTCGCCAGTGAAAATATATTGAGTCATAATATTATTAATATAATCAAGAAGATCGATGTAGACTTGGCAAGTAGTTTGGGCTACTTGTATAAAGAGGCAATATATAAGTGTTCGCTTAATGAATTGAGTTCGCTAATGAAGTTAATCATGATTATAGAAACTTCTGATGATTCGGATTATCAAAACTCTAGATTGAGAGTTAAAGAATTTAAAAGACAGCTATTTACTAAGGTTGACTTACGGTTAGAGTCAAAGTTTCAAGGTTTATCTAGAGAAAAAAAGACCGCCATATTAAATGTAGGAAAAACACTAGCTCCATTTAATATGGTAGATGCTTACGAACGAATCCAATTAGAATAAATCTTCTTATAAATTGATTAAGAGTGGCTTGCAATACTTAGCATTTTTCCATTGCGGCTTGTGTTAACAGTGAGGGTCTCCACAACGCCCTCTCAGGTTATGCAATGGTTGGGACTGCCGATCTATATTTGGTTTATTTATTGGCAAATGTCGAGAGAACTTACAAGCGTGATATTGTATGTGGATAAACACCTTGCCTGGGTGAACCTCACCATGGATACTGAAACGCTATCTGGCTAAAGCAATGTCATCGGTTGGTGTGACAGGGGGCGGCGCTTTCGGAATCAGACGGACCCAGTGGAGTAATGTTTGATTACGAGCAGTCGATATCATTCGATAGGCAAGACAGGGAAATGAGAGATAAGGATAGCTTATGAATATGAATCAAATCACGCTAGCAGTGCATGACATAGACTTGGCCGTCGAGTTCTATAAAACACTCGGCTTGGTCCAAATCGTTGCTGACGCGCATTATGCTCGTTTTTCCTGCCCTGAAGGGGAGTCGACGTTTTCAGTGTACTTAGACACGGAAAAACAAGGGGTCGAATGTCGAGGTGTCGTTTACTTTGAACATCAGCAGCTTGATGAGCTCGTCGATGACTTGAAATCAAAAGGACTCCAATTTACGCAAGAGCCGACCGATCAACCTTATCTTTGGCGTGAAGCATCTTTAAATGATCCCTCGGGCAATATCATCAAGCTCTATTGGGCAGGGGAGAATCGACTCAATCCGCCCTGGAAACTTGAAGAGCGTGCCTGACCATGTGCCCTGATGTGGGCGGTCAAAATTTTGGGTTTCAGCGTTCATCACCCAGGCTATCTTGCATCGAAGATAGCCTGTCTATCAGTGCTTCCTTTGCAGTACACTCAGCTCAGAACTGGATCCAGAACTGAATTCAGAAACGCTCCTGAATGGCGAGGTAACGCTCACGAATGTGTTCGATCAGCGCCTGGATCCGTTTGGCCGGTTTGCGGGTGTAGGGGTAGACAGCGTAGATCCCCACCACTTTGCCGGTGTGTTCCGGTAGCACTTTGACCAACTTGCCTTGCTGCAAATCATCGTAGATTAGACAGGTGGGCAGATAGGCCAGACCATTGCCTGCCAGCGCTGCTTTGCGCAGGGCGGCGGCATTGTCGGAGGAAAAATTCCCGGCCACTTTGAGGGTGTAGATCTCGCCGTTGCGGGTAAACAGCCAGTCAAATGCACCGGTGCTCTGTTTGTTGTAGCCAAAGCAGTTGTGATGCTGCAGCGCTTTCGGGGTCATCGGAATGCCGTGTTTTTCGATATAATCCGGCGAGGCGCAGATCAGCCAGCGTGAGTTGAAGATATGCCGGGCGATCAGGCTGGAGTCTTCCAGGTAACCGGTGCGGATCACCAGATCGACATTTTCCGACAGCAAATCGACAAACTCATTGTTCAGTGACATTTCTACCGTCATCCCCGGATGCTTTTTGCAGAAATCAGAAACGGCTTCGGCCAGCAGCATTTCACCGGAGATGGTCGGGACCGACATCCGGATATGGCCCGACAGGGCCTCGCTGTAGCCGGTGACGGCATCAAATGCCGAATGGGCCACCTGGCGGATATCTTTGGCACGGTGATAGAGCACTTCGCCCGGCTCGGTCAGGGTGAGCTTGCGGGTCGTACGGTAGATCAACTGGACGCCCAGCTCAGATTCGAGCTTGCTCACCCGCTTGCTGACTACGGATTTGGTGATGTTGTTCAGTTCGGCAACTTTGCTGAATGAGCCGTGCTCGATGACTTGGGTAAACAGGACGAGATCGTCAATTTGTGGCATGGGAATCGTCAATTATCAATACTGAATGCATTATAAATAACAAGGTGGCAGAAATACAAAAGATGCGCCATCGGGCGCATCTTTGTTTTCGGGCAGGGTAGGGCGAGCCCTTACATGTCATCGATAATGATGTACGTCGCGTAAACCGGGCCGTGAACCCCGACGACCTTGATCAGCTCGATATCGGCGGTCGAACTCGGGCCGGAGATGAAGTTGACGCACGACGGCATGCGCTCGCCGTTCTTGGCTTTCTCATGCAGCGCCGCAGTGGCCTGAGTTAAACGGGCAACCAGTGTACTTTTCGGCACGATGAAGACGGAGGCTTCCGGCAGCAGGCTGACCGCGCGGCCCTGTTTCGGGTTGCTGTACAGCACCATGGTACCGGACTCTGCCAGTGCCTGCTCGGCAAACACCACCCCAACCTGAGCGCGCTCGGCAATGGTGATGTTCGGCTCGTAACCGGCGGCCTGATCCCAGACATGCACCTGGTGACCATCCTCGGCCAGATCCGCCGGGCTGACCAGTGCCAGCAAGCGTGGATCGGCGGAAAGCATGGTTTCCCCGGCGTATTGTGCAGCGTCACCAGCTTCCGTACGGCAGTAATCCAGACAAACCGATTTCAGGGTCTGTGCCAGCTCTGCCTGAGTGGTGGTCAGCGCCTGTGAACCCAGTGCCGTCTGGGTGTACTCAATCAGGACGTCTTTCAGCTCGTCCTGGTTTTTGTCGGCCATCACGTCATGATGGCAGCGGTATTTCAGGGCAGGGTGTTCGACCTGCGTGGTGCGGCGCTCACGGCCCAGTTGTTTGGCAATGTTGTCCAGAAAGCTGTCGCGGTTGTAGATACGCGAATGGTCTGCAGCCGGTGCCGTATTATCAGTGTGATTTGCCATGTTATTCCCCTTTATCCTGCTTGCGTTTTTTGAACCAGCTGCGGAACGACTCACCATCGCCCTGCGGCAGATCGCGAGACTCAGTCCAGGCTTTCAGACCGACGTTCACCGGCAGCTTGCCGTTGCGGATCAGGCCACTGGTTACGGTTGCACCGACTTTCACCGTCGTGCCCCACAGCAGCGGACGGGCATTGATAAAGTTGAAGGCACCCACAGCGGCACGCTCCAGCAGTGGCGTTTGCTCTGATTCTGCCATCTTTTCGCGGTGCTTGAGCAGCAGGTCGGAGAGCGGGATCTTCACCGGACACACGTCATGACACGCGCGGCACAGACTACAGGCGTAAGGCAGCTCTTTAAAGTCGTCATAATCACCCAGCAGCGGCGACAGCACGGCGCCAATCGGACCGGAGTAGATCGAGCCGTAAGACTGGCCGCCGATATGGCGGTATGCCGGACAGGTGTTGACACAGGCAGCACAACGGATACAGCGCAGGATGTCGCGGAACTCTGAACCCAGAATTTCCGAGCGGCCGTTATCGACAATCACCAGGTGGAATTCTTCCGGGCCATCGCAATGTTCGTCTTCACGCGGGCCGGTCAGGGCGGTCACGTAGCCGGTCAGCGGCAGGCCGACGGCACTGCGGCACAGCAGGCTGACCACGATATCCAACTCTTCGAAAGTCGGAACCATGCGTTCCATGCCCATCACCGCAATATGGGTTTTCGGCAGGCTGGTGGACAGACGGGCGTTCCCCTCGTTGGTCACCAGGGTTACGGTGCCGGATTCGGCGACGGCGAAGTTACAGCCGGTGATGCCGATATCCGCTTCCAGGAAGTCGTGGCGGATGTAGTTGCGGACATAGCGGGTCAGCTCTTCCGGATCGTCGGAGCCGTCATAGCCGATTTTGTCTTTGAACACGTCACGGATTTGCATCCGGTTTTTGTGTAAGGCCGGGACCACGATGTGTGATGGTGGATCGCAGTCATCGACCTGGAGGATATACTCTCCCAGATCCGTTTCCACCACTTCGCAGCCATTGCGTTCAATGATCTTGTTCAGACCGATTTCTTCAGTCACCATCGACTTGGATTTGACGACTTTCTTGGCGTTTTTCTGCTGAATGATGCCTTCGACGTAGTCAGTGGCTTCTTCGGCCGTTTTGGCGAAGAAGACGTGGCCGCCGTTCTTCTGAACGTTGTCGCTCAGTTGCTGCAGGTAGTAATCCAGGTTTTCCAGCACGTGGTTGCGGATGTCCATCCCCATTTCACGCCACTCTTCCCAGTTGCCAAGTTTTTCCGCGGCAATCGCGCGGTTGGTAAACATACGCTCCTGAGCGTTGGCGACCGACTTGCGCATGAATTCGTCTTTCATCTGAACGTCGATACGTTCCTGAAAGTTGACCTGGCTGGTTTTCATCGACATAACAACGCCCCTCTTAACGGCTCATCAGCACATCGACAATGTGCATCACTTTGATCGGTCGACCTTCGCGGGTCATGCGGCCACCAATGTTGATCAGGCAGCTGACATCGGCACCGATCAGGTAGTCTGGTTCGACCGCGCTGATGTGGTGGACTTTCTCTTTCACCATTTCGCCTGAAATTTCAGACATCTTGACCGAGAAGGTCCCGCCGAACCCACAGCAGGTTTCCTGGTTTTTGATCGGCAGCATTTCCAGCCCTTCGACATTGGCCAGCAGGCGCAGCGGCTCTTCACGTACACCCAGCTTACGGATCAGGCTGCAAGACGGGTGGTAGACGGCACGGCCTTCCAGACGGGCACCGACGTTATCGACGCCCAGGATATTGACGATAAACTGGGTCAGTTCGTACAGGCGATCGGCCAGTTTCTGTGCCCGGGCTGCCCACTCCGGCTCATCGGCCAGGTATTCCGGGTAGCGTTTGATTGAGGCGGCACACGAGCCGGCCGGGGTGACGATCAGGTGATCATTCTCCTCAAACGCCATAATCATGTTTTTCATCGCCGGTTTGCTGCCTTCAATGTAGCCACTATTCAATGAAGGCTGACCACAACATCCTTGTTTTTCAGGAAAGATGATTTCGCAGCCAAGCTTTTCCAACAGCTCGACAGTCTTTTTGGCAACTTCGGCTTTGACCGTGTCGCACAGACAGGTGGCAAAAAAGTTTACCTTCATGATATAGCTCCAGTGACGGTTGAACCGTGGTTATCTTTTTATTTTATATTCAGTGCCCGGCGGGAGATATTCCAGCCGGGCATTGGGATCGCTCAGTCGTGCTTAGATAAAGGCACTGACCAGGCCGACAATCATCCCGTAGATCACCATAGGAACTACGGTACGCTTGATGATGTAGCCTTCTTTGTTGGCAATCCCCAAAATGGTTGAAACGGCAATGATGTTATTGATACACACCATGTTCCCCATCGATGCGCCGACCGACTGCAGGGCCAGAATCGTGGTTTCCGGCAGACCGACCGTGTGGGCAATCGTCTGTTGGATCCCGCCGAACGTCAGGTTCGAAACGGTTGCTGAGCCGGAGAAGAATGCGCCCAGGGCACCCAGGTAAGATGCGACCCACTGCCAGTTGGCACCCATCAGATCAGCAAACGCCTGGCCTGTAGTCATGATGGGTGAGTTTTCGTCACCGACCATCATAAATTTCACCATGATCAGGGCACCGACCAGGGCGATGAACGGAATTTTGATCCGGCTGGCGGTCTCGGTGAACGCCTGTTTGGCCAGCTGGCCGCTCATGCCCAGTACCGGAATCGAGATCAGCACCACCAGCAGGAATGGGATCAGCGCCGGAACATACAGGGTTTTATAGGCCCAGCTGGTTTCGGTGCCCAGAATATTGGTCAGCTTGAAGATCAGTGCCTGGCTGATGCTCAGATCCGCAAAGCCCAGATTGAGGTTCATCAACGGTGTGCTGTCGTTGAGCATGGCTTTGATGCCCAGCTGCTGAATGCGGGTGACGATCAGAATCCCAATCAGCATCAGAGTCGGACTCATGGCTTTGAGCACAGTGCTGAACGGCATTTTCTCAGGCTTGGCGTGTGTGCTTGGCTCTGGTGTTTCCAGGCCGACATTCATGCGGGCCAGCAGGATCGACAGCGACAGACCGATTGCCCCGCCAACCAGAGACGGAAACTCATAGTTCCATTGCGCGAACAGCCAGTAAGGCAGGGTACAGGACACGATGCTCAGCTGGATGAACAGCAGGTTGCGACGAATGGCTTGCCAGCTGACGACAAATTTCAGCGCGATGACCGGAATAATGAAGGCGGCAATGGCGTGGAGCAGGGCGGACTGGCGACCGGCTTCCAGCAGGGCGGCTTCATCCAGGCCCAGACCGGCCAGGCCGAACCAGGTCGGGGTGCCGACGGCGCCGAAAGACACCGGAACGGAGTTCATCACCAGGGCCAGGATTGCGACTTTCAACGGGTTGAAACCGAGGCCGACCAGAATTGGCGCTGCAATGGCTGCCGGTGTACCGAAGCCGGAGGCGCCTTCAATCATAAAGGCAAACGCCCAGCCGATGATCATCAGCTGGGCGACCTGGTTGCGGCTGATACCTTCGAGCCATTGGCGGATCACCGCTTCAGCGCCGGACAGGGCGATCACGCGGTTGAGCAGGATCGCACCGGCAATAATAGAGATAGGGGTGATCGCAGACAGCATGCCGGAGATGATGTTGGCCGAAAGTAGGGTGGCGTCTGTCCCAAAGTAAAAGAGTTGTAGCAGGCCGATCATCAACGCCGTGATCGGCAGTGCGATATGTGACGGCAGCGAGTTCCGCTTCGTCATCATCCAGATCAGGAGCAAAATCGGTACGACGGATATTGCAAGGTTTAACATGAGTTATCCCACTCTATATAGGTTTGTATTCTTGTCGTGATTTGACGTTATTTTTCTAATTGTCACTAGCTGGCTGTGCTGGGCCATCCCGGTAACTTTGTGGGGGGAGTATTCTAGGAGGGAAAATCTCGCTGGCTATTAGTTTTTAAAATGTTAAATGTATGACAAATGGGTGCTTTGTGAGCATTCTCCGGATGTTAAAATTGAACGGATTGTGTTTTCCTTCAAAATCAGTGACTTATTAATGGGCCTGCATCTTGGTAAGGCTTATTGGTTGATGTTTGGAAACAATAAATTCTCATTTATTCATTAATGAATGTGGTGTTTTTTTAGCTGTTTTTGCGCTGAATTTATCTAATTAGGAATCATTATTATTTGTTTTAGCTTATTTTGTTGTAATTTTACTACAAATGTGGCGCTATTTTGCTGAGGTTTGTTATCGCTTTTCTACACAGGCGAGCGTTTTCCTACACTCATAGGGAGCAGGTCAACCCGGATTCGGAACAGGAAGATACCCATGGTGAAACCCAGACTGATTGTGTTTTATGACGGCAGCTGTGAAGGGTGTGTGAAGGACCGTGCCCGCTATGAGCAGTGGCTCGGACGGCAGACGGCCCGGGTGCACTGGTTTGACATTACCGATCAGGATGCCCAGCTCAGGGCGCGCGGGATCGATCCGGCCCGGGCGTTGCGCGAATTGCATGTTGAAGATCAGCACGGGACCGTGAGACGGGAATTGGATGCTTATATCCTCCTGTTTTCACTGATTTGGTGGCTCAAGCCGCTGGCATGGCTGGTGAGTTTACCGGGGATCCGGTCATGGGTTTCCCGCTGGTACCGGCAGCATGTTGATGCACGATTGCGCCGGGAAGGGCGGGGCTAATCTGAATCGCGAGTCCACGTGTTGGATTATGTTCCTGGATGGTATAAGGCGGGGACTATCTCAACCACTGTCTATGTGCCATGTGCACGTCCGCCAGACAGGGATTGAGCGCCGGGTCGCTCAGTCTTGAATTATTCTTCTTTGAGCTGTTCGTCAATGATGTTGTGGAGAAAGGAAAGGGCGGCGCGGTGGTCATTGCGGCTCATGAACCATTGTTTCTGGTTGGTTTCCAGCGGCAGAAGCTCCAGCCAGCGCTGACACACCCAGGTGGTGTCGTTGAAATCGGGCTCCGGGTAATGGGTCGCGTGTTCCGGGTATTCGTTAAACAGCGCCTGCAGGCTGTTGGCAATCCCGCGATCGGCAAACTTCACGGCGGTCGGCGACCAGTTCCGGATTGGTGAGACATCACCGAAGCGCAATCCGTCGTCTTCCTGCCAGTGATCGTTGATCACGAACTTTTCGACGGCCTGAACCGTAATGCCGAGCAAGCCGTCGGACATCCGTTCGAAATCGGTGATCACGGTGCGGGTACCAAAATGGCACAGAGTCTCTTCATCTTTCATACACAGGCCGAAGCCTTCGCCTGAGGCCATGGCCAGCTTGACCAGTCGAATGTAGCGGGGCTCGAAAATCCTCAGTTTGCTGATCCCACCCGGCAACAAGTAAAGCTGTAACGGAAAAAGGGGTAGCTGCATAGTAATAGCCTTTACTGACGTTGTTGTAATGATTGTAACGTTAGCAAAAGTATAAGCAGACAGGTGTGGGAATCTGTCTGCTTTTCGATACTAGCTGAGAGTTATCAAAATTGCGGAAGTAAGACGGCTAAGTTCCTGTGGATTAATGATAAATGGAGGCATGATGTAGACAAGTGTGCCAAAAGGGCGAATCCAGACACCCTCGTCTACAAAACGCTGCTGAATTTCCGCCAGGTCGACCGGTTCATACAGCTCAACGACACCGATCGCGCCCAGCCAGCGCACATCTTTCACTTTGTCCAGTTTGCCGATTTCAGGCAAGGTTTCCGCCAGCTGTTTCTCAATCCTTTCAACCTGTTGCTGCCACTCACCGGTTTGCAGCAGGGCCAAACTGGCGTTGGCGACGGCACAGGCCAGCGGGTTGCCCATAAAGGTCGGTCCGTGCATAAAACAACCCGCGGCGCCGCTACACACGGTATCAGCCACGTGCTTAGTGGTCAGGGTAGCCGACAGGGTCATGTAGCCGCCGGTCAGGGCTTTGCCGACACAGAGGATATCCGGGCTGATCCCGGCATGCTCGCAGGCAAACAGTTTCCCGGTGCGGCCGAATCCGGTTGCAATCTCATCGGCAATCAGCAGCACGCCATAGGTGTCGCACAGCTCACGAACCCGCTTGAGGTAGGTTGGATGGTAGAGCCGCATACCTCCGGCGCCCTGAACAATCGGCTCAAGAATGACCGCGGCAACCTCCTGGTGATGGGCAGCCAGCTGCGTCGCAAAATCCTGAATGTCGTCTTCCTGCCAGGCTTCACCAAAGCGGGTGGTCGGCGAGTCGGCAAAGATGTGTTCGGGCAGAAATCCTTTGTACAGGCCGTGCATGGAGTTGTCCGGATCGGTGACTGACATCGCGGCGAAGGTATCCCCATGGTAGCCATGACGCAGGGTCAGGAACTTGGGCCGCTGCTCCCCTCTGGCATGCCAGAATTGCAGAGCCATTTTCAGCGCCACCTCGACCGCCACCGAGCCCGAATCTGCCAGGAACACTTGCTGCAATGGCTCGGGGGTCATCTCGACCAGCTTGCGGCACAGCTCAACAGCGGGTTGGTGGGTGATCCCGCCAAACATCACATGGGACATCTGATCGATTTGTGCTTTGGCCGCGGCGTTGAGTCGCGGGTGGTTGTAACCGTGGATCGCCGCCCACCAGGAGGACATGCCGTCAACCAGCTCCCGGCCGTCTTCCAGTCGCAGATAGACGCCGCTGGCGCTTTCGACCGGATAGCAGGGCAGTGGCTTGAGGGTGGAAGTGTAGGGATGCCAGACATGTTGCTGGTCGAAATCTAAATCGATCAAGGTGGTTGTTTTTTGCACAAATGTAAACCTATGTGTTTTCTTGTAGTTGACAGTCTACTAAGGAACAGTAGACTAGCCAAGCATAAACCCCTGTCTGAATCACGGCTTCATCAGCGGATTCAAGAAGAAATAGAATAAAACCATTTGCTGTTCGGTCTCTGGCCCTATTTGAAGTTACTGGTGCCGAACTGTCTTAACCTGAGAGGTGATTACACGTGGAAGTACGTCACGATTGGACAGTCGAGGAAGTACAAGCGCTATTCGACAAGCCGTTTATGGATCTGGTGTTTGAAGCCCAGCAAGTGCACCGCCAGCATCACGAGCCGAACAAAGTTCAGGTCAGCACCTTGCTGTCCATTAAGACCGGCGCCTGCCCGGAAGACTGTAAGTACTGCCCGCAAAGCGCCCATTACCGCACCGACGTCGAGCGTGAGCGTCTGCTGGAAGTAGAACGGGTGTTAGATGCCGCCGGGAAAGCCAAAGCCTCCGGCGCGACCCGCTTCTGTATGGGCGCCGCCTGGAAAAACCCGAAAGAGCGCGACATGCCGTACCTGCTGGAGATGGTCCGTGGCGTGAAGTCGATGGGGCTGGAAACCTGTATGACGCTGGGGATGATCACCGGCGATCAGGCCAACGAGCTGGCGGGTGCCGGTCTGGATTACTACAACCATAACCTCGATACCTCGCCGGAGTATTACGGCAACATCATCACCACCCGAACCTACCAGGATCGTTTGGATACGCTGGGCCATGTCCGTGATGCCGGGATGAAGATCTGCTCGGGCGGCATTATCGGCATGGGAGAAAGTGATCGTGACCGTGCCTCGCTGCTGGTGGAGCTGGCAAATCTGCCGACGCACCCGGAAAGTGTGCCGATCAACATGCTGGTCAAAGTCAAAGGCACGCCACTGGAAAAAGTTGATGATGTGGATCCGTTCGATTTCATCCGTATTATTGCCGTTGCCCGGATCATCATGCCGCAATCAGCCGTCCGTTTGTCGGCCGGCCGGGAAGATATGAACGAGCAAATGCAGGCGTTGTGCTTTATGGCTGGGGCCAACTCGGTGTTCTACGGCTGTAAGCTGCTGACCACGCCGAACCCGGGTGAAGACAAAGACATGCAGCTGTTTGCCAAACTGGGCATTAACCGCCAGGAGCAGGCAGCCAAACCGGATGAAATTCAGGAGCAGGAGTTGCTTGGTCAGGTGGCACAGCGTGTCGCAGCCCGGCCGACGAAAGACGATCTGTTCTACGATGCCTCGCTTTAAGCAACGTATCGATCAGGCGCTGGGTGAACGTCATGCCCAGGGCCTGTATCGGCAGCGGACTTGCCTTGCCCGCTCAGCATCCCAGACCCGGGGGCCAAACGGCGCCCTGGTCAATTTCTCTAGCAACGATTATCTGGGGCTGGCACAAGAGCCCGAACTCATTACTGCCTGGCAGGACGGGCTGTCGAAATACGGTGCCGGGAGCGGTGCTTCCCCTTTAGTGACCGGCTTTCAGGAACCGCACCGGGCGCTTGAAGCCCAACTGGCCGACTGGCTGGGGTTTGAACGCGCGTTGCTGTTCAGCAGCGGTTTCAGTGCCAACCAAGCGCTGTTGTTTGCCTTGCTCCAGTCGGATGACCTCTTACTTCAGGACAAGCTGAACCATGCATCGCTGATGGAAGCCGGGAGCCTGTCACCGGCAACGATGCGGCGTTTTCCCCATAATGATACCCGGGCATTGCAGCGTCTGCTGACACGCTCTGATTCCGTGGCCGGGGACCGTTTGGTGATCACGGAAGGGGTGTTCAGCATGGACGGGGATCTGGCCCCGCTGGCTGAAATTCATACCCTGACTCAAGCACACCTAAGCTGGCTGGCCGTCGATGATGCGCACGGTTGCGGCGTGCTCGGGGAAGAAGGCCGGGGCAGTTGTGACTTCGCCGGGATCCACCCGGATATTCTGATCGTGACGTTCGGCAAGGCGTTCGGGCTGCAGGGGGCGGCCATATTGTGCGATCAAGACACGGCTGAGTATCTGGTGCAGTTCGCGCGACATTTTATCTACTCCACGGCAATGCCACCGGCGCAGGCGTATGCGCTCGGCACCGCCTGCCAGTTGATCCGCCGGGATCAGTGGCGACGGGACAAGCTGGCAGAGCTGAGTGCGCTGCTCAGTAAGCAGGTTGATCCGGCCATTGCGCTGCAACCGACGCCAACCCCGATTAAGCCATTGATCATTGGCGACAGTGAGCGTGCTGTTGCCGTCTCGGCGGCCCTGCGGGAGCGGGGGATTTGGGTCAGCGCGATCCGACCACCGACGGTGCCTGCCAATACGGCGCGGCTGCGGATCACATTGACCGCGGCGCACAGCCAGGCCGATGTTGTGGCCCTGGCCAATCATATCAATGAGGTGATTCATGACTAACGGAATGAATGCGGTCACTCAGACGCTGAGCCCGGCTCAGCACTTAAACTCACAGCATCCAACCCCACAGCACCCCACCCCACAGTGCCCAGGCCCACAGCAGCCCCACGATAAACAGGCGATTGCCGAGGCCTTTGGTCGCGCTGCGGACCATTATGATCAGGCGGCGGCCTTTCAACGCCGGGTGGGGCATCATTTGCTCGATCAACTCCCGGTAGTCTGCGCGGCCGGGAGCAAGGCCCTGGATTTGGGCTGCGGTACCGGGTATTTCACCGAGCAGCTGCTGGCGCGCGGTTATCAGGTGTGCGCTGCTGATTTGTCGGTGCAGATGCTGGCCAAGGCCGAGCAACGCTGCGGTGCGCGGGCCCGTTATCTGGAGGCCGACGCGGAAGCCTTGCCGCTGGCCGACAATCAGTTTGATGTCGCTTTCAGCAGTCTGGCGCTGCAATGGTGTGACAATCTGGCAACGCCGCTCAAAGAGCTGAAGCGGGTGGTCCGGCCGGGTGGTGTGATTGCTTTTACTACCCTGGTGGACGGCTCGTTGTATGAGTTGGCGAAGGCGTGGGAAGAGGTTGATGCACGTCAACATGTGAACCAGTTTCTGTCGCAAAAGGACATAAACCTTGCGCTGGCGCAAGTAGGGTGGGCGGCAGATCTCCTAGACTTTTTGCCTATCACCATGCATTACCAGACGGCAGTCGAGCTGATGAAAGATCTGAAAGGGATCGGCGCGACACACTTACATCAGGCACGAAAATCAGGTCTCGCCGGGCGTCAAACCATTCGCGCCGTCGAGCGTGCTTACGATGCGTTTCGTGACAGCAGCGGACAGTTGCCGGCTACCTACCAAGTCTGTTTTGGAGTAATCACGAATGACTAAGGCTTTTTTCATTGCCGGAACGGATACCGATGTCGGCAAGACGGTTGCATCCCGGGCGATTTTACATGCAGCCGACAAGGCGAATATTCAAATCGCCGGATACAAACCGGTCGCTTCGGGAAGCCAGATCACTGAAGACGGGATCCGTAACTCCGATGCACTTTATTTGCAGCAAGCCTCCGTGGTGCCACTCACTTATGATGAAGTGAACCCCTATGCGTTCGAGGCGCCGATTTCACCACATCTGGCTTCTGAGCAGGAAAATCGGCCGATTGATTTTGCCGTTTTGTCTCAGGGGCTGGCACATCTGAAGGCCAAATCAGAGGTGGTGCTGGTGGAAGGTGCCGGGGGCTGGCGGGTGCCGGTCACCCACGACGTGTGCCTGTCGAGCTGGGTAAAACAGGAACAGTTACCCGTGGTGCTGGTGGTCGGTGTAAAGCTGGGTTGCTTGAGCCATGCCATGCTGACGGCAGAAGCGATTGAGCGTGATGGACTTGAGATGGTGGGTTGGGTCGCTAACCGAATTAATCCAGGCACAGAGCACTACGCAGAAATTATTCAGATGCTGGAGCAGAAGCTGCCGGGGAAAAAGCTGGGTGAGATCCCGTACATGCCGGGGATCAAAAAGCGCAACCTGGCTGACTATATCGATTTGGCGCCGCTGGGGCTGACTGTCGAGGCATAAAGCCTGCCAGACGGTACGCAGAACCGCAAATACAGAAAAACCCTGCAGCGTATGTTGCAGGGTTTTGTCGTAAAAAAGGATGGTCATTGCTGTGCCGAACAGTGCGGGTTGTCGGTCGCACTATCGATTCACATCAGAACCCTTCAATTATCGTAATTGGGGGTCAGCGGGACTTGTTCATCAGGGCCGGCAGGCAATACCAGGCCGCAGCAAACGCAATCAGGCTATAGGCCAGCAGTTCAACCCCTTCCTCTGCCAGATTTTTCACCGGGCGCATATAGGCATCCTGCATCAGCGCTTGCCACAGATCGCCCATGCCGAACAGGCGGGCAAACACCAGCAAAGTCGCCATCCCGGCCAGCATCAGGCCGAAGCTGCGGTGCTGGGCGTAATCGATCAGCGGCTTGCGGGTGACGGCTTTATGTCGCACCGCGAAGATGATGGCACTGGTTGCCAACAACCAGGCCGGATATTTCCAGAAACCGTGGCTGATTTGATCAAACACCGCGTCGAGTTCACGGATCATCAGGATGTAGAAAAAGGCACTGGCTAACACGGCAAACCCACGTTGACTGGGGCGACGGATCGCCACGGCGGCAAATAAGCTGCCGGCCAGAAACAGGTAGGTTTCCTGAAGGTATTCAATCAATGAATTTTCACCGGCGTAGGCATTGAGGTTAGCCACTTCCAGATGAATCACCACTGCTGATGCCGCCAGTAACAGGGCCAGGGTAAAGAACAGCGCTGCTGGCAGAATCATCGGATTCATGGCTTGGGCCGGAATACGTCGACTCTGTGAAGGATCTGTATTAATCAAAGTAGATTGCATAGTACGTACCATTTCGCTTGCCCGGAGGACATCCTGGTCGCCTTGGGAGCAGATCGTATGACAAATGAATGGGGCGATTATGCTGAGCAGATGCTGAATGCGACCTGTACTGAAAGGGTGATGTCGATCCCATTAATCAGGGTGATGAATGGCGGTTCTGTCATCACTTTGAAATAAAACGCCCTCGCAAAAGCAAGGGCGTAAATCTCTCGATGATTACTGTGGGGCGCTATGAACTTAACTGTCCTGGGTGAGTTTCAGCAGCGCTTCGTGGGCATCTGACCGGGACGTCTTGGCTGCATCAATACCCAGCTCACGATGGGCTTCGTCAGTCGTCATCCCCAGATGACAGCGCAGGATATCAATCGCGACTTGGTAGTTCTGGTGATCGGCCATCATTCCTCCATGAAATTTGACAACGCTCTATGCAGTTCAAAAAGTATGCTTGTGACGATAGTAGAACGTCTGATAACTTGCAATAAGACTAAAGTCTATACCCGCGCTTGTTTGAGTCCGGTCACGGGGTGTCTGGGATCTCAGGTGCCTGCGTCTGGATTTCTATTGGGTCGGGCACCCGCTCTCAACGATCAGTGCCCTTACGAAACGTAACAATTTCCTTCTTTCCCTTGTAATTACTTTGAACGACCATACTATTAATAATTCTTGTAAGGTGTTCCCTTATATCGCTGAACAACAGCTCTTTCTGATAGATTGGAGATAATTAAAAATATGAAGCGCATTGCATTATTCTTGGCAACAAACCTTGCCGTGATGCTGGTCTTCAGTGTTGTCCTGAACGTGATTTATGCTTTCACCGGTCTGCAGCCAGGCAGCCTGAATGGTTTGCTGGTGATGGCAGTGCTGTTCGGGTTTGGTGGTTCGTTGATTTCCCTGTTCTTGTCGAAGTCGATGGCGTTGCGTTCTGTCGGCGGGATGGTGATTGAACATCCGCGCAATGAAACGGAGCACTGGCTGATGGAAACCGTGTCTCGTCAGGCACAACAGTCAGGGATCGGCATGCCGACGGTTGCGATTTACGATTCGGCAGATATCAACGCATTCGCGACGGGCGCCAAGCGGGATGACTCACTGGTCGCTGTGTCGACTGGCCTGCTGCACAGCATGACCCGGGATGAAGCGGAAGCGGTTCTGGCGCACGAAGTCAGCCACATTGCCAACGGTGACATGATCACCATGACCCTGATGCAAGGGGTGGTGAATACCTTCGTGATCTTTATCTCTCGTTTGGTTGCCGGTGCGATCAGCGGCGTGAATGACGAGGAAGGTGAAGGCGAAGGCGGCAGCTTCCTGGCTTATTTTGTGGTCTCGACCATCCTGGAAATTCTGTTTGGTTTCCTAGCGAGCATCCTGACCATGTGGTTCAGCCGTCATCGTGAATTCCGCGCGGATGCCGGTTCGGCGAAACTGGTTGGCCGCGACAAGATGATTGCCGCGCTGGAGCGCCTGAAAGTGAGCCACGAATCGCAACTGGAAGGTTCGATGATGGCGTTCGGCATCAACGGCAAGAAATCGCTGTCTGAGCTGTTCATGTCGCACCCACCGCTGGAAAAACGCATTGACGCCCTGCGTCGTGGTGAATACAAGTAATTCAGCCTGATATGCTGATGATGAAGGCCCTCTGACCCAATCGGTCAGGGGGCTTTATTTTTTCTAGACCTGAGAGGTGGTTTTTGGACCTGAGACGTGGTTTTCGGGCCTGATACGTGAACCCGAAAAGCGTTACTGAAATGGAAAAGCTTCTGGAAGGAAAGGATCTTCCGGTTATCCGGCAGGCGCAAGGCGATACAGGTTGCCGCTGTCGGTGGCAAAGTAAATCCAGCCCTCGGGGCTTTGCAATAGGGCCCGGATGCGCTCATTTAACGCCCCGACCAAGCGCTCGGTTTCTTGCGTCTTCCCTTCTGCGCTGACCGCGATCCGGTTGATATGCTGGAGTTTCAGCGCCCCGGCAAACAGGTTCCCGCGCCATTTCGGAAATGCCTCGCCGGTGTAGAGCAGCAAGCTTCCCGGCGCAATAGACGGCACATAGACGGTCCGCGGCGACTCAATTCCGGGCTTCTCCTCAGCTTCCCCGACATCCAACGGTCCCCAGTATTCCTTGCCGTGCGAGGTCACCGGCCAGCCGTAATTACGCCCCTTCAGGATCAGGTTGATCTCATCACCGCCACGCGGTCCGTGCTCGATGGCCCACAGGCGCTGGTGCTCGGGATCGTAGGCCAGTCCCTGCGGATTCCGGTGGCCGTAACTCCAGATTTCGGGGTGGGCCGGGGACTGATTGACAAAGGGATTACTGCCGGGCACGGAGCCATCGAGATTCAGCCGGAGGATGCTACCGGCATGGGTCGTCAGATCCTGGCCGTTCGGCCGCTCCCCGCGATCGCCGACCGAAAAAAACACATGTCCCTGCTGATCAAACGCAATCCGGCTGCCGAAGTGGCGACTGGTCGAAGTGGCAGAGTCGGTCACCAGCAGATCCTGCCAGTTGGTGAGGCTGTTTTGCGTCAGGCGGGCTCTGGCCAGCGTGGTCACGGCGCCATCCTGGGTAGGTTTACTGTAGGTAAAATACAGCCAGGGTTGGTGGCCGATCGACAGGGAATCCGGACTGATCGCAACATCCAGCAGTCCCCCCTGGCCCCGATCGGCGACTTCAGGTAGCCCGCTGAGCCGGGTGAGTTGTCCGGTCTTGAGGTCGAGCTTTATTGCGGTTCCGGGGCGCTGGGTGATGATTAACTGCGCTGGTGCGATCCAGGCCATGCCCCAGGGGGAACCCAGGCCGCCCGTGACTTTGGTGACCTCCCAGCGCTGACCTTCACTGACGCCTTGCAGAACCGGTGCAGCAACACTCTGCAGCGGGATCAGGAGTAGGATCAACCAAGCGATGAGGTGCATTTTCCTCTGAGGTTGAGCCAAGGCTTTCTCTCGGACCCAAGTCCGAATCCAGTTGATATTCATGGTGACCTTCCTTTGGCGGTGCAGGGGATTGACGGTTCACGGTGTTGTTTAAGCCTAACATCAATGCTGCGTCTGTGGTGATCTTGCTTGTGGTGATCATGTCGGCTGGAGATGCGTTGCGATGATGTCAGCCAAACTGCGAAGTCCGTCATGCCAGCGTGGTGTTTCTGCAAATGAAGCAAAACTCAGGCGCAGGCAGTGTTGATAATGCGGTTGGGTGCTGAACATGCTGCCGGGCAGAATGCTGATATCCCGTGCCAGAGCCTGCTGATAAAGCACTTCACTATCTGCGTGCTCGGGCAGGGCGAGCCAGCACAGAAACCCGCCTTCGGGCTGGCTGAGCTGATACTGACCTCGTAGCCAGGGATAGTGGTCGAGCGATTCACACAACATCTGGGCAAATTGGCGCTGTTTTCGGGCGTAGCTGCGACGAATTTTGCTTAAATGCTGGCGATACTTGCCGCTACTGAGAAAGGCCCCGACGGCGGATTGCATCAGGTTCAGGCTCCCCATGTTATCGGTCATCAGTCGCTTTTCGATCACCGGCTGGTATTTCCCGGCAATCACCCAGCCGATCCGCAATCGTGAATCCAGGGTTTTGGACAGCGAGTTACAATAGATCACCCGATCCCTGTCATCCAGCGCTTTGAGCGGGGGCGGGCGACGCCCGTAGGCCAGATCGCCGAACACGTCGTCTTCGATGATCGGGATTTCACCGGTCATGGCGAGAAACTGACGGCGATCCGGCTCTGACATCAGATACCCGGTCGGGTTATTGAAACTGGGGTTGAGGATGATGGCGGTCACCGGCCAGCTCTCGAGTGCCTGCGCCAAGGCCGGAAGATCAATCCCGTGGCTGGGGCTGGCCGGGATTTCAATCACCTGTAATCCCAGCGATTCGAGCAACAGCAGGTTGCCGAAGTAACAGGGCGATTCGACCAGCACAATATCGCCCGGCCGGGTCAGGGCTTGCAAACCGAGGCTGATCGCCTGTTGGGCGCCGTGGGTGATTAACAAATCTTGTGCTGAAGTGGTGATCCCCAGTTCCTGATTGATATACACCAGCTGGCGCAGCAGGACTTCATTGCCGGGCGGTAATTGGTAATGGCTGGGAATATGGGTTTGATAGCGGCTGTGGCGGCCGATTTCGGCATACAGGCTGCGGATGGCCGGAAAGTGGGTATCCGGATGGGCCGATCCGGTCGGCAGCACCTGGCGGCTCGGTGGCAGGCTCATGATGTCTTTGCTCAGCGTCATCAAATCAACATAGCTCGGCTTGGGTTGCACGGCGTGGGCGACGGTTGGTTGGGCAATGACATAGCCGGAGCGGGGGAGCGCTTCAATGCGCTGGTTGGCTTCCAACTGTTGATAGGCACGGATCACGGTATTTTTGCTGATCCCGAGCTGGGTACTCAGCGCGCGGATCGACGGCAGTTTGTCTCCGGGCAGGTAGCTTTGCTTGTCGATCCGCTGGTTGATCAAATCAATCACATCCTGGTACTTCTTGGTCAAAACCGGCTCCTTGCACTCATCTGTACCCTAAAAACTAGTCCAAACTGTCTCTATTTAATTGTTTGTACCTCATTAAAGTCATGTCTTACAAATCAATTTCACGGAAGCAGGTTATGGCGACGCGTTTTATTCCATTTATTTTTGTCATCTTGTGGAGCTCCGGGTTTATCGGTGCCCGGTATGGCTTACCGTATGCGGAGCCGGCCACTTTTCTTGAGCTGAGAATGCTGGCCAACATCGCGATGTTCCTGATCCTGGCTGCGGTGTTAAGGGCCCGGTTACCGACCGGTAAAGCGCTGGGTCATTCGATGGTCGCTGGCTTGTTGATCCACGGTTTTTACCTGGGCGGGACGTATCAGGCCATTTCATTGGGGATGCCCGCTGGGTTGTGTTCGCTGTTGGTCGGGCTGCAGCCCATTATCACCGCTGTCCTGATGGTCGGTATCTATAAAACGCAGATGAGGCTGATGCAGTGGCTCGGGCTAGCATTGGGTTTTATCGGCATCAGCCTGGTCCTGCAAGGGAATATGGTGTGGCAACAGGAAGGGCACCGTGAAGCGGCGTATGTGTTTACTCTGTTCGCCTTGCTCGGGATCACGCTGGGCACCTTGTATCAAAAGCGTTTCTGTCAGGGCGTCGACCTCATTGGCGGGGCGGTATGGCAATATGTGGCGGCAGCCCTGTTGTTTGCGCCGGTCGCGCTGTTGACCGAGAGCCGGGTGGTGCAATGGACGCCTGAATTTATCTTCGCTCTGGTCTGGCTGGTGGTCGTACTGTCCGGGGTCGCCATTTTGCTGCTGTTGTATATGGTGAAACATGGCGAGTCGGCCAAAGTTGCCTCAACGTTTTACCTGGCCCCCCCGATGACTGCATTTCAGGCCTGGCTGATGTTCGATGAGTCGTTTGACCAGATAGGCGCAGTGGGTTTCCTGCTGGCAGCGATTGCTGTGTATCTGGTCATCCGGCAGCCGAAAAAGTCAGCACAGTCGATGCCTGAGCTGCAAACACAGCGTTAATAATTGGGTGGAAATTGAGGCTAAGTTACCAAGTCGCGCCCGATTTGCCGGAGAACTGAGCACTTGGTCACTTAGGGTATTTACAGCCCGAACCGGGCTGTGTATCATGCGCCTCACTTACGGAGAGATGGCTGAGTGGTTGAAAGCACCGGTCTTGAAAACCGGCATACGTTTATAGCGTATCTAGGGTTCAAATCCCTATCTCTCCGCCACATTCGAAAAAACCGCTGATAATTCAGCGGTTTTTTTATGCCTGAAATTTGTGATGATGAGATAGGGTGAAGAACCATAGACAGGGTTCAGCCGAGCGAAGCGAGACAACGTTGCCGGCCGAAGGCGTTTTTGGCAACGGCCCGGAGGGCGCAGTAAATCCCTATCTCTCCGCCACATTGAAACCCCAGCCACTGTGCTGGGGTTTTCGTTTCTGGAGTTTGGTCGTGTTTATCGGGATTTGAAAATCCCCCCATACCTAGAGCGCTCCGCCACATTCGAAGCCCTATCGTCAGACAGGGCTTTTCTCTTTTTAGGGCGTCTTCTGCCTCTCGCGACACCTCTTGATACCTATCTTTCCTTGATGTTGTCGTGTGGCGTCTCACTGACAATACACAATGTCGGCCAATTACTCGTGAAGCTGTTCTTTGTTCAATCATTGATTGAATATATGCATGAAGTTGTATTGAATGGGGGCCTTAACGGAGTCGTTTTCCGTTGCGATGCGAAATGGTAAGTTGCAGGAGATGACATGGAAATTGTTGAGGCGAATGAATCAATTCGAGGTGCTTTGAATCAGTTTTATCGTGAGCAGGGTTATTACAGTGGCTGGAGTCATGATGAACGAGCATTTATTGCAACAAAGAATGATGAAATTATCGGTTCTGTGAAAGTTGAATCCTGCCATGGCATTTCAATTTTGCGTGGAATGTACATCGCCGAAAAATATCAAGGGAAAGGACTGGGCTCTGACTTCATCAACCATATCGAGCCAATATTGAATGAAACCCTCTCATATTGTATGCCACTGTCTCATCTTGGTGCATTTTATGGGCAGATTGGGTTTGAAGTGATTTATCCAGACCAATTGCCAGGCTTTCTTATTCAGAGATATCGAGGTTATGAAAATCGGGGTTACCGGATCATCGCCATGCGTCGAGAGAAAAGTTGTTCACTATCGTCATGACAGTCATTTTGGGCGCTGAATCAGTTTAAAGGGAATTCAGGAGAAAATGCAGATGGAAATTGTATTTGTACGGCACGGTGTTCCCGATTACGCACTGGCCGATGAAAGAAAAATGTCGCAGTTGGAAAAGGATTATGCGCCACTGCGCCGGGACTACATTCGCGATATCAAAGTGCTCGCGAGTGATCTCGTCTTCAATGGGTCAACAGTCATCGTTTCGTCGCCATATACCAGAGCACTGCAAACCGCAGAAATTTTAAATCGGCAGTTTCAACTCGATTTGTTTATAGAGCATGATTTACGTGAGTGGCAGGCGGATGTTTCCGGAGGCTATATTGATCTCGAGGAGCGCGACAGGCGTTGGTTCGAATATCGCGCTCACCTCAAACAAGGTACTGTGCCTGAGGACGTCCGTTATGAACAACACGAACAACTCCGAACCAGAACGCTACGTGTACTCGGTCAGTATCTTGGTTATAAAAAGGTGATTGTTGTGTCGCATTTTAATGTGCTGGAGAGCCTGTTGGGTTTTCAGGAAAAAGGAATTGGTAGTGGTCAGTACCAATACTTCAGTTATGAGCGCGCAATCGCAGGCTGCAGTAGGCGGGAGAGATCGTGAAATAAGAGGGGGGGGTAGCTTGAATGCAATCTGTCAGTATTGTTTCCTCGATGTAACTCAACCCGACAGGCTTTCAAGCATTGGTTATGTCCCATGGCTGCTTAGCGTAAAACTTACGCAAATTTCGTTCCTCTTATTTTGAATGAGTTGTCTAAGCATGCTCAGCCGTGTGGGCAGGGTGAGAGCGTGAGTTAACAAGTTGTAAAACCTCCACATGAAAAGCATGTTGGGATCTACAAAAAGAGTAATTTTTAACCACTTCCCACAGGTGTAAAATGTATGAAGTGTCTAATAATTACTCAACCAGTCCGAGGGAATTTACGGGTATTCAAAAAGTGAACATACGTGCTCTCACCCTGGCCGTGTGGGTCTTCAAAATTCATGAATGACTGACGCGAGTTGATCTGAACTTATAAGGGTCTTCATCGTTTATGGTGGAGGCCGTCCAGGAATAGCTTGATTCAGTGCTGTATTTTTCATCTGGGTTCAGTTCACAGGTTCTTCCCCACTTTTTCCAACGGATTCTGGAATTTGATAAGAAACACTTTCCACGACACCCGGTGAAGAGCTGTATATATACAGTTATAATGAAACCAGGCCAATTTCCCCAAAAAAATGTTGGTAATAACGAGACAGAATTTGCTCATGTTGAGCAATGTGGATGATTCTATTTATTTGATAGTAAAGGAGATTTGATGTGTGTTTGAGTGCATATGAGATCTCGTTAAATCGCTATGATCAGTTTGAACGCATACATTGAAGACTCTTTTGGATATTTAATGACCTAACCAATTGAATGTTCGGATATTTTCCGGATATAGTGTCAGAAAGGTTGGTGTGGTTACTGCGTGAAAACGAGCATGCTGCCTAATTAGCTGTTATGTTCTAGAGGGATTATGGGACTAAAAAGGATTAACCACTACGTTGAAGTTCTACCCAAAATGTTTGTCGGGTGGCGGATGGGAGAAGACCTCGAAACGTTATCTGAGCTGCCCAATGGTGTCTTATGTATCAACTTGCTCGATGGAAAAGTTTCACATTCGATTGTTGGTGAACTTGAACTGTATATTTCCAATGAGCTGTCAGTTTGGTTTAGAAGCGAAGCTATAAAGGAAAATATCGACTTATCAACGTTATTGAAAGCTTGTTTAACAGTTGAAGTAGATACGGATAAAGTAAAAACTAATAAAAAACGTGTAGTGATGTTTAATTTTGACTGCATAGCTCATGTAGCAACAGTGAATAAGGTCTATGAAAGTAGGTTCTCGGAAGTAATTAGGTGGCATACGAGGCTACGAACATAACAAATAAGGATACGTGTCGCGCAGCCGACACTTCTATCCGGGTGTTGGACAAGCCCGGACGGCCTTATTAAGCAAATTGCTCGTTTGGGATTCGGTGGGCGTTGCGCCTGCGGCTTTCTTCAGGGCGAGCGCAGCCTGGAAGTGATCACGCTGTGTTTCACTTCAATGGGTTACCGCCTGAGTTCGGTCATGCGTTGCTGGCACTTCGGGCAACAGCAACACAAATCGCGACGGCATTATTGAGATCGTTTTTGGCACCCGTTCTGAAAGGCGCCACATCTGTTGATGCCATGATTTTTGGTGTATGGCCGAGCTTAGCACTGGTGCTGACAAAGCTCTCGGGCCCAGTAATGAGAGGCCCCACAGGCTTCCATTCCGATAATTGCCGGTGGGATATTGGCAAACGTCGAGAGAACTTTCGATCGTGATATTGTTTTGTGGTTCAACAGCTTGCCGTGGTGCTCCTCACCGTGGATACTGAAGTTATGTTTGGCTAAATCAATGCCATAGACAGATGGTGACATGGTGGCCTCCGGCGATTTTGTAATCAGACATACCAAGTGTGGCAAAGTCTGATGAGGGGGAGTCCATGTCATTCGTTAGGCATTAGAAAGGATTCAAATGAGGCAGCAATATCATTTTCGTGATTCAAACGAAGGGTTACTTGCTTGGGATGTTTTTCGCTTGTTGAAGTTATCTCAGCATTTAAAAGTTCGGAATGTTCCGTTATCAAATATAAAGGAACTAAATAGCTGATCCTAATAGTGCTACATTTTGATAATCCCATGCCCGCCTCCTGGAAATGGTGATACGTTGTCCATGAAGAACTTCACCTGCCGAAGAAGTTGCCACATATAGCTACATTTGTGGTTCCGTGTGATGGTTTCATGCAGCGCATTCCACAGCCGCTCGATAACATTGACCCAAGGCGAATAAACAGGCTGAAACCGCAAAATGAACTTGGGATTTTGTTTTAGCCAGGCTTGTGTTTTTCGGCTCTTATGAATGATGTAGTTATCCAGGATAAGTGTGATCGTTTTTGCGCCACGATAGTGGCGCTTGAGTTTCTCTAACATCGCGATGAATAACTCTGAGTTTTTGCTACAGCTGCTGACATATAACACCTTGCCTGTTGCCGAATGAAGCGCTCCCGCAAGATAGTGTTTTTCATTTTTTCCCGGTGTCGGGACGCGTTTTTGCTGGCCTTTCATCACCCAATCAGCACCGATTTTAGGGTTTAAATTGATATCAACTTCATCCTCGTAAAAGACAGGATGTCTTGCAGAGCAATTGGCTAAGGCTTGATTGATTTTATCCATCTTTTCAGTGCGATGCGGATCTCTGATACAGAGTGTTGGCGCTGCTCGTCGCCAAACAATGCCAGCTTTAGGTAACCAGCGACGGACAGTTGAGGCGGCAACGGATGAACGAAACAATTTGTTCAATTCCAGTGTCAGCAGCTCGGTACTCCAGCGGCTTCGCTGATATCCTAAATCCTGTGGTGATAGCTGAATCAGAAGTACTAACATAGAAAGCATTTCATTCATGGGTAACAGCGGTGGACGGCCGGTATCCATTGATTTCAACCCGTCCATACCACACTCAGTAAACCAGTTAATCCAGCGTCCGATAGAGGAGCGAGCAGCACCAGTCAGGGCATGAACTTCAACGATAGACTTACCATCATGCAGGGCAAGAAGTGCAATTAATCGACGGGCAAAACCTTTATCTGCTGTTGATTGAATCGCTTTGTGCATTCTTCGACGTTCCGGACGTGGAATCGGTGCTATGATGGCCATTGCTCAGTCCTCTGCGTGGATATGATTTGGTGTGGTAACTGATCAGATCGCACAATTTGGACTGAGTTCCCTTCCCTGAAAGATCTACTATTAGGAACAGCTATTTAGATGAGCCATTTTGGTATGAATTGGGTGGTGCTACTCCAACATGTAGAAATGTCCTTGAGCATTCAATTTTAATTGATAAAGCAGATCTAAGTTATCCAATCATTTTGTGCCATGAAGGTCGTGTAATGGATGGTATGCATCGTGTCTGTAAAGCGTTAAAAAACGGCAATACTTTCATCAAAGCCGTTCAGTTCGAAGAATACATTTCGCCTGATTATGTTGGAGTGGATGCAGATGATCTGCCTTACTAATCAGGTGCCTAACAAATAAGGATACGTGTCGCGCAGCCGACACTTCTATCCGGGTGTTGGACAAGCCCGGACGGCCTTATTAAGCAAATTGCTCGCTTGGGATTCGGTGGGCGTTGCGCCCGCGGCTTTCTTCAGGGCAAGCGCAGCCTGGAAGTGATCATGCTTTGTTTCACTTCAATGGGTTACCGCCTGAGTTCGGTCATGCGTCGGCTTTCTCCTGGTTGCGGTCAGTGCCATTCTCCTTATTCTGTTTGCCTTTTCCGGCTACCCCGGTCGGGTGATGCCGACACAGCACATCGTATGCCGGCAGCATGGACAGTCCCGTGTTGCTTGCTGTGGCTCGGTGTTCACAGGCAACTGCCATGCCGGTAAGCCGAGCAACATCAGCTGGATGCTCAGCCGCAGTACTCTCGCGCTGCCGTGCAGCAAGCCGTAGTCCCGCACCCGTTGTAACCCTTTCGGCAGCACATGCTGCAAGATCAACCACAGGAACTGCACCACCGGCAGGGTACGTGTCGCCGGTTGCCGGGTCTGGCTGTCGGTGTAACGAAAGGTCACCTGACGGTCATCGAACCGGAGAATATCTTGGTCGGGCAAAACGCCCCGGTAAAGGTAGCGCGACAGGTATTGCAGTGCCGGCAGGCCCCGTCCGACCGCGCGGCAGTCAACCACCCAGGCGGCTGGCAGCGGTGCCGGGGGCAGCCCCAGCGTCGGGTGACGGGCAATGGCATCGAGCAGTCGTGCACGCCAGACTTTCGCCAGGGCGGTGTGGTGATAGAGGAAGCCCTTCCTGCCTTTGTGCCACTGCCTGCGCTGCGGGTGATAGAACCCCGACGGCATCACGGCATGGAGATGGGGGTGGATATCTCGCCGCCGGTTATGGGTGTGCAGCACCAGAGTAAACCCGCTGCTCCCGCCATGCTGCCGGCGGGTAAAGTCCTTCAGTACCGAGGCCGCAACCCGGAACATCACGCCATAGAACGCTTTGGGCTGAGTGCAGGCGAGGCCGCGCAACGGCGCGGGCACCGTGAAGGTCAGCATGAAATACTCAGCCGGCAGCAGCTTTGCTTCCTGGCGGGCGAGCCAGTCTGAGGTCGTGCGTTGCTGGCACTGCGGGCAAGCGCGGTGGCCGCAGCCCAACGGCAGCCGATCGTCATGGCGGCAGTGCGGGCAATACCACTGGGCATGGCCGGCCTGCTCAGTCCGGCAGCGCCGCATCGCTGAGATTGCCCGGCGGATATCCGGGGTGAGCCTGTCGCCGTAGTGGCGGAGAAATTCATGATAGTGGGTGGTGAGCAGGGAGACAAAGGTGTTCATGATACCTCCCATATCACAGCCAGCTGATTGGCCAGCGCATTGACAGCCAGGGTCGCAGCGGCCGACTTGACCTCGGTGAATTGGGTATAGCGGGCGGTGGTGTTGAGGCTGGCATGGCCGAGCAGAACCTGCAGGGAGCGCAGGTCCAGCCCCGCTTCCAGCAAGTGGGTGGCATAACAATGGCGTAATGAGTGGGGGCTGATCCGCTTGTTGATCCCGCAATCCCGGCAGACTTGTTTCATCGCTTTCTGAACGCCGCCGCGATCCATCGGCTTGGCGGAGCCAACCCCCGGGAAGAGCCACTGCGGATGGCGGTGTGAGCGCCAGTGCTGGCGCATGACGGCCAGGGTTCGGTTGGGGAGCGGCACCCGCCGGTCTTTCCCGCCCTTTCCCTCCCGGACATGGACCTGCATGGTGCGGGCATCGATATCGGCCGTGGTCAGGCTCAGTCCCTCACCAAGCCGAAGGCCGAGGCTGTAGAGGGTAAAGAAGAACACCTGGTAGCGGGGCTGGCGGGTCAGGGTGATCAGCAGCCCCACCTCGTGGGGCGTCAGGAGATCAGGCAGCCGCGAGACCTGCGGCGGTTTGACGATATTGAGCCATGCCCACTGTTTGTTGAGGGTATAGCGGTAGAAGAACTGCAGGCCGTTGCGGTCGAGCTTGACGGTGCTCCAGGAGTGGGTGTGGATAAGCTGGCGGAAGTAGGTGCGTAACTGCTCGTTTGTCAGGGCGTCAGGCGGGCAGTCGAAAAAGGCGGAAATACGACGTACCGCACGGCTGTAGGCGTCAACGGTCGCCGGGCGCTTGCCTTGTAGGATAAGATTATCAAGGTGTTGCTGGTATAGCGCATCGAAATGGCGCTGTTGTTGGGCGTTCATGATACTGTCTCCTGTCAGTTGCTGGAATGGCAAGATTCAGAGATCAGTATGTGAGTTGCTGTCGCTCTGCCGCGTAGCGGCTTCGTTCAACAAAGGCATAAAGGTGACTTGTTACACCAGGGCGAGAGCATACTTTGCTTACTTTATAACCCGAAGAAAACTCTTGTCCGATAATCATCGCTCCAAGCAGCCTTTTTTAGTTTTACTTTCTGGCTTGGGGCGCCACAGTCACACTGTTTTAGCATGTTCATCACAAAACGCCTGAACAGCGCTATATTTTCAACCGCACCATCTAGGGTTATTCGCGAGCTATCTTCTTTGAAAACAACATCTAACACGTAATGCTGACTATTCTCTATACGCCAATGCTGACGAATATAATGTCCCAGAAGTTTATGCTTTGGAGACAATGAACTCACATAATAAGACGTTTCGACGCTACCTTTACCCTTGATAATACGATGACGCTCCACGGCGATGATACTTCGAACCGTCGGCCACTTTTCTTTCAAATCGTCGGGAAAATTGGCCTTCAGTTGAAAAACATATCGTTCTTCTTTACGACCATGTTGTTCTTGAACAACTTCAGTAACGACTTGTTCTTTTTGTGCGTCGAATACTGCCTGAAAATGTGAGACAACAGCTTCACGAAGCTTTGGCTGGTTGTTTTTAACCTGGACAACAATGTGTGCTTTTTTATTTGATATTTTTTCGAGAGTTTCACGCTGACAATGCAAAGCATCGAGCGTGATAATACTCCCTTTAACATTAATTATATCAATCAATTGCCTCACAACACTGATTTCACCATTTTTGCTTTCAGTTGGCTTCTGGCTAAGAACTAAACCTCGTTCGGTATCGTAGGCGGTGACGAGTTGTAAGGCATCTTTCTTATCGCCACGATAAGCACCACGGAGTACCTTGCCATCAAAAGCGATGACCGGCTTGTTTTGAGTCGCTCGCTGGTCATTAATCCAAAGTGCGAGTGCTTCAAGTAATGATTCTGCTACCACCGAACGTAATATTCGAGCAATGGTATGTCGGCGCGGGATGCCGTGTGTAAACGGGCGGTACTTTCGCAGCCAGTGAAGCTTCTCATCGCCATAAGTTTCAATATCTTGCCAGCCTTCACAACCTGATGTGATAGCACTGATAACAAGGAAGATGACATCAACAAGATCATGCTTTTGATTAATGTCAGAGCGGTTTTCTGTAACCACAGAAAGATATTCAATAAGGTTCAATTTCGTAGGCTAGTTAAGAATTTACGTCTATTAGATCATATATTTTTACAAAGTACGATCCCGCCCTGCTTGTTACACTCGGCAGTTTTGGTTTGGAGTTTAGTGGGCTTGGCGAGTTGGGCGTGGCGCACCTTATGCCAGGCGTTATGTGCTAAAGGAAACTATGAAACTATATCGTTCTGATGGTGAAATTGAAATTTCTGGCTCTGTTGAAGAATTACAGAAGGTTTATAAAAAGATAGATAGTATCCAAGGCAAGGTTCAAATAGTTTTTGAGTTTGATACTAATGGAAGTTCTGGGCACTATGATTTTCTTGAATCAAATTTAATAGTAATAGTTACTAATGGACCCGCAATTGCGAGATATATTGATGATAAAGGTGTTGTCATCGAAGGCAATGTTGCAAGCCTTAAGGTTCTGGCTTCATTCTTTGATTTTGACCTTGATACAGAAGCGGGTTGTCACTATCACTGGGATGAAGCTTGTGATAGTCAGTATGTTGCCCCAGGTACATTGCCAATTGTGATTTCAATAGCGTGAGCACTTCTAATTTATGAGTGTCTCACATAACAAATAAGGATACGTGTCGCGCAGCCGACACTTCTATCCGGGTGTTGGACAAGCCCGGACGGCCTTATTAAGTTAATTGCTCGATTGGGGGTTGGTGGGCATTGCGCCCGCGGCTTTCTTCAGGGCGAGCGCAGCCTGGAAGTGATCACGCTGTGTTTCACTTCAATGGATTACCGCCTGAGTTCGGTCGTGCGTTGCTGGCACTGCGGACAACAGCCACGCAAATCGCGACGGCGTCATTGAGATCGTTTTTGGCCCCCGTTCTGAAAGGCGCCACATATTTTGATGCCATGATCTTTGGCGTATGACCGAGTTTAGCACTGGTGCTGACAAAGCTTTCGGGCCCAGTAATGAGAGGCACCGCAGGCTTCCATCCCGATAATTGCTGGCGGGATATTGACAAACGTCGAGAGAACTTTCGAACGTGATATTGTTTTGTGGATCAACAGCTTGCCTTGGTGATCCTCTCCGTGGATACTGAAGCTATGTTTGGCTAAATCAATGCCATAGACAGATTGTGACATGGTGGCCTCCGGCGATTTCGTAATCAGACTTACCAAGTGTGGTAAAGCATGATGAGGGGGAGTCCATGTCATTCGTTAGAACTCTCTGAAGTACGGATGAAAAATGAATATTGAAGTAACAGATAATCCAAATAAAAATGACCTTGAAGTAATAAGCAAAGGTATTCAGTCGTTTAATCAACAACATATGCCAGATGAAGTTGTGTTCGAGCCTGATACAAAATTTGCGGCATTTGCGAAAGATGAAAATGGCAAAGTTCTAGGTGGTATCAGAGCAACAGGTTTCTGGAATTATTGCATCCTTGAGCTGCTTTGGCTCTCAGTGGAAACTCGAGGTAAAGGTGTAGGGAATAAGCTCATGGACGCCGCAGAAAATTTTGCCAAAGTAAAAGGCTTTCAATACATACGCACGGAAACTCTCAGCTTTCAGGCTAAACCCTTTTATGAAAAACGTGGGTACAAAGTTTTTGGTGAGTTGCCCGATTATCCAAAAGGTCATACGACATACTGCCTTGTAAAGGAGTTATAACAAATAAGGATACGTGTCGCGCAGCCTACACTTCTATCCGGGTGTTGGACAAGCCCGGACGGCCTTATTAAGCAAATTGCTCGATTGGGGTTCGGTGGGCGTTGCGCCCGCGGATTTCTTCAGAACGAGCGCAGCCTGGAAGTGAGCACGCTGTGTTTCACTTCAATGGGTTACCGCCTGAGTTCGGTCATGCGTTGCTGGCACTGCGGACAACAACCACACAAATCGCGACGGCATCATTGAGATCGTTTTTGGCACCCGTTCTGAAAGGCGCCACATATTTTGATGCCATGATCTTTGGCGTATGACCGAGTTTAGCCAGCTTTCGGGCCCAGTAATGAGAGGCTCCGTAGGCTTCCATCCCGATAATTTCTGGTGGGATATTGGCAAACGTCGAGAGAACTTTCGATCGTGATATTGTTTGTGGATCAACAGCTTGCCTTGGTGATCCTCACCATGGATACTGAAGCTATGTTTGGCTAAATCAATGCCATAAACAGATGGTGACATGGTGGCCTCCGGTGATTTCGTAATCAGACATACCAAGTGTGGCAAAGTCTGATGAGGGGGAGTCCATGTCATTCGTTATGTAACAAGGTCAGCCCTCACAATTTCTCACGAGGGCACGTCTACCTATGGTATTGTTTTTGATAAATAATCAATCCAAGCGGGTGTGTTGGCTCCTGCTGAAGCAAGAGTAATAAACGTAAACTCTTTGATTTTTTCAAGAATATTAGGGTTTGCCTTGGCTATTTCCGTCGATACAGCATGTATCTCTTGTTGATTATGCTGTTCTGCTGATTCTATCAATTGTTTCACTAATAATGTTAGATTGTCATCTTGTGTATTAAGCTTCCCTAGCAGTTCTTTTGAAAAATCAGCATTCTGTAAACTTAACGCTCTGTTATCTAGAAGCGCACTCTCAAGTTTGTTCTTAAAAAAAGTTAAATCTAAATCTTGTTTAGTCACAATACCTTCAAGCATTCGTTGCTTTTCGTGAGCCCACTTTAATTCACTTTCATAGTTAATCAGTTGACGCTTTAAATCCATAATCTCTAACGGATCTTGAGTGTATTGTTCAGGTGATATTAGCCCCGAGACTACGAGACCATACCGGTTTAAATAGTCCTCGACAATCTCACGGTGTCCTTCTGGATGCTCGATAGTCATTGTTACTTTTAGCCCGCTTTGCTCAATTGAGAAAGCTACATCACCTTCAGGATACTTATTTCTGAGTATTGCACCAAAGTTTTGTAGGATTGCTAAACCTGCTGAATGGTGCTCTGGTTCAAAGTTAATTGATTTAGTAATACTGTCAGGTTTAGTTGCAGTTCCTCTTGAGCGTTCAGCTTCTCTCAACCGGTTCCATGCGTCGGCATTTGCACGGTTTCTTTCAATTAATTTTTCGTATATTGGTATTGCTTTGTCATACAAACCTTTCCCTTCATATAAATCGCCTAGTCGAAACCAATATGCATTAGTCCCGAAAATTTTGGAATCTCGCGACAAAATCTCTTCCGCTAAATGATGCTGTTTGTGTCTTATAAGAAAACTAAGGTAACTGTCTACTAGCTTATTTGTTTCCTTAATACTGCGAAGTCGTTGAAAAAGAATAGTCCCTTCTTCGATACTACAATGATTTGCTGCAAACCTAGCATAGCGCTCTGCTAATCGCACTTTGCTCGTAATTATCGATGAAGCAAGAGCTTCTTCAAAGATTGAGAAAGCTTCAGATATGTTTCCTTTTTCTTCAAGATCTTCAGCATAGTTAATCCACGCGGTTGCAGCTTTAGGGTTTAATTGCCAAAGTTGCTTTGGAGATAATGTCGTGACCTCTGCTTCCATATTCGATTTGCTCCGCCTAATAAATGCTGGTAACTATAATATGCTACAATGCGCAAATGTTACATAACAAATAAGGATACGTGTCGCGCAGCCGACACTTCTATCCGGGTGTTGGACAAGCCCGGACAGCCTTATTAAGTCAATTGCTCTATTGGGGGTTGGTGAGCGTTGCGCCCGCGGCTTTCTTCAGGGCGAGCGCAGCCTGGAAGTGATCACGCTGTGTTTCACTTCAATGGGTTACCGCCTGAGTTCGGTCTTGCGCTGGCTTTTTCCTGGTTGGTGATGCTACGCCATTCTCCTTACTCTGTTTGTCTTGCGGCTATCCCGGTCGGGTGATGCCGACGCAGTGCATGGTATGCCGGCAGCATGGGCAGCCCCGTGTTGCTTGCTGTGGCTCGGTGTTCACAGGCAACTGCCATGTCGGCAGGCCGAGCAACATCAGCTGAATGCTCAGCCGTAGTACTCTCGCGCTGCCGTGCAACAAGTCATAGTCCCGCACCCGTTGTAACCCTTTCGGCAGCACATGCTGCAAGATCAACCACATGAACTGCACCACCGGCAGGGTACGTGTTGCCGGTTACAACGGCGTTATAACACAGTATTAACGCCTTGCTCCCAACAGCCACTTGAACTATTATTTGTACGTAATTTTGTACCATTTGGAGTTCAATATGAGTCGCATTCATTTCGACAAAGATATTCAGCCTCTGTCTGAATTTCGTGCAAGCGTAGCCTCATTTATTAAGCAAATCAATGAGACTCGTCGTCCATTGGTTATTACTCAACGTGGTAAAGGCGTTGCTGTTGTTCTTGATGTTGCAGAGTATGAAGCAATGCAAGAGAAGATTGAACTACTTGAAGAAATGCGTACAGCTGAAGCTCAACTTGCGTCTGGTTTGGGTGTTTCGAATGAAGATGCTCGTGCTCAGGTACTGGGGCGCATCAAGAAATGAAAGTAGTGTGGTCTCCATTAGCTTTACAGAAGCTTGGTGATGCGGCTGAATTTATCTCATTGGATAATCCAGCGGCAGCTGGAAATTGGGTAAATGAAGTTTTCGACCAAACGGAGCTACTTGGAACCATGCCTGAAATGGGGCGTATGGTTCCAGAAATGCCTGATACACATTATCGTGAAATCATTTTTGGTCACTATCGCATCATTTATAGTTTAAGCCATGAAATTCGCGTACTAACGGTGCGAAATTGTCGTCAAATCCTGACGGAAGATGACGTCTAAAGGCTGTGTTATAACAAATAAGGATACGTGTCGCGCAGCCGACACTTCTATCCGGGTGTTAGACAAGCCCGATCCCCACTCACCGGCGCAGGGCTTTGCCGAAAGTGTCTGTCAACATATCGACCAAAGGGGCACGATGGCCCGCATTTCCCTGTGCCAGTGCCTCGTTGGCTAATCCGTGCATGGCATGAAATATCATCAGCGCCGTCATTCGGGGATCGGGCGTCTGCCAGGCATTGGCCTGCACGCCGCTTTGCAATAAAGCACACAACTGTTCAATGACCGGGTTATCGGCCATGAGTTGCCGATCTTCACTCGGGCGGACATCCTCGAAAAGCATGTCATGGCGCAAAATCTGCCCCAACAATCCATCCAGTGCAGTTGCAAACCAGGTGCGCAATTGCGATTCCCAGTCGTCGGGCGGGCAGTGGGCGAGGGCAGTGTCAATCTGCTCGCAAAAAGACACCATGAAACGCTGCTGCAAGGCACGCAACAAGGCATCGCGGGACTTAAAGTAAATATAAAAGGTGCCTTTGGCGACCTGGGCGGCTGCGGCAATATCTTCGATCCGGGTGGCTCGAACGCCCTGGGTAAGGAATAAGTGCTCTGCCGCATCCATCAGCGCGGCGCGGCGGGTATGCGGGGCCCGGGTCCGTTGACGCTGCGGTGTTTCCGCAGCGTTGGTGTTGGCGGTTGTATGATTAGTCATTTTCTCGGTCATCGCAGGTATTCAAAGCCGCTATGATTGCAGTTGAATTGTAAGTCTGTAAAGCCTTGTTTTTTTAAATCAATACCATATTGATTTCGATAAGCGGCGATCCATGGCGTTGGTCGGATCATGCCAGTGCTCCGTCACGTCTTTTTGTCGTACTTCGCTCAGCAGGATCTTGTTCTGAGTTGCGTGCTTCTGGGTGCGCCTGCGCAAGGTCAGCCAATGCAATGATCTGGGTCGGCTGCCAGATTGCCGGATCCCGGTGGGTGACCAGAATGACGGTCGCTGGTAAATCGCGGATCACTTCGGCAATTCGGCGCTCGGTTTCTTCATCCAGTGCAGCGGTTGCTTCGTCCAGAATGAGGATTGGTGCTCCTTTAATCAGCGCGCGCGCGATGGCAACCCGCTGTCTTTCGCCTCCGGAGAATGCCCCGCCTTGGTGGCCGACGGTCTGATGAATGCCCTGCGGCGAGCGGTCGATGACGCTACCCAGCATGGCCCGGCGTGCTGCCGTCGTGACATCTTCGTCACTGGCTTCGGGTCGGCTCAGGCGGATGTTTTCCGCCAGGGTGCCGGTGAACACGATGGGATCTTGTGCCACATACGCGATGTGTTTGGACAGATCGGCATATCGCATTTGGTTAAGCGGGACGCCGCCGAAGGTGATCACGCCGCGTTGCGGATCATCAAAGCGCATCAGCAACTCAAGCAAAGTACTTTTCCCGCAACCGCTCGGGCCAGAGATCACCACGGTTGTGCCGGGTGGGATGTCCGCATTGATCCGGCTGAGGGCGGGCGCCTGACTGATGTGTTTCAGGGTGATATGGTGTCCGTCAGGTTGCGACGCTGAGCGGTGTGATGGCTCCGGCAGCGTCGGGACGGCAATGATCTGACGGTAGTCGTTCAATGCAGCGCGCAGATCGTTGATGCTCAACCCGGCCAATGCAAGCTCTCCCAACGGCGCTGCTGCCCGTGCTACCAGAACCAGCAGGGCGAGTGCCAGCGCTGGTTCGGTGATACCGGCGACGGCGAGATAAGCGGCGATGCTGGCCAACGGCAAGGCACTGGCGATGGCAGAGACCAGGGTTGCTCTGGCTGCGGCACGGGTGGTCCCGGCCAGAACGTTTTCCTGAGTCTGCCATTGTTGTTCGAGTCGGGCGATCGCTCGCACGGGCCCGGCCGTGGTGCGCAGCAGCTCCAGATGATCAACGAACTCTATAGTCGCTTGTGCGGTGCCTTTGTCGGCATCATGCCTTTTTTTGTCGGCTTGGCTGAGTGCCCGTTGCGCCTTGAACTGGATAACCAGTGACAGGGTCAGCAAACAGCCGACGCCCAATGCTACGCCCGGTCCGGTTAGCCATGCAATCCCGGCGACCAAAAATAGCGGGATCAGCGGCGCGTGCAGGAAGGTTTGCAGCTGGTGGGCAGGAATACTCATAAAACCGGGAATTCCCCGGCCTGCCAGCATGGCCACTTGGGTGCGATGCGCATCAGTAAACCAGGAGAGCTTGGCTTGGCCCAATGCCTGACCCAACGTCGCAAAAAGGTCGCCGGCCAGCCGAACCCCCGAGAAAAAGCCGGCGCGTGTCACCCAGATGGTCGCCAGCACCGTGACACTGGCGGTGAAGACCACCCATTCCGGGGATTGCTGTGTCGCAATGGCCCACGCCAGCACGGTATAGGCAGCAGCTTCCAACGCAGCGACCAGACACCAGCCGAGGCTAATCCACAGGAGACGGCGTCGGGCATGCGCCGGAAATACCCGGTGCGTGGAGTAGGATGGGGTTGCTGAGACTGTGGTCATGCCTGTAATTCCTCCTGTTCGATAGCCTTCTGTTCGATAGTCTTCTGTTGGGTGGCATCTTTGAGGGTGATTTGTGCATCGGCCTGGGCGGCCAGCGCCGGATCATGAGTGACCATCACCAGAGTTTTGCCTTGGGTGTGAGCGAGATGCAGCAGGGCTGCCATGAGCTGATCCGCACTCTGGCGGTCTAAGGCGCTGGTCGGCTCGTCCAGGAGGATCACGGGTGCCAGACTCAAAAACAGCCGGGCCAGCCCGACCCGCTGTTGTTCGCCGCCAGACAGCAGCGCGGCATCGGCGTCTAAATCGATCTTGATCTGGGCCTGGCTCAGGGCAGCGTCCAATTGTGTGTCGGTGGCATTCGGCGCGGACAGCAAGAGGTTCTCGCGCACCGTGGTGTGGAGTACCGGCGTGTTTTGCGGAATGAGTTGGATATTCAGGTGGCGGCCCTGTTCATCCAGTTCAGCAATATCCGTCCGGCCCAGATGAACAATACCGCTATCTGCCGGTTCGAACCCGGCGAGTATGCGGAGCAGGGTGGTTTTTCCGGTGCCGCTTGGTCCGGTGATTGCCGTGAGGGTTCCGGGGGCGAACCGGTAAGACAGGCGATGAATGAGCGGGCCGTGATCTGTGGTCAGGCTGACTTCTTCCATCTCAAGTACGGCGTCATCAATTAGCGTCGCAGTTTCTCCGCTGGGCAGAGCCGGTTCTCGTAGTAATTCGGCGATGCGCCCGGCAGCGGCGCGTCCGGCGGCAACATAGTCAAGCCCATGCCCGAGCCGCAGTGATGGTGTGACGATCGCCAGGCCAAAAAAGAGGACCGCAGCCAGCGCCGCCGGACTGAGCTGATACGACACCAGATAAGCAATAGCGAATGTTGCAACGGCCTGTAGCAGCGCGATCGCAATCGCAGCAGCGGTTGCCACATGGCTGACCCAGGCCACCATGCCCTGAGTGAAGCGGTTCGTGGCTGCATGGTAATCCGCCAGCGCGCCTGATTGGGCACCATAGAGCCGGTTGACCCGGATCCCGCGCACATAATCGTTGACGGCGGTGACGATGGCCCCCATCACTTCCATCCGCTCGGCACCGAAACGTACCGAATAGCGCGGTACCAGAACGAGGTAGTACAGCGCCGCGATACCTCCGGGGATCAAGGCGATCAAAGCCATTGGTCCGGCAATTGTCAGCAGCAAGATCATCGAAGCGACAGGGACAATGACAAAGGTGGCAATTTCCGCCGGTAAGTGTGCGATGAGATGGTGCAGGGCGGCAATATCGTCGGAAACCAGCCGTCGCAGCGCGTTGTCACCGTGGCGTGCCAAGGTCCGGGACGGCAGCCGGGTCAGGTGATTGGCAACTTGTCGACGCAGCCGGGCAGAAAAACCTGCTTCAGCCGCATGGGCGATCCTTGAGGCTGCAGAAGCGCAAAGGGCCCCGGCGAGCCAGCAACCGCAGGCCCCGACCACCCAGAGAGGAGACATCTCGTTGATTAAGCTGATGAGGCACCACAGCGCGCCTAATTTCGCCAGGCCGGACAGTCCTTCGGCCAGCATCCCGATGACCAGTTGCGGCAGCGCGGGCTTGAGTGCCGGGAGTAATACGGGATCGAGCAGGCGGATTTGAGACTGACGGCCATTCATTGGAAACCTCTCATTCCCGCAGCAGGCAAGGTTGTCATGCAGAATAGATCGCACCGGATGTTATGACGATTATCCAACAGCCGTGCATGTTGTGCGTCACCTGTCCGTTGGTATCGCCGCTTCGCGGAATCACTTCTCATGCTGCGTTTCACTCCCTTGTTATTAATTGATAATAATTATCAGTTACTAATGACTTCAGGTCATTATAGGTTTGATACTCAACCAGATGCAATTCGAATATTGAAGTCCGACAGGGAAAAATCGGTTCTGTCATGCATGGAATCGCACGGATTAAGCCGTTTTGTCAGTACGAGTGACCTTATCAGTACGACCGTTGTTTTTGCTCAATGTGCGGTACCGCGCTTGGGGAAGTGCTTTCAGAAAATGAATCCTTTCCGGTATCGGCAAACTGTTTTGATGAGGAGATTGGTCCCCAAAATCAATGCCATGAATTTTTTTCAAAAAAACCTCAGTTGACGCTCTACGCGTTATATCCAGCCAGGCATTTTGTCCCTGCCAAAGTGGTACAGTGTATTGAATTTTTGGAACAGTGGTTTTCCACACCGCGTCACTCATACCAATCGCAGTAAATAACTGGTCATCCTAGCTTGTTAAAATGCTCGATAACTGCGTTATAATTTTGGATTGTAGAATAACTACTTATCAAAAAATTCTGCCTTGTTCTCAAACATTTTTCCGGCGCTATTTTTGATCATTTACTTACTTTAATTGGTATCACTTGTGAATGAAGGACCCGCTTAGGCGATAACAGAACATGAATAAAATTCTCATCATCGGAAATTCCGGCTCGGGAAAGAGCTGGTTATCTGTACGTCTGTCGAATCAATTGCAGTATCCGGAAGTGAATTTGGATGCGGTTGTGTGGGAGCCCGGTGGCTTTCATCAAAAACGGCCGCAAGAAGTGATTGATGGCGAATTGACACGATTATCACAGGAAACACACTGGGTGGTGGAAGGGGTATTTGGTGCGCTTGCCGAACAGCTCATCGACTCAGCCGATACTTTATTGTTTTTGGATATGGATTGGGAACTTTGCGAGCAATCCCTTCTTAGCCGAGGCTCGGAAAGCTCAAAGCAACTGGACCAGGGATTGGCTGAAAAGAATTTTCAGGATCTCCTTGTGTGGGCGTCAGCGTATTACCATCGGCAGTCAAAAAATTCGCGTACGTTTCACCACCGGTTATACGCAGAATTCGGTGGCCGAAAACGGCATTTCACTCGCCGGGAGGACGTGGTGGTCTTTTTAAATACTGACGTTGCAGCACTCGCTGAATGAAGTTGGACACGGATGAGTTGGTAATTAAAACCCCGATAGAAAAGGAATCACATGAAACATCAGGATCCGCTGATAGAGGCCCTTGTCCGGGCGCTTCAGGCGCAATATCAGCCACATACGATTATCTTCTATGGTTCGCGGGCCAGGGGAGATGCCACCGCAACCAGCGACATCGATGTTGCCTGTTTTGTCGATGATCACCCGGAACTGAAAGATGCCCGGTTGTTCCAGGGCGTTTATCTCGATAACTGGGTTTATCCGACGCAGGCCATGCAACACATCTCGAAAGACACGTTAAGATTTGCCGATGGTGCTTGTCTTGTGGATCAACGTGGATTGGGAGAGGAATTTCTTACCAAAGTCCGGAAAAAATTCGCTGCTGGCCCGGAAAGATTAAGCGACTCCGATCGCGCGCATACGACCGAGTGGATCTCGAAAATGTTGCAGCGCATTGAAACGGAAGATGTGGAAGGGATGTACCGGCGGTGCTGGCTTCAGCTCGAATTGTTAGAGGTCTATTTTCATCTGCGGGACCAGTGGTTTTTGGGGCCGAAAAAGAGTTTTCAGTTGCTGAAAGACAAGAATCCCGTTGGGTATCAGTTGTTTTTTAATAGTTATCAGGCTCCGACAGATTTAAAAAAATTGCAATTACTCGCGAATCATGTCAGCACAATCGCGTCGTTTTATTTGGAAGGCATTGGAAATGAACGAGCCAGGGAGTAAGTAATGGCTTTGGAAACATCGAAATTATGGACAAACAATACATTTCCTGGGGTCGAGCTGCTTTCAGCCCGTTATACCAAGTTTGAATTTACCAAGCACTGGCATGATGAACTTGCCATTGGTGTGATTGAATCGGGTGCGGAGGGGCTATTTTACCGAGGGCAAAATCTGTTGGTGCCTCAACGTCACATTGTTGCGATTAATCCGGCTGAGGTGCATACCGGTTTTTCCGGAACCCCGGAAGGTTGGCGCTACCGGATGTTTTATTTCGACCTGAATGAACTGGCGCAACAATTTGCCAGTCGGTCGCTGCCGGTGGACCCGATTGTTGACCGCACGGTGATTGACGATACAGAGCTGTTCGAGACCTTATTGCAACTGCATGTCTCGTTAGAGCACCCTTCCTTTGAACTCACCAAAGAAACTTTATTTGTCCTGGCGCTGGAGAAGTTATTTTCACAATATGGCTCGGCCAGAGAAGAACAATCGAGTCGCCATGACACAAAAAGTAGTTATCTCGCACGAGAATTCATCCTCGATCATTACGAAGCCAATCCGTCGCTCGCCGATCTGGAGCAAATTACCAACTGCTCGAAGTTCCAGCTTATTAAGAGCTTTAAAGCAACGTTTGGCATTACGCCGCACCAGTATCTCTTGTTGGTAAAAGTCCACCGGGCCAAACAGTTGCTGTCGCAGGGCCTGAGCTGTGTAGATGTTTCCCTGACGTGCGGGTTTTACGATCAAAGCCATTTCAGCCGAAATTTTAAAAAAGCATTCGGTGTCTCACCTTCGAACTATTCTGGGGTCTGACGCCGACCGTTCAATTTCATACAAGATCGCTCCGATTCATCTGGTTAACATGGCGCTATTGATGAAGGAGGTAAGTATGAGTTTGTTTATTGTTTGGTTGGGTGTCATGTTTCCGTTGGTGTTCAGTCCGGGGCCGGCAAATATCGTGTTTGCAGCATCGGGTGCCAGTGTCGGGGTCAAGCGTTCGATCCCTTTATTGGCCGGGGTGGATAGTGTTTTCATTCTGAAGTCGATTGTGATTGGTTACGGCCTGGGTGAGGTCGTGCATGCACGTCCCGAGTTGATGAATGGCATGCAACTGCTGGGGGCGGCTTATTTAATCTATTTATCGGTGAAGTTTGTGCGATCGACATCGACGAAGCTTGATGGAGAAGCCAAGGCGTTGGGGTTTGTCGACGGCCTGCTGATCCAGGTTCTGAACAGCAAAGGTTGGTTGATGGTTTTCCTGATGTTCACGTTGTTTGCTGATCAGTCTCAGGCGGCTTTCGGTGAGCAAGGTATTCTCATCTTGATTTTCTGGTTAGCGGTCCTGAACATTTCCATGCATTTTGTTTGGGTTTCAATCGGCGATGTGTTGTCCAGGATCTCCAGTAGTGAGCGTTATGAAAAAGCGCTGAACTGGTTCTATGCAGGATGTCTGGCCGCGGTCGCGATTTGGCTCATGATTGAAAACCCTATGATACGAAGTATGATTTAGCCTTCGGTGGCGGAACGCCAGTGGGAGCGGTAACTCTGGGGCGGGGTGACGACACAAAATGACGTCGCCCCGTTTTTCGAACCGGTCGTTTTTCAATTCCGCCGTTTATCCGTGGCGACGGTGTCGCTTATTGCTTATCCCGGATGCAGTTCAGAGCATCCTGAACCACAGTTCGGTAGTCCATGGTGCCGAAAACTTTCCCCTCAATTTTGAATACCGGGATGTCGTAGTGCGCCATGGCGTCTTTGGCAAACTGGTATTGATGGTGCACTTGGGGGGACACGTAGACCACTTCAATGTTATCGACATACAGTTTGGTAAAGTCAGGATCCGCCAGTGCCTCGATACCGGAAAACATCACGTAATAGGGCAAATTCGATTCATCAATGAATTTTTGCATCCGTTGCGCCAGCATACTGGAGGTCATGCCTCCGGCGCAGACAACTGCGATAATGCGTCGACCGTTGATCTCACGTTTTAAGTTGTCTTCAAAAAAAATGCTCATATCAGCTTTCTCTAGCAGTGGTGTCGTAACCCGAACGAGTTGCCCGAGTCGGAAGATGGCACTCAAGATACAGGGGGATGGCGTACGGGATCAGGTGCATAATGCATTGATGGGAAATGGTTCACGGAATATTCTCTTTGCCCGTCGCCGACAGCATGTCGATGGATCGTTGACGACTCGCCGGGCTGCTTCGTCGTGGTGGAAGGCGCGACCCGAACGCAGAATAGCAAAACACGTCCCTGATTCCCTTCAGAATTTTTCGCATGGGCGACGTAGTTCATTTCCTTGAAAATGACACGCTTGCCCCGCCTAATTTCATGACATTCTCAATAAATGGACAGTTGTTCCAGTTTTAATTCTTATGCTTAAAGCTGACACGAATAATCTCGAAGAAATGGGTTAGGAGTTGGTGATGTTTGTCAAAAACAGTTCTTGGGTCGTCCTGATTTTGCTCGCGGCATGTTCGAGCTCCAAAAATTCCAGCGAGCAGGATCTGGCATTTCAGCTCAGCGAGCTAAAAATGGTGAAAGCACCGGAGTCGTCGGCGGGTGTGGCTTCTCAGTTTGAGCTGAAGTCACAAAGCCATAAGCATTACTGGCATTGTTTAAACAATGAATCGTGTGAAACAGAATATGCCGGATCCTTCTTCCTCCACGATACCGATACCGGGGTGGTGCCGTTATGGGCATCCGTCGAGACGGATTTACTCTACGATACGTGTAACGTGAATTTTGAACTGGATACCAATTCAGATCTGTATACGTTTCAAAAGAATGCCCAGTATGCGGAATACGGTTGGCCCGGGAAAAAAGAGGGTAGAACCGACCGGGTGGTGGGAAAAGCGATTCTCAGAAGTCCGATATACGGAACCTGGGAAGTGACCTGGAAAAGTAATAACTGCTATTGATGAGTATCGGCTGGCGCGCTTGCGCCTGCCTCAATGACACCTCATCAGTGCTGATGGCCTGTCGTGGTTCAAGCCATTTGATCGCGACATTGCCATGACCCCTGTTTTGCCTGTTCATCGTCCTGAAGTGTTTCCGCTCTGATGCGAAGCGGAGACAGATATCGATAAAGTCTTGTACCTCTCTGATACATTTCTAGGAATATCCGTAAGCCGTTGTTATCACAGAGCCTTCATGATGACTGTGCGGTATTGGGTATTTGCGTAAAAACAGCATCAATCCTGTGTTCCCCATTGTATTTGTGCTGCAGAGCAGGCACAGTGGCTCGATTGTATGCTCATGGATCGAGGTTTAAGGAAGAGATGATCAGTCACCATAAATACACGCTTGCGGGCTGCATGGCTATTTTGCTGTGGAGTACGATTGTCGGCCTGATCCGGAACGTGACGGAGCAGCTGGGCCCGATAGGCGGCGCCGCGATGATCTATACCGTCAGCTCAGTATTGCTGATTGTGTTTGTCGGCGCGCCGAAATTGAAAAGTTTCTCAGCCAAATATCTGATACTGGGTGGTTCCCTCTTTGTCAGTTATGAAATCTGCCTGTCGCTGGCGTTAGGGATGGCCAATGACCGGATTCAGGCCGTGGAGATGGGGGTGATCAACTATCTCTGGCCGTGTTTGACGGTGTTACTGGCCGTGCTGGTGAGCAATAAACCGGTCAATAAACTGCTGTATCCGGCCCTGGCGCTGTCCTTTGTGGGTGTGGCCTGGACGGTAAGCGGCGATCAGGGATTGTCGGTAGCGCAGTTGATGGCCAACGTGCAGACCAACCCGATCAGTTATACGCTGGCCCTGACCGGTGCCTTTCTCTGGGCGGTGTATTGCAATATCACCCGTCGGTTGGCGGATGGAAAGAATGCGATCACCTGGTTTTTTATCGCCACGGCCATGGTGTTGTGGGTGAAGTATTGCTTCAGTAGCGAGCCACCAATGGTATGGAGCGTCGGGGTGGGCATTGATCTGCTGCTGGTGGCCATTGCGATGGGGGGCGGTTATGCGCTGTGGAATATCGGGATCATTGGCGGCAATATGATTTTTCTGGCGACAATGTCTTATTTCACGCCGGTGTTTTCAACCTTCCTGTCGGCCATGATCCTGGATATTGAGCTGACGACCAGTTTCTGGCAGGGTGTGATCATGGTCACCGTTGCCTCATTGCTGTGCTGGTGGCTGACACGGGACAAACCGCAATCGTCACCAGACACGGAGCTGGCCGAAGAACGCGTGTAATCACCGTTGGCTAAAAGCGATTCACCTGTATTCGGGCTACTGCACGGGGCGCGTTCGTTATTCGAACGTGCCCTTTTGTTTTGTCTGTGGCGGGAGGCTATCTAGTAAAGCGTCCGGTCTTTCGTCGCTATACCCGGATAAAATCATAAAAATCAAAGATACCATTTGATGCACGGTGGAGTTTGAACAACATCCGATCCCGGCGTTGGGAATTTCGTTTTAATAGCGTGACCATTCGCAGAGAGAGCAAATAACGATGTTAGTAAGTAACGTGATGGATGAGATCCGAACCGAGCAGGCAAAAGAAAACTGGCTGGCGTACTGGAAGCATTTCAGCCGCTGTCAGGATCAGTATTGCGCCGAGGTCAATTGCCTGAACCCGCAGCATCACGGGGTATTGGTGAAAACGCAGCGTGCCGGTGATGCGGAAATTTATGTGATCCCGATGTGCAAAGATCACAGTGATAATTTTACCTCGCTGTTTGAAATTGCAGACAACACGGAGATTGTACCGGCCTCCTATACCCTGTAACAGGCAGTCGCTCGCGACGCATGAGGCTGCATTCATTGCGATACCTTGGCACGATGCGAGCGACATGAGCCGAATCAGGCTTTTTTCTGGTAGATCCGCTCGGGTCGACCGACTTTGCCGTGTTGGATCACGGCTTCCAGAAACCCACTGGCCGTAGAAAATTCCAGATACCGCCGCGCGGTGGTCTTGCTGATCCCGATGGATTTTCCGAGAGAGTCTGCGGTGTGCTGAACGTTCGCGATAGCAAACACTTCTTTGATTTTGTTCAGTGTCAGCTCGTCAATTCCTTTGGGCAGGTGTTCATGCTGTTTGTTTTTCGACTGGAAGTTAAACAGTTCATCGACATGGCGTTGATTGACGCTGTCACTGGCCCGCAATGAGCTGGTGTATTTCAGGTAGCGATCCAGAGAGTCTTTCAGCCGGTCATAAGAGATCGGCTTGAGCAGGTAGTCGAACACACCGCATCGAACAGCTTCGCGCACCGTTTCCATCTCACTGGCGGCGGTGATGAAAATGACATCGGGCGGTGATTTCGCGGTAGTGATTTCTTTGAGAAAATCGATTCCCTTGCCATCTGGTAAGAAGTTATCCAGCAAGATCAGCTTGGGTTTTAACAGGCGTACCATGTTCCGGGCTTCGGCGACGTTTTTGGCAACACCAATCGGTCGAAAACGGCGGGTTTGCTGAAGGTAGTGGGTGTGGAATTCAGCAATATTGGATTCATCTTCCACGATCAAGACATCAAAAAGTTCCATCTTTACAGCTCTTATGGTTATTGGAAATCGTATTGGGTATAAACAGAGAAAAAATAGTGCCCTGCGGCTCGGCATCATCGACCAGAATGGTGCCACCGGCCTGGGTGACAAAGCTATGAACTAAGTAGAGTCCAATGCCGTGCCCCGGCTGATTTTTACTGGACACGCCTTTGGTAAACAGGGAATCGGCAATGTTATCCGGGATCCCGGGACCGTTGTCGGCGACTTCAATCACCAGCTCATCACTGGCATCGGTCAGCAGGATCGAAATGGTTTGGTGGCTGTCCGGGTTTTTCAGCGTCGCCTCAAAAGCATTGTCGAGCAGGTTGCCGACAACCGCCGCCAGCTCGTCGGGCGTGATGTTGACCGGATCGGCATTAAGCTCGCAGCAGGGGTCAAATTCTAAGGTCAGGCCCAGCTCTTTGGCCCGGCAGTATTTGCCGAGCAGCTGACCGGCGATGACCCGTGAACGGAACGTCTGGGCGATGTAGTCAATCAGTTGTTGCTTGTCCTCCGTTTCGCTGCGAATGGCCTTTAAGGCCTCAGCGTAGGCACCGATTTGGATCAGGCCGCCGATGGTGGATAGCCGGTTGGCATGTTCGTGGCTGAGCACGCGCAGATTGTCGGTATGCTGGTGGATCTGGCTCAACTGCGAGGTGAGGGTGTTGAGATCGTCGCGTTTGCGAAAACTTACCACCCATCCGGCATGATCCCGGGCCGTTTCCACAAGGCCGGGTTCATCCTCCCAAATATTGACCCGATTGGCGATGAGGGTTTCGCCGTTACAGGCAATCAACTCATCTTTCATGTCGGCCGGTGCAGGTTCGCCCCGCTGGTTTCGGCCGGTAAAGAAATCTGCCGGGGTGATGAACTCACTGGCCTGACGCCCAACCAGATAACCGGGCGGATAGGCAATGCCCAGAATCGACAGTGCACGTTTGTTTACTGACAAGATGCGTCCCTGACCGTCAACCGCGATCACCCCTTCATAGACGGCTTGCAGCACCGATTTCTGGACCCGAAATGCCAGGGCGATCTCTTCCGGCTCCATGTTATACATCTGGCTTTTAATATGCCGGGTAAACACCCAGGCACCGAATGAGGTGGCAAACAGGATCATCAGGAGCGTCATCGACAGGGGCTGGAGGTAAGTAAACATCCAGTCACTGATATTTTCCTGTAAGTAACCGACCGAGACGACACCAATTACTTCCCCGGCTTGGGTCACGATCGGGGATTTTCCCCGAATGGATCGGCCGAGGCTGCCTTTGGCATAGGAGTAATAGTGTTCGCCTTGCTCCAGGGCACGGTGGTTATCGCCGCCTTTCATTTTCAGGCCGATTTTCTTCTCGTCAGGGTGGGCCAGTCGGATACCGTCCTGATCGCCGACCACAATAAAGTTGGCGTCGGAAATCCCCTGCAGGCGTTTAATTTCCCGCTGAATGCCATCTAAGTTATTGCGCTTTACTTCCTCAATCAGCTGGGGATCGCTGGCGATTTCCCGGGCCTGAACCACGGCACGGGTGCTGATTTGATGCTCCAGGGTGTTGGCAAGGGTGCGATGGAAGAAGACGAATACCAGCGACAGCTGTACGGTGACGAGAATGACCAGCAGCAACCAGACGCGTTTGCGAAATGACAGCCGACTGCAGATGTAGCGATGGAGAAGGTTGTGAATCAAAGGAAGCATAATCGTCATCTATACCAGTCAGTTGAAGCGAGTTTAGCGAGGGTATCCGGATAAAATATTGATCGGGATCTAGAACGATCCCGATCTGATATCCTGATTAACAGAAGTGTTAATTAGCCCCCCAGAACGTATTTGATCATCACCCCGGCGGCGACAGCGGAGCCAATGACCCCGGCGACGTTTGGCCCCATGGCATGCATCAACAGGAAGTTCTGGGCATTGGATTCCAGCCCGACCTTGTTCGATACCCGGGCCGCCATCGGTACGGCCGAAACGCCTGCCGAACCAATCAGCGGATTCACTTTTTCCTTCGCAAAACGGTTCATCAGTTTCGCCATCAGCACCCCGGCGGTGGTGCCGATACAGAAGGCGACGATCCCCAGCAGCAGAATGCCGATGGTTTCGGCCTGAAGGAACTTATCTGCGACCAGTTTCGAGCCCACGGACAGGCCCAGGAAAATCGTGACGATATTGATCAGGGCGTTCTGGGCGGTGTCGTTCAATCGCTCCACTACACCACATTCCCGCATCAGGTTGCCGAAGCAGAACATCCCCAGCAACGGGGTGGCCGATGGCAGCAGCATGGCGATCAGCACCAGCAGCATCAGCGGGAAGCAGATTTTTTCCACTTTGCCGACCTGGCGCAGTTGGCTCATGGTGATTTGGCGCTCGGCCTCGGTGGTCAGCGCGCGCATGATCGGTGGCTGGATCATCGGCACCAGCGCCATGTAGGAGTAGGCGGCCACGGCAATGGCACCCAGCAACTCAGGGGCCAGCATGCTGGAGACATAAATGGCGGTCGGGCCATCGGCACCGCCGATAATGCCGACGGCGGCGGCTTGCGCTACACTAAAATCCATTAGACCGAGAGAGCTGAAACCCAGCGCGCCGAGGACGGTGGCGAAAATCCCGAACTGCGCAGCCGCGCCCAGCAGTAGGGTTTTCGGGTTTGCTAGAAGCGGACCGAAATCCGTCATGGCACCCACACCCATGAAAATGATCAGCGGACCGGCACCGGAGGCGATGGCGATGCTGTAGAACAGGTACAGCATGCCATCGCTATAGAGGTGTTCTTCGGCCAGCAGACGGATGGAGGCGAGTTCGGACGGGGTGGCTGACGCCAGCGCCGCCTTGATTTCTGCCGCGGATGAGGTGGTGAGATCCAGCACCGAGGCAAACGCCTGCATCACTTCCGGCTTCCCGGCATGCAGGGCATTTTCAACTGCGGAGAGGGCCAGCCCAGCGTCCGGCAGATTCGCCAGGATCCCACCAAAGCCAATCGGAACCAGCAACAGGGGTTCGAACTGTTTGACAATAGCCAGATACAGCAGGCCGAAACCCACGGCAATCATGATGGCTTGTCCCCAGGAGAGGTGAAATAAGCCAAAGTCGTTAATTAATGCGGTGATTTGTTCCATAACTGCCTTACCTCATTAAGCCAGCATCAGCAGCGAGTCGCCAACCTGGACCGCGTCACCTTCACTGACCTCAATGCTGGCAATCACGCCACTGCGTGGCGCTTTGATTTCCGTTTCCATCTTCATCGCTTCCAGGATCAGCAACACATCGCCTTCTTCAACTTGCTGGCCCGGTTTGGTTTGAACCTTCCAGATATTTCCGGCAAGCGGCGCGGTCATCGGCTCGGCATCTGCGGCGGCAGGCGCCGGTGCTGCGGATGCGGCCGGTGCGGAAGTCTGGACCTGGGTGACATCGCCGCCTTCATTGACCTGAACCACATAGCTTTGGTTGTTGACGGTGATGGTGTATACGCCGGACGTTACTGAATTGGACATGGATTGCTTCTCGCTGGTTGTCGTTGTGGATGCGGTTGTTGTAGTTGTCGCTGTTGGGGTGGATGCGTCAGGTGCCGGTTCAAAGGCACCGGGATTGTTGCGGTTTTCGAGGAATTTCCAGCCGACCTGAGTAAACAGGGCCACGGTCAGGACATCATCGATGGCGTGTTCGGCCAGGGAAATGCCTTTGGCTTTGGCCTCGGTTTTCACCGCGTCAACCAGTGCTGCCATTTCCGGGGCCAGTTTGTCCGCCGGTCGGCAGGTGATGGCGGTGTCGCCATCAAGCACCTGGGCCTGGAGCGCGTCGTTCACTGCGGCCGGGGTACGGCCATATTCACCTTTCAGGACCCCGGCGGTTTCTTTGGTGATGGTTTTGTAGCGCTCGCCCATCAGGATGTTAATCACCGCCTGAGTGCCGACGATCTGTGAAGTAGGAGTGACCAGCGGCAGGTGACCGAGATCCTCACGAACCCGCGGGATTTCTTCGAGCACCTGATCCAGCTTGTCGAGAGCATTTTGCTGTTTGAGCTGGCTTTCCATGTTGGTCAGCATGCCGCCGGGCACCTGGGCAACCAGAATACGTGAATCGGTGCCTTTGAGCTGGCCTTCAAACGCGCTGTATTTTTTGCGCACGTCACGGAAGTAGGCCGCAATGCTTTCCAGTTTCTCAATGTTCAGCCCGGTGTCATACGGTGTGTCTTTGAGGCTGGCGACCAGCGATTCGGTCGCCGGGTGGCCGTAGGTGCCGCTCATCGAAGAAATAGCGGTATCGACCCGATCAACCCCGGCTTCAATGGCTTTCAACAGTGTCATGTCGGCCAGACCGGCGGTAGCGTGGCAGTGCAGGTGCAAATCAACATCAACCTGTTGTTTCAGGGTCGATACCAGCTCGTAGGCTTCATAAGGGGTGAGAATGCCTGCCATGTCTTTAATGGCGATGGAATCAACGCCTTGTTCGGACAGTTGCTGGGCAACGTCGATCCAGGTTTGCATGCCGTGCGCCGGGCTGGTTGTATAACAAAGGGTTCCCTGAGCGTGCGCGCCCTGTTTTTTCACAGCCTCGATTGCGCGCGCCATGTTGCGTGGGTCATTCATGGCATCAAAAACCCGGAACACGTCCATGCCGTTGGCGACGGCGCGTTCGATAAAGGTATCGACCACATCATCGGCGTAGTGGCGGTAGCCGAGCAGGTTCTGGCCGCGCAGCAACATCTGGAGCGGGGTTTTCGGCATCGCTTTTTTCAGCTCGCGCAGCCGGTACCAGGGATCTTCGCCCAGAAACCGGATGCAGCTGTCAAAGGTTGCACCTCCCCAGCATTCCAGAGACCAGTAGCCGATGTCATCCAGCTCGCTCGCAATCGGCAGCATATCGTCAAGCCGCATGCGGGTGGCGAATAACGACTGGTGGGCATCGCGCAGTACGACATCGGTCAGGCCGATCGGTTTTTGAATAACAGACATGTCTATCCCCTAGTAACGTGATGATTGTGTGATTTTTTTATGGTGAATGGCGGCGGCCATAACCGCGACCAGCTGTTCGTTTGTCTGCGCAGATGCAGGTTGCGGTGTCCGTTTAGGTTTCGGGATAACCGGTGGCGGTGCGAAGCGCGCCACGGCTTGTGACAGCATTGTGGTCGCGAAAATCAGAAAAACCAGAAAGACCATGACAAAGCCCATGCCGAGCATGAGCAGGTTAAGGCCTTCGGCAAATAAGTGTTGTTCCATTCAAAGCTCCAAATCGACAGGAAAGGAGAGCGTGAGACCACGCCCTCCCAAGGTGAGAGCGGGGGTTAGCCGCCAAGCATGCCGAAGACGACACTGGCGATGACCAGCACGATACCGCCGCCCAGACGTGAGGAGATTTGGGCATAAGACAGCAGGCTCATTCGGTTTGAGGCCGCCAGCACTTCCAGATCGCCCGAGCCGCCACGGTTAGCCATACACAGGCCGGCCGTGATTGAAGATTCAATCGGATAGAAGCCCATCAGCCAGCCGCCGATAGATGCACCCAGAATGGCACCAATAACAATCAGGCTCGCGATGAAGACGTTGGTGAAGGTCAGTGCCGCCAGAATTTCGCCGATATCGGTGTAGGCAATCCCGACACCCACCATCAGGACCCACAGCAGTTGCTTGGAGAAGAAAGTCGACAGGCGCTTGGCCCCTTCTTTGATTTCGTCGGTACACAGGCCGGAGGCATTCAGGGCTGCGACCAGAATCACCATGTAAGCGAAGGTGTGAATTTTTACATCACCAAAGCCCGGCAGGATGTCTTTTGACAGGGAGTAAGCGAAGGTGTAGATCCCGGCTGCCAGCATCAGGCCAATCGCAATTTCACGGTGGGTAATGGTGACTTCTTTGTCCTTGGTATCGACATCAAAGTTTGAGTTGCGCAGTAGCTCGCCGTTGCCGCTCAGAGATGGGATTTTTTCGCCGATGTTGTTTAGTACGGCAGCAGCCACGATAGCGACGATGTTAGCAATTGTCAGGATGGCAATCGCCACCGAGTAGTACTGCTCTTTCGAGCCGCCGGTCACGGATTCATAGATCTCAGACAGCGGAATTGCACCGGCACCGTTACCACCGCCCATGATTGGTAGCACATACAGCATCATGATGCGATCAACCGGGATCCCGAACAGCATCCCCCCTAGAATCCCCAGAATCGATGCACCCAACACGGCCGCCAGAATAGTCGGGATATAGCCCAGCAGGGATTTCAGCAGCAGGTTCCGGTTCACGGCCAGAATGGATCCGGTGATCAGGACCGCAATAAATAAGTCCAGAAAGTCAGTGTCTTTCATGACGGCGGTGACGACATCGATCTCCCGCTGTGACAGCAGGCCGATATGCACGAACCAGGCCGCGACCAGAAAGATCATGACGGGGGCACCACCAATGTATTTGTTGAATATCGGCAGGCGTTTACCGATTTCACCAAAAATGGCGCCAATGACAAACATAAAGGCGAAACCGCCGACGATGTTATTGGGCAGGGTGTCGGTGACATGTGCAGCTAAAAGAATTAAACCTAAGACACAGAATAGTGGTACAGGCAGTCCGAATATCCTGACTTGAGATAATAAGCCCAGCGCCGGGCTTCTTTCTTTTGCAATGTGATTATGCAGGGTCTTTTCATTCATTTTCTATTTATCCATGGTTGAATATCCTTTTTCAATTTATGGCTTTATTGAGTCGTCAAATGTGAGTGTGATCATTTCTCGCTGTGGAATAAAATCGGCTTATGAATTTTAAGATTTTTATTTCCTTGTTTCCTTTTAAAACAAAAGCTTAATAAATTAAAAACGTTAAAGTCATAAAGAGTTTTTAGGCGCGGCCAGAACTCGATATGTGTCATTATTTTTCATGCGCCGCTCTTGCATCATGAACGTCAGTCACCAATGAGGACAGTGTTCATGTTTGATACTTATACGTTTAGCCGCGTTTCAGCAGGCAATAGGGAAAAAGTCGAACCTATTCGTGCGTTTCTGGCCGAGCAAAATTTGGATATCGATTCGGATGTCGAATATTTCGTGGTGGCCTATTCAGAGCAGCATGTCATCGGATGCGGCGGGATTGCGAGCAACATTCTGAAATCGATCGCCATTGCGCCCGCGCTCCAAGGCAGCGGCTTCTCGCTCAAGCTGATGACGGAACTGACGAACTTTGCCTATGAGATGGGACGCTTCCACCTGTTCTTGTTTACTAAACCGGATAATATTCCGATGTTCCGCGCCACCGGATTTTTCCCCATAGCGCAGGTCGGCGAACAACTGGCATTGCTGGAAAACAGTAAGAATAAACTGTCGCGTTATTGCCAACAGCTGTCTTTATTAAAGGTGCAGGCACCCAAAGTCGGCAGCATCGTGATGAATGCCAATCCATTTACCTTGGGGCATCAATATTTAGTCGAACAGGCCGCCAGTGAATGTGATTGGTTGCATTTATTTGTGGTGCAGGAAGAAGGTAGTGAGTTTGCTTATCTAGATCGCTTTGACATGATCCAGCAGGGCACCCGGCATATTGAAAATCTGACGGTGCATCCGGGATCGAAATATATTATCTCCAAGGCAACGTTCCCCACTTATTTCATTAAGGATCAGGGCGTGGTGGATTATTGCCATACCGCCATCGATCTACAGATATTCCGCCAGCATATCGCACCGGCACTCGGGATCACCCATCGCTTTGTCGGCACTGAACCCCATTGTGTGGTGACCCGCAACTATAACCAGCAGATGCAACATTGGCTGCATTCTCCGCTGGTCGAGAGCCCAGCGATTGAATGTGTCGAAGTACCGCGACTGACGTCCGGTGAGCAGCCTATTTCGGCTTCCCGGGTTCGCGCCTTATTGGTTCGGGGCGACTTTGGTGCGCTTGAGACGCTCTTGCCCCGAACCACCCTGGAGCACCTGAGACACGCGCCGCTCGGAGCGGGCGTTCAGCCCCCGGTTGCTCAACCCTATGATTCCGTCGTGGCGTAAATTGCCGCGAGCATTCATATCCATCATCCAATAACAAGGTTTAACCGATGAATATTACCCAACCCGCCTTTGCAGGCACGCTGGAGTCCAGTGATCTGCAAGTTCGTATTGCGCCCAATCCCGATACCGGGATCCAACTGACGCTCGACAGTACCGTGGAGAAGCAGTTCGGCAAAGCCATTGAAGCCCTGATCTGCGACACGCTGGAACAGCTGGGCGTGACCTCCGCCATTCTGAACGTCGAAGACAAGGGTGCGCTGGACTGCGTAATTAAAGCGCGCGTTCAGGCTGCCGTGATGCGAGCCGCTGATTCCAATGATATCTACTGGAGCAAATTATCATGAGTAAACTTCGTCGCAGCATGCTGTTTGTGCCCGGTGCCAACGCCGCCATGCTCAGTAATACCTTCATCTACCAGCCGGATACCATCATGTTCGATCTGGAGGACTCCGTCTCCCTACGCGAGAAAGACACGGCGCGAATGCTGGTGTTTAACGCATTGCAACATCCGCTGTATCAGGACATTGAGACCGTGGTTCGGGTCAACCCGCTGGATTCAGAATTTGGCCTCAAGGACCTTCACGCTGTGGTTCGCGGCGGTGTTGATGTGGTGCGGCTTCCGAAAACCGACAGTGCTGAAGATGTGCTGGAAATGGAGCGCCATATCAAAGATATCGAGCGTCTGTGTGGCCGTGAAGTGGGCAGCACCAAGATGATGGCAGCGATTGAGAGTGCCCGGGGGGTGATCAATGCGGTGGAGATTGCCCACAGTTCGCCGCGGCTGATCGGCATCGCGCTGGGGGCGGAAGATTATGTCCGCGATCTGCGTACCCAGCGTTCGCCGGAAGGCATCGAGTTGCTGTTTGCCCGTTGTTCTATCTTGCAGGCCGCGCGCTCTGCCGGGCTGATGGCGTTTGATACCGTCTATTCCGATGTCAACAACGAGGAAGGCTTCCTCAATGAAGCCGAGCATATCAAGCAATTGGGCTTTGACGGCAAATCTCTGATCAACCCGCGTCAGATTGAACTGCTGCACAACGTTTTCGCGCCGACCCAGGCCGAAGTGGATCACGCCAAAGCGGTGATCGAAGCGGCGGAAGAAGCCGAGAAAAAAGGGCTGGGCGTGGTCTCCCTGAACGGCAAAATGGTCGACAGCCCCATCATCGAGCGAGCCCGTTGGACGCTGCAAAAAGCACAATCCGGTATTAAACAGTAAGGCATTCCCATGACGATGAAGACATTCCCTGGCCTGTTGCCAACCCATGAACTTGAAGCCCGCAATCTGGTTGCGTTTACCGATGCCAATACCATCACCCCGCATCTGGCGGATGAAACCGGCAAGTGCTCGCGCAAGCTCAAAGCGACCCTGAAAGAAGCTATTTTTGATATGGGACTGGAAGACGGGATGACCATCTCGTTTCACCACGCGTTCCGTGGCGGTGATAAAACCGTGAATCTGGTGATGGCGGTGATTGCCGAGATGGGCTTTCAAAACCTGACGCTGGCGTCAAGCTCGCTGACCGGGGTGCATGCCCCGCTGGTGGAGCACATCAAAAACGGCGTGGTGACCAAAATCTATACCTCTGGTATTCGCGGTGAATTGGCTGAAGCGATCTCCGGTGGTCTGCTGGCCGAGCCGGTTCACATTCATTCCCACGGCGGTCGGGTGCATCTGGTCCAAAGCGGTGAGCTGCAAGTGGATATCGCTTTCCTCGGTGTGCCTTGCTGTGACGAGTACGGCAATGCCAACGGCTTCCACGGGAAATCCCGTTGCGGCTCTCTGGGTTATGCCAAAGTCGATGCCGAGCATGCCCGTAAAGTGGTAATGCTGACAGAATCTCTGGTGGGTTATCCGAACCATCCGGCCTCGATTACCCAGGATCGCGTTGATGCTGTGGTTCAGGTCGAGGAAGTGGGCGATCCGTCGAAAATCGGGGGCGATGCGACCCGTCTGACCAAGAACCCGCGTGAGTTGCTGATTGCCAAGCAGGCGGCGGAAGTCATCGCCCATTCCGGTTATTTCAAAGACGGCTTTACCCTTCAGACCGGCTCCGGCGGGGCATCTCTGGCCGTGACCCGATTCCTGGAAGACAAAATGGTCCGCGAAGGCATTACGGCGGAATTTGGCCTGGGCGGGATCACGTCGACCATGGTCGAGATGCACGAGAAGGGGCTGATCAAGCACCTGCTGGATGTGCAGTGCTTTGATGCCGGGGCGGCGGACTCACTGTCGCGCAATCCGCACCATATCGAAATTTCGGCCAATGAATATGCCAACCCGTCATCGAAAGGCGCGGTGGTGGACCGCCTGGATGTGGTGATCCTCAGTGCGCTGGAAATCGATACCGACTACAACGTCAACGTGATCACCGGATCTGACGGGGTGATCCGCGGCGCTTCCGGCGGGCACAGCGATACGGCTGCCGCGGCGAACCTGGCAATCATTGTTGCGCCGCTGGTTCGCGGTCGGATCCCGACGGTTGTGAAGCAGGTGACCAATGTGATCACCCCGGGGCAGTCGATTGATGTGCTGGTCACAGACCATGGCATTGCCGTCAACCCGGCCCGGGAAGCGATGAAGGCCCGGTTGATTGCGGCAGGCTTGCCGGTGGTAGAGATTGCAGACTTGCAGGAGCGCGCGGAGATGCTGACCGGTGTACCAGCCCCGATTGAATTTGAAGAGCGGATTGTCGGCTATGTTCGCTACCGTGACGGCTCTGTTATTGATGTGATTAAGCAGGTGAAAGCATGACCCAAACTGTCTCTCTGTCGGAAGTCAGCCTGATGGAAGTGCTGGCCAATAAAGAAGCCCGAGTGAAGAGACAGCAGGAGTGGCTGAAAAGCCACTCTTTGCCCCTGATCTCTTTCAGCGTCAATATGCCGGGTCCGGTCAAGATGAGTGAAGCGGCAATGCACATTTTCAACCAGGGTGTCGATGCGGTCATCGACGCCTGTGACAGCCATGGTTGGACGATTGTGACCCGCCAGTTGCTCCAGGAAAAAACTGGACCGGAAGGGGTGTTTGTGGTCGATGCGCCGTCAGCCTCGTTGCTCAAACTGGCGATGATGCAGGTCGAAAACGGGCACCCGCTAGGTCGATTGATGGATCTGGATGTGCTGGGGGCAGACGGCAAAATCATTTCGCGTCAGGGTAGCCGAATGGCCCGGCGTCAATGCTTGCTCTGCGAAGAAGATGCGTTCGTTTGTGCGCGCTCCCGGCGACACGACTTACAGGGCTTGCTCGGCAAAATTAATGAGATGACAAACTATGGCTAATACTGCAGTGAGTCTGCTGGTTGATCCCGCGGGGTTTCGGGTCGAGACCCCGCAAGGCAAGCTGCCGCTGATCAACCTGTTCAAACTGGTGGGTGATCTGGGTTTTCACGCCATGATGCTGGAAGTCCATCTGACGCCTAAGCCCGGTTTGGTCGATCTTTACTCCTGCGGGGCGCACACCGATATGGATATCCAGGCATTTATCGCCAGCGCTGAGGCAATCCATCCCTATCTGGATAAATTCGCCTACGCCGGTTGGCAGTGCGCCGGCCAGCCGGCCCACACGCTGCTGGCCGCGCTGCGCCCGATCGGGCTTGAAGCGGAGCAGGCGATGTTCCGTGCCACCCGGGGCGTGAATACCCACAAAGGGATGATTTTCAGTTTGGGCCTGGTGTGTGGTGCCGTCGGCTGGTTGCGCGGCAAGCAGATTGCTTTTGATGCGATGCATATCAGCCAGACCATCAAGCAGTGCTGTGCGCATCTGGTTCGGGACGAACTGCGCGGCAATACGGGGCGGCAACCGGCGACGTCAGGTGAGCAGATCTTTCAGCAATATGGGTTGAGCGGCGCCCGGGGAGAAGCAGCGTCCGGGCTGGCAACCGTCATGACCCACGCGCTGCCGTGCTACGAAGCCTCGATTGCCGAGGGATTTTCAACCGAGCAGGCGTTGTGGCAAACCTTGCTGGTTCTGATGGCTGAAAATCCCGATACCAATGTTGTTTCGCGCGGTGGTCTGGCTGGTTTGCAGTTTGTACAGGCACAGGCACAAGCGTTGCTGGCCCAAGGCGGCGGCATGTATCCGGGCATCGAAGACGCGCTGATCGCAATGGACCAGCGTTTCATTGAACGCAATTTAAGCCCGGGCGGCAGTGCCGATTTACTGGCGGTGACCTGGTTGCTGGCGCAGCTGAACGAGTTCAACCGAAAACAAGCTTGATCAACACTTTCTCCCTTGCTTCCTTCTTCTTATCCCCCGATAAGTGTGTGCGATGTTTCGCCCTGGCTCTGGATGTCCAATGTCATATTGGTTTCCTGCACCAGGGCGCTTTTTGCCCTTGTTGGCTGTTCTTTTTCGTATTTTTAATTGCGATAAAAAATTCCTTATTAGTATTCAAGCGGGCAGCGAATGGGGCTCTGGAATTAAATCAATAAAGTTTATAAACAAAATTTAAATAGCTCCTCAGGTTTTCCCGGCTTCGGTATTCTGCTGTCTATGATTTGATCTGACGCATTTGAACCGTATGAAACCTGATTTAACATTGAGCTTCAAATTTAAAGTTCTGTTTCCGATATTCATTGTCGCCCTGTTATTTTCCGGCGTCTCGGCATTTACCTATCACCACCTGAACCGGATGGTAAAAACGGAGCTGTACCTGACCGAACATGTTCAACCGGTACTGAACAACCTCAACGATGCTTATCGGGATATGTATCAGGTCATCACCGCCGCACAGAATCTGATGCTGGACTACAGCGATGCGGCTTATATTCAACAGCAACAAGCGGAATATCAGAGCAATGCCGAGAAAGCAGCCAGCCGACTGGCATCGACGCACCAACTGATTGACGCGCATTTTATTGCTGACGGCAATCGCGCCAAGCTCAAGCTGGTGCTGGATCAGTTTCACCAGTGGAGCGCGCTGTATGGCCAGCTGTTTGCTGCGCCGGAAAATGCATCGGATTTCTACCTGCAGCATCAGGCCGAGCTGGCGCGCCTGTTTCACCAAATCCGCACCGCGTTGATTGAAATCCGGACCGAAATCGAGTTGCAGGAGCAAACGCTCAAGGCGGAATTGCCGAGAAACGAGCAGATTGTCCAGTCTGTCACGGTGTACGGCACCTTGGGGGCCTTGCTGATCTCGTTGGGGATCGCCTGGGTGGTCTCGGGCTTGTTGCTGGCTTCGATCAAACGGTTGCAACAGGCAATGATGAATGTCGTCACAGGCGATGGCGATTTGACGCTACGGCTGGCAGTGGAGTCGAAAGATGAAGTCGGCCAGTTGGCCGATACTTTTAATGAGTTCCTGGCCAAGATCCAACAGTCGGTCAGAGCGGTGGTGCTCTCGGCAGCGGATGTACGCCAGGAAGTCGCAGCCATAGATGCAACCACCCGGACGATTCAGGCGTCGGCCAGCGTTCAGCAAACGGAAAGTGAGAAAGTTGCGGTGGCGGTCAATCAGCTGACGGTGACTAGCGAGAGCATGAGTGCGTACGCCAACCAGGCGGCCTCGGCGAGTAGCCAGGTGAATCAGGAGGTGCAGGCGGCGCGGCACAATGTCACGGAATCGGTCGAAACCATTTACCAGTTGTCGCGTGAAATTAATGATTCCTGTGCGGCGATTCAGGCGCTGGGTCGGGAGGTCAGCAATATTTCCTCGGTGCTGGATGTGATCCGCAGTATTGCCGAACAAACCAACCTGTTGGCGTTGAACGCTGCCATTGAAGCCGCGAGGGCAGGTGAGCATGGCCGAGGATTTGCGGTGGTGGCAGATGAAGTGCGGATGCTGGCCAGCAAAACCCAGGGCAGCATCGGTGAAATCGAGAGCATGATCGTCCGCTTGCAAAGTGGCGCAGAAGGGGCAGCGCAGGCAATGAACGTCAGTGCGCTGAACGGGCAGGAGAGTGTGCGTTATGCCGATAATACCACCCAATCGATCAATGAAATCAGCGGCTCGATTATCACCATGGATGAGATGAACACCCAAATTGCGTCTGCGGCGCTGCAGCAAAGTCAGGTCAGCGGCAGTGTTCACCAGAACGTGCAGAAAATTGTTGAAAAGAATGAGGATACGCTGCGTACGACCAATGATGCGCAAGCCGCTTGCCTGCGGCTGGTCCGGCTCTGTGAGAAGCTCGATAGCGTGGTGAATCAATTCAAAGTGTAGGTGAGTGTCTACTCAGCTGTGATCTATCGTCCCTGCAGTATTTGCAAACAGGCGGCGATGCAGACTCTTAATGTGAAACAATGGAAAGAAAGTCAGATGAAGTATAAAAATGTGATCGGGTTTGGCATTGCCGGTAACTTTGCCGGCCATTTAGAGCAGGCCGGGGAGGCCGCAGATTTTGAAGGGATGGCCGTGAGTGATCCTCTGGCGCCCAAAGCGTTGTTTCCCTTGTACGTCCCCGGTGAAACGGCAGGATTTTTATCGGTATATCCTTTCTCTGACAGGACAATTACCCCGCCGACAGATGCCGATAATCTGCAAATCGAACCGGAAGTGGCGCTGATTTGCGACATCACCTACCAGGATGGGCAGGTGACGGCTTTAACGCCGAAACAGTTCGGCGCATTCAATGATTGTTCTATCCGCCGTCCGAATGCCCTCAAAATCAGTGAGAAGAAAAACTGGGGCGAACACTCAAAAGGCCTGGCGGCGACCCTGTTTACGCTCGATTCTCTGGCGGCCGGCAGTACGATTGACCGTTTCCGGATTGCCAGTTTCCATCAGCGGGCGGGAAAAGTGGTGCGTTACGGCGAAGACTGCCAAGTGAAAGACTACAGTTACTTTCACGAAAAGCTGCTGCATTGGATCGTGGATCGTATGAATCATCAGCAAGATGTCGGCCCGGCGGAAGATATTTCGAAGATCCTGGCAGAGGCCGGCTATCCGATGCAGGCGGTGATCGCGATTGGCGCAACCCGTTATACCGAGTACGGGGAAACTCATTTTCTGCAACCGGGTGATGTCAGCGTAGTGGTGGTTTATGACGGCGAGCGGTACACACCTGAACAAATTTTCACCAGAGTGAGCAATGGGCAACTCGAAGTCGAGGGGATTTCGGCGCTGATTCAAACTGTCGCGTAGCTGGCTGTGTCGTCAAGCCCCGGATCTATGCTGACCGGGGCTATTTTATTTTGTGTCTTCTTTTCTGAAAAATAGGTCATATCTCTGGGGAATGGATGGGCCTTTCTGAGGGGCTTTTTCCGCATTTCTTGCCGGGATTTGGTACCCGGTCAGCAAACTGTAAATGAATAGATAATACAGCGTTCTGAATTAATATTCATTTGTTGCATATAAGTCCAAGAAATGACGAGATCTTGTTACAAAACACTGTAATTTGTCTATTGGTAATTTATAAATATTTGGTATATTTCTCATTTATGTCTGAAGTTTCTATGAAGCCGCATGCGCTTAATTTAGTATCCGCTTGATAAATTTCAGGTATGACCTTGTTGCTGTCTCTGGCAGCCAAGGCGGCTTAGGGTGAAACAGGAAGTTGCAGCGCCCGACAGTAGCCCTTTCGTCGATACCCGGTTTGGACAGTGCCTGTCCAAATCGTATGAGTCTGACTCATGGAAGTAGCTGCAAACAATGTGATTTATTTAACAGGAAGTTATATGAAAAAATTCACGATGCTCCCGTTGGCAGCACTGGTTGCCTCCAGCCTTGCAATGGCTGAAGACATCAAAGTGTTCAAATTCTCAGAAGACGGCACGCCAACGACCTTCGACCCGGTTCAATCTGGCACCACCTATGCCAATACAGTGACGACCGCTGTCTACGATACCCTTTACGAGTACAAATACCTGAAGTCTCCGTTTGAGCTGAAGCCGAACCTGGCTGTTGACATGCCTCAAGTCTCTGAAGACGGCCTGACGTACACCATCAAACTGAAGCAGGGCGTGAAGTTTATTGACGATCCGGCGTTTGAAGGTGGCAAAGGGCGTGAAGTCACAGCTGAAGACTTTGTTTACTCGATTAAACGTCACTTTGATGCTGAAAACCGTTCCCAGGGCTCCTGGCTGTGGGCCGGCAAGATTGTCGGTCTGGATGCGTGGAAAGATGAAGGCTCTGACTATGGGAAAACCATTGAAGGTCTGAAAGCCCTGGATCGCCATACGGTTCAAATCAAGCTGGTGAAGCCATTCCCGCAGCTGACCTACACCCTGGCAATGGGTTACGCCGGCGTGGTTCCGGTCGAAGCGGTTGAGAAGTACGGTCGTGAACTGTCGATCCACCCGGTTGGCTCTGGTCCGTTCAAACTGGTTTCTCACAACAGTACGAAGACCGTGCTGGAGAAAAATCCGGATTATCGTCAGGAAACCTTCGACCTGGCCGGCGCTGGCTATAACGAAAAACTGCACGGCTTTACCGGTATTGCCACGCTGGACGGCAAGCAACTGCCGATCGTGGATCGTGTTGAGCTGAACTGGGTGAAGCAAGCTTCAGCGCGCTGGAACTCATTCAGCAAAGGTTCTGAAATTGTCAACACCACGCTGCAGAACGAGCAGATGGATGAAGTGCTGGCCAGCAAACACCCAGTGAAGCTCAAGCCTGAGTACGCTGAGAAATTCAACTTCCGTGTCAATCCGGAAGCGGGTCTGGTGTACAACTTCTTCAACTTTGATGATGAGTATTTCGGTTACTCTGACGATCCGAAAACCAATGCACAGAACAAAGCACTGCGTTGTGCGATCGTGAAGTCCTTCGACTGGCCACAGCGGATCAGCCGCTTCTATCTGGGCATCGGCGAAGCGTACCCAGGCTTTATCGTCCCGGGCACCGACGGCTTCGATCCGAATATGGATGATGCCTCCATCACCCAGGATCTTGCCGGCGCGAAGCAACTGCTGAAAGAGCACGGCTGGAACAAGCAGAATCTGCCGGTGATTTACTATCCGGGAACGGCTAACACACGGAACAAGCAGTTCTTTGAACAGTTCCGCGGTAACCTGACCAAGATCGGCTATCCGAAGAACAAAGTGAAGCAGAAAACCTTCGCGACGTTCGGTGACTTCAACCGTGACGTGAAAAACAGCAAAACGCAGCTGATCCCAATGGGCTGGGGCCTGGACTACCCGGATGCCGAGAATACCCTGCAGCTGTTCTACGGTCCGAACCGTTCACCAGGTTCGAACAGCGCAAACTACAACAATCCTGAGTTCAACAAACTGTACGAGCAGGCTTCTGTGATGCAGCCAAGCCCTGAGCGGACGGCGTTGTACCAGAAAATGAACCAGATGGTTGTCGATGACTGTGTCGGCATTGGTGGTTACTCACGCACGCGCATCCGGATGTGGCACAAAAATGCCATCATGTGGCCACAGCGCGACGTCATGGGTAACTATCTGAAGTATGTTGATATCAAATCATAAGTAAAGCTGGGTCATTATGGAGATTTTAAAACACTGTTTCAGGAAGCTGATCTACAGCATCCCATTGCTTTTCGGGGTGACCCTGATCAGCTTCGTATTGATGGTTTATTTCGGTCCGGACAAGACATATGACTTGTTGGGCCGGAACCCGACTATCGAGGAGATTAACGAGATTCGGCATCAGCTGGGTTATGACCGTCCTTTCCTGATTCGTTACATTGAGTACGTCAAGGAAGTGTTGGTGTTTGACTTTGGCTATTCCGACTCTACCGGCGAGCAGGTGACGTCAATTCTGGCGAAAACCATTCCGGTATCCATCGCATTGCAGCTGCCCGGATTTATTCTGGGGAACGTGCTTGGGGTGTTACTGGCGCTGTTTGCGGCGATGCATCGCTCAAGCTGGTTGGACAAGATGATCATGTCGTCTTCGGTGGTGGGGATGAGTATCTCGTATCTGATCGTCATTATCGCGACACAGCTGATTTTTTGCTCCAGTTATGGCCTGAATCTCTTCCCAGTCTATGGCTGGGAAGTGAATTCCCTCTCGGATTATCTCTACTACATCACGGTGCCGACGATTTCATCGGTGTTCGTGGCACTGGGCTATAACACCCGGTTCTATCGGGCAGTGATTGTAGAAGAGACAACCCGGGATCATGTGCGCACGGCCAAAGCCTTTGGTCACAGCGCCAATACGATTCTGTTCAAACATGTCCTGAGAAATGCCCTGGTGCCGATCGTAACCCGCATCGTGTTTTCTATCCCGTTTGTCATTGTGGGTGGTGCACTGCTGCTGGAAAGTTACTTTGGGATCCCGGGGGTCGGACTGACGGCTTATGATGCAATCACCACCGGTGATCTGCCGGTACTGAAAGCCATTATTGTGCTGACAACCTTATTGTTTATCGTGGTTGTGAGCCTGGTTGACGTGCTGTATCGCGCCGTAGATCCGCGTATTTCATTAAAATAAAGGACGCAAGCAATGTCGGAAGCAATTATGGAGCAGGGCGCGAGCGCGGCCAAACCGGCCAAACATGAGTCTCTGTGGACGAAAGCTTTTTATAAATTTACCCGCGACAAGGTCGGGATGATCAGCCTGTCCGTGGTGATGCTGTACTTTGGGATTGCCGTACTGGCCTGGTCCGGTCTGATTGCCCAAAACTGGGATGCACTACTGGCCCCGGGTCAGAATGGGCCGACGGCGGAGTACTGGTTCGGTACCAACATCAACGGCCAGGATATTTTCCAGCGGGCGATTTACAGCACCAAAACCGCCTTTGAAGTGGGCCTGACGGTGGCGGTTGTCGCCACAATTACCGGCGCGCTGGTGGGGGCAACCACCGGGTACTTCTCCGGTACCGTGATTGACGAGCTGTTTCTGTGGCTGATGAACTGTCTGGATTGTATCCCGTACTTCCTGATGGTTGCGGCGTTTGCCGTCGCGCTGGCGGAAAACCCGTACGCCATGCACATCGCCATGATGTCCTGTTTCTGGATGGGCACGGCACGTCTGGTACGTGGTGAAGTGATCAAACTAAAAAACATGGAATTTACTGAAGCGGCCCGGTCGCTCGGGGTTCCGGTGTATCGCGTGATCTTCAAACACCTGCTGCCGAATACCTCGCATATTCTGCTGGTAGAAATGACGCTGTTGTTTATCACGGCAATCAAGAGTGAGGTGATTCTGAGCTTCCTTGGACTGGGCGTGAAAGACAGTATCAGCTGGGGACTGATGATTTCAGAAGCGAGTGGTGAGGTGACCGCCGGTCATTTCTGTAACTTCTTCGCTGCCTCCGGCATGCTGTTTGTGCTGGTCCTGGCTTTCAACATGTTCTCTGATTCGCTGCAAGATGCGCTGGACCCAAGGAAGATTTAAATATGTCTGAGCAAACCCCACTGCTGTCAGTGGATAATCTGACGGTCGAATTTAAAACGGACAAAGGTACGGTTCGTGCGATCAACGGTGTGAATTTCAAAGTCATGCCGGGCGAAACGGTCGCGATCGTGGGTGAATCCGGTTGTGGTAAGTCGGTCAGTTCGCTGTCGATCATGGGCCTGGTCCCTTCGCCGCCGGGTAAAATCGTTGATGGGAGTATTACCTTCAAGGGCCGTGAACTGATCGGCCTGAGCGAGAGGGAATACCGCAAGATCCGGGGCAACGAGATCTCGATGATCTTTCAGGAGCCGATGACGGCCCTGAACCCGGTACTGAAGATCTCCACGCAGATGATCGATGTGATCCGTCTGCACAATGATGTGAACAAAGCGGAAGCGCGGACCCGTGCGATTGAGATGCTGGACAAAGTCGGCATCCCGTCGCCGGAGAAGCGCATCAATCAGTACCCGCATGAGCTGTCCGGCGGGATGCGCCAGCGGGTGATGATCGCCATGGCGTTGTCCTGTGGTCCGGAGCTGTTGCTGGCCGATGAGCCGACCACCGCGCTGGATGTGACCATTCAGGCGCAGGTGATGGACGAAATGGTCCGGCTGCAGAAAGAGCTGGGCATGGCAGTGATCCTGGTCACCCACGATCTGGGTGTCGTGGCCGAATCCTGTCAGCGCGTGGTGGTGATGTACTGCGGCCAGATCATCGAAGAAGGTCCGGTTGAAGAGATCTTTGCCAACCCGAAACATCCGTACACTAAAGGGTTGCTGGAGTCGATCCCGGTCGTTCGTGACAAGAAGATCCCGCGTCTGCCGACCATCAAAGGCGTGGTCCCGGATCTGCTGCACCTGCCGGAGGGTTGTCGTTTTGCCGACCGCTGCGACAAGGTACAGTCGGAATGCCGTCAGGCAATTCCGCAACTGACCGGTGATGTGCATCACAGGGTGGCCTGTTTTCGTCCGAATGGAGATGGACAATGAGCGAAGTATTACTAGAAGTGAATGGTCTGAAGAAGCATTTTGCAGCCGGTAGTCGCTTCTTTGGCACCCAGACTCTGTGTAAGGCCGTCGACGATGTCAGCTTTACCATTGAGCGTGGCAAAACGTTAGGTCTGGTCGGCGAGTCCGGTTGTGGTAAGTCGACGCTGGGGCGCTGTGTTCTGCGGTTGCATGAGCCGAGTGGCGGCGAGGTGAAGCTGGAAGGTAAGGATATTGCCCATTTCAGCGCCAAAGAGATGAAAGCGATCCGTCGTGATATTCAGATCATCTTCCAGGATCCGTATGCATCGCTGAACCCGAGGATGACGATCCATGAGATCCTGCGTGAGCCGCTGGATACGCACCAGATTGGCACGCCGCAGGAGCGGGAAGATAAGATCGCTGAAGTCATGGCGATCGTGGGCCTGCGTCCTCAGGTGCTCAACCGTTATCCGCATGAGTTTTCCGGCGGTCAGCGCCAGCGGATCGGGATTGCCCGCGCGCTGGTACTGGAGCCGAAATTTATCGTCGCGGATGAGCCGGTGTCTGCGCTGGACGTTTCGGTACAGGCGCAGGTGCTCAACCTGATTGCTGAATTGCAGGAAAAGAAAGGCATTTCCTTCCTGTTTATTGCCCACGACCTGGGTGTTGTGCAGCACATCTGTGACGAAGTCGGGGTGATGTATCTGGGACGGATCGTGGAAAAAGCACCGGCGGAAGTGCTGTACCGCAATCCGAAACACCCGTACACCCAGGCCTTGCTGTCGGCGATCCCGGTGCCGGATCCAACGGTCACCAAAGAGTCGCTGAAACTGGAAGGGGATGTGCCGTCGCCGCTGTCACCACCGAGCGGTTGTACGTTCCGGACCCGTTGCCCGCATGCAACCGAGCAATGTAAGCAAACCCGTCCGGAAACGCACAATACGGGCGAAAATGGCGTTGAACACTTGGTTGCCTGCCATTTGTTTAACTGATCCGGTTTTACGGATCCAGAAACCACGTTCATCGTGAACAATCGTGAACAAAGCCAGCCGGTTTCGGCTGGCTTTTTTAATTGCTTTGATTGGACTGATGCGACCGGGCTTAGGAGGACACCGAGGCCAGCACGTCCAGATGAGTATAGACACTGCGCGCCAGCGCGGTGAGGTGATACCCGCCTTCCAGCGTCGAGACCACCCGATGATTGGCATACGTGGCGGCGGCATCCACAATCAACTCGCTGATCCAGCGAAAGTCCGCTTCATTCAGACGCAGATCGGCCAGCGGATCGTCTTTATGGGCGTCAAAGCCGGCAGAGACGAACAGCATCTGCGGCTGGTGATGTCTGAGTGCCGGCAGCCAGCGTTCGGTTACGGTTTGGCGAAACGGGTGGCTGCCGGTCCCGGCTGGTAGCGGACAGTTAATGATATTCGGCCGCTCAATATCGTAATAGCGCAGCGGATAAAACGGATGCTGAAACGTTGAGCACACCAGCACTTCCGGCCGGTCCTTGAAGCTGTCGACGGTGCCGTTGCAGTGATGGACATCGAAATCCAGGATGGCGACGCGATCGATGCCCGGTTGAGCCAGGGCATGGGCTGCGCCAACGGCAATATTGTTGAAAAAGCAAAAGCCCATCGCGGTAGCGTGTTCGGCATGGTGGCCCGGCGGACGAACGGCACAAAACGCATTGGTAACCTGACCGGTGAGAACCAGATCAACGGCCTGGGTGACCGCTCCGGCAGCCAGACGCGCGGCATGCAGGGTGTGAGGATTCAGGGCAGTATCCGGATCGGCATACACCAACCCTTGCTGCGGCTGGAGCGATTCCAGGTGGCGAATATAGCCGGCCGGGTGGATCCGTTCGAATTGCTTTGGATTGACCTCAAGGGCGGTGTGCCATTGCAGTTGGTCGGCCAGCGGCTCGCCGGCCAGATACTGGAGTATGGCACCCAGCCGCTCGGGACATTCCGGGTGATCCGGCCCCATGGTATGGCGCAGATAGTCGCCATGAGTGATTAACGCTGTGGTCATTTCAGAGATCCACGGTTGATGATTGTCTGTCAGGCAATTTTCGACGCAAGGCGTTGCTCCCGGCGCAGCCTTTTTAATCACCCTTCTTTGTACCGTGAGGGCGCTGTTTTTAACTATAGTTGAAGGGATTCAAGCAGCGAGGGTGCGTCATGGACTGTATTTTTTGTCAAATCGCCAGCAATGCGATCCCCGGCAAACGGGTGTACGAGGATGATCAGGTGGTCGCATTTCATGATAATAATCCCCAGGCTCCGACCCATATCCTGATCATTCCACGCCAGCACATCGAAACCACCAATGAGTTGGAATTGAGTCATAGTCCGCTCATCGGGCACATGGTGTTGACGGCGACTCAACTGGCCAAGGAGCTTTCTCTGGCGGAGGATGGCTACCGTTTGGTTTGGAACTGCAATCGATACGGCGGGCAGGCGGTTTATCATATTCACCTTCACTTACTCGGGGGACGGGCCATGCGCTGGCCGCCAGGATGAGATTTCAGGTACAGGTAACATCTTGGCGGTGAGGTGTTTGACATTTTTTCGGTGCCTGTCTTAACTGGTCTAATCAGTCATAAAAAAGGATAGATGCCATGGAAAGCCGAGTCGCGAGCGCAAACGCAATGCTCAAACAATTTGCCGAGCAACACGTGAAACTCATTGATTATTGTTCCCCTGAGATCCAGGCGATCAGTGACGATCACCTGGCGCTGCGTATCCCACTCAATGATCGCACCAAAAATCACCTGCAAAGTATGTATTTCGGCGCGCTGGCCATTGGTGCCGATGTCGCAGCCGGTCTGTTGGCGATGGAAATGGCGGCCCGCTCAGGATTGACGCTGTCTCTGGCCTTTAAATCAGTCCAGGGTGATTTTCTGCGCCGTCCTGAAGGGGATGTGGTCTTTACGTGTCATCAGGGGGCTGCTATCCGGGAGATGCTTCAACGCTGTGCTGAGACCGGTGAGCGGGTCAATGAGCCGGTGGAAGTGGTGGCTACCTGTCCGAGTCAGGATGGCGATGAGCCCGTCGCCCGGTTTACGCTGACCCTGTCGCTCAAAGTGGTTCCGGCAACCGCTTCAGCCTAAGCCAAAGCCTAAGCCTAAGCCTAGGCGTTTCCCCGCGAAACAGCCGGGAAGACAGGGAGACACAGGAAGAGGGGCGGTTTTTTGCCGCCCTGAGCCATGGTGTTTATTTCCGACTGTTCAACGACTCAATCGCGTGAGCATTCATTCCGCCGTGCGCATTCACCCCAAACAGTGACGCGATTAACGCGCACTCCAATCCAAACGGCAAGTAGCCGGCATAGCCCAGCAGTGGCATTTCAAACAGATAAAACCGATCCACATACGGGATGTTATAGATCCACGGCGCTTTACTGCCGAAATTCCACAGCTCCCACAGGAACCCGCATTGCAGGCCAGCCAGCGCCGGCAGTGCGAACGGGCGCCAATCACCCTTTGGGATCACGGAGAAGAGGGTCGGCTTGCCGGCCAGGGTTTCAAGACCAACGATGACTATGAGCGGTGAAATCCAGACCAGGGGGAAAAAGCTGTCCGGCCAGGCGCCCAGCGCAAACAGAGATGAAATGGCGGCCAGGAGCGCCAATCCGGCCAGTCTTTTGGGGTGAGGCAGCGGAAAATGCACGTATTGGGTGTAGGCAACTTGGCAGCGTTGGAACCCGGCCAGCCAGAAGACGGTGCTCATCACCGCCGGTAGTACCGTGGAGAAGGATAAACTGGCCGTGAGCGTACGCGTCAGCGGCGTGATCGGCGGGCCGACATAATACCAGTTGTGGACAAACAGATTGAGGTACTCAAAGAACCACCAAAACACGGCACTCACGAGAAATAACCAACCCAATCGACCGGGCTGCGCACGGAGCAGGCTCATGCCGTGTTGCTTCTCACTCAGTCCATTGATCACCAAGATATAACCGAGCCAGAGCGGGGTAAAGGTGTAGCGTTGCCAGGAGGGTCCGCCGGGGATCTCGATCCAGGCCAGAACCCAGCTCAGGATCAGCAGACAGAGTCCCAGCCAGCCCCAGCTGGGAAATGCGGTGGCGGAAATGTGGCGGCGTGAGGCCGCCGGCCCGCTCAAGCTGTTCCTTTCGGCGGGGGGACTGATGAGCCGCCACAGTAGCGGGTACGTGCAACACAGGATCAACAGGGTCAACAGGAGAAAGATGGGCCATGAAAACCCAGGCTTTTCTACATACAGGGTTGAAGGCATCAGGCTGAGGTAGGGGGAAAGCGGTTTGCCGGCGAACCACACGCCGACCAAAGGCGGGGCGATCAGTAAGCCAACGGCGATGAATACTCTCAGCAGTTTGCGGAGCAGTTCGGCTGAATTATCGGTCCGTGTCATGGTTCAGTGTCCAATAGCGCTGCATCTCCAGATAAAGAAACGAGGCAGTCCAGGTAATGAGCACTAGCCCGGTCAGCGATTCAACCCCGGTTAAAAACCGCAGGTGACCTACCGGCTCAATGTCGCCAAACCCCAGCGTGGTGTAGGTGGTGAACGAGAAATACACGCAGTCGAGCAGGCTACTATCAAAGTTTCCCGTCAGCGATCCCCAGTTTTCAGAATGATGCAGCTTGTAGTAGGCATAAGCGAAGATCCAGACTTCCGCGGAGTGTGCGACCAGGGCCCCCAGTACGCCGAACAGGATTTTAAACCCATGGAGCATCGGGATCCGTGGAATATGGAGACTCATTTGACGCAGAAAGGTGTAATGCAGGAAAACAGTTAAAGCAACAATGGCGCTATTGACCAGAAAAAGCGTTATCACGTGATCTCCTTGTAATTTTTTACATTTTATTTAGGTCCATGAACATTACATTGTGCTTTGCAAACAGTGTAGCTCACCCGTCTCTATATGATTAATTCTACAATGTTTTTTGTGAATCGAAACGTCTGATACGCGAGAGGTATGTGGTATTTGGGGAAGTTGCGCTGTTTGAATTTGTCGGGAGGGGTTCATATAATCCTGCGAGTTACAACGCAATTCATCGTACAAAAGGTCCAGGCTTAATGCTGACAAGGTTATTGCTCGTTTTATTCTGGCTTGTGCCGATGGCTGCGTTTGCTCAGTCCCACCCAACCGTGCTGCTGCTCAACTCCTATGATTCTCAATATCCCTGGAGTGAGGCACTGACCCGCGGCGTGAAAGACGAGTTTTCAAAGACCTTCCCCGATTACGACCTCCATGTCGAGTATATGGATGAGCGGCGCTTCGTTGATGATGAGACCTACCATCACCTGCTGGTGGATTTGCTGCAGTATAAGTACCGGCGATATACCCCGGAGATCATCATCACCGGCGATGATCTGGCCTATAACTTTATGCTCGAACATGCCGAAACCCTGTTTCCGGGAACGCCGGTGGTGTTTAGCGGGGTGAATGTGTTTGATCCGGATGCCCTGAAGGATAAACCGAATTTCACTGGGATCCAGGAAGGCATGGAAATCCAGGGCAACCTGGAATTGATCACTCACCTTCAACCGGATGTTGAACGTATCGTGTTGCTGGGCGATCGTACTGAGCTGGGCCGCAAGATGGTCGAGCAGGTCGATGCGATTAAAACGCAATGGGAAGATGACCCGGAAAAGGCCCGGATCCAACTGGATGTTTGGGATGACTTTACCCTTAAGGGCTTGAATGAACGTGTGAAAGATCTCGGGGAGCATACGGCCATCCTGATGATGGCGATTCATATGGATAATGATGGCAATTATTTCTCTTACCGGCACGATCTGCCGTTGTTGGCAAAGCATAGCCCAGTACCGATTTACGGGATGTGGGGCACTTTGCTGATCGGCAACTGTGTGATGGGTGGGTTGATGAATGATCCATACCAGCATGGCCGAAATGCCACCAAAATGGCCATCAGTATTCTTAATGGCACGCCGGTCGAGGCCATTCCGGTCAAGGATAAGGCTGCTTATGCGCCGGTGTTTGATTACCGTGTTCTGGAGAATTTTCAAATCGATCTGGCTCGGTTGCCGCCGGACAGCAAAATTGTGGGAAAACCGGTTTCATATTATGAAGAACATATGATGCTGGTGAACACAACGGTGGCGGTGGTTGTCGTCTTGTTGGGGATTATCTCGGCGTTGATGGTGAATATTCATCAGCGTCGCCAGGCACAAAAGAAGCTGGATGAATTCAATCAGACGCTGGAAACGCTGGTGGAGCGCCGGACCCGGGAACTCGATGCCCGGAATCAGGAGCTGAGAAAAGCATCAACAATCATGCAGTCCCTGGCCTATACCGATCCGTTGACCGGTTTGGGGAACCGTCGGGCAGGAACCAGTGAACTGATGGCCCGTATCGAGCGTGGTGAGGTAGACGGCTCCCCGTTCCATGTCGCGCTGCTGGATATCGACTTCTTTAAACAGATCAATGATACCTATGGCCACCCGGCCGGGGATGCGGTGTTGTGTGCGGTCGGACAGGTGTTGCGGGAGAACATCCGGGCCGCAGACCGGGTGTTCCGGTGGGGCGGAGAAGAGTTTCTGCTGTTGATGACCTGCCAGCAAGCTGGGGAGTGTACCGAGATGTTACAGCGTTTGCGGTCTCAGATTACCCGGATGTCAGTAGACAATGTGGCACGTATCACCATCAGTATCGGGACGGCATCCTTCGCCGATGCGGACACGTTTGAGTCCATTCTCCACCGTGCCGACCAGGCCTTGTACGCCGCTAAACATAACGGGCGGGACCAGGTGGTCGCATTCTAAGTCGCCATAAACCGAATGTGTCTTCGGTTATGGCGCAGGCCTCTGATGGGGAGGATTATCCTTGCTGAGAGCTGAGAGCTGAGAGCTGAGAGCTGAGAGCTGAGAGCTGAGAGCTGTAAAATGAGGTCCGGTCGACAGGGTCGACCGGACAAGATATTGCAGACGAATGGTCACTAGCCCATCTGGGATTGCAGGTAATTCGGCAGGCCGATTTTATCGATGAGTCCGAGTTGCTTTTCCAGCCAGTAGGCATGATCTTCCTCGGTATCGGCCAGCAGCTTTTCCAGAATTTCACGTGATTGATAGTCCTGCTCGGTCTCGCAGACCTTAATCGCCGCCTTAAGCGCTTTATCGACGTCATACTCCAGCGCCAAATCGTTCTTGAGCATTTCCGGAACGTCCTTCCCGATATGCAGGTCGGCACGTTTGGTGAGATCCGGCGTGCCTTCCAGGAACAGAATACGTTCAATCAACAGCGCTGCATGGCTTTTTTCATCATCGAATTCGTGGTCGATTCGCTCGTAGAGTTTATCCAGTCCCCAATCCTGATACATCCGAGAATGGATGAAATACTGATCCATCGCGGTGAGCTCACCGGCCAGCAGGGTATTCAGGGTGTCAATGATCTTGGTATTACCTTTCATGTGAATCACCTATTTATGAAATCTGAGATTGAAGATAGTTTTCAAGACCGATGCTACTGATCAGTGCTTGCTGGGTTTCGATCCAGTCGACATACTCTTCTTCATAGGCAAGAATATCTTCCAGCAATTCGCGGCTGACATAGTCGGATTTGGTCTCACAAAATGCGATGGCTTCCCGCAGCAGAGCCAATTGCTCCATTTCCAGGATCAGGTCACATTGCAGCATCTCTTCCGCTTCTTCTCCGATACGGATTTTTTCCAGATGTTGCAGGTTCGGCAGTCCTTCGAGGAACAGGATCCGCTCAATCAGATCATCGGCTTGCTTCATGTCCTTGATCGATTTTTTATACTCTTTTTCGTTCAGTGCTTCCAAGCCCCAGTTTCGGAACATTCTGGCATGCAGAAAGTACTGGTTAATTGAGGTGAGTTCTATCGTTAGTACCTGATTGAGATAACTGATCACCTGTTTTTTACCTTGCATGAACCTTCCTCCTGAATGACGCTGTTTCATTTGATGTTTCAGCTTTCATATCAGCATAGGCGCTGGCGCATCCATGTGGGGTATTCAGTGTGAAAAATGGTGATTTTCTTTTGATTTCATGGCGAAAAGGGTAAAAGCGATATTAATCAGAATGATTCTCATTTTGCAATCATGGTTTGCTGCTGTGCAGCGCCACCCCGATCACCGATGCGCAAAGTGAGAGGGTTTTCAGGTATGCGTGAGTGATTTTCTGGACGTTATTGTCTAAAATTACGGGGTGCTGACATACCTTCAAGCACTGCGCTTCAGGGACTGAATATGACTGAGCTGTATGAAAAGATCGCTGTGAAATCAAACTGAAACGGACTTCTTTACCTGGCCTGATACGCTGCGGGGCGTACGACCGGGTGTTCTCCTTGTGGTGAAGGCTTCTCGTCCAGCCGGCGCGCAAGCGCGTGGGGAGTGGAGCAGCAGGATTTTCTGACTAAGTTATAACCACTTGGATATATTGAATTTTATACTTTATTTTTTCAGATATATGGTAAATACTGCTGCTTAGTTTGTTCAATTTACCAATCTGCGTTCAAAAGCTTTTGTCCCCTTTTTGTCAAGTGACACCTGGCAGAGAAACTTTGCGCTAAAACACAGAAACAGTGGCAGCTCAGATTTCAAGTTAGGGTAAAATTGGGTAAGATCAGTAATAGCTATCCTGCCAATTCCGGCTGGGTGCAGAGCCAAATCATATCGGAGATACAGCTTGATTAATGTATTCCTTGTAGATGATCACGAACTGGTTCGCACAGGGATCCGACGTCTTCTTGAAGACGTCCGTGGTATTAAAGTGGTAGGGGAAGCCGACAGTGGTGAAGAAGCCGTCAAATGGTGCCGCCAGGAGCATGCGGACATCGTGTTGATGGATATGAATATGCCGGGTATCGGTGGCCTTGAAGCAACGCGTAAGATTCTGCGCTTTAGCCCCGATGTCAAAATCATCGTTTTAACGATTCACACCGAAAACCCGTTCCCGACCAAGGTGATGCAAGCGGGGGCCGCGGGCTATCTGACCAAAGGGGCTGGCCCTGATGAAATGGTCAATGCGATTCGGATGGTCAACAGTGGCCAGCGATACATTTCTCCGGAAATTGCCCAGCAGATGGCGTTGAGCCAGTTTGCTTCGGATGCGGAAAATCCGTTTAAAGACCTCTCTGAGCGCGAACTGCAGATCATGATGATGATCACCAAAGGGCAGAAAGTCACAGAGATTTCCGAACAGTTGAACCTGAGTCCGAAAACGGTCAACAGCTACCGCTACCGCTTGTTTAATAAGCTGGATATCAATGGTGATGTTGAGCTGACCCACCTTGCGATTCGTCACGGAATGTTAGACACAGAGACGTTGTAGTAGTGTCAGAACCGCTTGAATCCAACAGCTTCGATTCGAAGAGCTTTCTCAAAACAGTGACTCACCAGCCGGGCGTCTATCGGATGTACGACCAGGCTGGTGAGGTCATTTACGTCGGTAAAGCCAAAGATCTGAAAAAGCGCTTGTCGAGCTACTTCCGGACCCATGTTGCGGGCGAGAAAACCCGGGCGCTGGTTCAGAGAATTTGCAAGGTCGACGTGACCGTGACCCACACGGAAACCGAAGCGCTGATCCTCGAACATAACTACATCAAGTTGTATCTGCCGAAATACAACGTCCTGCTCCGCGACGACAAGTCGTATCCCTACATTTTTCTCAGCAACAATGCCCATCCGCGATTAACCATTCACCGCGGTGCCAAAAAGCGCAAAGGCGAGTATTTTGGCCCGTACCCGGACTCCGGGGCGGTGCGTGAAAGCCTGCACCTGTTGCAGAAAATTTTCCCGGTTCGCCAGTGCGAAGACTCGGTGTATGCCAATCGCAGCCGGCCGTGTCTGATGTATCAGATCGGTCGTTGTCTGGGCCCGTGTGTGAAAGGGCTGGTCAGTGATACCGATTACCAGGAGCAGGTGAATTTCGTCCGGCTGTTCCTGCAGGGCAAAGATCGTCAGGTGATCGCGTCGTTGGTCGAAAAGATGGAGCAGGCCAGTCAGCAACTGGCGTTTGAAAAGGCAGCGACTTATCGTGATCAAATCCAGGCACTGCGTCGGGTCCAGGAGCAGCAGTTCGTCAGCCAGGATAGCGAAGATGATATGGATGTGATCGGCATTGCCCATGAGCAGGGCATGGCCTGTATTCATGCACTTTATATCCGTCAGGGTAAAATTCTGGGCAGCCGGAGCTACTTCCCCAAACTACCGACCGACACCGAGCTCACTGAAGTGTTGTCCAGTTTTGTCAGCCAGTTCTATCTCAACCAGGCGGAAGGTCGGGTGATCCCGTCGGTGATTTTGCTGGGGGCTGAGCTTGGCGATGAGAAAACGGTGATTGCCAAAACCCTGACCGAGCTGGCCGGGCGCAAGATTGAACTCAGAACCCAGTCGCGCGGCAACCGGGCGCGTTTCCTGAAGCTGGCCCAGACCAATGCCAGCACGGCGCTGACCAGTAAGCTCAATCACAAAATGACAGTTCACCAGCGCGTGACTCAACTGCGTGAAGTGCTCAAGCTCAACAGCCTGGCGCGGATGGAATGTTTTGATATCAGTCACACTATGGGTGAAAAAACCGTCGCTTCGTGCGTGGTGTTTAATCAGGACGGGCCGCTGAAGCAGGAATACCGTCGCTATAACATCAGCGGGATCACCGGCGGAGATGATTATGCCGCCATGGCGCAAGCCCTGGAGCGTCGTTACGGTAAACAGTTGGATCCGGACAAGATTCCCGACATTATTTTTATTGATGGGGGTAGAGGTCAGCTTTCAAGAGCGTATGATGTAGTAGGTCCGTTGATGGGTGAATGGCCCAAGCGTGCCCTGCTGGTTGGGGTGGCCAAAGGCACCACGCGGAAACCCGGGCTGGAGACCCTACTTCTGGTGACGGGTGAAGAGTTTTCGATGCCGTCGGATTCACCGGCGCTGCATTTAATCCAGCATATCCGCGATGAAAGTCATAACCATGCCATCAGTGGCCACCGGGCGCAGCGCGCAAAAGTAAGGAAACGCAGTGTACTGGAAGATGTGGAAGGTATTGGGCCGAAACGTCGCCAGGCGCTTTTAAAATATATGGGCGGGTTACAAGAACTGAAAAGAGCAAGTCGAGAAGAGATTGCCAAGGTCCCTGGTATCAGTCGTTCACTGGCAGAAAAAATTTATGACGCATTGCAGCACGGCTAGCTTTGCGGCACCCTAAAAATAATTAATCATAAGAACTATTCATTATGCGTTTAACGATCCCGAATATCCTCAGTTTCATCCGGCTGCTGCTTATCCCTTTTTTTGTGGTCACTTTTTACCTGCCGTATAGCTGGGCGCCTTTTGCGACTGCACTGATCTTCTTCATTGCCGGTGTCACCGACTGGTTTGACGGATACCTGGCGCGTAAACTCAACCAGACCACCCGATTCGGCGCTTTTATCGATCCGGTTGCCGATAAAGTGATGGTGGCGGCGGCGATGGTATTGGTCGTTGAACATTACCACTCGGTCTGGGTGACGATTCCTGCTGTGACCATGATCGGCCGGGAAATTATCATTTCTGCGCTGCGGGAATGGATGGCCGAGCTGGGCAAACGCTCGAGCGTGGCAGTTTCCTGGGTGGGCAAGGTCAAAACCGGCTCCCAGATGTTTGCGTTGTTGGTATTGCTGTGGCATCCGAATGAGTGGCTGGTTTGGGTCGGTTATATTGCCCTGTATGCGGCGATGGTGCTCACTTACTGGTCAATGTATGTTTATCTTCGGGCGGCGAAAGACGATTTGTTGAATTCCGAAGACGTGTAAGGCGCGCCTGAGCGTGATTCGAGACAAAAAGCGGCAGTGGATGCCGCTTTTTTTGATCTCAGGTTCGCTGATGACGATGAGATGGGGGGATTGCAGCGTCTGATCCCTGTGCAGTAAGCTGGTATTTTGAAGGGTCTGGTGAAAAATGAGTCGAACGCATCTGTTTTTTCATTTTTTTCGTGACACGCTCCGGTGGATCTGTACAATGGCCGCCATACCAGACAGGGTCACCCGACATGGTAACAATTCAGAGGCGCGTTGGCAGAGTGGCTATGCAGCGGATTGCAAATCCGTGGACCTCGGTTCGACTCCGGGACGCGCCTCCATTTTCTCCTTCTATTCGGGAGAAACAGACCAGCATGATGCTGGTTTTTTTGTATCTGGCGTTTTTCTTCCCTTCATCTTTCATGCTTCACGCATCTTTCTCTTTTCTCTCCTTTCCGGTGCCGCAGAATTCCGGTTATGAGTGATTGGTAAACTTTTTGCAACAGGCTTGTGAATCCGAGTTTATTTATTTGCTAATATCCCCCCGATAAAATACGGCTATTCCAATCACTGCCTGTCCCGGTGTGTTTCATACCTGTCCGGCAGTACATAATAAAAAATCCCTATGGATGAAGTACACGGAGCCGCCATGCAGCAGCCATATAACACCCTGATTGCACAGTTACAGGAGCGCATTGATGCGCAGCGTATCATCACCGATCCGACCCTGACGCTGGCCTATGGAACCGATGCCAGTTTTTACCGCCTGATCCCCAAGCTGATCCTGCAGTTGGATAACCTGGAGGAAGTGGTTTTTGCGATGAAGGCGTGTTACGCCCTGAATATCGCCGTTACTTTCCGGGCCGCCGGAACCAGTTTGTCGGGCCAGGCCCTATCCGATTCAGTGTTGATCACCCTGACGACCAACTGGCGCCAACATGAAATCTTAAAGGGCGGTGAACAAATCTGGTTGCAACCAGGCGTGATTGGGGCGGATGCCAATAAGTTCCTGGCGCCGTACGGGCGCAAAATCGGTCCGGATCCAGCTTCGATTAACACCTGTAAAATCGGCGGTATTGCGGCGAACAACGCCTCGGGCATGTGTTGCGGGACGGCACAGAACAGCTACAAAACCCTGGCGGGGATGACGGTGGTGCTGGCGGATGGCACCGTGCTGGATACCCTGGATGACGAGAGTGTGGCGGCGTTTCGTCGCAGTCACGGTGAGATGCTGGATGATTTGTCAGCGCTGGCGCAAAGCTGTCTGGACAATCCGGCGCTGACAGACAAAATCCGCCACAAGTATCGGCTGAAAAATACCACCGGCTACAGTCTGAATGCTTTGGTGGATTATGACGACCCCATCGAGATCCTGCAGCACTTGCTGATCGGCTCGGAAGGTACCCTCGGCTTTATTGCCGATATCACTTACAACACAGTGGTGGATCATGCCTTTAAAGCCTCGGCTCTGTTTGTGTTTGCGGATATCGAAACCACATGTCGGGCCGTAAGTGAGCTGAGCAAGACCCAGGTCGCGGCGGTAGAGCTGATGGACAGCCGCGCGCTAGCGTCGGTCGCGGACAAGCCGGGGATGCCGGGCTTTATTGCCCGTTTGGGTGCTGAAGGCAATACGGAAGCAGCGGCGTTGCTGGTGGAGATCCACGCAGAAGATGATCCAGGTTTGACCGCGCAGGCGGAAGCGCTGACGGCGCTGATCAAAGGTTTCGTCCCGATCGAAGCCGTCCCGTTTAGCCGGGATCCGCAAGTGTGCGCGCAGCTGTGGGGTGTCCGAAAAGGGTTGTTCCCGGCCGTAGGCGCGGTACGTGAAACCGGCACCACGGTGATTATTGAAGATGTGGCGTTTCCGATTGAGCAATTGGCGCCGGCGGTGCGTGAATTGCAGGAGTTGTTCACCACGTACGAATACCATGAAGCGATTATCTTCGGTCATGCGCTGGCGGGGAACCTGCACTTTGTTTTCACCCAGGCATTTGATACTGAGGCAGAAATCACCCGCTATGGCGCGTTTATGGATGCGGTAGCCAAGCTGGTTGCGGTCGATTATCAGGGCTCACTGAAAGCTGAGCACGGGACCGGGCGAAACATGGCCCCCTTTGTCGAGCTGGAGTGGGGCAGTGAAGGCTACGCCCTGATGCAACAAATCAAGCGGATTTTCGATCGCACCGGGATCCTGAACCCGGGGGTGATCCTCAATGACGACAGTGATGCCCACGTCAAAGATCTCAAAGCGATGCCAGCGGCCGATATGCTGATCGACAAGTGTATCGAATGTGGATTCTGTGAGCCGGTCTGTCCGTCGCGCAACCTGTCCCTGACGCCGCGCCAGCGCAATACCGTGTATCGGGAAATCCAGCGCCTGCGTCGCAGCAACGAGGATCCGGCACGCTTGGCGCAGATTGAAAAGGCGTTCCAGTACCAGGGAATTGATACCTGTGCGGCGACCGGTTTGTGTGCCGAGCGATGCCCGGTGGATATCAACACCGGCGATCTGATGCGCAAACTTCGGGCGAACCATTCGGCGATGGCAAGCACGATTGCCCGCTGGACGGCGGATCACTTTGATGGCGTCACGGCCGCCGCCAGAGTCGGGCTTCGCGCCGCCGATGGCATACACGGCGTGCTAGGCAGTGGCGCGATGCGCTCGGTGAGCACAGCGGCTCGCAAATTGTCCGGTAACCGGCTGCCACTCTGGACGCCTCATATGCCGCGCTCTGCCGGGAAGCTGTGCCTGCCGTCCGGGTTGAAGATCAACGCCATCGGCCGGGAGAAAATTGTTTACTTCCCGAGTTGCGCCTCACGCAATATGGGGACCGAGAAACAGGCCATGGATCCCCGCTCCCTCTCAGACGTGACGATATCGCTGCTGGCCAAAGCTGGCTACGAAGTGGTGATCCCGGAGAACCTGAATAGCCAGTGTTGTGGTATGCCGTATCAAAGCAAGGGGTTCCCGGAAACCGCTGCCAGGAAAGCTCAGCAACTCGAGGCTGCTTTGTGGCAGGCCTCCGAGCAGGGCCAGTTACCGGTATTGATGGATACCAGTCCATGTGCCAGCCTGAGTAAAGATACCCTGCGCGGCGATCTGACCATCTACGAGCCATTTCAGTTTGTGGCAGAGTTCGTCATGCCGCGGCTGACGATCACGCCACAGGAAGCGCCGGTGATGCTGCATATTACCTGTACCTCACGACGCAAGGGCTTGGCAGGCGTGATGCAGAAAGTCACCGAAGCTTGTGCAACGCAGGTGATCATCCCGGAGGATATCCAGTGCTGTGGTTTCGCCGGTGATAAAGGCTTTACCACACCTGAGCTCAATGCCGCGGCGCTGTCGCCACTGAAGGCGCAGGTACCGGAAGACTGCCGGGAAGGGTATTCCAATAGCCGGACCTGTGAGATCGGCCTGTCGGAGCACAGCGGCATCGAGTATCGTTCGATTCTGTATCTGGTGGATAAGGTCAGCCAGCCGATCGCGGGTTAGCCCTAGATCTGGTGAGGTCATGTTGCGCCTCACCAGATCTGCCGGATTGCGGTCAAAATTTGTCTTTGTGCTGCTGGTAGCACTGGTAGAGGTGTTCAATGAACAACCGAATTTTGGCCGGTTGTTGGCGGGTATACGGGTAGATGGCGTAGATCCCGAGCCGTTTGGCCACCTGATCCTGCAGCACCTCGATCAGCTCGCCCCGGGCCAGATCGTCGGCCACCAGGATGCGCGGGACATACACCAGCCCTTGTCCCAGCAGGGCAGCACTGCGCAGGGATGAGGCGTTGTTGGTGCTGAAGTTCCCCTGAACCTTGGCGGTAAACGGACCGGTTTTGCCGTGAAACAGCCACTCTGTTGCCCCGGTTTCCTGATAGGAATAGGCCAGGCAATTGTGTTTATCCAGCTCCTGATATGACTTCGGGGCTTTCCGGCGGTCGAAGTAAGCCGGGGCACCACAGATGACCCACTGTGCCTCGACCAGACGTCGGGCGATGTAGCTGGAGTCCGGCAGCATCCCGGTGCGGATGGCCAGGTCGTAGCCTTCTTCCACGATATCGACAAACCGGTTGTCCAGATCCATCTGAATGGTGATGTCCGGATATTTGTCGCTGAATGCGGCAATGGCTTTGGGCAGGATCAGCTCCCCGGAAATGGTCGGGACCGTGATGCGGATGGTGCCTGACAGCCGTTCTCCGAGGCCACTCATGGCATCTTCTGCATTTTGCACCGATACATAGACTTCGCGCGCGTGGCTGAAGAAGACTTCTCCGGCTTCCGTCAGTGTCAGCTTGCGGGTGGTTCGGTAGAGCAACTGAACCCCGAGCTCTTCTTCGAGCCGGGTCATGCGCTTGCTGACCACGGATTTCGTCAGGCCGATATGTTCGGCGGCCTTGCTGAATGAGCCTTGCTCGATCAGGTGATAAAAGATCAGAAAATCGTCAGTGTTCCGCATGATTAATAAACTTAAAGCAACAATAAAATTTTTTGTTGCATTATACGCCATAGCGTCGATTGTGCCATAGACGCAGGCCGGAAATCGGTTAAGTCGGTGCTCTGTGGGTAGATTATGTTGTACAAGATGGGATTGTCATAAAAATATAACAGTCGGGTAAAAAATAATGTTTGTCATTGCCATCAACACTATGTTACGTTCTGCGCAATCTCAGACGACGGCTTTCTGAGACATATGCGCTGTGATGAACTCAGGCTGATTGCATCACAGCGGTCGTAGGTACTGACAGACCGACTGTCAGTAGAAGGGCATTGATAGCGCTATCCTGCCAGAAGTAAGCAGGAGCATATTGAAGGAACCCAACAGTGATCACGCTAATATCGAATTCACAAATCAGCTTTGTCTTACCGAACTGCAGTATTATTACTGAGCCTTGATCCCATCCCCGACCGATACAGCTTTTTGGCTGTAAACCCGTGACCTCATCGGCATTGGCTGATGATGAGTTTGTGTTTGCAGGCAGAGAACATACCTCTGATATCTCACCCGGGCACCTGAAATTCCCACGAGGGCATGACAGGTGGTTGTGTGTTTTTGTAGTCAGATTGATATGTGCTCAGCCTACCGCTGGCAGCGGATTAACTTTTTTGGATCGCACTCATGAGTAATGTGTTTGATTTTGATGGTATCAAGCTAGATTCAACTGTACCGAATGTACAGGATTTATACGACCTAACCCCGGATGAGCTTCTGCTGAGTCAGGAGCACTATGAGTCTGAGGTTCGTTCGTACCCGAGACGCCTGCCGCTGGCAATCAAAAAAGCCGCCGGTGTGCTTGTCGAAGACAGCCGGGGCCAGGTGTTTCTGGATTGCCTGGCCGGTGCCGGTACGCTGGCGCTGGGCTACAACCACCCGGAAATTAATCAGGCGATCATCGATCAGCTGAATCAGGGCCTGCCGTATCAGACCCTGGATATGACCACGCCGGTGAAAGATAAATTTATCAAAGAAGTGATGAACTTCTTACCGGACGATTTTGCGGCCAATGCCCGCATTCAGTTCTGTGGTCCGTCTGGCGCCGATGCTGTGGAAGCCGCCATTAAACTGGCCAAGCAAACCACGGGTCGCAACACCATGGCGGCGTTCCATGGTGCATATCACGGGATGACCAACGGTACCATGGCCATGATGGGGAACCTGGGCACCAAAGCGCGTCGTCAGGGGTTGATGGCTGATGTACATTTCCTGCCATTCCCATACACACTGCGCTGCCCGTTTGGCCTGAAAGGCAACGAGAGTGCCAAGCAGAGCATCCGTTATATTGAGCGGATGCTGAACGATGACGAGAGCGGCGTACAAAAGCCGGCGGCGATTATTGTTGAGCCGGTTCAGGGCGAAGGCGGGGTGATCCCAGCGCCGGCGTTCTGGCTGCAAGAGCTGCGTCGGATCACCAAAGAGCACGGCATTCTGCTGATCCTGGATGAAATCCAGTGTGGTATCGGTAAAACCGGTTATCGTTTCGCATTTGAAGAAGCGGGCATCACACCGGATATTCTGTGCTTGTCAAAAGCTATCGGTGGCGGTTTGCCGATGTCGCTGCTGATTTTTGACAAATCAATCGATACCTGGCGTCCGGGCGAACACACCGGGACGTTCCGCGGCAACCAGCTGGCGATGGCGACCGGTGCCAAGGCGCTGGAAATTATCCGTCGTGACAACTTGGTGGAACACGCCGCCAAAGCAGGTCAGTACCTGCGTGAAGGGCTGGAGCGTATTGCCCGCCAGACCAGCTGTATTGCTGAAGTTCGCGGTAAGGGCCTGATGCTGGGCGTTGAGATTGTGAAGCCAGACGGCACCAAGAACAAGTTTGGTGAGCCGGAAGCGGATCCGGCGCTGACGATTAATATCCAGCGTGCTGCGCTGGAGCGTGGTCTGATCATTGAAAAAGGTGGCCGCCAGGGCTCTGTTCTGCGCTTCCTGCCGCCACTGATCATCAGCTACGAGCAACTCGATTTCGCGCTGGATGCACTGTATAACGCGATTCTGGCGACCGCAGGTCCGGCCATGATTGCGGAAACGGACACCGATAGCGAGCAGGAAAAGTGGCGTACCCACTTCATCCACACCGGTGAAGGTGGTGCCAATGTGCTCGAAGCGGCACTGAACCAGACCACTCAGGTGCTGAAGCAGGTGTTTGAGTCAACAGATGCGCCGTACTCCGGTATTGAGCCGCTGATGCTGAAAAACCTGATCAACAACATCGATCTGGACAGCCAGCAATTGCCGCTGGAAACCGTGATTGAGCAAACCGGTGAACTGATTGCCAAGAACTCGATTATGGTGCAGCACCCGAGCTGCATCGCGCACCTGCATACGCCACCGCTGATCCCGGCCGTTGCGGCAGAAGCCTTCATCAGCTCATTGAACCAATCGATGGATTCATGGGACCAGGCCAGTGCGGCAACATTTGTTGAGCAGAAGGTCGTGGACTGGCTGAGCGGCGTTTACGGCTATGGCGCCGGTGCGGATGGTGTCTTCACCAGTGGCGGTACCCAGAGCAACCTGATGGGCTTGTTGCTGGCGCGCGACTGGGCGGCTGATCAAATGTCCGGCCATAACATCCAGAAAGACGGCTTGCCGGAGTACGCGGGTAAACTCCGCATTCTGTGCTCGAAGAAGTCTCACTTTACCGTACAGAAGTCGGCCTCGCTGCTGGGCTTGGGTGAGCATGCGGTGACGTGTGTTGATACGAACCCTGACGGCACAATTCGCCTGGCCTCGCTGGTTTCAACCCTGGAGAGCATGAAGCAGGACGGTCTGCTGCCGTTCGCGCTGGTGGGTACCGCAGGGACCACGGATCACGGTGCGATTGACGATCTGGCCGGTCTGGCTGACATCGCTGACCAACATCAACTGTGGCTGCATGTCGATGGTGCCTACGGTGGTGCCCTGATCCTGAGCCGCCATAAGGCGCGTCTGAATGGGATCGAGCGTGCAGACTCGTTGAGCGTGGATTTCCACAAGCTGTTCTATCAACCAATCAGCTGTGGTGCGGTACTGGTGCGTGACAAAGCGAACTTCAAGTATCTGTTGCATCATGCAGATTACCTGAACCGTGAAGATGATTTGCTGCCGAATCTGGTGGACAAGTCGATTGCGACCACCAAGCGTTTCGACGCCTTGAAAGTGCTGATGACCATGCAATGTGTGGGCACAGATGCGTTGGGTGCCATGTATGATCACCTGCTGGGTCAAACACAGCAAGTGGCGGATATGGTCAACCAGTCAGCTGAGTTTGAACTGCTGGCCGATCCGGCCCTGTCGACAGTCCTGTTCCGCTATATCGGGAACCCGGCGGTGGATCTGGATCAGTTCAACAAGGAACTCCGAATTGAAGCTTTGGTGAAAGGCATTGCTGTGCTGGGCGAAACCGTTGTGGACGGCCAGGTGGCATTGAAATTCACCATTTTGAATCCTTGCCTGACGATGGCGGATTTTGAAACTTTACTTAACGATATCAATCAACTGGCGAGAGCGATTACCCAGTAATTGAGAATGACTACGGGGGCTGCCTGGCCTGATGGTTCGGACCAGGCAGTACGAGAGACTCTAGATTAATAACGGAAGACAGAAAACTATGGCAATTCTACAAATTGGTGCAGGCGGCGTAGGTTGGGTGATTGCCCATAAAGCGGCCCAGAATAACGATGTACTGGGTGATATCACCATTGCATCCCGCACAGTGAAAAAGTGCGACCAGATCATTGAATCGATCAAGAAAAAGAACAACCTGAAGGATCCTTCAAAGAAACTGGAAGCGCGTGCGGTAAACGCTGATGATGTGGATGCGCTGGTTGCACTGATTCAAGAAGTTCAGCCTGATCTGGTCATTAATGCCGGACCACCGTGGGTAAACGTAGCCATTATGGAGGCGTGTTACCAGGCGAAAGTATCTTACCTGGATACGTCGGTTGCGGTTGACCTGTGTAGTGAAGGCCAGCAAGTACCTGAAGCTTACGATCCGCAGTGGGCATTCCGTGAGAAGTTCGAAGAAGCGGGCATCACCGGGATCCTGGGCGCCGGTTTCGATCCGGGCGTGGTCAGCGTATTTGCGGCATACGCCGTGAAGCACCTGTTTGATGAAATTGACACCATTGACGTGATGGACGTGAACGCCGGTGATCACGGTAAGAAATTCGCGACCAACTTCGATCCTGAAACCAACATGCTGGAAATTCAGGGCGACTCTTTCTACTGGGAAAACGGTGAGTGGAAACAAGTGCCATGTCACACCCGTATGATGGAGTTTGACTTCCCGGAAGTGGGCAGCCACAAAGTTTACTCGATGGCGCACGACGAAGTTCGCTCAATGAAAGAGTTCATTCCGGCCAAGCGCATTGAGTTCTGGATGGGCTTCGGTGATCGCTACCTGAATTACTTCAACTGTATGCGTGACATCGGCCTGTTGAGCCCGGATCCGGTGACGCTGCAAGACGGTACTGTTGTTGAGCCGCTGAAAGTGCTGAAAGCGCTGCTGCCTGATCCAACCTCTCTGGCACCGGGCTATACGGGTAAAACCTGTATCGGGACCTGGGTTCAGGGGACCAAAGACGGTAAAGCGCGTAGCGTGTTTATCTACAATAACGCGGACCACGAAGTGGCTTACGAAGACGTGGAGCACCAGGCCATTTCTTACACCACGGGTGTTCCGGCGATCACGGCTGCGCTGCAGTACTTCCGTGGCGAGTGGGCTGGTAAAGGCGTGTTCAACATGGAGCAACTGGACCCGGATCCGTTCCTGGAAACCATGCCAGGCATCGGTCTGGACTGGGGTGTTCAGGAGCTGGAAGTTGGTCAACCGCTGATTAACATCCTGAAGTAAGGGGTTGAGTGACTCGGTTCTTGTCGTGAACACGGCAAAGAATTCTGAGAGGCCTTAATCTTGTAGAGACCTAAAAGCCGATGCAAAGCGCATCGGCTTTGTTCGATTATTAAAGTGATTGAATCCATGCAAAAAAGCGAACTAAAAACTCCTTACTTCATGATTGATGAAGCCAAGCTGATCGCCAACCTGGAAATCGCCAAGCGATTGAAAGAGCTATCGGGTGTGAAACTGGTTCTGGCACTGAAGTGTTTCTCGACCTGGGGTGTCTTTGACATCATTAAACCGTACCTGGATGGGACCACCAGCAGTGGCCCGAATGAGGTCAAGCTGGGATATGAGACCTTTGGCGGTGAAACGCATGCTTACAGCGTCGGTTACAGTGAAGATGATGTCCGCGAAGTGGCTGAAATTTGTGACAAGATGATCTTCAACTCGCAATCTCAGCTGGCAGCGCATCGCCACCTGGTTGAAGGGAAGGCCTCGGTCGGCCTGCGCCTGAATCCGGGTGTCAGCTATGCCGGGCAGGATCTGGCAAACCCGGCGCGTCAGTTCTCCCGTTTGGGGGTTCAGGCCGATCATCTGGATCCGGCGGTGTTCGAGACCATCGACGGCGTGATGTTCCATATGAACTGTGAGAACAAGAGCGCGGATGCGTTCATCGGGCTGCTGGATGCAATCTCGGACAAGTTCGGTGCTTATCTGGATCAGCTTCAGTGGGTCAGCCTGGGCGGCGGAGTCTTCTTTACCTGGCCGGGATACGAGCTGGAGAAGTTGGCTGCGGCTCTGAAAGCTTTTGCTGAAAAGCATGGCGTGCAGCTGTACCTGGAGCCGGGCGAAGCCATTATCACCAAGACGGCGGATCTGGTGGTGACTGTGGTGGATATTGTCGAGAACGGGATGAAAACAGCCATTGTGGACAGTGCTACAGAAGCGCACCGTCTCGATACGCTGATTTATAACGAGCCGGCCTCGATTGCCGAAGCCAGCGAGCAGGGCGAGCATACCTATGTGATTGGCAGCTGTTCATGTCTGGCCGGCGATCAGTTCTGTGTGACTTCGTTTGAGCAGCCACTGGAAATTGGTCAGCGCCTGCACATTATGGACAGTGCCGGTTATACCATGGTGAAGCTGAACTGGTTCAATGGCCTGAAAATGCCGTCGATTTACTGCCAGCGCCAGAATGGTGACATCGAGAAGCTGAACGAGTTCGGTTACGATGATTTCAAACGTTCTCTGTCTCAGTGGTCTGTAAGCTGAGTCTGACACCATATCCGACAGATGCCTGAAAGCTTCTGTTCAAAGCCCGGTGTGCTTGTTGGCCCCGGGCTTTTTTGTACAACTTATTGGTACAACTTCTTTGTACAAACTGTCTGGTTGAAAACGATCCATCTTGGATGAAGAGTCATTGAATGTGCTGCTTTTTAAGCAGTTGACATCAAGTTGTCATCTTTTTTATTGACTCATTTTTCAAAATCAGTAAATTACACCCCGTACCGCAGCGGAAGCTTCTTCATTATCGGTATAGACAAAATGGCGCGTTGGCAGAGTGGCTATGCAGCGGATTGCAAATCCGTGGACCTCGGTTCGACTCCGGGACGCGCCTCCATTCTCTCTTGAGAATATTATGCGACACTAGCTCAGTTGGTAGAGCGCAACCTTGTCAAGGTTGAGGTCACGCCGATTTCCTTGAAGATCAGGAACCTCGTGTGTCGCTCCAGATTTAGAAAAGCCCCGACAGAAATGTCGGGGCTTTTTGCTTTTCTCGTGGTTCTATTCTCTGCGACTGCCGGTGTCGGGTCAGCACCGGAGTGAAACGGTTACCTCAACGCTGACGGTTTACCCAAGGTACGGGTTTGCACACGGTGTCAGTAAATCTTGTAGATCGCCGGTGCGTATCTCTAGCCCTGTCGCGGTTGGCGATTCCTGTTGTACAGTGACTTTCCGGCATTGTGAAATGGCCTGCGAAAAACTGAGCCATGCCGGAGCTATGGTTTCGGTGTCGATAAAGTAATACCGCTGTCCGATTGGATCGCTGAGATTGGTCCAGATGCTGTAGGACGCGCGTTCACTATTTTCGGGATTGAAGTGCATTGGCACCGCGCATGTGGCTGCCAGCGAGCGCGTCTGGGCAATCACAGCCGGATGTGAGGTGGCCGGTTTGGAAAACGTCAGATAAAAGCTGGCTCGTTCAAAGTGCTGGGTGGCGCTGTTCCCGCCCGGAACAGAATAGCGAGTCGGGTGGGGGTTTCTCGCTGGTGAGATCCCCCACTGATACTGCCAATACTGGGTCAGGGTCTGCTGGGTGTTGTAGTCAGGTTGATTTGTAACAATACGATCGGCTGAGTTGTGGTGGATCTGGAAAATACCTTGCCTGACTTCGATCACCGCGGAGTCACCGTGGCGATCAGAAATGGCCAGGTGGAGTGCTGCCTGCATCTCCGAGTGATCCGGAACCGGCTGCGAAATCAGCCGGAACGGGACAGCGCGGAAGTATGCCGTGGTTTGCGCAACGGTCGCAAAAGAATCTAAAACAAATTGAGCCCAGCGAAGCGCACTGAGGACGGATTTTCCCATTGGGTGTTTCAGCTCGCCATAGCTTGAATCGGAATCATACAGCGCGTTGACAACGAGTCCGGGCGCGTTCATGCCGTCAATGGTGGAGTAATCCGTATTTTCATCCCCCATCACGCTCGCAATACTGGCGTATTTTGACACCCAGGAAAACACGTCGCATTGTTCGAGTTTAAAATGTTCTCGGGCAGCTTCGGATAAGCCGTTTCGTCGTTCACCTTCAGGAAAAGTAAATAAGGCAGCATTGACCGGCCAGAACCAGTCCATATTGCGAGAGGTCACTGGAAAGTCGGGGTGGATAGTGTTTAATATTCGGGTGCACACAGGTTTGTTTCCTCCGGGGTATTATTAACTAAGTTGTAATTACAATGGGCGTTCTGTATTCTAATGTGTTGATTTTCATTAAGGAATGTGATTTTTATGCGTTTTGACGCCTTTGATGGAACGCAAACCTTGCGCGCACGTGTGCTCGGGGGCATGTGTATCGCCTTAGGGGTATTGGCCGCCCTGATGGCTGTTGCCAATATACTTTGGAGTCAGTCTTATCTGTTCGCTCTGATCGAAGGTATTTTTGCCGTTCTGTCATATTTCTTATATGTGAAATCCAAGCGTCAGACTTATACGCTAAGGGAAAAGAATTGTTATTTGCTATTCCTTTTTGTCTTGGTGAGTTATGCGATATATGCCAAGCCGCTGCTGATGGGGGTCTATATGTGGGCCTTTCTGCTCCCCATTGTGTTTTATTTATTATTGGGGAAAAAGCAGGGGTTCGTTGTATCGCTGGCGTCACTGGCTGTTCTGACGGCTATTTTATTTTTTAAACAGCCAGTTGACCCGCCTTTCCAGATCATCCCGGTGCTCATCAATTTCTCTTTTTGCTATATCAGTATTCTTGGCGTGTCTCATGTTTATGAATCGAATCGCGATAGAATTGAGCAAGCCCTGCACGTGCTCGCATTGACGGATGCGCTGACCGGGGCCAAAAATCGGTTGGCTTTTAAAAAAGACATTCAGGCAAAACGTCGGCAGAAGAAAGTGCTGTCGATTGTGGTGCTGGATATTGACCATTTTAAACGGATCAATGATACCTACGGCCATGAGGCGGGGGACGATGTTCTGAAAAAAGTGACGCGCTGTATTGCCGGCATTGCCGGGGAGGACGCAGTGTACCGCCAGGGGGGAGAAGAGTTCTGCGTGTTGGTGGCAAAGGGCCTGAGCGGCGCTGAACAGCTTGCTGAGTCCATCAGGGCGGGGATTGAGACGACTGAGTTTGTCACTCAGGGCTACCCTATCGGGGTGACGGTGAGTCTGGGGATTGCACAGTTTACCCCTGAGCAGAGTGAAGATGATGTGTTGCGAATCGCCGATGAGCGCTTGTACGCCGCGAAACTGCAGGGGCGGAACCGGGTTGTTTCCTCTTCAGGTCCTCTGCCGTCCTGCTGAGTGGTGGAGCGACTTAGCGTTGTGAGAGGATGAGAGAGTTGGTATCCTCGGCCAGCTCGCTACAGGCCTGCTCTTGAGGTTTCAGGGCCGGCCAGCTGTTGAGCTGGCAGAACAGTTTTTCTCGCCATGTTTCATTATGCCAAATCGTAATATGTCCTGGTTGTTCGGACAGCCATAACTGTTTGGGGCCGTTCGCCAGGTCAAACAGGGTCTGCGCGTGGCTTTCGTCGATTAAAGGATCGTTAATGCTGTGCGCAATCAGAATCGGCACTTGCTGGATGCTCGCAATGGCGAGTGACGGCGCGTAGTGATTGGTCACCGTCCAGCTGAGCGGGTACTGAAAAAGCCAGGTGAGCCAGGACTTGCCCAGGGTCTGCTGCATGATTTTTTGGTGTGAGCTGAAAGTACTGTCGATGATCAGGCCCTGTGGCCGCTCGGCGGGAGGCAGTTCCGCGACCATGTTAATGGCGATGGATGCGCCAAGGCTTTGTCCCCAGACGATCACCGGTCGGTTTACCGTTTGCTGGGCGCGTACCATCCGGTAGCTGTCCAACGCGTCTTGCTGCACCGAGGCAAAATCGGGCCGACCGACAGAGCGTCCGTAGCCACGGTAGTCGATCAACACGACTTCCCAGCCTTGCTCGGCGAGCCAATAGACATTGGCGGCGTGAAAACTCAGGTTTTGCGCATTACCGTGAAGAAAAAAGATGGTGCCTTTCCCGGGGCCTTTGGCCTGAATTTGCCAGCCATGGATGATGGTGCCGTCTTCGGTGCGAAAGAACCGATCCCGCTTGGTGAAATCAAACATCTCCGGTGTTGGTGCCATTTTTTTTGTCGGCCAGAAAAACAGGCTTTCGCAGCCGGTCAGGCTGGTGGTGAGCCAAGTGCAGATGACTAGGATCCAGAACTTACGCATTGGCCTCTCCCCCTTTTCCACGTGTCCTTAGTGTAGTGTCCGCGATCGGGCTTACCAGTAATATCGATAAGACACATTGGTTTCTGTCGCTCCGTCGTAGCTGACTTGGGTCCGGATATCCCAGTCTTTCGCCTGCCCGAAGCGTTGCTCCCACGCCAGGCTGTGCCCGTGCTGTTCGGTATTATCCAGATAGTAGTGATAGCCGACAGCAAGGGATGTTCGCCAGTACGGGGTCAGTCGGGAGACCAATCCTGCGGAAACACCGGCTTTGGCATGGCCACGCTCCCGGTCGGGAGCTTGCAGCTTGCCATCAAGCATGCCGTATATTGCGCTCTGCGGATTCAGGCGGTAGCTTTTTCCCCAGGAACCTGAGATCCCGGCCACCAGGCAGTCGTCACATGTTAAGTCAACATTGCTCACCCCGACGCGCAGGGTCCAACTGTTACCGCCGTCATAGGGCAGTCCGGTGCTGGATGCGTTCAGGTTCTGGATCCGGAACAAGTCCCAGGACTTGAGGCGCCATTGTTGATCCCGGTACAGCAACGAGAGATCGAACATCGAGAGTTCAGAGAAGGGCAGGCGTCCGGCATCAAGGGCCAGCAAGTCATAATAATTGGCCCGGTACCGCAATTCGACCCCTTCCCCCAAGCGTGAGTTGTAGGTTGGTGCCAGCTGGACGAAGGAAGGAAACTGCGCTTCGTGCGGCGGTGTGACTGTTGGTGTTTTCCAGTCAACGGGCGTTGCCGGAAGCGTAAACCGCTTGGCGAGCAGTTTCCGCTTGGCGTCGTGTTGCTCGGGGTCAAGCCCGTCTAAAGAGACTTCCAGAAAACTATAGTAATCAAACAGGGTTTCAATAATACGCTTTTGACTCAGTGTACTCTGACTGAGAAAAACCGACTGATTCAGCGCTTCCATATCTTGCGCCAGGGTTTCTGCGGCAGCCTGCTCCTCATGGCTTAACTGATGAAATTTCTCATAAAATGCTTCCTGCCGGGACTGGTGCTTTCGAATTACCTTGACCACTGCCTGATCCCGGTTTACCCCAGCGACACCTGCGACGACATCGGAGGGCATCACCCAGGGCTTTCGGGCATTTAACAATGAACCGTCAACCGCCAGCTCTAAGAGTCTGGCGATATGGTAGGCACAGTTTTGTTTAAAGAAATAATAGGTAAAGGTCTTATCATGGATTTCCCAGTGATGGGCCAGGATAAAGTCGACTTGCTCCTGGGTCAGATCCAACTGATATTCCCACAGATCGCGCAGTTCTTTTTCGTTATAAATCTGGCTGTGACGATGGAATGGTTCGGATGAGTACTGTGCCTGGTATCCGCCAAAAATACCCCAGGTGATGTATTTGAGTTTATTGTCCTGCGGCGGCACCATGGCTCCGTAGTTCAGGGTGTTTTCAAGTAGCGGTGTTTTGTCATCAGTGTTGAGTTTCACCAGCAGGTGGCCGTACATTGAAGCCGGGTTGCCCAAATAGCCGGATGCAAACAGCAGACTGAGCGAATTTGCCGTGTGCTCAGCGGCATGCGCTGCGTATTCCGGACACGCAACAGTCGGCAGGGCCTGTGCGAACCCCGGTAGCATTTGCGACAGCCAGTGTTTTCTGGCCGGAAAACGGCATTGAGCTGAGGCATCCGGCTGGGTTTCCTGGCGCAGTAGGGCGGTGATGGTTGCGTTCAGTTCATCTGCGGGGGATGTTTTTCCCGTGGGTGCCAGAAAAAAATGCTCTGAGGTTACCTCACTGGCATGTTCGCTTGAAAAAGTGCTTTTTTCATAGTGACCCAGCTTGAGCCAAGTCGGGTGCTGGGCTAACTGTTGCTGTTGTGCAGCGGCAAGCCAGGGTTCATCGAGGGCTGCGGCTTGTGTCGTCTGGGCGATTGCAGGACAGATGCAAAGCAGTGCCGGGAGCAAGAAATGTTTGTGCATGGATGAAGAACTACGCAAGAGGGTGGCTACCAAGGCAGAAAAACGAAGCAGAAAGAAAAAAGGCAGCCTCAGGCCGCCTTTTCAATACATCGCGATAGATTAGGCCGCAGTGTTGGCAATCAGCGCGTTGTAGTAAAGCTCAGCTTTTTCAGCTGTAGTTGCATTCGCGTAGCTTGGTTGGCTAACAATACCAGCCATGTCGGTACGGACGGCTGCGATCACGTCAGCGCGAGCGGCCGGAGTGACTTCCAGCAGATCAAGCATGGCTGTGATGTGCTCACCGTTGCCAATCGCAGTTTCTTCAATGATGTTGTTGTAGCTTTGCTGGATGAACATCGCTGTCTTCACATTGGCGCCGGCACAAGTGTTTTCAGACAGACCAGCTGAGGTTACAGCTGTTGTGCCCAGATCCCAAATAACGTTCGATACTGCCGCTGCGACTTCGCTATCTTCGAACAGCATGGCACCGATACCACAGTCAGTCCAAGGGTTCATACCTGATGATGCTTTTTCTTCAGCCATTGACATTGGTGCAGCGAAAACTGCAGAAGCGATAGCCACCGCGGTAATTAGTTTTTTCATTATTGTTCCTTATTTGTCCCTATTCAGATACATGTGCCTGACTAGGCTAGGTAACATGTATCATAAGAGGCAAGATGATAGTTAATCTCGTTATTTGATTCAATATGAAAGAAGTCATTTTTTACTCATAGTCTGAAGTGGGTTCCAACCGGGATTCTCATGAGGTTGACTGAGTAGGCAGCAACTTTCTTCGCAGGACGGCTATGATTACAAGGAGCCCACGATTCCTCATTGTGTGATGGGCATGCTGTTTTCGGGCAGCGATGTACAGATGACGGAGAAGAACTATGAAAAAAGCGCAACTTGTACTGGCAGCTGTGGCAGTCACCCTGTCGACGGCAGCCTTTGCCGATATCAAAATTTCTGACCGGGAAAACGGTGCCTGGGTGACGGTGACCCATCAGGGAGCACCGGCAGCGAACGCGACGGTGTCCGTTGTTAATTTGCCGCAGGCGCGTCAGAAATATCAAACGGACGAAAACGGCCGGGTCTTTTTGCCGATCTCAGTGACGAACTCACGAGCCATAAAATACCGGGCTGTGACCCAGGAAGGGAATGTGTATAGCAAATTTGCGTTCCACTCAGACAAGAAGCGTTGATGTGATAAGGCGCTTGTTCTGTTGAGAAGTCGCGCTTCTGCAGACCCGCTTGTTTCATGGGCCCATTAGGGCTCATGAATTTCTTTATCTCCTCAGCTTTCTCCCGCTTTTATTGATTGCCCCTCTCTGCGCTTTCGCCATTCACTCAATTCCTGATGTTCCCAAAGCTCTCGATGCGACACAAAGTTTCGCGACCTAATTGACCGCCCGTTGTTTTTTTGTGAAGTCCGGGTTGGCGTTTATTAGAGGAATATGGAATAACTTAGTCTGATATGGATGTTGAATTCAGGTTGCGCTTCGGGTCTTATCGGTGCCGCAATGATTGCTTGCATCGTTTGACTATAAGTTTATGAAATAAAAGAGGGAATTTGTCTTGAAAAAGATTCTGTTATCAACCTTGGTCAGTGCTGTATTGGGGATGCCGACGTTGTCAGCCTTGGCGGCTGAAGTCCCGAGTGGGGTGGCCCTGGCGAAAGAGCAATACTTGGTGCGAGCAAACGGCGCAGAGCCGAATACCCTTGATCCGGGCCTGGTAGGTTCGGGTAGTCCGGGCGATGTGATCGTTAATGATCTGTTCGAAGGGCTGGTGATTGAAAATCTGCAAGGAGAAACCATTCCGGGGCAGGCGGCATTCTGGACGATTTCAAAAGACGGCCAAACCATCACGTTCAAATTGCGTGATCAGTTACAGTGGTCCGATGGTTCGCCGTTGACCGCACAGGACTTTGTGTATGCCTGGCGACGGGCGGTGGATCCGAGTACCGGCAATACCACCAGCTTTTATTTTCAGACCGCCAATGTGCTGAATGCTGAGGCGATTATTGCCGGGGAGAAACCCGCTTCGACGCTCGGGGTTCAGGCGCCGGATGACGGTACGTTAGTCATTACCCTGGCGCGGCCGACGCCGTATTTCCTCAGTCTGATGAGCATCAAAACATTCTTCCCGGTTCCCCGTGCGGTGGTGGAGCAATACGGGGACGCCTGGACTCGTGCGGAGCACTTTGTGTCCAATGGTGCTTATGTGCTGAAACAGTGGGTGCCGAACGAAAAAGTTGAGGTGGTGCGAAATCCCCACTACCGGGACAACGAGACAACGGTGATCGACGGTGTCACTTATCTGGCCCTCTCTTCACAAAATGCTGAGCTGACCCGCTATCGGGCCGGTGAAATTGATATGACCAACCGGGTCCAGCTGGAATACTACCAGAAGCTCAAACAAACCAATCCGGAGCAGATTAAAGCGTTGCGGCTGTTGGGATCTTACGTCTATGCCTTCAATACCCGGGTGGCACCGTTTGATAACCCGGATATACGCCGGGCGCTGAATTTGGTGATAGACCGGCAGTTGCTGGTGGAGAAAGTCACCGGTCAGGGCGAGCCACCGGCCTATTCTGTGGTGCCGGATATCATACCGGGCTATCAGGCGCCGGAACCGGCGTTTGCATCGCAATCCCGACCGGAAAAGCTCGCGCAGGCACGCGAACTGTTAAGCAAGGCTGGATATAGTCAAGCTAAGCCGTTGACAGTGAAGCTGACTTACAACACCAGTGAAAACCATAAGAAAATTGCCCTGGCGATTGCCTCAATGTGGAAACAGCTGGGGGTGAAAGTCGAGCTGGAAAATATGGAATGGAATGCCTATCTGGCGGCCAAATCGACCGGGGATTTTACCGTGGCCCGCTCATATGCGTTTGGTGACTTTGCGGAGCCATCCTCGGTGCTGGAAAGCTTCACATGCGGTCATGTCGGCAATGAAAGCGGTTTTTGTAATCAAACCTTTGATCGCTTGCTCAACCAAGCGGCCAACACGCCTGAAAAGGCCCAGCGCTATGCGTTGTTCAGTCAAGCTGAGCAGATCCTCCTGGAGAACTCACCGGTGATCCCGCTCTATCACTATAACCATACACGGCTGGTGCGCAGCTCTTTGCAGGGCTTCCCGGAAAATAACCCGAAAGGAAACATTTACGCCAAAGATATGTATTTTATCGCCCAATAATATTCATTGCATGGATATGACGGGGAGGTGGTTCATACTGCGATGAAAGGGGCTTTGAGCCCCTTTTTTGATCGTGAATTGCTGATTCTTCAACCTGACTGTTCGGTTATTGTGATGGTCTGTTTGATTTCTGTGGGACGGATGTCCAATAGGTTGAATACAGTGCCAACTGAGAGTATATTGCAAACGGTTATGATAATGGATTTCATTAAGGTTTTTAATTCTTATGAACAAAATTGCAGCATCAGTATTACTCGGTCTTTGTACCTCACTACCCGCATTGGCCGCGCCGGTCACGATTGAGCACCGGATGGGGGAAACCGTCATTAATGAGACGCCAAAACGTGTCGTTGTCCTTGGCATGGGCGCCTTGGATGCTGTGGACAAATTTGGTATTGAACCTGTGGCGGTGAATAAGGTCGCGCAGCTACCTGAATACCTGCACAAGTATAAAGATGCAAAATATGCCGCTGCGGGCAGCCTGTTCGAACCAGACTTTGAAACCATCTATATGCAAAAGCCGGATTTGATTATTGCCGGCGCGCGCGCATCGACCAGTTATGACGAATTGTCCAAGATTGCGCCGACGATTGTGTTTGCCGCCGAGAGCGATAAAGGCTACTGGGAAAGCACGAAACAGCAGTGGCGGAACCTGGGCAAGGTATTTGCGATTGAAGCCAAGGTCGAGCAGAAAATTGAGGCACTGGACGCTGAGTTCAAAGCCGTTCGTGATTACAACCAGAAACATGAAGTGAATGCACTGACTGTGATGAGCTCGGGTGGCAACATTACCACCTTCGGTGCCCAGTCGCGCTTCTCTGCGATTTATAAAGACTTCGGGTTTAAAGAAGCGGCGAAAAGTATCAAAACCAGTAATCATGGCGACTTGATTTCCTACGAATACATTCGCAAAGCCAATCCGCAGACCCTGCTGATTATTGACCGCGACAAGCTGGTGAATAAAGGCGAGAGCACGACGCGCCAGGATTTTGAAAATGATCTGATCAAAGCGACCCAAGCTTACCAGAACAACAAGATGACCTTCCTGGATCTGAACGCCTGGTATGTGTCGATTTCGGGCGTGACTGCGACCGAGCAGATGATCAGTGATGTGAAACAGTCCATCGGTCTCTGATTGAACCGCCCGACAAGCTGAGGTTAGCTTTGAAAAAGTTATTGCTTGTTCTCGCGGGTTTAAGTCTGGCCTCGTTATTTGTTGGTGTCAGCGAACTGTCGTTCAGCCAGGTGATGGCTGGTGATGAGAGTTCGCTGCATTTGCTTTTAACGAGTCGACTGCCACGGCTGCTGGCAATTTTGCTGGCCGGCGCTGGTTTAAGCATCGCGGGACTCATTATGCAGCAAATCAGCCAGAACCGGTTTGCTGCGCCTTCCACGTCCGGCACCATCGAGTGTGCCATGCTGGGCTATGTGCTGAGCCTGGTCCTGTTCGGACACGGCCACAACCTGTGGCTGATCTTCGGGGTTGCGATGGCCGGTACGCTGGTATTTGTGCAGTTCATTCAGCGGATCCAGTTCAAAAACGCCATTTTTATCCCGTTGATCGGCATTATTTTCGGCAATGTCGTCGACTCTGCCGCAACGTTTATCGCCTATAAATACGATGCGGTGCAGAACTTGTCCGGTTGGACGGTGGCCAATTTTGCCAATATCCTGCAAGGGGATTTTGAGCTGCTCTATATAGCCGTCCCAATTGCGATTTTCAGTTATCTGTATGCGACGCGTATTTCCGCCGTTGGGCTCGGCAAAGACTTCGCGGTAAACCTGGGGCTGAATTATCAGCAAGTGGTGACGATTGGTGTGCTGCTGGTCTCGGTGCTGGCAGCCAGCGTGGTGATGATTGTCGGCCAGCTCCCGTTCCTGGGGCTGATTGTCCCGAATCTGGTCAGTCACTTCTTTGGCGATAATCTGCGCAAGAATATTCCGTTGACGGCGGTATGTGGCGCCTTGCTGGTGCTTGGATGTGACCTGATTGGCCGCTTGATCATCTTCCCGTACGAAGTGCCGATTTCGATGGTGATCAGCATTTTGGGCGGCGGCGTGTTTATTTTCCTGATCCTGGGAGGACAAAAACGTGTCGGATAGTCGTAAGCTCTGGATTTTGGGCATCACTTCACTGGTGTTTGCTGCCTTATTTATCGGTGTCGGGCTCAATGCGGATAACTATGTGTATTTTCTGTCTCGCCGGGTGCCGAAGGTGCTGGCGATGGTGTTGGCTGGTGTGGCGATTGCGCAGTCATCCCTGGTGTTCCAGACCATCACCCATAACCGGATCCTGACCCCCAGCATTATGGGCTTTGATTCGCTGTATGTTCTGACGCAGGTCAGCGTGGTGACGCTGTTCGGGAGTTTCAGTGCTTACAGCCTCAATGCTTATCTGAACTTCTCGCTCTCTGCCGGGGTGATGGTACTGTTTTCGCTGCTGCTGTTTGGCTTTTACTTTGCCAAGCAGGGCCGAAATTTATTCACCCTCTTGTTATTGGGACTGATCCTCGGCCAGCTGTTTATCAATGTCTCGTCATTTTTTACCATGCTGATGGATCCGAACGAGTTTTCGACGGTTCAGGCCAATCTGTTTGCCAGCTTCAGTAATGTGAAAGTTGAGCTGGTGTATCTGTGCTTGCCATTATTGGTGGCCGCCAGTGCGGCTCTGTTCCGAATGAACCGGGTGCTGGATGTGTTCTGGCTCGATCACGACAATGCCATCAGTTTGGGCGTGGATGTTCGGCGAACCACCATGCAGGTGCTGATGTTGTCGGCATTTCTGATTGCGGTCTCGACGGCACTGGTTGGCCCGATCATGTTCTTCGGCCTGCTGGTGACCAATTTGGCCCGCGAAGCGTTCGGGACATATCACCACCGAGTGCTGATGATTGGCTGTTCGTTGTTGGCGGTGTGCGCATTGCTCTCGGGCCAGTGGGTGATCGAAAACATCTTCCACTTCGAAACCACGTTAAGTGTGGTGATCAATTTCATTGGTGGGGCTTACTTCCTGTCGATGTTGTTCAGAAACAAGATTGTGTAGGTCCGTGATGATTATCGTAGACAAGTTAACGAAAACCTTCGGCCACAGTAAAGTGGTGAGTCAGGCGAGTGCCCAGTTCGAAAAAGGGAAAGTCACTTCCATTATTGGACCCAACGGGGCCGGGAAAAGTACCTTATTGTCGATGGCGAGCCGCCTGCTGCCGAAAGACAGCGGCAGTGTGGTGATTGACTGTAAAGATCTGGCGGAATGGGATACCAAGCAGCTGGCCAAGAAGCTGGCCGTGCTGCGCCAGGCCAATAATATCACCATGCGGTTTACCGTCCGGGAAATGGTCGCTTTCGGCCGTTTTCCTTACTCGCAAGGGAAGCTGAATGCGCAGGATCAGGATGAGATCAATAATGCGATCGAATACCTCGGGTTGACTGCCATTCAGCATAAATACCTCGATGAGTTGAGTGGCGGTCAGCGTCAGCTGGCATTCATTGCCATGGTGATTGCCCAGGACACAGACTATGTGTTTCTGGATGAACCACTGAATAATCTCGATATTAAACACTCGCTTCAGATCATGAAGAATATCCGCCGTCTGGCTCGCGACATGAATAAGGCGGTGGTGGTGGTGATCCACGATATCAATTTTGCCGCTTGCTATTCCGACATCATTATTGCGCTCAAGCGCGGCGAAGTGGTGGCCAGTGGCACTGTCAATGACGTGATTCAGGCGTCGGTACTGAGTGAGATTTACGAAACGCCATTCAATATTGTCGAAGTGGACGGCAAGCGGATGTGCACCTATCACTGAGTCGTTTGAGACAATTTCCAACCAACAGCAAAGCCGCCTTCATTTGAAGGCGGCTTTTTTAGGGCTGTTTGTCATCGCGGTGGAACTTCTGTGCCACTTCGGACTCTGAATGAAAGCGGGCGTATCCTTGCCGTATCCCAACCCACCCAAACACAATTCACAGGATGGCGAAGCGGTTTGCCAACGGTGCGCTAATGGCTTGTCAATGGTTGGCAGTGACTCCCGTTATTTGGTGGCATAAATTTGTTGCGGCGGCACCCCAAAGGCCCGTTTGAAGGCGCTGGTAAAGTTTGAGGGGTGCTGATAGCCCGCTTCATAAGCGGCTTCGGTAATGGTAATTTGCCCACGCTCTAATTGCTGCTTGGCTATTTCCAGGCGGCGAAGCCGGATATAACCGCTGACGGTCAGGTTGAGATTTTGTTTAAAGCGTCGTTGCAGGTTCGAGACGCTCATGGAGAATTGCGCCGCTAAGTGTTCCAGCGATAAATTCTGGTCCAGGTTCTTCTCTATATAATTAACGATATGAGTCACCTGAGAATAACGTGGCGTGATGATATCGGTTTCAACTTGAAATGAGCCCTGGGTTAGTTGGTTTAGGACACGGGCCGCTAACGTGTGGGTTAAAATTTCAAACCGCATTTTTTCTTGAAATGTTTGTGGGTGCGACAACGCCATCAGTGCATGCGTCAGTTCGAGCATCTCCTGATCCAGCTCGATGTGTTGATGGGCTTTATGATAACGGCTGAATTGTTGCACCGGGCAGTCAAGGCCGGCGCGCTGGGTAATCCAGGACGGGTGAAAGCAGAGATTGAGTTTGCTGACTTGATTACCGGCTCTGAACTCCCGACGAAAGTTGGCGGGTTTGGCTAAATTGACAACCACCGCACATGGCTTGGTTTTTGAATCCAAGTGAAATTCTAAATCATCATAGCTGAACCTTAATTGCCCCTGAAGCAATACCGTAACGATAAATGACGGGGGCACAGCTGAAACCATATTGGAATCTGCCAGTTCGGAGCTGGTTCCACCGTGTACTGTGATGTTGTCATGAAAGCGGTATGCGATGAAGTCCCCTTCCGCGAGTGGGGTTTCTTGAGTTCGCTCCTGCATCAGAATCAGTTGTTTATCGTGGCACTCTATTTTTTTCGTTAGAACAGTTTTCTTTATTTTTCTATTTTCTTCCCGCGAAAACGTCATTTTGACCATTCCTAATAACTACTGTGCAGTTTCGCATAAGTTATTTATCTTTTAGTTAATGAGAATCAATCCTATCATACCTGCGAATTGTTATCATTTGTGTTTGGGAAGTTATTTCATGGAATGGGTAAAAAATACGCCTGCTAAACCATCTTTGCTTTGTCTTGCTATCGGTATGGCGCTCTCTTCAGGTGCCTATGCTGAAGAAGAGCAGTCTTATTTTGATGAAATGGTCGTTTGGGGAACGAAAGTTTCCAGTAACTCGGAGTCGCTGTATTCGCAAGATATGTCATTAAAGCAGGCGGACCACATGTCGGATCTGCTGCGTGATATTCCAGGGGTTGATGTCGGCGGGACGCATTCCGTAAACCAGCGGATTAGCATTCGTGGTTTGAGCGAAACTGATCTGGATATTCGTTTGGATGGCGCATCGCAACACGCCAACATGTTCCACCATATCGGCAACCTGACTTTGAACCCGGACATTTTGAAATCTGCCGATATTCAAGTGGGGAACAACTCCGTGACGCAAAACGGTCTTGGCGGCGCGGTTTACTTTGAAACCAAAGATGCCAAAGACCTGCTGGGTTATAACGAACGATTTGGTGCCCGTGTGTTTGGCGGCTACCAGACCAATGATAGCCAGCAAGGCTCTTTGACGGTATACGGTCAACTGACGGATACCGTCGATGCCATGATTTACGGCCACTATATTACCCGTGACAACTTTGAAGATGGGGAAGGTCACAAAACCATTGGTGCCAAAGGGGATACTTACAACATCCTGGGTAAAGTCGGTGTCGAGCCAAGTGAGCAGCACCGGTTTGAATTGGCTTACGACCTGTATCGTGACAGCGGTGACTACAGCCCGCGTCCGGACATGGGCGGCAGTGCCAATGGTGAGCTTTCTAAGGAAGCGGTGATCCCGACCGACTATGATCGTGACACCATCACGCTGAGCTATGAATTAGATGCCGGCCAGCACATGGGTAAAGTGGCGTTGTATACCAGCAAAACAGAAATCACCCGCAACGAAGCGGTACTGAGTGAATATGGTGTTCGCTGGCCGGGTAACCGTTTGTCTGAGAGCAGCGCGGAAAATACCAACACGGGTGTGAACGTGAAATTCCAGTCTCAACTGGCATTGGTATCCCTGGCAAACCAGATCACTTACGGTCTGGACTACATGAACAAAGACAGCGAAAGCACCTATGGTGGCGTTAAGTTCATGGATGAAAAGGCAAAAAGTGCCGCTGTATTTGCTGAAAATAAAATCTTCTTCACCGATGATTTCTCCGTAACTGCCGGCCTGCGTTACGACGATTACAAGCGTGAAGCCGTCACGGGTACGGATAACTTCGATGAAGTGACCTGGGCTTTGGGCACCGAGTGGAATATGACGCAAGACTGGACGGTGTTTGCTAACGCGCGCTCCTTGTTTAAAGGTCCGGAACTGTTTGAAACTTATGTGAAGTACCAGGATGTTGCGTTCCTGGCCGATGATATCAAAGCGGAAACCGGTCTGAACACCCAAGGTGGTGTGCGTTACGGCAAGAACTTTGGTGAGCATCGTGTTGGTGCCAATGTCACGGTATTTAAAACCGGTATTGATGACTACATTGTGACTAACTACCAAGACGCATCGAAAACATATCTAGTTTCAAATGCTGGTGATGTAGAAATTACGGGTTTTGAAGCCAGTGCCAGCTATGGACTGGGAATGTTCAACAGCAAGCTGTCTTATGCCAAGTCGGATACGGAATACAAAGACACAGGTAAGCCGGTTCTGCTTGAAAATGGTCGCAGCATGGATGTGGGTGACAGCATTGCCCTGACCCTGGATTACCAGTCTGAATCCTTGGAAACGATTTTCGGCCTAACCTCGATTGTGGTTCTGGATGAAGACAACGTCCTGGCCGATCAGCCGGAGAAAGAAGGTTACGATGTTCATAACATTTATGCGCAGTGGGTACCTTCCAAGGTTGAAGGTCTGAGCGTAACCTTCGGGATCGATAACCTGTTTGATGAAACCTATACCTCACATGCATCTCGCTCGGGTGTAGCACGCGGCACCATTAATTTAAACGACTACGAGCCAGGACGTAACTTCAAACTGTCGGCCGCTTACCAGTTCTAAGCCTGCCGATAGAAAACTGAAAGACACGGATAATCGACCCACCAGCTGGTGGGTCGATTTTTTTGTATTTGCTCGGTGGTGTTATGGCACGGCCAGGATGACGGGATGACGGGATGACGGGATGACGGGATGGCAGGTGATAGGTTTGTGGAGAGGCTGGGACCCGCAGGCCATCACCGGTATGAAAAACCGCCCGAAGGGCGGTTGAGTGAGGCGTTTGCGTATCGACTTATGTTTGGCTGCGATCGCGGATCAGCAGTAGTAAGAAGTAGGTCCCGCCGATCACCGACACCAGCGTGCCGGCTGCAATTTGCATCGGGTAGACGATGGCCTGACCTAACCCGTCGGCAAATAGCATCAGTGCTCCGCCGACCAAACCAGCAATAAGGAGCTGACTGCGAACCTGCTTCGCGCCCAGCATGACCGCCATGTGAGGTGCGAGCAAACCGACAAAGGCAACCGGGCCCATGGTGGTGGTGACGAGCGCACATAGCAGGGCAACCACACACAAGAGGAGCACGCTGGCGAGCGGGACATTCAGCCCACGCGCAGCGGCAAACTGCCGACCGGCTGAAATCAGGGTCAGCCACCGGGCCGTGCTCAAGGTAAACACGAACAACAGCATGACACCGGCAAAGAGCAACATTGCGCCGTCCGGAGTTACCCGATACGTTGAACCTGCCAGCCAGCGAATAATGCTGTAGCTGTCTTCTGTTCCTCTGGCGAGGGCGAACTGGACCAGCGCTTCAATCAGGGCCGTGATGGCGATCCCGATTAAGATCAGGCTTGAAGGCGCGAACTGGTGTCGTCGACCCAGCAATAACAGCAGCCCTAAGACCAACATGCTGCCACTAAAGGCCAGCATGGAGCCCGAGGCAAAGATACTGCCGCCGACAAACACGCTGCTGGCGACCAGCGCAAAGGTGGCACCCGCGGAGATGCCTAGAATATCCGGGCTGGCCAGCGGGTTATAGATCAGGCGTTGCAGGATAGTTCCGGCCAGTGCAAGACCCAATCCGGCACTCAGTGCGGTCAGGATCCTCGGCCAGCGCAGCTCCAATTGGTATGAGTTCGGCAGGGCCATCGTCCAGTTGTGCTCACTCGGAACAAACGTCAGGCTGAGGGCAATCAAGCCCAGCACCGTGAGGGACAGGATCGGCAGAGTCAACGACGACAACCGCGCCCGACTCGGCGGTAGCTTGATGGAGAGCTGATCCTGAGCCTTGAGCTTTCTGCGACTGAACCAAAGTAGCGCCGGGGCGCCAATGGCTGCGGCTGTGGTGCCGCTCGGGAGTGCATCCAGGGTCCATTGGCTCAGCAAGATGGCGGCACTGTCGGTGAAGAGCAGCAGCAGACTACCTAAGATCATGCTGGTCCAGAGCTCGGCTTTTGGCGTTCGCGCCCCCAGTGCCCGGGCAATATTCGGTGTCAGTAAGCCGATGAAACTGATCACCCCAACAGCGGTAATGGACGCGGCAACCAGCCACAGCCCGATCCCGATCAGCAGGAGAAACATCGGGATCACATTGAGCCCGCGAGCTGCGGCGCCCTGGTGACCTAAGCGCATCAGGGTCAGGACCCGAGGCGCCAGCAGCAGCAGGAGCAGCGCTACGGAGATGCGCGGCAGCAGCCACTGAACCCACTCCCAGCCGTTCTGGGTTAAATCACCGGCGCCCCAGATAAAGACATTCTGGGCATACTGCTCGTTGAGCAGGATAATCGCCGTTGCGATCGCCCCGAGCAGAATATTGACGACCATGCCGGAGAGCACCAACGGCAAACCGGTCATGTTGCGCGGTCCGGCTATGGTGATCACCAACAGCAGGGCCAACATCGCACCGGTCATAGCGGCAGCGGCGCTGAGATCGGCCACACTGTCCGGGAACCAGACATTGATGATGATCAGCGCCAGCCAGGCGCCGGAAGAGGTGCCAAGGGTCAGGGGAGAAGTGAGCGGGTTCTGGGTAAGCTGTTGCATCAGGCTACCCACCAGACCCAGCATGGCACCGACTAACATCGCCATGATTAGCCGCGGGAGCTGGGCATAGGTAAAGGCAAAATCGGCAAATTCTTGTGCCGTGTCGCCCAGCAGTAAGTGGATCTGACGCTCAAACGGAAGTTCATTCCCGATTTGCAGGCTACCAATGGCGAGCAGAAGTAACAGCGGAATGTAAGTGATGGCTCTGTTCATGGTTTCGGTGCAATCTCCAACAGGCTGTGGGCCATGCCTTCAGCGATGTATTGGATCGACATCGCACCACCGTAATTCCATACCGAAGGAACGCGATTGACATGCTTCATCCGAACAAAGGGCATCGCTTGCCACAGCACGGATTTCTGCAGCGCTTTTTCTTCATGAAAAGGTTCAAAGTAAAGAACGTAGCCGCTGCCGACATGCTGCAAGTCGGTGATCCGCTTTTGCACAATGCCCCATTCGGTTGCCGGTTGCGGCAGGGCTGATTTTAGCCCGAGCTGCTGCAGGGCGTATTCCGTCGTGGAGTTTTCGCCGTAGATGTAGACCGAAGTTTTACTGGCAAAGCGCATGGCAACGACCGGGGGAAGCTGGCCCTGAAATGCGCTCAGCAGCTCAGCCTTGAGGGTCGCGATGCGGGTCTGCATCGCCGTGAGTTTTTGTTCGGCTAGTGCTGATTTCCCGACCACTTCGGCGATTAGACGATAATTGTTGATGGCCATTTCCGCGCTGTTGCTGTCCTTGCTGTAGGTGCTGTAATACAGCACCGGGGCAATTTGAGCCAGACGCGGGATCAGGTCACGCTGAGGGGAAGCAGCCAGAATTAAGTCGGGCTTGAGCTCGGCCAGCTTTTCCAGGTTCGGCTCGGCGCGGGTGCCGATGTCGGCGACCTGATCCGGCATCGCCGGTTGGACCACCCATTCACGGTAGTCCTTAATATTAGGGACACCCACTGGGACCACATCCAGCTCCAGCAGTTGTTCCGCTAAGTCCCAGTTGAGGGCGACAATGCGCTGGGGATGGGCTGCGAGTTGGTGCTCGCCGAGGCTGTCGGTGACAGTAATGGCAGCCAGGCTGGACGCACTGAATAATATGCTGAGCAGTGTACCGAGCAGAGTGAAGAGGGCCAATCGGCTCTGTTGAGCACGGGAGTGTGTCGATGCGCGGCGAAGCCAGCGGAGATTTAACATACAACGGCCACCTTGTTCGATTGAGAAGAAGATACGGGGGCTGGGTGATCAATCAGTTTGATGTCAGCGCCATAGAGCTCAGATAGTTTTGACTCGCTGAGCATATGCTCGCTGGCCCCATTGAAGATCACCTGACCCTGTTTCAGCGCTACGATATGGCTGGCATAGCGCAGGGCGAGGTTGAGATCGTGCAGGATCACGAGAATACCGCAGTCGGTCTTGGCGTTGAGTTCGGCCAGCAGGGACATCAGTTGGTATTGATGGCTGATATCCAAGGCTGATGTCGGCTCATCAAGGATCAGCACCGGAGATTGCTGTGCCAGCAGCATGGCGATCCAGGCCCGCTGTCGTTCGCCGCCGGAGAGTTGATCGGCAAGGCTGTCGGCAAATGGGAGGGTGCCGGTTTGGCGCATGGCTTCGGTGATGATGTCGTTGTCCTGCTTCTGCCACCGGCCCAGCGTGCCGCGCCAGGGGAAACGGCCGAGGCGAACCAGTTCACGGACGGTCAAACCCGCCACATCCGGCAATTTTTGCGGCAAAAAAGCAATCTCCCGGGCGAGCGCTTTGGCGGAAAGACGTGCCAGCGGTTGGTGATTCAAAGCAATCGTGCCCTGATCTGGTGCCAGCTGGCCGGATAGCAGGTTGACCAGCGTCGACTTCCCGGAGCCGTTATGGCCCAGAATCACGGTTAAGCCATCGCTGCGGATCGATAACTGATCAATCGTCAGAATATCCCGGCCGTCACGATGCATCCGGATATTGTTCAGCTCAAACATGGTGTAAGTTCCCAATAAGCTTTTCAAAATAATGCAAAAGCCGAGCGTGGGTTCAGTACCCAGCCCGGCTAACTTCAGGATGATTCCAGGTGTCGATTACCAGCGGTATTTCAGGCTGGCAATCACACGGCGGGATTCACCGTAGTAACAGTAGTAATCACAGCTGGCGACGTAGACTTCATCGGTCAGGTTGTTGATGTTCAACTGAGCCTGCCATTGAGGATTGATGTCATACTGCGCCGAAGCATCCCACAGGGTATAGGCCGGCACTTTCCGATTGCTGCTGGCCGGGTTATCGACGCTGGTTCCGATGTAGCGGACACCCGTGCCCAGACGGAAGCCTTCGAGGCCCAGGGTGGTGAAGTCGTAGTCAACCCAGGCGTTGGCCATATGACGCGGAATTTGTGCCGCACGTTTGTCGCCGGAGCCGGTATTGTCATTGCTGCGGGCATCGGTGTAGGTGTAGCTGGCGGTCAGCTTCAGATCTTCCGTGACATAGCCCACGCCCTCGACTTCGACCCCGCGTGAATTGACTTCACCGCTCTGGATTTGTGCGCCGCCATCGGGGTTGGTCGCCAGGTTGTTTTTCTCGGTCAGGTCAAACCAGGCCAGGTTGATGTAGCCGTCAAAAAACTCAGGGGTGTATTTGACCCCGACTTCGGTTTGCTCGCCTTCCAGCGGTTTGTAAGGGTTGCCGGTGCTCGGATCGATTGTTGCGAGAACTTCAAATGACTCGGCATAGCTGACATACGGTGACAGGCCGTTATCCGCCAGGTACATCAACCCGGCATTCACGGACAGCTGATCGTTGTAATAGCTCTGCTTGTCTCCGACCGTTTTGTTTTGGTTGCTTGTTTCTACGTAGTCGTAGCGGCCACCCAGAATACCCATCCAACGGTAGTCAAACGTCAGCTGATATTGGGCATACAGGCTGGCCTGGTCCTTACGGATCTTCCGGTCGATGGCGGCAGACTCGTCAATCGGCGTGAAGTTGCCGTGCTCGGGCGCGAACGCATCAATGGTGCCGAAGGCGAAGTTGTCTAGCTCTTTGCCACGGTTCTCGTGGGTCTGCAGATCAACGCCAACCAGTAATGTTTGCTCGGTTTGCTCGCCATACCAGCGACCCACCGCCCGGTTATCCAAGGTGATGCTGCTGAGGTCGCCATCCCGGAACACCACGCCGCGGTAGAGGGTGCTGGATAAGTCATTCGGAAAAGCATAACTACTGCGCAGGAACAGCTCGTTCAAGCCATAGTTGAAGTTCTGGGCAAAGGTCCAGGTGTCATTAACTTGATGATCAAGCTGATAACCGACCGAAATCTGTGTCCGGCGGTATTTGTCGTAACCCGGCTCACCCAGGTTGGTGGACGGATCAATGGTTCCCTGCGGCGTGTCGATGAGGGAACCGTATGCCGGGAAGAAGCCGTTGGTCGGGACACCATCGTCATGCATGATGGTTGCCAGCAACGTCAGGGTGGTGGCATCGCTGAGATCCATGGCCAGGCTCGGTGCCAGGTAGTAGCGGGTATTTTCCGTGCCGTTCAGCTCGCCATCACTATCTTTGAACAAGCCGACCAAACGGTAGCGCATATTGTCGCGGCCGCTGACGGTATCTGCGATGTCAAAGCCAACTTGTTGGTGATCTTTGTTGCCGGCTTGGATTTCCACTTTGCCTTGCGGCGTGGTGGTTGGTGTTTTTTGAATCGCATTGACCACCCCGCCCGGAGGTGCCTCTCCGTAAAGGATCGAGGCCGGGCCTTTCAGCAGTTCAACGCGATCCAGCCCGTAGGGCTCCAGTAGCCAGGTGTAGTAGCCGTCTTTGAATAATCGGCTGCCATTGAGATAGGTGGCCGCATCAAAGCCTCGTACGCGCAACCAGTCGGTATCGTTATCTGCGCCGTATGGTGCTGAAAGAACACCAGACTTATAGCGAAACGCCTCATCCAGCTTTTGGACCTGATGCACTTCCAGTTCATCGCGGGACACCGTTGAAACCGCGGTCGGTGTTTCCGCCATCGGTGTCTCGACTTTAAGGGTCGATGCCGTGACCACAATGGTCTCATGGGTTGTCGGTTCACCGGTAACTTCTGCGGCTGCCGGGACTGCAAGCAAGGTGAATGAGAGCGGCAGTAATGTGGAACGGCAGGTTCGGGAAATCGTGCTTGCCAGCAAGTTTCGCTGGGCAATGGTTGTCGGTAACATCCGTTATTATACCTCTAAATAAAACGTCGAATCGATATGCTAATTATTATCATTTATATTATGTCGACATTTTTTGATAAAATAAACGGTTTGCACTCAGGTGCATGGCTTAAATAAATATACTTATCAATACGGTGCATATTGAAGTGATATAGTTCGCAAAATGGGTTGCTGAAACCGGTATGAGGCTAATTCCATTCAGGCGAAATTTTGCTTTCAGCTATGCTATTACCCCTACAAAAACAAATACTTTTTTATCGATGGGCATCAAGCTAAAGTATGTCGACTGTCTCTCTGTCCAGCGTCACACGCTGTACTGTCCAAACATAGGTTCATGAATATATGTTTAAGTTTTTTGAAAATTTAACGGCGGCTTTTCCACCACAGGAATCCGAACAGCCGCCGGGAAATTTATTTGCGTTTTGCCGGTTCTATACCCGTGGGTTTGAATTACCGCTGTTGGCAATGTCTGTGCTCAGTGCGCTGGTGGCAATCGTCGAAGTGATTTTGCTGGGCTTCATGGGGCAACTGGTTGACATGCTGGCAAACCACACCCCCGACACCTTGTGGGCGGAAGAAGGCAACACCCTGTTGCTGATGGGCGGATTGGTGATTGTGGTGATCCCGGCGCTGGCTTTCCTGCACTCGATGATCATGCACCAGTCTTTGTTGGGGAACTACCCGATGTCGATTCGCTGGCTGGCTCACCGGTATCTGCTGCGCCAGAGCGTGTCTTTTTATCAGGATGACTTTGCCGGTCGTATTGCGACCAAAGTCATGCAAACCTCGTTGGCGGTGCGTGAAACCGTGATGAAGCTGGTGGACGTTCTGGTTTATATCAGCGTTTATTTTACAGCCATGATCATCATGATGGGGAATTCGGATTTCTATCTGATGTTGCCGATCCTGGCATGGCTGACGTGCTACATTGCCATTCAGTTCTACTTTGTGCCGCGAATGAAGAAAGTTGCGACGGAGCAGGCGGATGCCCGTTCGATGATGACGGGGCGGATTGTTGATAGCTACACCAATATCGCGACCGTGAAGCTTTTCTCTCATACCAACCGGGAAACCGAGTATGCCGAGAAGGGGATGCAGGGGTTTCTCAACACGGTGTACAACCAGATGCGTCTGGCGACCTGTTTTGTGCTGAGTGTTGATGCCATCAACTACCTGCTGCTGTTCACCGTGGCTGCGTTGTCGATTGGCCTGTGGATGAATGCTGCGGTTACCGTCGGGGTGATTGCGGTGGCGATCAGTATTGCGCTGCGAATTCAGGGGATGTCGAAGTGGATCATGTGGGAGATCGGGGCGCTGTTTGAGAACATTGGCACCGTGATTGATGGCATGAAAACGCTGTCGAAGCCGGTATCGATTCAGGACGTTCCGAATGCGCCGCAACTGAGCGTGAAGCAGGGTAGTATCGATTTTGATCAGGTCAGCTTCCACTATGGTGAAAAAGAAGGGGTGATTGAAAAGCTGAACCTGTCGATCAAGCCGGGTGAAAAAGTTGGTCTGGTGGGCCGCTCCGGTGCGGGGAAATCGACCATGGTGAACCTGCTGCTGCGTTTCCATGACGTGGAAGCCGGGGAAATCAAAATCGACGGCCAGAATATTTCGCTGGTGGATCAGGATTCGCTGCGCAGTAAGATCGGGATGGTCACCCAGGATACGTCGCTACTGCATCGCTCGATTCGTGAGAATATTCTCTATGGCCGTCCGGATGCGACCGAAGAAGAACTGCTGCAGGCGACGCGTCAGGCCCATGCGCATGAGTTTATTGAGCATCTGTCAGATCCGCATGGCAATACGGGTTATGACGCTCAGGTCGGGGAGCGTGGGGTGAAACTCTCCGGCGGTCAGCGCCAGCGGATTGCCATTGCCCGGGTGCTGCTCAAAGATGCACCGATCCTGGTGATGGACGAGGCGACCTCGGCGCTGGATTCCGAAGTGGAATCCGCAATCCAGGAAAGCCTGTATCAGTTGATGGAAGGGAAAACCGTGATTGCCATTGCGCACCGGCTGTCAACCATAGCCCAGATGGATCGCCTGGTCGTACTGGATCAAGGGAAGATTGTTGAAGAGGGCTCACATCAGGAGCTGCTGAAGCAAAACGGCATTTATGCTCAGCTATGGGCGCATCAAACCGGCGGGTTTATCGGCGAGAGTCTGGCGCAGGCATAATCGCGACAAAGCTAATTTGCGACAATACTGCTTTTCGATAATGCTACATTACGACAAGGCTAGGATGAGAAAAAGGCTGCACTCGGTGCAGCCTTTGTTTTTCTGACTGGGTTTACAGCTGAGAGCCTAAAGAGTCGAGCACGTTGTCCAGTGCTTGTTCGGCTTTCCCAGAGTTGAATTTCTTCCACCAGACTGGATCTTTCCCTTTGGCATGATTCACGATCTGCTGCAGGTTCTGATCATAAGTGGCTTTATCCATACCGACTAAGGTATACAGGCCACCGCCAGGGCTGCGCTGAGGCCAGGTGAATGTTCCACCCGGCCAACGAACGTGAGAGGAATGACAGCGGATTAGTGGATCACGGACTGGATTCCCATTTCTTCCGGTGTCGCACTGTCGGTTCGAATCTCGCTCGAGATTGCCGACATGAAAGCATCGAGTGCCTGAAGCTCTTCATTGGTCAGCGCCAGTCGTTCGATCAGCGGGGAAACTACCGGGAAGTTCTTGTCATACTTGGCCGCATATTGTGGGAAGTTACCGCTCCGGTTTCGAGTCATCCCGTTGTTGTACATGGCCAGCAGGCCGGTCACTCTGCCGCTGGAAGCATTAATAGTGGCTAGCTTGAATAAACCCAGGTGCGTTGTCGGATCGGTGGCTTTGATATCTCGCAACATCTGAACCCGGAACTTGCCCATATCTTCAGGTTGGTAGGTGACATTGTATCGCCCGCGATCTTCCAGACTGCGGCCGTAATAAGCCAGACCAATATTTTCGAACTGCTGATTGGTCATCATCGGGCCGCTGTGGCAGTTCATGCAACGGGCTTTGGTGCGGTAGAGGTGCAGCCCGTGCAATTGCTGGTCGGAGAGCGCATCTTGATCCCCTTTGAGGAATCGATCAAAGGCACTGTCTTTGCTGATGATCGTGCGCTCGAACGTCGCGATTGCTTTGGCAATCCGCTCCAGCGTAATGGTCTCGTTGCCGAAAGCTGTCTCGAACTGGGCCGGGTATTCAGCAATCTGATCCAGCTTGAGCAAGAGTTCGTCATGCGGTAAGCCCATTTCGATTGGATTTGCGATCGGGTGGAGTGACTGCTCTTCCAAAGAAGCTGAACGCCCGTCGAGGAACAGGGTGTCGTAGTAGGCTGTATTCAGGATCGTGGGCGTATTTCGTGTGCCGATTTGGCCGTTGATCCCGACCGCTTGTCTGACCCCGTCGGCCCAGCCTTTGGCCGGATCATGACAGCTGGCACAAGAGACTGTGTTGTCTTTTGAAAGCCGGGTATCGAAAAAGAGCGCTTTGCCCAACTTCACTTTGGCTTCTGAATAAGGGTTATCGGCCGGAAACGGGACTGCTGGACGCAAGCCGAGTTCTTGCCAAGCCACGCCCTCACTGATGTTTGGTGACGGCCATTGGGAGGCGTCTTGTGAATAGGTTGTTCTGAGCGCTGCCAGATCGACCGGTGTGTTAACAGGGGCAATATTGAACCAGACATCGAAAGGGGTAAAGCTATGGAGCAATGCCTGCGCGCTGGCATCACCTGCGGGTTGAGTCACTACGGCATCTCCGCTGGTGAAATTCACCAGAACCAGCGTGTCGGCGTCATCGGTTGCCCAATATTGTATGGCTTGCGCCAGTGCCGGGAAAGTGTTCGGGAAGTTCAGACCACCTTGATCAAACAAGTCGGAAAGCTCGGTGACAGTAGGTAGACGCCACGTTGCCGTGTTACATGTTTTATTGTGATTCGCCGCCAAAATCAGGTCGGTCAGCGTCTCTTGTCCGGTGGCCTGGTTGTCAGGCGTCTGCCACAGTCGGGTGCCGTAATCTCGGATAGAGACTTTACGGATGTCGTCCACGCAAGCCCAGGGCGCTTCCTGATAGGTGAGAGATTGATCTTGAAGCGGCCAACCGGTTTGATCCAGACGCAAAAAGTCTTTCGCTTCTTCATTCAGCGGTATGGTTTGGTTGAACAGCGAAGCTTTGGCTGCCTGAACCAGACTGGCGTTGGTTGCAAAGAATGCGCGTTTTGCGGCTTCATCTTGGAGGAAGTCAACCATCAGTGCATAGGTGGTTTCATAGTAGAGTTTTGCCGGCGCCTGACGTGCCACTTCCGCTGCAACCATTAAGTCCTGCATCTGCTCCTGATGTTCGCCCTCGGCGCTGGCGACGTGATGGTGCTCGATTTCATCGTCAGACAGCACACCATTGAAATTACGATCGGCGAGGGCAAATGTTGCCGTTGTCTGGAGTGTGATTTCGTCGATTGCAGTGGCATTTATTTCCGCCGTTGCCGACCCTGAAGCCTGCTGAGACGCGGCTTTCATCGCGGTAACTTTTGCCAGTGTTTCAACATTTTGACTCAGATACTTAAACGTATCCAAATTGAGCGCGACGCTGACTTGCAACGGTGCAGCGATTGTTGTGCCCGCCGGAATGCTCACCTGAATCATGCGGTCGTTATCGACTGTCCCGGTGATGGTCAGATCGCTGTGGGGCTGCCGAAGGGTAAATGCGCTGCCGGCGGCTTCGTCATGATCAACGCGGGCGGTAAAGGTGAATGCCCGCTCTGTGACCAAAGGAAGCTTGGGTGGCGTGATTTGATCCTCCGCCGGGGGTTGCGGCGTGGACGTATTCTCATGTTGGCAGCCACCCAAGAGCGATAGGGTAGCGATGAGCACGGCAGTGGAGATGGCGCGACGCGTGAGTGTGAAGTCGTGATTGCTGACTATGTTCATATGTGAATAGGAATAATTGTTGTTATCAGTATCAATTCGGTTGGGTAATATAATGCGATAACACAATATTTACAACAGGCATATTGTGCTCTTGAGTTGGAAAGTTAAGGACGTGTCGGGGGATATTGATGGTCTGCGGGGGAAATGGATTTGCCTATGCGGCATACCGAATACGTCAGGCTGGGAAACCTGTGCCTACGGTTAGACAAGGGTTCCTATTGCTGAGGACATGACGTGTGCCGGCATCGCTGCGCCATGCGTGGCTATTGAGATGAGCCTGATGCTCTGTATTGCGCTTGATATCCCTTTGTTATACGTGATAGCTCCTTGCTACACGTGGTGACGCTATGTCTGGCGTGAGAACCCTATGTCATACATGACAGCCTAGGGCGTTGGTTCGGACGCCAGCAACACCGAATCAGCATTGAACTGGAGTTGGCAGATGATGTTTTCCTTCCGCATGGGGCGATAGAAATAGAAGCCCTGGATTTCGTTAATCTGCCATGTGTTGAGTTGGTCAAGTTGCGCTTTGATTTCAACGCCTTCTGCTACGGTTGTCAATCCGAGTTCATTGGCCATCCGGGCGATATTGCGGATCAGGGTACTTGCTTTGTCGTTGTGCGTGAGTTGGTTAATGTACGAACGATCCAGCTTCACAATATCAAGCGGGTAGTTGCACAAGGTCGTAAGCTCGGCATGATAAAAGTGCGGTGCGGCCAGATTCACGTGCATGCTGAATGGTTTTTGTCCCTGAGTGCCTTGCTGGGTAAGCTCATGACAGAACTGGCAAGCTTGCTCCAGGATCAGCTCACCCAGCTCGATGATCAACTTGTGTTTTTACGCCAGCGGAATAAACACGGCCGGAGAAACCGGGCCAAGGGTTGGGTGGTTCCAGCGGGCGAGTGCTTCAAAACCAATAATCTTGCCCGATTGTGCCGCAACAATCGGCTGATAGTGCGGCTGAATTTCTTTCTGCCGGATGGCGGTATTCAGGTCACGACTGATAATCAGTGCAATGCGTGCCTGCTCGGCAGCGCATTCATCAATCGTGCTGATATGGTGATTGCTCTGTTGTGAAGACGCATGCGTCGCGTAATAGGCTGCTTGTAATAAGTGCTCGAGCGAGTAACGGGTCAGTTCTGGTTCGATAAATGCTGCTTTGAGCGAGAGATGCAGCTGATAGCCGTCAGTCTCGACCGGGCTTCTGAGCTGATCAATCAATCGGTTGGCTTTTTTCAGCTTTTTGTTCAGCTCGGTCCCTGGTTTCAGGAGAATGACAAACTCCGATTCGCTCAGCCGGCCAATGGTCGCATTTTGAAACTGTTCGGTAAATAGCACGGCAAGGTATTGGATAGCGGCATCGAAAGCGGGATAGCCATATACTGATGCGACCTGTTTGAGTCGCTCGATGCTGAAATACAGGATTGCAAACTGCTGCGGCGCCGCAGCGGATTGTTCTTCAATCAACTGCATCACCGTCGGGCGGTTCAGCAGCCCGGACTGGGCATCTTTACCCGCCAAATCTTCAATCAGTTTCGCTTGTTCTTTTTGGGTGCGCATATCCGTGATGGAGAGCATCAGTGCGCTTCGGCCTTGCTGTTGAATCAGACGGCCTTCAATGCCGCAAGGCACGTGTCTGCCGTCACCGGTCAGCAGAGCCGCTTCTAATTGTTGTTGTTCCTGGTGTAAATGGTGGCAGAGGGTTTCCAGCTGGAGCTTGCTGCATTGATTATCCCAAATGGTCTCAAAGGCTTGCCCGACAAGTTGCTCTTTGCGATAGGCCAGCATGGATAAAGTGGCTGTGTTCACATCCTGGATTTTTCCGTCGACCACGAGCATCATGCCCAGTGATGAACTCTGGTAAAGGGCCTCGAACTTTTGTATCGCATCCTGGAGTTGATCCTGGGCCAGCGATGAAGAGCGTGCCGCTTCACGTACGAGGGCAGTGATCCGTTCAAATTCATCTTTTTTTCGCACGCTATACAGAAAAAAGCTCGGGTGATGAACAGGCAGCCAGCAATGATACCGAGGAGCCCGAAGCCAAACAGGAGCGCGGTCTTTTTACGTAATGAAAGAGTGTGAAATTGCTTTGCCGACATCGTGTGTTCAGATTGTGAGCGAACCGGCGGCAGTGTAGCTGTTTTTCAGAAGAAAGAAGTAAAGTTCATTCAAATTACAGTGTGACCGATCAATAAGTCACCGCTTTTCATTCTTTTAGGGTATTGGTTGGTGGTGAAGGAATGAGCGCTGTGCGGGAGATGACTCCCGCAGGTTTGCGTTGACCCAGGATGATCTGTTGGTTCAGGCTCGTCTAAAGAGGGAAGGTGTTGGTCAGTACTTTGTAGAGCTCGGTCCCTTGTTGGACACTCGCGGAGGCGAAATGCAGCACAGGAATACAGTCGCAGGGTAGGGTAATGACCCGACTATGATTGGCTTCGCTGGCCAATGCGTTGAAATGCCACAGGGTTGCCAGAGGTTCACCGGCAGGAAGTGGATGATTGAGCCTGGCCTGATATTCGACCTGGCCTCCGGCCGGGCTGAAGAATGCTTTGTAGTCCTTGAGGTAACAGGCGTGCATCGTTGCTGGTACCAGTTGTACCGGATGATCGGCCCATACCCCCTGATGTTGCAGATAGTTGCAAATGCCTTCGGCATCTTTGCGGGCATCCGCCACATTCAGCCGCTCTTGTGAACCGAGTTCAATGGTAAAGGCATCGACCATCACCGGTAGTTCACGTCCTAATTGGGCAAAATGTTGGCTTAATTGCCACCATGGGCTGAAGCTGGCTTCGTCCATGGCGCCGCTGAAATCACTCGGGATCAGAATATTGAGCGGGATTTGAAAATGGCGAGCGCGCGCTCTGGCATATTCGGGCACATACAGGTGGCGTTCCGAAATCGGCCCGGTATGTAAATCCAACACAATATCGGCTTCAACGGCCATTTTTTGCAGGTTGAGCGCCAGGTGTTGTCCACATGTAAGCCCCCAGGAGGAAGCCAGTTTTGTCTCAAGCTGCTGGACTAATTGGGCCCGAAAGGCATCCCGGATCTCGCTTTCTTCCGCGTTCAGGTAGGCTTGGGAAAAAGGTTCCAGCACACTGCTGTCAAAATGATATTGGCGGTTCCAGTTCACACCGGTCACGGGATCGAAACGACCCAGTGTAAACTCCCCGCTTTTTTGATTGATGCCCAGCGGGTTCGCCTGCGGCACCATCACCACATCCCCGAGCGGGGGATGTTGACGAAACAGATTCAGCAATTGGTAAATGACCGCATTGCCCTGAACTTCCGCACCATGGATATTGGCCTGGATATAAACACGCGGACCATTGCCCTGGCCCTGAATATGGATGACCGGGACTTCCATCGGATTGCCGGTGGGTTGCTCACCGACTTTAACAGTTGTGGTTGTGATCATAAGGAACTCGTTATCGGGCGAAGTCGTCATTATGATTGATCCTGGCAGCTGTGCATCCACTGATTAATGTCGTGATTGGCATTGAGAACCGGCGTCAGTTCCGGTAATTCGTCCATATACAGCGGTGGACGCAGCCCGGCGTGGCGCAGACGCCCCTGGTGCTGCATCAGGGCTTTGACCGCGATTGGGTTCGCCGCGCAAAACAGGCTGTTGCCCGCGCTTTGCCACAGTTGTTTAAAGCTTGGTTCCTGTTGAAAATTTGGCTCCTGCTGAAAGCTTGGTACTTGTTGAACGCTGGATGCCGTCTGGCTCAGAGTTTGGCGAACGTACAGGGCGGTTGCTTCCGGCCAGGCATTCCCCGCCACGGACACCAGACCACAGGCCCCTGCTGCAGCAAAATCAACAAACAGCGCATCGTCACCACAGAAAAACTGCAGCGTCGGGGCGGCTTGCGTATAACGGGTGAACACCTCCACGCTGCCACTGGCTTCCTTGACCGCCCAGGCATTCGGATGGGCGGAAATTGCGCCCAGAGTTTGCGCATCCAGAGCGGCACCAGTTCGTGAGGGCACATTATAAATCATGCAAGGCCAGCGGCTGGCATCCAGCAGGGCTTCGAACCATTTTTGCTGGCTGGCTGCGCCGGGTTTTGCATACAAAGGGACCGGGAGCAGCAGGGCATCAATCGGATAATCGGCTAAGAAGGTCAGCCATTGCAGTTGCTGCTGAAGCTGGAAACCGCCGACGCCGACCATCAGCGGCGCGGACAGCTCCAGCGCACATACATGACGAACCACCGCTTGCTGCTCGGTCGGTGTCATCGCCAGTGCTTCCCCGGTACTGCCAAGCAGCAGGATCCCGTTACCGACGGCGTCTTGTTCGGTGGCCAGTTGGGTCAGTGTCTCAAAGTCAACCGACTCATCGTCGTGAAAAGGGGTGATCAAAGCCGTCCATAGCGTTGTCTGGTTGAGTGACGTGGCTTGCGGCGATACCAGATGTTCTGTTGTAGGGCATGAATTGTGAATTGGCATCTCTAATCCGAATGTCATTGTTATCCGTTTAGAGAGCTTGGCATTGCGAAGAAAGCCGATGGCTGTGAGCCATTCTTGAGGGCAAAAAAGCACAAACACCAGAAGCTCTCCACCAGCGGTGACAGCCCTGGGGATTCAGCCCCAGTGACCGATAAGCTTGCTTCCAAATACAAACTTACCTCGGCGTTAAGCCCCCTGATCTGTGTTCAGCGGTATTTGGATACCTCCGACAGACTACCTGGTTAACGCGCCTCTTCTGATCCCTATGAGAGGGAATGATTTGATTCAATCATCAATGGTGACGGGATGTCAATCTCCGTCATGATTTTTTATGCGGCTTTAGCTCATTTTATTTCACCACTCGCCGTCAAAGTCCTCAAAACTGCCGGGTGAGTGCCGCGGCGATGATCCCTGCGGTGATCGCCGGGAGGGGTTTCTGCCAGATAAACATCACGACGGCGGTTGAGAGTAGCGCCAGACGGGCGCCCAGATCGCCCTCGACGGCCAAAGGCGCCAATAAGGCAACCAGCACCGAGCCGGACATTGCGGTAATAAACTGCTGTACCCGGTAGCCAATCGGAATGAACGACATGATAAACACCCCGCCCCAGCGCGTGGCGAGGGTCACCAGTGCCATGATCAGGATAATCAATAAGGTACCGCTAAAGCTGGTTTCAATGCTCATGACTTTTTCTCCGTCCAAAATGCGCCCAGCGTTCCCCCGGCAATCGCACCGACAACGACATGGCTGTTCTCAGGTAAATACCAATAGGCCAGCAGAGATGACCCGGCAGCGGCAGCCCAAATAGCAAACACGCGCAGGTTCTTCGGGCCCACGCCAATCATGGACAGCAAAAAACAGCCCATCACCATATCCAGCCCGAGGCTGACCGGATCAGAAATGGCATTGCCGAAATACAGCCCAAGCCAGGTGCCGATTATCCAGAATGACCACAATGCAAGCCCGCCGCCGATCAGCAGGCCCAGACCGGGCTCTTTGCGGCTGAAAGCCTGCATCGACATGGCCCAGTTCGCATCCGATGCCAGCAGCATCACCCCGTAGCGTTTCGCTGGTGGCAATTCACGCAACCACGGGTAGAGTGTTGCCCCCATGAGCAGATGCCGTGCATTAATGGCAAAGACGGTGACTATCACCGGAATGATGGGCACGTCGGCTCCCCATAGATCCAAGGTTGCGAACTGAGATGCGCCGGCGAATACCAGGGCACTCATCAGCATGGTTGAAATGTTGTCCAGCCCGGTTTGCGCCGAAGCCACCCCGAATGCGATCCCGAAAACGATGACGAAAAAGGAGAGGGGGACCAATTGCGTAAAGCCGTTCCAGACATCTGTGTAGGTGAACTCGTGGAGGCGAGTCTCCGGGATTAAATCCTGTTGTGTGTCGGTTTGCATGATTATCTTTTCAACGTGAAGTGATTTGAGTCAATGTCAATCCAAGGGGATACCACAATCGTTCGGGCTGGCAGAGCGTCGCCGCTTGCCTCGGTCATGAGGCTCATGCGTAGCGCCATGATTGATTTATTATACAATTAGACTGTACCGGGAAGAGTGCCATGCCTGATATGGATATTCAACATATTCATAACATTTGCTCGGGAATATCTCTGCCCGGCGATAAGGACAGCCGGACAGGGAGTGATTAGGCCAATTTTTCAGGACGCGATCCGGCTTGGGGCAGGGAAGAGGATTGCAAGAAGGCACTGGTCAACTGTTGGAACAGCGCGTCCACGGCAGGTCGGGATTGCAGGTGTTCAAACAGCGGAGTATGTACGCTCGCCAGGATTCGTGCGTCGTGGTTGCAAATCTGATTGCACAGTTGCACCGGTTTGACGATTTCATCCATCTTGCCCTCAAGCAAAATACAGGCTTGCGAAAGGACAACCTGACCGCCGCCTTTTTTCAGCAATACGCGCTGCGCGGTCCCCACCACTTTTTTACCATCGATATTGAGATTGTATTCTCCATCGCAATACGAGCCGGGCGTGGCATGGACATTCACCCTGACGCCCAGCGCTGCAAAGAAGTGACTCAGGACCTGACATAAGTTGAGATAGGCTGCTTTGATATCGTAAGGCTGGTTATCCGGCCAGTGATAAATATGGGAGAGATTAATAACACCTGGCTGTTGAGGGACAGGTGCCCCGCCGGTTGTTCGTGAAACCAGTTGCCAGCCAGCCTGGTTCAATGCGCTGGTGAGCTGGGGCGTCACCGGCCACTTCTTCCCCGCCGGCAGCACTAGGGTTGGTCGTTTTGCCTGCCATAACAAGAGCACCTGAGAGAGTTCATTCGATTGCACCTGTTTCAACAATTCAGCTTCTTTATTGAACAGAGCTTCTGCGTCAATGCTGAGGTAGCGAATGAGTTTGTTTTTGGATGTCATAAGCCCTATCTACGCTATGTGCTGATGGATTCATGGTTGCATTAGTCGGTGGCTACTGACCCACGAAGTTCATTTATTGAGAAAAGGAGCCTTCTTGCTGGCTCCTATTGTTGTATATATGGCAAACCCAAGCCCTACATCAGTTGCCTTGAATCCACTTCAAGGTTGTTCCCTTTAATCACTTGGTAGTCTTTGACGGCTAATCGGACTCGGCCCCGCTTTCGTTCAATCAGCAAAGGGGGGACCATGCCTTCAGATTGCAAAAGATCGGATAATTGCTTTCTTGCCCGGTGGATCTGGATATTGACGTGTGTCTCGGAGAGGCCAATGTCTTTCGTGAGTTGCTCCACCGAGCGCCAGCCTTGTTGGGATTCCGGGACTTGGTTTTTCAGATCTTCTCCTTTATAGCGGGCCAGCAGGGCGGTTAGGTAATGGTGGCTTCTTGCTTCACAATTGAAGGAGCGGCTACGATTCGACACAGTCAGTTCAGTCAGTTCCTCATCTGGGCTGATGTTGAAAATATAACAAAGCTCATTGTGGGGATTATCTGTGATGGCAATGGTTTCTTGTTCTTCGTTTGCTGCCCCTTTTAGTAGTTGCCACTGACGATGCGAAAATTCTAAGAGTTCGCCATCAGAGAGTTTAAAAGGATTGCTATCATTTAAGGTTTCACACATCCAGCTTCGCTCTGCCGTGTCGTAGAAAACGATGGTTTCCGGGGACTCTTCAGAGGGTAGAAAGTGGTAATTCTCCAATAAGATCGGCTCGACATCATCGACTGACCGCGCATCTTCTTTGATATAGGGAACGAGCAAATCTCTCGGCGGATCAATATTCTCGGCAATAAATGTCGTATTGTGTTGGTGAGAAAAGCTGATGTGATCCCCCTTACTTAACGGATGTAACTTATTTGGGGTAATCGGTTGTCCGTTCACCCATACCCCGTTTTTGCTCAAGTCTCGCAAGAACCAATAGTGGCCATCCCACTCAACCAAGGCATGAAGCCTGGATATTTCCGGGCCATTTAGCACCGTATCAACCGCCGTCGATAAACGGCCAAACTTGTGAAAGGCTTTGAGAAAAATACGGTAGTGTGTGTTTGGGGTTGATAAGTATGCCATGGGATTTCCTTTTACTATGGATGCCTAGAGACAATGGAGTCGCCTGCCAGCAGGCAGGCGCTGTCCCGTACTGTTATTTGACAGCTTCAGTAGTGATACCGCTGCACATACTGAAGCTCTTCCTCAACAATGGTCAGATCAATCTGCTCCAGATTTTCCGCAAATCCTGCAGCCTGCTGACAAAGGTCATTGATCGCCTGGGTCAATGCTGTTTCTGCCTGGTCTTTGCTCAGTGCATTAGTTTGCCATAGGTTGTGAAAAGCAATGGTTTCGGTCTCAGAAGGCTCTACCGGCCAGAGCGTTGTCAGTTGCCACCCCGTTTTTGTCATAATTGACGGGAAGACTTCCTGTGCCAATGCTTTATAGCGTGTCTCATCTTTTGTGTTGATTGACAGGGATACAACCAGGTCAATCGGGTGTTCCTTATTCATCTTTTGCTTTCTCCTGTTGACAATAATGGTATTGATACTCTTTGAGCACTGCGGTTCGCATTTCTTCCAGAGAATCAAACCCGCAAATTTTCCAATAGTCTTCAACGTGCTTTGGTTTTTCTTGCCGGAGGCGAACGGAAAAAAACCATTGCCACAGTTCTTCCTCGTTGATCCCAAGTTCTGACAAGCTTGCTGCGGTCATGGTCTTTTTGCTGTTAATTCGGGCCTGGTATGCGGCAAAGCTCTGGTCAAGCTTCAGGATATCCAGGAGTTCGCTGTCGATACGTTCATCGATACTGTGGAGCCAGGCAAGCAATCCCTGACGTTGAACTAACGCATGGAACTCTTCCATGTTGATGTGTTCAGCGTTGAGCCACTGGCCGAGCTTGTCGAAATCAATTTCAGGTCCGGCACATGCCGAGCGTTGATACGCAAGCTCAAGCAAGACGCGTTGAATGATGTCTTTATTCAAATCAGGTGCGTATTTTTGGGCTTCGCGCAGCGCGGATTTTCGGCAAATGGCTTGTTGTCGACGTTGAAAAAAAGTGCCATCCAGTTTCGTTTCTCGCCAAAGATCCTGAAGCTCGCAGATTTGGCTATTCGATGTTTGCGTATAAGTGACATCGGCGACTAACCGCTCCCAGGCATCGGTCGGCGTGAAACTGTAGTGTACCTGTTTGGCCGGCAGTTGCTCGATGTCGATGGCTTGCAATGTTTTGAGCAGGCTGATGGCGTCCAACCTTTTGAGATCGACGGTGTCTGTTTCAATATGGCGTTCTAGTTCACACCATTGATGATGGCTGAGTATTTCCTTCGCCATGGACAACAGACACGAATAGTTTCTTTCCGGATACCATACATTCTTTAGCGCTTGGGTCAGCAGTTTTGCTTGTTGGGGAGCGATAATCTGTTTATCCACTGCCGTATTAAGGGTTGCTCGGATGTTGACCATCGGGATGGATGCGGCGATATAGCCAGCCTCGGCCGGTGCATGGACCAGTGCGACTTCGTCGTCATCTTCGAAATCGCCGGAGGCGAAACTTTCGAAGACCTTGCCATAGCCTTCCATGCCAAAATGCTCAAGCTCAGCTGCCCGTAGGGCGCCCATACTGCTGCAACCAAAAACATGGATGCCTTTTGACATGGCATACAGGATTTCCTTGTGCCAGACAGCAGGAACACTTTCAAAATAACCGTCAATAATGACGATCATTTTGGGGTTGTCGAGTGTCGCCAGATAAACGTCCCCCTGCTTTGCCGGCGGACGGTACGAAGCAGTGAGCAGTGGCGCTGCATCTTTCTGAGCTAAACTCGGGCCACTAAAAACAATGATGCTCATGCGTTGTCCTCATCAATAATCGCCTGCTGTTTCGCACGTGCGCGTTGACCCATGATGTAGCCGGGGGTTTCGTGGATCCCTTCTAAGCGTGGGACGAGTACCTTGACAACCGGGATTTGAAACTCATTTTTTTCTAGATTGATAACGGCAACCTGAGAGACGCCGACCTGTTGCAACTTGTCCAGGAGCAGCGAAATGTCCTGTTCAAAGTTACTGTGGTGCCAGGATTGGATGTCTGCGAAGTCTTTTTGTCCGTCGTCCGGGCCAGATGCCTGAAGATTCGTATGTCGGGTGTATGAATTGGTATCAATGTCGTCCCGGGAACCTGAGATCAGAGTCAATCGGGTTTGCGCTGCTTCGGTCAGCGCCCGCAGCAATGCGATATTTTTGCAGGGGTGTGTGCCGGAACCGATGGCGGCATAGGCCGGACCACTGGCATTCTGAGCCGGGCGGATTTTGCAGAGAAAACTGGGGATGTCGATGTCTGAGGTGATGTCCCAGATCTGGATTTGCATCTGCGCCTGTCGAAATTTGGCGATGACACTCAAACAAGCGGGATCATTGACGGTGTCGAGTTTGATTTGATGATTGCTATCTTGGTTACGTTCAAGTTGCCAAAGGGCCAAAGCATCGCGTTCAATGACTTCGCACAACCCGTGTACCACAGCTTCGTGGTAGGTGTTGCCGGATGCCAAGCCGTTGGTACTCATGACAAATGACCCGCTCCCCGTCGGTAAGGGGAGCGAGAAGTTGCAATGGACCACTTCGTACGGCACAAAGAGCGAGTGTCCTTGGAGCAGGTCATGCCCTTCAATCCAGAGCAATTTCCGGGTGTCACTAAATTGGCTAAAAGACAACTTCGGCAGGTAGGATACGTCGATGACGTGCTCCTTTTTACACAACTCGGCATAACTGGCAAGCCGTAAAGGGTGCTCAATATGTTCACCGTGATAGGTCTCAATCGCTTCCATAACCCCGGAAACCTTCGCTGATATGAGATCCAATCCTTTTCCCTGGGAGACCGAAACCGAGCTTGAATCCGGCCGGCAAACGGTGACGACAGGGACGCCAATTCGATCTAACCCGGTCACATTCGCGACTCGAGTGATCCCCATCTGTAAGAGCCAGGGGGATATTCTGTCAAGCGTCGACTGCGGCGAACATTGCCTGTGTGTTCCCAGTTGGTGTCCTTTTTGCGTCATAGTGTTCTCTTTTTCTCCGAAATTTTGGATGACTCTGCTCAAAGGGCATCGTGATTACTTCAGAAAACTCTGTAAATTGGCCACCATACAAACGGCGCCGAGTGAGTGGGTGTCGACGTTGATATCTTTTGGATTTAACGCGCCAACCTGTACACCGGCGTTCTTGTAGTAGCGAGACAGTGACTGGGAGGTGAGTGTGTCGTTCTCCTCGACGATCTTCTGGATGCGAGCTGCTTGCTTATCAGGTTCAACATCATGAAGGGTTAGTTTCAACTCAAGAATCGTGTGTTTAAGTTCGTTCAGATCTCTATCCTGTCCGCGCTCCAGATCATACTGTGTCAGTTGGTCCAGGGCTTCCTTGCTCAGGTAGTGAATGTGGTAAGGGTAGAACAGATTGTCATCTCTAACGTGCAGAGGATTCTTATAAGAGACGATATATAAATTGTCTTCAACGGCCTCACTGAGCTCTTTTAAAGATGTGACCGGTATATTCCGATCATCTTTGCGAGGTGTTAAATTGTCAGGTACCAGCTTCCCGATCGGTTGATCAAGAATAACGTCGGTTTTCGTTTCTGTACGACTCGGTGGGTTCAGCCGGCTCATTTGCAGTGCTCTTAAATCAAGCAGGTAACCGGGTTTTAAATCTGTTTTGTCGATCCCGGCCGGGCAGCGGGCGGTGCTGAGGTTCCACGGGATCACTTTGGTCAGCGCTGGGCTGGTCAGGTTAGCGGGGCGCAGGCCATTGCCCGTTTGGAAGAAAAAGTGGTGATCGGTTTCGCTGTAGCACCACTCGAGCTTAATGGCTTTTTCGTTACTTTTTTCGTTATCTTTTTTACTGTTTTCTTCGTTGTTTGCTTCGCTGCCTTTTTTAATATCTTTCGTACCAGCGTAATCGTCATAATTGATCAGCGTCGCGCGGGTGCCTTCTTTACGTATCACGTATATATCTTGCGAGCGCAGTGTGAGTTGACCATTTTCATTAACGTATGAATCTATTTTCTCGATGTAAGAATTATCTGTTTGAGATGACATAATTATTCCTTTTGATGTTAAAGATAACCTAACCTTTTGCTGTGATAGAGCGCGCTTGCCAATGGCGCCAGGCTGCGCGATTCGTTTGCTGAACGTTGCTGATGAAGTGAAATCACCTCCTTGAGGGGGGTTGTAATGGTTTCCGGTAACCGTTGCTGAGTTGAATCAATGAGTGACTCAACGACAGTCATTAAGTGTGGCCAGGTGGTAACGTCTACGGCTTCCAGGTGTTGTTGGGTGAGGAGATCAAGCTCAACCAACAGCGCGAGCCATTGCAACGGGAAAGGGAACTGGCTTGCGAGGCCTTGCCAAGTGCGATGGCTCAGTGCGACCAGTTTGAATGCCCGACGTGATTTGTGCTGCTTATAGGCGACCCAGGCTTGGTTAGCATGTGCGATCGCAATGTAGTCGTCCATTGCGGCCAGTTTCGCGCTGACCATCGCCTGCTTGCTGTAGCTGAGCGTGCCGTCGATGTCCCCTAGCTGACGATGCAGGATGGTCAGATAGGTCAGGCATCGTGCCTGCAGCGTTCTGTCACTCTGTTGTTTGGCCAGTTTCAGGGCTTGTTGCAGCCTTGGACCAGCCTGGTCGTAGCTCTGGCTGAAGTAGAGGGTAAAGCCGAGTACAAACAGGCAGTAGGCTTGTAAATCAGCATCATCTGTCTGTGTTGATGTGTGATAGGCTTTCTCGGCGAGCATCACATCTGTGTGGTTGAGGTTGTACTGTGTTTGCCTGAACCGCAAGTGCAGCGCGTTGTCGTAAAACTTAGCCTGAGTGTAAGCGTCGCCTGCTTGCTCGAGCATCGGTTCGATTTTGTCAAGTAACGCTGTCATTAAGTTGATGTCATTTCGCCAATAACAGACATACAACTTTGCGCTGAGTACATCGAGCTGAGTCTGTTGCCATGTTTCGTTTTGCGCCGGGTGTTGGGCAAGTGCTTGCTCTGCTTTGTCGTATGCCGCCATGGCGCGATGGTGATTGTGGTGTGTTTCCCAGGATTTGCCGTTTTTGAGGTGGATTTGTGCCGTTAGGATCTGATCCGTTTCGGCAAGCTCAGATAGTGCAAGATCATAGTGTTGTCGGGCTAACTCGTGCTGCGCCCGTCGAACCAGATTGTCAGCAAGCCCTAAGTGTGCCGAGACCTTGTGCGCTAAAACGGTCGTATCATTGATTACTTCACCAACCTGAGGCGACTGGTCATGTTGCTTGGTGAGCTGAAGGGCCGTTTCGTAATAATGAATTGCATCATCGATAATGAATGCTTTCGAGGATTGTTGCCCGGCGTGCAAGTAGTAGGGGATAGCTCGCTCAGGTTGATTGGCTTTCATCCAGTGCCAGGCTAATCGTTCGGGGGCATATCCAGTTTGGTTTGTGGCAAAATCCTCCAGAGCGAGGGCAATGTGTTTATGTAAAGCGATAATATTAGCTGCACTTTCGTAAGCTGCTTCTCGGATCATCGCATGTTTAAAAATATACCGGTTGCCATTGACTCTGCGCTGCACATAGATGATTCCTGCTTTTTGTAATTCATCTAAATCCCCGAGAATTTGAGTTTCATCTTTTTCAGATGCAGCAAACAAGAGATGATCGTCAAACTTCCGTCCAATTGCAGCGGCTAGCTGGGCGGTATCTTTCGCGAAGGTCAGGTTATCGAGACGCTGTTGCAGTGACTCTCTTAAGGTAACCGGAATACTGATTTCAGGATCTCGGCCGATGAACTCGATCTTGCCATTGATCTTGCAAACCAACTCTTGTTTTTGAATATTGCTCACCAGCTCCTCAAGAAACAGAGGGATCCCATCACATCGCTCAATTAATAAACGCTGTACAGCTTCACTCACCGTCTGATCGCCGAACAGGCTCTCGATCATGTGGCGGCAGTTTGTTTCAGTGAGCTTACCCAGTTGTATTTGCTTAAAGCCTGCTTGTTTTAAGTGGCTTGGTAGTGGTTTTCGCGAGGTGTTGAGCCAAATGTGATTCCCATGAAGGAATGGCTCAGAATTCACAAAGTATTCGATAAACTCTGGCGTTGTCGGATCGGACCAATGCAGATCTTCACAGATAAAGAGTTGGCTTGATGGATGCTCTGGAGATGCTGTTGTAGATTGAGGTTGGCACAGCAGGTGAGCAAGGATCTGAAACAGGCAATCTTTTTGCTGTTTAGGAGACATTGCTGCCAGAATACGCTGCTGTTGCTGAACTGCGGCTTCATCCGCTGTTGACTCCAGATTCAACCAGGCGCGTAGTACGCAAAGGCTTTTTGATTGCGTCTTCGAATCCAGGTTACATTCTGCGATGATCTGTTCAAGTTTGGCGGTGGCGTCGGTTGCGTTAAAGCTGTCAAGTTCATATCGGGCTTTAATCAGTTTGAGGATCGGGAATAGTGCATTGTTCCTGTATTCGGGTAAGCACTGAGCAACCCAGTGTGGCGTCGCCCACAACTGTTCTTGGACTTCAAATACAAGCCTGGATTTTCCGATCCCTGCCTCTCCATATAAATGCACCAGCCTCCGCAGTTCTTGTTGACCGTAGGATGCTGTCCCCTCAGCTTCGTGAGTAAAGTTGAGTAGTGCCTCAAACATGTCTTCGCGGCCGATGAAAGCACTACGCTTCCAGGTGCCGCGCAGAAAGCCAAAAGCTTCAGATACCCGCTCACTGAGCAATAAGTACTGAGGCGTATCAAGGGCGTGAAGCGGGCCGGAAGATTTGTTAGACCGAAAGATAAGATGATTTTCAAGGATCGTTTTGGCTTGCTCTGAGCATAGAATCTGACTTGGCTCAGCCAGCCTGGATAAGCGTAATGCGTCATTGGCGATTTTGCCTTCCGGTGAGTTCCCGGAAAAGCCCTGCATAATCCCGATTTCGATGCCGACTTTTAGCTCACTGACCAAGCCATGGTTCTGAAATAGCTGACCTTTTTTACCATTGAGATTACTGGAAATATCTAAAGCAGCACGAGCGCACAAGCGACTGTCATTATCACTGAGTGTGGGGTAGCCAAAATAAAACAGTAGGGTGTCCCCCAGGGTACCGACATGATAAGCACCGTACCGGATTGCGATATCGATACATTGATGGAGCTGATCCGCATGGATCATGTCAATGACATCCTGGCTGATGGCCGGGGGAACGTGGTGATGACGCGGCTGGGCTCGGTAAGTGGAGAGAATCACACTGAGCGCTGCAATTTGTTTGCGTTCCGTGATTTTGGAATAAACAGGGGAGCGCGTATTGATTTGCGTTTGGTTCTCAAATTCCGGGCTTGATGGCTTGGCACAGGCTCGCTGATTGGAAACGACCAGATCTGAAAAGTTGAGTTTCCTGAATTCCTGATAGAGCTCAACCGTGCTGCCGGGTCTTTGCAGGGGCTTCTTGTTCAGTACCCGGCGGAATAAATGTGCGGATTGGTGGCTGGCCAATGGCCCCAGCGGGATATTGGATGTACTTAACTGTTGGTGAAATACGGCAGCCATGCTGTTCCCGGACAGGGTCGGGACGCCGGTGAGGCATTCGATAAACACCAGCCCCCATATGTATAGATCTGTCTGAGGCAAAGCGGGTTCTCCCCGCAGTTGTTCGGGAGCGCTGTAAGTGGGGGTTCCCAGTGTTTCCTGGGTGAGCGTCAGGGTTTTGTAATCCGTCTGCCTCACATCATTTTTCAACGTTCCAATGCCGAAGTCGAGTACCTTCACATGCAGTTTTGCCCCGACTTGATAGAGCATAATGTTCGCCGGTTTGATATCCCGGTGGATCACGCCATTCTCATGGGCATGCGTTAGTGCATCTAACACACAAGCCATGACATCCGCTGCATCTGACGGGGTGAACGGCCCATGCTTTTGGAGATACTCTTTAAGAGTCAGACCGTCGATAAACTCATAGACAGCGTAAAGAATATCGCTGCCTTGCTGACCTTTATCGAGAAGTGACACGACATTCGGGTGGTTTAAACGGCGAATCAGGTCGCACTCGCGATGGAAACGCTCGACTTGGCGTAGTTTTTTATCAGGATTATCGGTTTCAAGGAGCGTCAAAAACTTAATCGCAACAAACTTTTGTGTCCGGCGATGCAGTGCTTTGTAAACTTGGCCAAATCCCCCTTCACCGATTTTCTCGAGTAACTCGTATTCGGCAGATTTGAAGCGAGAGGTGATCAGCTGCTGGCTCTGACGTTCCTTTTCCATGTATTCCATTGGTAATTTAATAAAGCGAGGTGTTCAATAAAAGCCAGTATAAATCAAAACAAATATGCAGATCGATGCATTTGTCAATTTTGCGACTTGGAGGAGGATCACAAAGAAAAGTCTGGGATCAGTGGTAAAAGCACCCCTGAAGTCGTGCAGATGTGTTCAGTTTTGGTGGAAGTATTGGGGATTGATGCTTTCTGAATTATTGACGCTTTCTGGTTAAGGGCATTCTGGAAGCCGGGAAACCATCAACATCATTTAGTGGATAGGCGCTGCAGTTGAAGTAGAAAAAATTGCCGCTATCTCAAAGATAGCGGCAAGACGGAATGATTCAGAAATTACTCAGCTTTAGCGGTTGCTTTGCCAGCTGGACGCGGCCGGCGTCTTTGGTTTGGCTTTGCAGCAGACTTATTGGCTGCGCCGCGTGGCTTGCCGGTGGCATTGCTTTGTCCATCCGTATTGCCATTTGCTGGGCGGCGACGTGGGCGGCGTTTGCTTGCCGGGGTAGCGCCGTCGGTACTTTTCCCTTCTGCCCGGGACGAATGTTCCGCTCCGGCTTTCGGCGTCTTCGGTTTTTTAGGTTTCTTCGGTTTGATTGGACGGGTATCCAGCTTGGATTCCGGCAGGACATTGGTTGGTTGATAACCATCCAGTTCCATGCGAGGCAAGACCTTCTGAATTAAGCGCTCAATGCCAAACAGATCAGCAGCTTCAGCAGCACACACCAGAGAAATAGCCCGTCCGGCTTCACCGGCACGACCGGTACGACCAATGCGGTGAACATAGTCTTCAGCGATGTTTGGTAATTCGAAGTTCACAACTTGTGGCAGCTGCGGAATATCGATCCCGCGCGCAGCAATATCGGTGGCAACCAATACGCGAATGTCACCGGATTTGAATTCAGACAGAGCGCGGGTACGAGCGCCCTGGCTTTTATTGCCGTGAATCGGGGCCGATGTGATCCCTTGTTCATTCAGGAAGTGTGACAGGCGGTTCGCGCCGTGTTTGGTCCGGCTGAAGACCAGCGTTTGCTGCCAGTTGCCGTCTTGGATCAGTTTCGCCAGCATAGGTGCTTTTTTCTTCACGTCTGCCGGATAGACGAACTGCTCGACGGTTTTGGCGGTCGAGTTTGCCGGGGTCACGGAAATCTCGATCGGGTTGTTTACCAGGCCTTTGGCCAGCTCGCGAATTTCATCCGAGAAGGTGGCAGAAAACAGCAGGTTCTGGCGCTTAGCAGGAAGCAGGGCAAGGATTTTACGAATATCGCGAATGAAACCCATATCCAGCATTCGGTCCGCTTCATCCAGCACCAGCACTTCCAATTGGTTAAATTTAACCGCGTTTTGGCTGTACAGATCCATCAAGCGGCCAGGGGTCGCGACCAGAATATCAGCGCCCTTGCGTAACCGAAGCATCTGCGGGTTGACTTTCACCCCACCAAATACAACAGCAGAATTGAGTGATAAATGGCGGCTGTAAGTGACGATATTTTCCTGGATCTGGGCGGCCAGCTCGCGCGTTGGAGTCAGGATCAGGGCGCGAACATGGTTGCCCTTGACCTGTTGTCCGTTATCCAGACGCTCTAGAATCGGCAGGGTGAATGCCGCGGTTTTACCGGTTCCCGTCTGGGCCGCAGCCATGACGTCTTGACCTTGGATCACGGCTGGAATGGCCTGAGCCTGGATTGGTGACGGGGTATCGTATCCTTTATCCTGAATAGCTTTGAGGATTGGAGCGGAAAGGCCTAGAGAGGTAAAACCCATAAATTTGATTCTCAGTTTGTATAGATAACGCAGTGGCTCAGAACAATAGAAGCTCTCAGCCAGCGCGGAGCAAGTGCGGTATTTTGAGGATTTTACGGCCAGACAGCAACCTGTATTCGATGTTTATCGTTCTGGAGGCTGTTAACTCATTGTTGAACAGCACGAAGTGTTGTGGTGGATCTCGCCATCGGATCTCGGAAAACTTCGGTTCAGCGCGTGATAAAGATATGGGTAGGGGCGTATGATTGCAGCTTTCACCTGATGCAACGCTTGGGTGGAAGGTTGTGTTGGCAGATTGTCAAAGCAGTACAGGCGTATAACCCTTACTCGAATTGCCTGCCAGATGTGCTGAGCGGCGTATTTTTTAACCATCTGAATCAAAAAGATAAAATTTCTTATTGACGGATTTTTTCAATCGAGTAAAGTACATCTCGTTCTCACGGCAAAGCTCGTCAGAACAGATGGTGTTTCCATCGCAAAGATTTGCGTTGCCCTGGTGGTGGAATTGGTAGACACAAGGGATTTAAAATCCCTCGACGTTCGCGTTGTGCCGGTTCAAGTCCGGCCCGGGGCACCATCATGCAAGATTGCGACATTAGCTCAGTTGGTAGAGCGCGACCTTCCCAAGGTTGAGGTCACGAGTTCGAACCTCGTATGTCGCTCCATTTGGCGCGTTGGCAGAGTGGCTATGCAGCGGATTGCAAATCCGTGGACCTCGGTTCGACTCCGGGACGCGCCTCCATTCTCTCTTGAGAATATTATGCGACACTAGCTCAGTTGGTAGAGCGCAACCTTGCCAAGGTTGAGGTCACGAGTTCGAACCTCGTGTGTCGCTCCAAATTCAGAGAAGCCCGGTAGAAATGCCGGGGCTTTTTGCATATAGAGCACAACCTTGCCAAGGTTGGGGTCACGCCTGGTCCCTTGAAGATCGGGAACCTCGTGTGTTGCTCCAAATTCAGAGAATCCCCGGTAGAAATACCGGGGCTTTTTGCATGTAGAGCACAACCTTGGCAAGGTTGAGGTCACGCCTGGTTCCTTGAAGATCGGGAACCTCGTGTGTCGCTCCAAATTTAGAGAAGCCCCGGTAGTAATGCCGGGGGCTTTTTGCATATAGAGCACAACCTTACCAAGGTTGAGGTCACGCCTGGCTCCTTGAAGATCGGGAACCTCGTGTGTCGCTCCAAGTTTAGAAAGGCCCCGGTAGAGGTACCGGGGCTTTTTGCATGTAGAGCACAACCTTGCCAAGGTTGAGGTCACGCCTGGCTCCTTGAAGATCGGGAACCTCGTGTGTCGCTCCAAATTCAGAGAAGCCCCGGTAGAAATGCCGGGGATTTTTGCTATTCATTTCCCGTCTTCAGGACCTTCTGGTATTAAGCAATCCCATGCGCTGCCCATGCTGCAATATCGTTCAATAACGAACCTCGCGCCTGGGTTACCTTCTCTGTATCAAGAGGAGATTCGATGATGGACAATATCTTTTTTGCCATGGTGGCGTTCGCGTTTGTCGGTGCGGTGACACCAGGGCCCGTGAATATGCTGGCAACCAGTACTGCGTTGAATCACGGAAAGCGAGCGGCGGCTGCCCATGTGATGGGGGCATCTGTGGCGTATGCGCTGATCGTGTATTGCTCGGGGAGTATGATGCACACGCTGCTTCGTCAACTACCTGAGGTTGCAACAGCGATGAAAGTCGGTGGTAGTGCCTTGCTCTTAACCATGGCCTATCAAATTTATGCCGCGCCGGTAGCGTCAGTTCAGACATCACAGGTGACCCGTTCGGGATGGTGGATCGGCTCTCTCACGCAACTGCTGAATCCGAAAGCGTGGATTGTTGCCATGTCCGGCGTCAGCCTGTACGTCGCAGGGCAGGACAATGAATGGCTATCACTGATGGTGTTTACCTGCATTTCCCTGATTGTATGTGTGATGGGGATCGGTCTGTGGGCGATATTGGGGCGGGGGCTGGCAAAATACCTTGAAAATTCGACCCGGCAGCGTCAGTTTAATCAGGTGATGGCGGCGATGCTGGGGGCATCGGTGATCATCATTTGGTAATAAGGATTGGGAGCCGAGATTGACCATGAAAAAGGATGTCAGCGCCAGTTTCAAACAGAGTACCTTGATCCCTTGGATTGAACTCAGAGTCGCCGACCAAAGTCGTGCTTGCTACGAGGCGCATTCCCACGATGAGTTTTCTTTCGGGATCATTGACCAGGGGCGAGCATTTTACCGTAACCGTCAAAGGATCCATCAAATCGGGCGGGGCGACCTTGTCACCATCAACCCGGCCGATGTGCATGCTTGTAATCCTGAATCCGGAGCTTGGTCCTATCGGATGCTGTTTGTCGATACGATGAAAATGGGGGCGGCGCAGCAGGAGGTGCTGCAAACCACTGCGCATGACTACATGGCCTTTGCGCACGATCTGGAGCGAAATGTTGAACTCCGGCGGAAGTTTCTTGCGCTGTTTCATGCATTGCATACGGAAGCAGATCTTTTAGAGGCCGAGGTCAGTTTTTACGAGTTTCTGGAAGCGAGTGTGGGTCAGCGGTCGGTTGGGTCTACTGTTGGCCTCAAACCACAGCCGTGGCCAGGCTTGAGCCGGATTCGCGAGAAATTGTTCGACGAACTGGAAAGCCCGCATCCATTGGAAGCACTCGCGGAAGAAGCTGAGATGAGTCGCTATCAGTTACTAAGGGCGTTTAAGCACCAGTTTGGGCTACCACCCCATGCCTATCTGATGGATGAAAAGATCAAGCGTGCCAAAGTGATGCTCAAATCCGGACAGGACATTGCCGAGGTTGCCCTGCAATTGGGGTTTGCCGATCAAGCGCACTTCCAGCGCCAATTCAAACGAAAGCTGGCGGTGACCCCTAAATTTTATCAATCCCATTTTGTCGGGCGGTAACGGTTTTCTTGTGAGCGGTGTGACCTCCGGGCCGCCAGTGCGGTAGAGGGAGCAACCGCGAGGTTCACAGGTTGATTTTCGTCTGAGCAATGGATCATTCGGATCCGGCACAGATCACATTTAAAGCAAATCAACTTTTCATGTAACCGGTTTCATTCTATGATTTCAGAAAATGTAACCGGTTCCATCCTGGTGTTTCCTGCGACTTACTGCAGATCATACGACAACGCGGGCTGTGGTTGTCAGTGAGTGAACCGGACGATATGTCACTTGTTCAAATCAGACGGAGTAAAAGCGATGACAACATTTCCGGAACACTTTTTGTGGGGTGGCGCGATTGCTGCAAATCAGGTTGAGGGGGCTTTTGACACCGATCACAAAGGGCTGTCGACGGCCGATCTGCTGCCGTACGGGATCTTAAGCCCGCATCAGGAAAAGGCAGAACGTACGCCGGGCATTAAAGATCTGGCGATCGATTTCTATCATCGCTACCCGGAAGATATCGCCCTGATGGCCGAGATGGGATTCAGTTGTTTTCGGTTGTCGATTGCCTGGACCCGGATATTTCCGCAAGGCGATGAAGCCGAGCCGAATGAGGCCGGGTTAGCGTTTTACGATCGGATCTTCGATGAACTGGCCAAGTACAAAATTCAGCCGATGGTGACCTTGTCCCACTACGAAATGCCCTACGGGCTGGTCGAGAAATTCGGTGGCTGGCAAAGCCGTGAAGTGATTGCGCTGTTCGAGCGTTATGCCAAAACCGTGTTTACCCGCTATGCCGACAAGGTCAAGTTGTGGCTGACCTTCAATGAAATCAATATGTCGCTACATGCCCCGTTTACCGGCGTCGGGTTGCCGGAGTCCGCATCGGAGCAGGCTATTTATCAGGCGATCCACCATCAGTTGGTGGCCAGCGCTAAAGCGGTGCAGTGGTGTCATGAGCTTGTCCCGGAAGGAAAAATCGGCAACATGCTGCTCGGGGCCATGACCTATCCTCTGACCTGTCAGCCGGATGATGTGATCGCTGCCATGCATGAAAATAATCAGTGGCTGTTCTTTGGTGATGTACAGGCGCGTGGGCGCTATCCGGGCTATATGCTGCGGTATTTCCGCGATCAGGGGATCCGGATTGAAATGGCACCGGGTGATTTGGACACCCTGGCGGCGGCGAGTGTCGATTTTATTTCGTTCAGCTATTACGCCAGTGCGTGCGCCAGCGCGGATCCGAAACAAAAAGAAGTCGGCAATATCGTCGCCAGTGTGTCGAACCCTTATCTGGAGAAGAGTGAGTGGGGTTGGCAAATCGACCCCAAAGGCCTGCGGGTGATATTGAACTTCCTCTATGATCGCTACCAAAAGCCATTGTTTATCGTTGAAAACGGTTTAGGCGCGAAAGATGAGCCGAACGCTGCCGGCGAAATCATTGATGACTATCGTATTGCTTACCTGAAGGCGCATTTAATACAGGCAAGAGAGGCGGTGTTAGACGGGGTTGAGCTCATGGGTTACACCAGCTGGGGACCAATTGATTTGGTCAGCAACTCGACTGCGGAAATGAGCAAGCGTTACGGATTCATCTATGTGGATCGGGATGATCACGGCGAGGGCACTTTGATCCGTCAACGGAAGAAAAGTTTTTACTGGTATCAGGATGTGATTCGCACTCATGGTGCGTCGTTAGGCTAACGCTTTTTCAAGAAGACTGTTTGTTTTAAGAAAATACTGTTTCAAGGAACCACTTGTTTCAATACAGCTACTTGTTAAATGAAAGCGACTTGTTTCAATAAAGCTCATTGTTAAATGAAACCACTTGCGGCAGCTGGCTTGGCGTTCAGGCTATCTGCCGCTTTGTTGTTTCTGTGTGCTGAAGAGCGTTTCTCATCGCCTGAATTGAGCCGATCGGCTTCCTCTGCCATTGAATTCATGACTTTTTACACATGCTGACCCGGTTGTCCATACGGTAGCTTATGGGGGTCGATCACAAGGCCTGAATCTTGGTTGTTGTCTGGTTTTTGAGATGGATATCAATCAGCTTGGATAAACGGAGACAAGTTCATGAACAAGCAAGTGGCATATATGTTGATCTTCTCTGTGCTGGCGGCACCTGCGGCGGCAATGCAGCAGGGAAAGTTCGGTCTGTATGGTGAAGTGAATTTACTCGCAGGTGGTGCCAGCGAGAAATCATCGTTTAACACCGAGGGGCAAACGGTGATCACGGACTATAACGCACCGGGACAAGCCGAAGAGTCCACCGTGTTTTTTCCGGTGTGGGATCTGAATTTCAGGATCCCCAGCACCAACAGCGAATTGTATTTCAAGTCAGATCTAGTCGGAATGGCGAGTGATTTCTATATGCAGGCCGGCTATCGGCATTACCTGGTAGATGGCTCCAGTGTGGCGATTGGTTTTGTTCCGGGGGTACTGGAAAAAGAAACCTGGCAGGATCCGTTTGCGCTGAACACCGAGCGCCAGGAAACCAAACAAACTGTCCGGGGGCTTGTCTTCAATTATGACAATATTCTCGGCTCGTCCCTGGCGCTGGAACTTGCGGCAGGGGAGCATCGTGTCGATGACGAACAAAGCGGGGCGACGACGATTGAGAATACCAGCCTGCTGACCCGGGAAGGGAATTTGTATTATGCGGCTATCGGTCAGTCTATCCCGCCGATTGCCGGGCTCGGGCTGGAATGGGATATCCATTATCTGTTCGATGATGCAGATGGCGCGGCCATGCGTGGGGAGCGCGTTGGGATCAAAGCGGAGCTGAGTCGTCAGGTGAACCGCCACATTTTTGTGCTGGGGGGAGATTATTCCACACACAGTTTTGATGCGTCGCATCCGATTTTTAACGAGGTCAGGGAAGATACCAGTACCGGATTCTCTTTGCGTTATGTGTATGCAGCCCCGTATAACTGGCGGAATGTCATGTTGTTTGCCAGCGGTGGCTGGGACCGTCGGGAATCGAATATTGACTTTTACGATCGGGATCAGGTGCTGACGACGCTTGGCTTGCAGTATCAGTTTTAACGGGTAGAGAGCAAATCGACGCGGCTCGGGCGGGATATCGACGGAGCGAATTTGTCTGTTCGAATTTTTAGAACAAGTCGCGCAAATCATTGCGCTATCATCTGAACCGGACGCTCACTATAGTTATCCCATCAAAGAACAACCAGATTGTTTAATTAATCCTCGTTCAACTTCCGTTTACCTTTCTGGGATTAAGATAGGTATCAAGAAGTAAAGATGTTTGAACAATAACCCCGTGGTTGATAGCAGTTGGTTTTACAATCACGACAGAAATGATAATTACACGGAGATATTCTAATGAAAAAAGTCAGCATTGCACTCGCTTCTTTATTGATGGGTTTTTCAGCTTTATCTTATGCTGATATCCAAGTGACTGATACGCAAAATGGGGCCTGGGTGACTGTGACCGACGGCGGCCAACCATCTGCCAACGCGGTGGTTTCTGTCGTGAATCAGCCTCAAGCGCAGAATAGTTTCCGGACCGATGATTCAGGCCGGGTATTTATTCCGCTGTCGCTGAATCACTCTCGTTCTGTAAAATATTCAGCAGTCACCGAATCAGGAAATGAATATAGTCGTTTTGCTTTCCATGGTGTTCGGAAGAACTAATTTGAGCAAACGACGATGTTTGCCTTTTCATGGATGAAAAGGCCATTTTATTCTGCTGATCGCGCGCTCATTAAACTCGTTTCATGTCGCTTCACAAGTATCCTCAATAAACAAATATTCCTGCACTTTTCACCTGTCTTGTAGTCACACGGCATCATTTCATCTACTGTTGCTGAAGTTCGAAGCATGGTTCCCCCGAGGCATGTTTCCCTAGGTATGGTTTCGTGGTACCACCCTATAGCACAGCCCTGTGGCACTGCTCTGGGGTATGGCTCAGGGATATAGCTTTTTGGCGAAGCGTTTTTGACACAACTTTTTGGTATGGCTTTCTGACATAGCTTTGGCAAGATTCTTCAACAACATCCTCTTGCATAAAACAGAGCGACGCGTGCATGTTTGGGATCTTTCTTCTCTGAACTGACTGTACTATCGGTTGCATTTGGATAACTGAGAATCATATTGATGTCGCAGGTCATCTTGTTTCATCAATAAGAAACTTCCGAGGATGAAACAGCGCCGAGCCAACTAATTTACTCTTTATATTCATTTTTTCTCTCCAAATGTAATTTATAAAATACCCTCAGATTCTTTATACCATTTATATATAAGGGTAGATTCTGTATTACAAACGGTAATATCATCAAATCATCATGAAGGACAAGGTCAAGCTGCCTATACTTTAAATTGAGTTTGTTAACCAAGGTAGAGAAGGAATCAATGTTCGCTAAACATCGGTCTTATACCCTTGCGGGTAAATTACATAATCATGCACATCTGGCTATTAAGCCAACAGGTGAATTATCTGTGGAAATATTGGAGGAGCATAAAAAGTTGGAAGGTGATTTTGAAGATTTGTTTTTTTCAACCCATGGTAAAACAACCGGGGTGGACTGCATCGAGCATAATCACCCTACTCATAAACTTTGGCATATTGATCTCACACGCAATGATGCTCGAGAGCTTCATCGATTGATTGATGACGCGAAAGAGGAATATGAAACAATCATGCGTGACTTGTGCTGATCTATAATCAGTTGCCCTATGCAACGAACAGCCTTCCTTACAAACTCTTCATCATTTTCGTTCATTTGTGATTTTTGGCCTCCCTGCGCTACCAGGGATTGGCCTTATAGTATTCAACCAAATGGTCAATCAAGGCTCTGACGCCCGGAGCAAGGTGTTTGCGAGATGGGTACAGGGCATAGACGCTCATCATCTTCGGTTGCCACGCCGGTAACACCTGAACCAGTTGCCCGCTTTGCAGATATGGATTGGCCAGATAGGTGGGCTGCATGGCGATTCCGTGCCCGCTCAGGGTTGCGCTCAATAGCACGGTGGCTTCGTTGGCGGTCAGGCGGCAGTGGATATCAGTGGAGATGTGTTGTCCAGCTTGACTCAAGTGCCAGACATGACGCTCAAAATTTTTATAGCCTAAGCACTGGTGGCGGGATAGATCTTCCGGGTGCTCAATCGGGGCATGGTGTTGCAGATAAGCCGGTGAGGCCACCAGGATCGACGCGCATTGCGCAATCGGCCGACCGATCAGGGTGGGATCGGGATCCGCGGCAATTCGGATCGCGAGATCAATCTGCTCTTCGACCAGGTTTACGGCACGGTCGGCGACATCAACATCAATTTCAATCCCCGTATGTTGGCTCATGAACTCGTGAATCGCAGGCATCAATTGAGCATGGCCGAATGACATGCTGGTGGTGATCCGTAATTTCCCCCTGAGCCGATCATCCGGTTGGTGCAGCCGTTGCATCTGTTCTGCCATCTCGACCCACATCCGGGTTTGGGCCAGACAGCGAACACCGGCATCGGTGAGCGTAACCTTCCGGGTTGTGCGTTGTAACAGTCGGGCCTGTAACCAATTTTCCATCGCTTCGATATGGCGGGTTACCATTGAGCGGGACATCTCCAGCCTTGCTGCCGTCGCGGTAAAACTGCCGGAGTGTGCGACATCAATAAAGACTCTGGCCGCAGTAAGCTTATCCATTTATCTGACCGATATAAGAAACAATGTTGCGCATTATTGGTTATATATCTGAGCAAATCAACACGGTAATCTTGGCTCCAACTTAGACAGAGAGATTTGGAGAGAACAATGCGAACACTAACCAAGATTGCGGCTTCATTACTGCTTGCCGGTACAACGGCTACATATGCGCAGGCTGCACCGTTGCAACTGGATGTATACAACGCTGGCCCGGGCAGCTTTCATGTCAATGCCAGCGTGGTGTACGGAGAGACGGAAGCGATGGTCGTCGATACCGGATTTACCAAAGCGGATGCCTTGCGGATTGCGGCCAAAGTGCTCGATTCCGGCAAAACATTGACAACGATTTTCATCAGTCAGGCGGATCCGGATTACTACTTTGGGGCTGAAGTGCTGGTCGCTCTGTTTCCGGATGCGAAGGTGATCACCACCCCGGCGGTGCGTGAGAAAATTGCTGAGAAGATGGCGGGTAAGCTGGCATTCTGGGGACCGAAAATGGGTGCCAATGCGCCGGTTGCACCGGTGTTACCGACGGCATTTCAGGGCCATACCCTGAAGGTTGATGATCAGGTGATTGAGATCAGGGGCACAGATGGTTTGATGGCACATCGTCCGTATTTGTGGATTCCATCGACCAAAACGTTACTGGGTAACGTCGCCGTGTACGGGGATGTGCATTTGTGGATGGCTGATGCTCAGCAAGATCAGGCGCGTCAGGCCTGGGCGGAGCAGCTCGAAGCGATGAAAGCGCTGAAACCGGAGACAGTGGTTCCCGGGCACATGAAAGCCGGGACCCAGCTCAATGGCGCAACGATTGATTATTCTCAGGGTTATCTGACGGCATTTGATGTGGCCAAACAGCAGAGTGGCAATAGCAAGGATCTGATTGAAGCGATGACGGCACAATATCCGCAGGCCGGATTGCCGATGGCGTTGGAGATTGGCGCGAAGGTGCACATGGGAGAGATGAAATGGTAACGGTTCATTATTTTTTCGACCCGATGTGCGGCTGGTGTTATGGCGCTTCGTCGCTGATTGAGCAGTTAAACCAGCGCGATGGGGTGTCGCTTGTGTTGCATCCCGGCGGCATGGTGGCCAATCGTGCCATTGACCCGTCGTTCCGTCAGCACATTTTGCAGCATGATCAGCAAATCGCCCGGGAGACCGGTGCCGAGTTTGGTGACGCTTATGTGGCGCGTATCAAGAGCACTGCCCCTATAGTGATGGATTCGTATCTGACCGCGCAGGCGATCCTGGCGACTGACACGGTGGGGGGGGACCCGCTGGAGATGCTGCGTGCGATCCAGCAGGGTCATTATCGCGATGGATTAGCGGTGAATCAGATCGATACTCTGGCCGCACTGACCGAAGAAATCGGTCTGGATGAATCCGCGTGGCGTGCAGCAATGACAGCCAATGAAGCGCAATTGCATGGCACCATCACACGGACTCGCCAGTTGATGACGCAGTACCAGGTGTCGGGCTATCCCACGCTAATGCTTGAAACTGAGCAAGGGTGGCAAAAAGTGGCTCCCAGTTCGTTCTATCGGCGGGAGGCGCAGTGGCAAGGTTACTGGGATGGTGTGCTCGCAACTGACGCGTCCGTGAACACAGCTGAAATTTCAGTGATGAAGCAGATAAACATGGCCGGCGAATGCCGGCCATGGGAAGCCGTTATGCGGTGCGCGTTTGGTACAGGGCACGCTCTGTACGCAAGCCTTTGATCAGGCTGTAACACATCAGCAGCAGGACCAGGGTAAACGGCAGTGCAGTGGTGACGACCCCGGCCTGCAGTGCTTGCAGGGCCTCCGTCCCGCCAATCCACAACATCATGGCCGCAATCGCGCCTTCAATCGTTGCCCAGAAAATCCGTTGTGGTACCGGCGCATCAACTTTACCTCCGGCGGTAATGCTGTCGATCACCAGCGAGCCGGAATCTGATGATGTAATAAAGAAGACGATGATCAGCCCCAGTGAGATCACGGAGATCACAGAGCCGAATGGCAGCGCGTCATAGACGTGAAACAGGGTCAGCGAAATATCAGTCAAACCGTTTGCGCCCAGCTCACCGACTTTGTTGATCACTTGGTCAATCGCAATACCGCCAAAGACAGCCATCCAGATGGTGGTCATTAAGGTTGGCACGAAGACAACAGCAAACAGGAATTCACGAACGGTACGGCCTTTAGAAACCCGTGCGATAAACATCCCGACAAATGGTGACCAGGAGATCCACCAGGCCCAGTAGAATACCGTCCAGCCATGCATCCAGGTTTCATCTTCACGGCCATGCGGGTTGCTCAGCGGCACCAGGTTGTCTAAATAGCCCATGATGGTGGTGGTGAGTGAGTCCTGCACGACCCCGAAGCCGACGCAGGTGACGAAAATAAACACCGCCAGGGCAAACAGCATGTTGATGTTACTCAACACCTTCACACCACCTTCCAGGCCGCGAACCACTGAGATCACTGCCAGCGTGGTAACAAAGACAATCACCCCTAACTGCATACCCAGGCCGCCGTCGGTTCCGAAGACATGGTTGATCCCACTGGTAACCTGTTGGGCACCCAGCCCCAAGGAGGTCGCCAGGCCAAACAGGGTTGCCAGAACCGACATAATATCGATGACGTGTCCCATCCAGCCCCAGGCCCGATCCCCAAAGACCGGGTAGAAAATGGAGCGCATCGATAACGGCAGTCCTTTGTTAAAAGCGAAGAAAGCCAGTGACAGGGCGACCAGCGCGTACATGGCCCAGCCGTGCACCCCCCAGTGGAACATGGTGGCACCTAAAGCGAGTTCGCGTGCTTCGGCAGAGTAGGGTTCAACGCCAAGCGGGGTTTCGTACCAGCCGGTGAAATAGGCGGTTGGCTCAGCCACGCCCCAGAACAGTAACCCGATCCCCATTCCGGCGGCGAATAGCATGGCGATCCAGGACAGGGTGGTATGTTCCGGCTCGGCATCCAACCCCCCGATCCGAATTTTACCCAGCGGCGAGACCATCAGGCCGATACAAAACAGGAGGAACAGGTTGGCCGACCACATAAAGAGTTGGTCAAAATTGCTGATGATCTGGCCTTTTAACCCGTCCAGTGCGCTTTTGGCGGTGGCTGGGTCAACCACAGCCAGGCTGAGTAAACAGAGAAGAATCAAACCTGCGCTGATCCCAAACACAGGGTTGTGGACATCAAATCCCCATTTCTGAATATTGTCCTGGCCGACCTGATAGTCGGTTGTTTCAATGCTGTATTGATTCAATACGCTATCCATAAAGTCTCTCGGTTGTTTTGTCCTCTAATGATTTGGGCGGGTTTTCGTGGTTCCACGAACGACCCATACAGCCCAAATCCATTAGAATTCAAATTAAAAATCGCATAAATGTTAACATTGAGAATAAAAAATCACAACTTTGAAGCGTTTTTTGAGTGAAAAGTGTACATAAGTCTATGATTTTATGTGTCGAGTGCTTGGGGTTGATTTCGTGCACGAAACGATGTGTTCGAATGATTTTATTTGGAGGAGATATGAAAGCACCCCGACAACCTGTCTGGGTGAGGGCGCGGGCTGTGTTTCGGATCAGTGTGCGCCGGTTGACCACAGATCGATCGTTTTCCACTAGACGCCGCCAATGAGAAAGCACACTGGAATTACCACCAGGGTAAAAATAAATCCGATTTTCCACCATTGTTTGAGAGACATATAATCGACACCGAACAGAATCGGGGCTGGGTTAAATCCGGCTCAGGCAACACACCAACGATTTCGGCCCAGGGCTTTGGCCTGATATAACGCTTGGTCGGCGTTTTTGATCAGTGCGGTGATGTTTGCTTCGCTCGAAGGAAGGCAGGCCACACCGAAACTGGCCGTACATTGTAATTGTGTGTGTTTGTGGTCGATGCGCAGGGCTTCAATGGCACTGCGAATGCGCTCTGTGATCTGTTTGGCATCCGCTAGGGTTGTATGGTTCAACAAGATCACGAACTCTTCGCCGCCGAAGCGGCTTAGCAAATCTTCTTGCCGCAAGCTGGCCTGGATGGTTTGTCCAACGCTGTACAACACATGATCCCCTGTCAGGTGCCCGTAGTTGTCATTGACTAGCTTAAAGTGATCAATATCGAGCAGGATCAGGCTGAACGGTGTTTCCTGACCCTCTGCATTATCCAGCATCGTTTGTGCGCTTTGGGTAAACGCCCGGCGATTAAGCAGCCCGGTCAGGCTGTCCGTCTCCGCCAGATATTTCATTTTTCGATTTTGCTGTCGGTGAAATTTCACCCAGCGAGCGCTTGTCAGCAATAAGAGTAGAAAACCGAAGGACTGACAAAGATCTTCCAGAATGTCGAGCGTATGGCAGGAGCGGATAAATTCATCGACAACGTCAATGAAATGGCCGATAAACAGCAGTGAAGAAGACAGTAGCAGTAAGCGGTAGATTGGACGGTTTTCTTTGACGCCATGGATCCCAAACATCAACAGCAGGCAACTCAGGGCCATCACGCCTTCAATGACAACATTGGCATAATCAACGGGAAGTTCGGACGCATGGAAGGTATAAGCGATGCAAAACGCACTGATGGCACTCAACAGAATTGCGAACTGAGTTTTGACTTGAGCGACAAATACCATATGTATTGATGTACCTTTGCACATTGAGTTTGGTTAACGCGCAAAAATATACCATACAGGGATGACTGGAGAATCAAAAACCGCCGGGATGACTGTTTTATTGAAGAGATCTCTATATATTACTTGTAAATGTATGCATTGATGTCTGCATGTTTGGACGGTAATGGTGCCGTGAAGACAGTGCAGGTTAAGCTTGATGTCGTAATATAGCGGAGTTTTACAGCATGTGTTTGTGTTGATGAACCCATGCGCAATCCCATGACGATTTGAATCAGCAAATGACAAGTCGGGAGACACCGGCACCAGAGCAGAAGCTGAGAGGAAGAGGTTGATGTATACGAATAAACGTGTCAAACAACGAGTCAAAGAAATTTCGGAACGCACCCGACGCAAACATCTAAACGATCTGGGGGCGCAAAAAGCACAGGACCGTGATTAGGTATGGATTGTCGACCGCGACGTGCGGCAAGTTCAAACGCAAACAGCCGCGCTGAGTGACGTTCTTTGTGGGATCATCCAGCGCGGCTGTTTTTATTGGATGCAACGTTTTATTGGGGGACAGTTTTTTCGGAGTCGCGGCTTTATCCAGTGAGCCGATTTTTTACATGTACCGCTTGCACGGGTGAGTACATTTCCGGTTACTTCGTCGTCAGGCGTTGACGTGCGCGCACTTTTGCCATTTTCGCCAGGTAATACACATTGACGCAGGCAATAAAGCTGTTGGTGACGACCACGGGCATTGCATCGATCATAAACCCGTAAGTCGTGAATAAAATACAGCCGATCAGGTTCAAAACCCGTAACCAGACGATATCTTTCATCATCAGGGAAACCGCAACCATGAATGAGGATGCGTAGCCGAGTAACTCGATGGTGCTGAATGCCATGGCGGTTATATACCTTTCTCTTCATCTGTCCTGAACAGGGGTCTCTACATCTGGATGCAGATGACTCTCCTCGGCACTCCTTGCCAGACAGATTCGTTAATGAGCCTGAACCTGGCCCGACACAAAATCACCCGGATCATACCAAGCTCCGTTTTGAACGAGAACCGGCATTGCCGGAAAAGGCCTGTTCAGCAGGAATAAAGCAGTCGACAGCTGGTTTTTTCAGCGTTTCTCTGCAAGGAAGCGCTCACCATTCGGCATCCCGTCGTCGGGCTTATTTTGCCAGCTCGACAAAGCTGTGCACCCCAAACAGACAAATCATTAAACCGCCCAGTAACTGGAGATAAAACGGGAAAGTCAGGGTATCGAAATGCTCGCGGTAAGCTGAGCCGAAGATGGCCAACAGGCACTGAATCACCAGACTCCCGGTAAAAATAGCGCCGGCCAGTTGCAAGGCGTACAGCGGGTTGACCGCCATGTCGGCATGGCCGATAAAGGCGGAGAGCGCAATGACCGCGATGGGGTTGGCCAGGGTGAGATAGAAAGCGGCCCGGAGTCCCAGTTTGCGGGTGGGCTGATGAAAATTGGCCAGTAGCCGGGTATTGCGCAGGGCGCTGTACATCATATAAAAGCCGACGAAGATCAGGACCCAGGAAGAGAGCAGGATGATCTGGTAGTGATAATCGGAGAAGGTGGTGATGATCCAGGTACCGGCTATAAAACTAATCAGGGCATAGCAGTAATCGGCCAGTGCTGCGCCAATGGCACTGCGGACTGCCACTGTGTACCCATGCTGAATGCCGTTGTTTAAAACCAGAATCGCGATGGGCCCAATCGAGAGAGATAAGAGCAGGCCGAAGAAAAAGGCTTTCATAACTTCCATAGGCTCTCCTTGAAATACTGCGGGTCAGAGCGTCAGGTAAGCAGGCGCTTAATTAAAGAATAGTCAGAGAGGTGAAAGGTATGCCAGATATAAACCAATGTTTCCAAGCACATAAATGAGGCAAACGTTGAGTTTATGCACATCAAGATGTCGTCAGGGTTTCTGTAATTGAACGCCGCCAGGTCCCAGGTGATTTTCTATTCGGCATTGATGAATAACTGGTTGTTCAGGGGATAACAGGAAAGAAAGCAATGGGGCTTTCTTTCCTGTGGGTCGGTAGGGACGACCAGAGCCGGGCGACTATTGGCCTGACTGCTTTGGTCCGACACTATCGCTTGCCGGTCCGCTCATTAGTCTGCTGTGAAGCGATGGGTTGATCCCCGATGGTGGTTTTGCCCGGACAGATTCTTCGCACTGGGCATTTGGGGCATCCCCAAATAGCTGCGTAGGGGCACAGCGCGATCACTTTATTTTTTTTCGACATTGCTCACCTCGTTTTATTCAATCGTGTTGGAGCGAGTGGATTTACCTTCCCTTCAGCTCGGCCGCCAGCAAGCGCTGGGTCAACTTGTCCTTAAATGTTGCGGGTCGAAGCAGATCCATGCGCGCCAGTAGGGGACGCAGGCTGGCGTCGTTTGGGTTGGCGGTCAGCGCTTTGAGGATGCATTTCAGTTTGCCGCTGGGTGTGGCTGTTTTGGCTTTGAGTGATTTCAGCGCTTTACCCAACTGGAGCTCCTCGGCCGTAAAACTGCAACCAAACGGGAACGGCGAGAAAATTTGTTGTTGGGCGAATTTCTGATACACCCGCTGAATCGCTTTGGGCGTGTTATTGCAGTACGCCGGTGGCAAGGTATAGTCTTTGGCCACTTTGCCCGCGGCTTTGGCCTGGGCCAGCAGCTGCGGCTGGAAGCGGGAGTCAGCAATTTTGATTAACTCGGTATACACCACGTGATCGGGTTTGCTGCGCAGATCTGCAATCCCGTATTCGGTGATCACGATGTCCCTGAGCTGGCGCGGAATCGTGGTATGGCCGTAGTTAAACAGAATATTCGATTTGAGTTCCCCGTTGCGTACCGCGCAGCTCCTGAGCTTCATGATCGAGCGGGAATCGTGCAGTTGGTGCGACTGCGCCACAAAATTGTATTGTCCGCCGACGCCGCTGACCACCTGGCCGTTTTCCAGCGCATCGGAGACTGCTGCGCCGCTGAGAGTAACCATCATCGCGGAGTTGATAAACCGGGCGTGCTGCCGCTGGGCCTGCTTGAGTTGCTGGCTGCCGAGGAAATGATCGTAGAGATCATTGACGTAGTTGACGCTGGTCATACAGAACTTCTGATGATCGGCCTCACTCATGGTGTTCAGGGCGTCGTAGAAATCTTTCGGTCCGACAAAAAATGCGCCGTGCATGACCATGCCACCACTTAAGGTATCGCCCAGGCAGTGCTGTTCAATCCAGGCGAGTGAATCGGCATGGTTCAGGTTAGCCGGAGCTTGCTGACGGCCGACAAACAGCTGGCCTTGCTCGTATCTCACGTTGGCGCGAAATACCCCAATCCGTTTCAGGTAGGCGACATCTTCGCGGGTCAGCTGTGTGGCGATGGCACCGTGCTTCAGCAGGGCGAGCAAAGTTGCGAGTGAGACATCCGGGGTGATTTTCTGCTGGTTCAGCAGTGTCTGGAGAGTCAGATCTTCAAAAACTTCCCGTTTCAGGATCCCGGCTTTGTACAAGTGGACGAAACCATCAACCATCAACTCGCTACAGCCGTACAACCCCTGCTCAAAGGGGCCACTGTCTCCGATTTTCTGGCTGACCGGAAATTTCTCGGCCACGTTCAGTTCAGTCAGGACTTGATGATAGACGTCGTTGTGCTGGTGGCGCAGCAAGGCGCTGTAAATGAGCGCGCTGCTGAGCGAACCGATCCCGACCTGCAGGGTTCCCCCGTCTTTGACCAGCGTACTGGCGTAAAAGCCAATCAAATGATCTTCCGGCGAGATGCTGGCATGGGGGGCGGCAAACAGGGCATAGTCCTGATGGCCGGGTTTGAGGTTTTGATCCAGCACCCAGTCAAAGACATTGTCGGCCACTTCAGCATGATTGTGCATAAACGGCATGTTGGCATTGACCTCCGCGACCATGGCAACCGGGGTTCCGTTTGCCCGCATCTCTTCCATTAACGGCGCAAAGTCGAGGGCCAGATCAGAATTACTGCATAAACTGTAGGTGGTCACGCCATCCACCGTCCGTTTGGCAACCAGCTGCGCGACAACGTTCACGCCTTTATCCAGCAAGTCCCGCACGGCGTGGGTATAGTTGGTGCTGGTGTAGTTCTGTTGCTGCGGGCTGTTGAGAAAGCTGCCGGCCTTAAAGAAGAACTCACTGACCGTGATATTGGCCGGTACCTGATTGCGGCGCAGATCGGTGAGGTAATCCAGATCCGGGACGCCGGCGAATTCACGTTCAATGAAGGGCCCCAGGAACTTCTCTTCCAGCGGACTTTTCCCGACGGGTTTTTCCAGGCTAATCCCGGTTTCGATCCGCAAGGTGATCCGGGGGTCGGTTTTCGCCCGCTGATAGAGTGCGTTGACAAACGCGACGGGTTTTCCAATCGCCAGCGGCACGCCGAGCGTGATTTGGTTTCCGACCGTTTCCAGAATGCGATCAACCAATTGTTCGACATCGGCAAAGGCGGGCGCAGCTGGTTTTTCACAAGTCACAGTCATGCTCGTTAGCGGCGGTGTGGGGGTTTCCACTAATTCTAGTACTGACATTTTGCATTCCTTGTTCGATTTGTTATTGGAAAGAAGCATATTTTTGTGCGTCAGTTTCATTGTTAGCACCAGGAATAGAGTGTTCACTCTAGACTTGCTTTTTCATCACGTTTTTGGTCGTTTTTTTGCCAATTTTTGGCGAGAAGTTGAACTGAGTCACAGCCTTGATAAGCCGCTTGGATGGGTTGGGGGATGTGGGCCAGTCACTGAGCCGTGGTTCAGAAACATTATACTGTCACCGATCGGCAAACTTGCACATCACTGGCTATACGCGCGGCGTTAGGTTGGATGGCGGATGGCGGATGGCGGATGGCGGATGGCGGCTGAAGGCGGAATTTAGAAAGAATGATCTAATTTCAGTTGTTAGGCTCTGGGATCTCAGTGGAACTTCAATAATGAACAAACAGGATTTTGACCATGATGAATCCAGTAAAAATGATCGGAAATATGAAAACTGTGACTGAAACCGGAGAGAGCGCTCTGAAGCAGGTTGTCTGGGCGGGGCTCGGGGCATACAGTAAAGGTATCGAACAGGTCGGAATGGCCCAGCACCTGGTGACCAAACGGTTTACTTCTCTGGTTGAGCAGGGTCAGCACGTAGAAACGGAAACCCTGTCGCGGGTGAAACATACCAAGGCAGCGATGCTGGCGCGGACAGAAACGCAGCTGAATGATGCCCTACGCAAAACTTGCGGGGTGGATCGAAACCACTTGTCATCGGTCGAAGCAAAAATCGATCAGTTGCAGTTGGCCGTCGATAAACTGGTGAAGCAAGCCGCAGAATAAGCGGGCTGCAATCGGTCCGGCGGTATACCGACGGATAACCATGTGTGAGGCAGATTGGCTGCCAGACAAGCTAGAAAAAGGAATCTTCTATGCCAAGTTTGTCTCTTCTTGATTTCAGTTTTATCGCATTTGAAACGGCAAAAACGCCGATGCATGTCACGGGGTTGGTGATCCTGGATCCTCCCCGGGAGCAGGCTGCAACCTTTGCGCAGGATCTGTATTCGCACTTCCTGGCGCAGACCGAAACGGCCGCACCGTTTAACTGGCGTCTGAAGTGGTCGCTGACGGGGAAACCTTCCTGGGAAGCGATGCCGCAAGTGAATCTGGACGATCATCTGCGGATCACCATGTTGCCATCTCCGGGCAATGAGCAACAGCTGCAGCAGGTCGTGGGTCGTTTGCATAGCCAGGTCCTGGATCGCAGTCGCCCGATGTGGGAAGTGTGGGTGATTGGTGGCCTCGAACATAACCGGGTTGCCCTGGTGATGAAAATTCATCACTCAATGGCGGACGGGGTGCGGGCCAGCCGGATTTTCACGTCTTGTTGTCATCCGGATCCGGAGCAGTCTTTTACCAAGCCGTTCTGGCAACATGATTTACGGAAAACGGATGCGCAGCGCCGTCAGGAAACCCATCTGACGGATTTGGTGATGAAAACCGCTATGACCGCGACCAAACAATTGTCGTTGTTGCCTTCCATGTTCCGTCTCGGCAGCAAATTGGCCCTGAAAGCGGTGAATCTGGCGGACTGTGATTTGAAAGTACCGTTTACGGCGCCGAAAACCCCCTTCAACTTAAGTCCGAAGCGCAGCCGCGCCGTGAGTCTGGGGCATTTCTCGATGCGTCAGCTCAAGCATATCAGCCATATTACCGGTGCTTCGCTGAACGATATTCTGTTTACCGTCAGTGATATTGCGCTGAACCGGTATTTACAGGATCGGGCGATCCCGCTGAATAAGCCGCTGGTTGCGATGATGCCGATTAACTTAAGGGGCAAGGACGAGGCCGAAGGGCAGAGTAATAAAATGTCCATCGGCCATGTGGAGTTGGGGAAACCCTTCCTGAGCCCGCTGGAGCGCCTGGAAGCGATCCAGCATGCGACCTTGGACCTGAAACAGGAGGCGCTGAACATTTCTCCCGATGCCTATGTGAATTACTCGCTTTTGGTGAACGGGGTGTCGTTGTTTAGTGGCAAGTTCGGGCTCAATAACTTCATTCCGCCAGCCAGTAACTTGCTGATTTCCAATGTACCGGGAGCCAGGGAGCAGCTGTACTTTATGGGGGCGACCGTGCGGGAGCAATATCCGGTGTCGCTGCTGATGCCGGGCCAAACCCTCAATATCACCTTCTTCAGCAATGCGGATACCATTTATTTTTCCCTGGTGGCCTGCAGTCAGTCACTGCCGGGTTTTGAGGCGATCACCGAGTATATGCGCGAAGCTTTTGCTGAGATCGAAGCCGAAGTGATGCAAACCGCGGTTCATGCCGTCTCCGAGCAACTGGAATATCGTCAGGACAAAACGCTGGCGGTCGAAACTGCGGTTGAGGCAGCCGGCAGCTCCCTGTCTCCGGATGATGAAGATTTCGAGCAGATTTTTGCTGAGAAACAGAAAAAGGTCGAAGCCCTGGAGCAGCAACTGGCGAAGTTGACAGCACTGTTGACGGCGACGCAGCTCAATGAAACCCAAGCGCAGGATTCAGATGCTTTGCCGGGAGGGGTCTCTGCCTCGACGGAAACACCACAGCCGTCTGCTAAATTGCACTAAGCCGCAAGGCGTGACTGATCAGACAAAGCCACCGGGCATCAGCTGGGTGGCTTTTTCTTTACTGCCCGTTGAAGGGAGTCTTTAACCGCATAAATGCAGAATCGTCTACCTGTGAACAGGACGATGTTCAGACAAAAGAAAGACCGCAATTGCGGTCTTTCTTGAGCGGTCAGGAGAGCGAACCTGACCGCAAATTCGGCTTCACGCCTATGCGTAAGCAGCTTTCATGGCGGCCACTTTATCCACGTACTGTTGCATCGCAGTATCGCTGTCCATGCCTTTCAGTTGCTCCCACGCTTCATACTTCGCCGCGCCTTTGAAGTCAAACATGCCGGGTTTGCTGCCGTGGACATCGCCTTCGGTGGCTTGCTTGAACAGCGAGTACAGTGCCAGGAGTTCATCATTCGACGGACGCTGGGTGAGTGTTTTGACATCCAGTTGCGCTTGTTCAAAATGTGCTTGTAAATCTGCCATGATTCTTTTTCCTTTTCAAAATGTGGCTCAGCCACTTCAGTGTAAGCGTTGTGTTCCTTACTTCGTGTCACTTGTCTGTGTTTGGCTTACAAGTGAATCCCCTTGAGCAGGGCAGAGAAAGCGATCAGCTCTGCTGAAGAGGCTTTCTCGGTTTTTTGCTCTTTACCCTGATCGCTGTCTTTTGAGTCCGGGAACATCCGGAAGCTGCTGTTCATCACGATTTCGGCCAGTTTCGGGAACAGGGCGTGTACGACCGCGCCGAAAATGCCCAGGTTGGTGGCGATCCGTTTCGGCTTGTCAATGATGGCGGTGGCCAGCATATCGGCCGCTTCATTTGGCGTCAGGGTCGGGACGGACTGGTAGATCTTCGTCGGGGCAATCATCGGCGTCGCCACCAAAGGCATATTGATGGTGGTGAAATGGATATTGAGATCCGAATACTCTGAAGCCGCACAGCGGGTGAATGCATCCAGCGCGGCTTTTGAGGCCACATAAGCTGAGAAGCGTGGCGCATTGGTCAGCACACCAATCGAAGAGATATTGATGACATGGCCGCCGCCCTGCGCTTCCATTGCCGGGAGCAGCCCCAGGGTCAGTTTCAGTGAACCAAAATAGTTGAGCTGCATGGTCCGCTCGAAGTCGTGGAAGCGGTCAATCGAGTTGGCAATGGAGCGGCGGATCGAACGACCGGCATTGTTGATCAGAATATCGACCCGACCGTGATCAGCCAGCACCTGCTCAATGAGCTGTTCGACCTGTTCAATGGCCGATAAATCACAGGTATAGGTGTGTGCAATTCCGCCGCGCTCTTCAACGGCCTGCTTGGTCGCTGCCAGTTTTTCTTCATCGCGGGCAACCAGGATCATTTCGGCGCCGTTTTCCGCCAGTTTGAACGCGGTTGCCTGGCCGATCCCGGAGCTGGCGCCGGTGATCAGGATGATCTTGTCGGAGACCCGGGCACTCAGGCTGCGATCGCCGGAGATCGCCGGATCCAGATGGCGTTCCCAGTAGTCCCAGATGGCCGGGGCATAAGTCGGCAGGCGAGGGCATTCGATGCCGGAGCCTTTCAGTGCCATCTGGGTTTCCCGGCAGTCGAACTCGGTTGGATAGGTGAAGAATTTCAGAACCTCGGCCGGGATCCCCAGATCTTTCAGCGTCACATCGGTAATTTGTCGGATGGTCGGCAAT